>NZ_JBHTIV010000013.1:0-278492 GCF_042677225.1 Psychroflexus salinarum
CTACATACCGTGGAAGAGTAGGTCGCCGCCTTCCTTATATTAAAACCCTTAATTACATAACGTAATTAAGGGTTTTTTTATTTACAAGAATTTTAGTTTTAAACCAAAGCATAAAAAAATCTGCACAAATTTAATTATGCAGATTCATATAGCAATTTTCTCGTTAATTAAGAAGATACTAAGCCAGCTCGTTTTAGCAGTGCTTTAGGGCCAGGTTCTTTACCTCTAAACTCTTTATAAAGTTTTGTGGGTTCTACTGTTCCTCCCTTTTGAAGAATATTCTCTTTGTACTTTTTAGCTACAGCTTCATTAAAAATCCCTTCTTCTTTAAAAAACTCAAAGGCGTCAGCATCCAATACTTCCGCCCATTTGTAAGAATAATATCCAGAACTGTATCCGCCTTGAAAGATGTGACCAAAAGCAGTACTCATGCAATTATTATACACTTCTGGTAAAAGTTCAGTCGATTTAAAGGCTTTATCTTCATGTGCTTTTACATTGTCAATTCCTTCAGTACCCGTCAGCGCATGCCATGCCATGTCCAATTTCCCAAAGCTAACTTGTCTGGTGGTTTGTAAGCCCTCCATAAAGTTAGACGATGCTTTTATTTTTTCAATATACTCAATTGGTAAGACCTCATTCGTTTCATAGTGTTTTGCAAAAAGTTCTAAAGCTTCTTTTTCATAACACCAATTTTCCATTAATTGACTAGGTAATTCTACAAAATCCCAGTAAACAGAAGCTCCTGAAAGGGATGGATAGGTTGTATTCGCATTCATGGCATGCAGTGCATGACCAAATTCATGGAACAGAGTCGTAACCTCATTAAACGTCAAAAGTGATGGTTTTTCTTTCGTAGGTTTAGTGAAATTGCAGACTATCGAAACCTGTGGCCTTTCTTCCACACCTTCATAATTAGACTGATCTTTATAGGTTGTCATCCAGGCGCCATCTCTTTTGCCCGGTCTAGGGTGAAAATCTGCATATAAAGTGGCAAGATATTTATCACTTTCATACACTTTATAAGTCACTACATCTTTATGGTACACCTCTAGAGTTTCCACTTTTTCAAATCTAAGATTGAACAATTTTGAAGTGATTTCAAACATACCTTTGATGACCTGATTCAACTCGAAATAAGGTTTTAGATCCTCTTCGTCCAAATCAAACTTTTTTTGCTTTAGCTTTTCAGTATAAAAGGCTTTATCCCATTTCTGAAGGTCTTTAATGCCATCACTTTCCTGAGCAAAGGCTTTTAGCTCTTCCATCTCTTTTTCAGCAGCAGGCAGAGCTTTTTCTAGAATATCATCAAGAAAAGATTCTACATTATCTATACGTTTAGCCATTCGTTCCTGAAGAACAAAATCAGCATGAGAGTTAAATCCAAGAAGATTTGCTCTTTCTAACCTTAACCTTACGATTTCTAAGACGTTTTCTTCGTTATTGAATTCGTTATCTTTAAAAGCTTTTGAACCAAAACCTAAAAACATCTGGTTTCTCAATTTTCTGTTCTTAGCAAATTTCATTACAGGAATGTAAGTGGGATAATCTAAAGTCAAAATATATCCATCTTTGCCTTTATCTTTAGCGGTGTCCCTGGCAGATTCTTTCACAGAATCTGGAATTCCATCTAATTCAATTTCATCAGAAATATGTAATTGAAAGTTATTGGTTTCAGCCAATACATTTTCTCCAAACTTTAAGGAGGTAAGGGATAATAACTTATCGATTTCTCTTAATCGCTCTTGTTTTTTCTCGTCTAAATTAGCTCCGTTCCTGGTGAAATTTTTATAAATCTTATCAAGTAACATGATCTGTTCTTCAGTAAAATCATGATTTGACTTATCTTCATAAACCTGTTTAATCTTATCAAATAAACCTTTATTCAGAAGTAAATCATTATTAAATTCACTTAACAAAGGTGAAATTTCCTGAGCTAATTTTTGAATTTCTGGATTCGTTTCAGCTGAATTCAGATTAAAAAAGATGCTCGCAACTCTTCCCAACTGATCCCCTGAAAATTCTAAGGTCTCAATTGTATTTTTAAAAGAAGGTTCTTCAGAATTGTTGATAATGGCATCAATTTCATTTCTTGCTTCTTTCAGACTTTTTTCAAAAGCAGGTTTAAAATGCTCAGTTTTTATCTTTGAAAATGGTGGGTGATCAAACTTTTGTAATAATGGGTTTATTTCTGACATAAATTATTTTTGATTTTAGCTTTTTTCTTCTTTGTTGAAGTAAACGAGGTAATAGAACATCTGGCGATCTTCATCCCAGCCTTTTTCTATAAATTTTTCAGCGCTGTCACCACTTACAAAATCCAACTTGATCTGTACATTGGTATCTAGATTGATCACACTTTTTATTTTCTTTCTAGCGGCAGTGACTGCCGTATTGGATATGGGAAAATCCGAAAGGTCTTCAACTTTATATTTAGGAGCTTTCTCTGTTTTATAATTTTGAAATTCAGGTTCTAAAGCCGGATTATCAATCACATCTTTTAGAAAATTCTGTTCATTAAAATTATCATTAGAGGCAAAGTGGTTCATGGCTTTATTCATAAAAAGCACTTCTTGTTGTTTGTCTTCAGCAGGCAAAACAACATCTTTAGCGAAATTCTCACAGAATTTTAGGTACTTCTTGGTATAAAAATTTTCATCTTCAAAAAAGTCCACCTGAAGAAACTGCTCAAGCCAATATTTGGTATCGTATTTATTGGAATCTACTGAAAGAATCTTGTAACCGTTTTCTTTTTCAGTATTGAAAATTAAAGCGCCTTTATCTAATTTATTCAAATAAACGCCTTGTTGGAGTATGACATCCAAATTATTTTGCTTTTCTTCAAACTGAAGGAAATCGTGTTTCAGCTCAGATTTAAAAATTCCAACGGCTGATACTTTTTCATTGTCGATGAGCATATTTTCAAAATACACCACATAAACTTCACCACCTTTAATATGCTGATGCTTAGATTCTTCAAACAGAAGTCGAGTTATTTTCTTGGAAATCGAATGACTTTCCAAGGGATTATTGAAAATATCAGTTGTTAAATTATAAAGCTCATGAAATTCTAAATCTGTATCGTGAACAAAGTGATAGTAGTTTTCCTCTTTATCTCTAAATGACTTTAAGAAATATTCTTTGATGAGAGGTTTTAATTCATCTGAAAGTTCGTGTGGTTCTTCTGAAATAAATAGAGACTCATTTCGGCTTTTATTACCTACACGATGTATGGACATGCTCTCAATCTGAGCACTAAATAAGTTGATCATATAACACTATTAATTAATCTATGGATAAGTTGGTTTTAATTCCAATTTTCATCAAAATCGAAGTCATCTAAATTTTCGAATTCTATATCGTCGTCAGTATCATCATCAAAATCATCTAATTTTTCAGCTTCGAATTGCTTTTCGGGAGGAGATTCTGGTAACTGGCCCTGAGCAAACATGAGGTTTGGATAATCCTGACCATCTTCGGGTTCGGTAATATCCGCCAGTTCGACGTAAAATGTCCACATATTGAAAAAATCATATACGTAGATCATTTTGGTGTCTTTTCTAGAAAATACCGAATCCAGTGAGGTTTCATTCATCATATTCACATTGCCTTTTCCGTCACTCATATCAAAGAGTAAATACTCTTCACCTTGGTTCCACTCTTCATCACTCTTGTAAAATGAGGCCATTTCGGTACCATCGAAACCAAAGGCCTGAGCAATAGAATTGTGAAGATCTTCCAGAGTGGAAGTGTCTCTTATTTCAATATCTCTTATGACATCGTCCAGTACATCTAAAACGATTCTATATTTGTAAATCATCACTTAAGTGTTTTTGTAATTAGTTTAGCTTCAAAACTTTGCATCAAAATATAAAATTGTATTCCGAATAACAAAGCTGCAAAAACTAAATGTAAAGGTTGTGTAAGGAAAGGAAAATCTAAGTAAAACATAGCAATTCCAGTTAAGATTTCAATAATTAAAATGATCATCATCCAATTGGTGAGTTTGAAACCGAGATTTCTCGTTTTATTTAACCACCAGATTCCAAGATTGATCAGTAGTACTAAAATTGAAAATGATCTGTGTGCATAAAATACCAATGTTGGATTTTCCAGCCATTCACTTTTATTTGAATAACCAACCAAATCGACTTGTTCATCTACAAACTGCCTAACTTGAGTTCCCATAGCTACTTGGATTAGACTAAGTATAACGGCAAATACGAGAAGATTTCTAAAAGTAAACGTACTTTTTAAAGATGAGTCTTCATTTGATGATAACTTTAAAATATAAATGAGAAGTGCTACAAGTAAAAGTGCAACAAGCATATGAATAGTAATTCTTACAGGCGATAAAAGGGAATAGACTACGGTTGCTCCCAGCCAAGCTTGGAAAAGGAGTAAAATAAGTGCTAATATTGAAAAGAGAGTTAGCCTCTTATCTTTTTTCCATTGTGCAAAGGAACTTATGGTCATAATAAGTATGGCTATTCCTGACAAGGCCCCTAAAAGTCTGTTGATATACTCTATCCAGGTATGAGATGCATTGAATTCAGCATAGTCATGTTTCTCATAGTTATCCCAATGTGTTTGTTCAAAATCTTCAGATGAAGTAAAAGCTTCTTTAGCTACTTTTAGTGACTTATCTACAATGATGACCTGGCCTTTAAAATAGTCATGATTTGGTTCCCATTCCAATTGGCGTTCTTCAGTCGGGGGTATATAATACCCAAAACATTTTGGCCAGTCTGGACAGCCCATTCCGCTTCCTGTCATTCTTACCACAGCTCCAGCTATTATGACCAGATAGATAATTATGATAGAAGCCTTTATCGATTTTCTAAACACGTTTTATAGTTTTTTTCAAAGATAATTTTTATGCGGCAGTTGACCCATTAATTACCAATTTTACAAGTCTATTTTGGGAGGTTTTTGAGGAAAATTAAGCTTGTTGTTTAAATCCATAGACCTCACCCTCTTTTAGCATAAACTCAAAAGCGGCATCATATTCATTTGGAATAACTCCATCTAAAATGGCTTCTTTGATTTTTGCCTTGATTTCACCTACAGCTTGACAAGGTTCGATATTGAATGTTTTCATAATTTCAGTACCAGAAACAGGCGGCTGAAAATTTCTCACTTTATCGCGCTCCTCAACTTCTTGAATTCTATCTCTCACGAGTTTGAAATTGTTGTGATATTTCTTGTAGCGTTTAGGATTCTTAGTGGTAATATCCGCTTCACAAAGTGTCATTAAGTCTTCCAGGTGTTCGCCAGCATCATGCACAAGTCTTCTCACTGCAGAATCTGTGACGTCTTCATCCACGATAGCAATAGGTCTAGAGCTCAGTAAAACAAGTTTTTGAACAAATTTCATTTTATCATTCAATGGCATTTTCAACCTTTTAAAAATTTGGTACACCATTTTAGACCCTTTGAATTCATGACCATGAAAAGTCCAGCCTATTTTTTTATGAAAACGCTTGGTCGGGGCTTTGCCAATATCATGCAATAAAGCCGCCCAGCGCAACCAAACATCGTCTGTTTCTTTGGAAATATTGTCTACCACTTCCAATGTATGCCAGAAATTATCTTTGTGTTTTTGCCCTTCGATTTCATCTATGCCTTCAAGGTTGGTAAGCTCTGGAAGTAAGCGTTTGAGTAATTCAGTATCATGAAGCGATCTTAATCCTACAGAAGGTTTTTCGGATTCTAAGATTTTATGCAGTTCGGTGACGATGCGCTCTTTGCTTACAATATCAATCCTTGAAGCATTGTCTTGAATAGCCTTAAGTGATTTAGGTTCAATCACAAAATTGAGTTGAGAAGAAAACCTTATAGCTCTTAGCATTCTTAAAGGATCATCTGAAAAAGTAATTTCTGGATCTAAAGGGGTTTTGATGAGCTGAGTTTTTAAATCTTGTAAGCCCTCAAATGGATCTAAAAGTTTTCCAAAATGGGCTTTGTTCAACTGAAGCGCAAGCGCATTGATAGTGAAATCTCTCCGGTTCTGGTCGTCTTCTAGAGTTCCATGTTCTACTTCTGGATTTCGACTGTCTTCAGAATAAGATTCTTTTCTGGCACCAACAAATTCAACTTCAAGATCAAAAACTTTCAGCATGGCTGTGCCATAGGTTTTAAAAACTTTTACTGCAGGTTTTCCAGGTAATTTTTCTGAAACTTTTTTAGCCAGTTCAATTCCGTCGCCAACTGCAACAATGTCAATATCTTTAGCTTTGCCGCGCTTTAAAAAGAAATCCCTTACGAAACCACCGATGACGTAAGCATCTATATTGAGTTCATCGGCAGCCTCAGAAAGAAAATCAAATATTTTATGTTGTAAAGCTTCTTGGTAATAAGTTTCTGACATTTTATTTGCGAATCACTTCAACCTTTCCATCAAGGTCTAGCTTGATAATTGTGGAAGGGTTTTTATTTTTATTAGATTGGTGCAAATTTACAACATAGTCTACGCCTTTTAAAATCTCCTCTGAAATTTCGAAGAAGTTGGCAGGTGTTTTTTGTCCGCTAATGTTGGCTGAAGTAGAAACAATTGGTTTTTTGTATTTCCTGACG
The DNA here is from genome assembly GCF_042677225.1 of Psychroflexus salinarum. Classification (NCBI taxonomy): domain Bacteria; kingdom Pseudomonadati; phylum Bacteroidota; class Flavobacteriia; order Flavobacteriales; family Flavobacteriaceae; genus Psychroflexus; species Psychroflexus salinarum. The sequence continues at coordinate 6,577 of NZ_JBHTIV010000013.1, forward strand.
AGTTCTTTAGCAAAAATATCGTTGACAACCCTAATAGCTAGGGTGTCATCATCAGCTATGAGATTGGTAGCTACTCGTATGGGGTTTTGATAAATAATAGTGGTGGGTTTGTCTGCATACTTAAGAATATCGTAGGCTACTTCTGGAATTTCTTCCACATATTGATTCAGCATTTTGAAGTCAGATACCAGGCAAATTAAAGACTTGTCGTTGGACCTTTGTTTTAACTCGTAAATTTTATCGATTGCTTCTGCATTGGTTGCATCGCATCCAATTCCCCAAACGGTGTCGGTAGGATAGAGGATAAGTCCTCCTCTTTTAAGGGTTTGTATGCACTCCTGTATGGTCTCTTTTTGATCTTTCATATATTTTCTTAAATTATTTTTCAACAACTGTGGCAAATTGGACATAAAAGATATCTGAAGCTGTAAAAAATAATAATAAATTATAAATATAGGGTTTCAGGGACCTCGTTTTATTGATTCCCTTATGTGTTATAATTTTAAACCCTAAGTTTTTGTACATTCTTTCAATACTTTTTTTGGTAAAAAACCTAATGTGAGTATGGTCCAATACACCACTATCTTCATATTTCCAGTCTTTTTTTAAGATAAGCATTTTTAAAGCACTGTGATATCTTATATTAGGCAAAGAGCTTATTATTTTACCCTTTTCGGTAAGTTTTTGTTTCATTTTTTCGAGAACCATATATGGGTCAAAAAGATGTTCTAAGACATCATTGAAGTAAATTACATCAAAGTAATTGTCTGGTAAATCATCAATAAATTTTTCACATTGACCTATAAACACCTTGTCCAGTACTTTTTGAGCTTCTTTGGCATGAGACTCCATGTATTCAATTCCCCAAGTTTCCGTTTGATACAAGTCCTTGATTTGTTTAACAAAAGTACCCTGTCCACAACCTACTTCTAAAACTGTTTTTGCATTTTTAGGAAAAAACTCTAACATTTCAGGTCTCTCTTTTTTATAGTATATATCTTTTTTATCTTGATAATCCATAGTGTGTTTTTAATTGAAATTTCTGAAATAGTTTTTGTTCTGATACAGATAATTATCGAAAAGAATTATTTTATTTCTTTAATAAATTTTTTCCAGAACTTTTTAGTTTTATCTTTCTCAAAGCCATGGCATCCGAAAGGCAATTTATTATTATTGAGTTTCATGCCCAGAGCAGGTTTTCTGTCTAATGAGAATTTTGCAGCAATTTCATAATTGGGGATAGAAAATTTTTCAAACTTAGGAGCAATTATAGACCAAAATACATCTTCAATACCGTACAATGAATGACTTTTATAATTTTCTATAAGTTGTCTATGTTTTCTTGTGAATTTTAAAAATGTATCGATTTTTCTTAAAGATAAACCACCGTTCCCAACTTTATTAAATATGGGGCCTCTCTTTTTAACTTTTTTGGATCTAAAAATTTTCACTAAAAAACGTTCATCCCTCAACCAAGGAGCTCCAATGTAATCGTAATCCTGATCACACCAGAAATCTAATTCGTCCTTAAATAAATATGCGTCCAACTGGTGGATAAGTATAAATTTAAAACCAGAGAACCTTTCATAAAATTCTTCACTGAGCATGAGTTTATTGTAACTTTCGATACTCTTAAAGTAAGAATCATTAAACTCTTCTTTTTTAATATCTATGGTTACTTCAGAAGATAACTTAATTGATTTAGGACACGCAATGCATAATTTTTTAGCTCCATATAACTCTAAAAGATTTTTGATAACCATAACTTCATTATGATTTAATGTATCCTTGTAGATAGGGATAACGATTGAGATCTTTTTTGATTTTGCAGCCAATTACTTTTTATTCATATTTAATGATATGCAAAGGTAGTCAACAAAAGTGTTTGTCACTACGAATTAATATAGTAGCTTGAATTTCTTTGATTTTTAAAAGATCAAAGAAATTTATTTTAAAATTGGTTCCCACAAAGAAGCAATTATTTCTGGCTTGTATGAATTGACTTTTAATCTAGAAAATTTAGATTTTACTTTGCATTCGGGATATTCCAAATCAATTTTATGTAAACAATTTTCTAAATTTCCTTCTTTAAAAAGATATCCGGTTTTAGTATCGATAATTTCTTTAGGGCCTGGATGCATTGGGGCAACTGGGATTAATCCATGGGCCATGCCTTCAATTAGACTCATGCCAAAGAGCTCTTCCCACTTGTTATTTCTTTTTGAGTTTAATATTATGAATTCGTGTGAGCTTAAAAGTTTAGAGAGGTCATTCCTTTTTGAAATATAATTATGATAAGTAATGTTTGGACAGGAATCGGCAAATTTTTCAACAAGGTTCTTTAATTTACCTTTACCTACAATAGATAGCTTGAATTTTTTATTTTGAGAAAATACTTTTAGTAACTCATAAATTCCTTTTTCCTCTAATAATCTACCGACATAAATAAAGCTTTTATTTATTTTTTTAATGTCTATTGTAGGTCTAAATTCATGATCTACAGAATGATTTACTATATGTACTTTATTTTTATTTAGATCATAATTTTTAAGTAAACTTTCTTTTGAAACTTTCGTAACAGTATAAATTTCTATTGCCAAAGTTTCTAACAAATATTTCCAATCATCAAAAACATCCTGATTAAGTTTTTTAGTTTTAGGATGAAAACTTTTGTCCCAACAAGACCAGGAAGTATGATAGTAGATTTTATGATTTTTCAAAAATTTCAGGAGAAAACTTAATTTATGATCGAAAGGCGCTATTCCAAATACAATTTTTTTATTTTTTGTAAATAACAAACTAGAGAGAAAAAAAAGATTAATCAATTGTTTCTTAAAGGTGTTAAAATCCAATTTCAATATTGATTTAAAAGCTTGACTTGCTATTGAAAACTCTCGATATTTTAATTGTATGCTTTTCGAATCCAATAAAGATTGTAAACCAATATAATGGCTATCAGCTCCATTTTTATGTAAAATGTAAATTTCAGTCCTATTCATAAATTGAAATATCAACAAAATTAAAATAATATTCAATGGCATTAGAAAATATTTAATTTGAAAAGAAGTTTAGATTTGTAATTTAAATATTATTATGACTTCAAAATTCAGTTCAGATTTTTTAAATTATAAAAAGGAATTATCAGATATTATTAAAAATTTTGATAGTAATGGTCAAATCTTTGGAAGTGGAGATAGAAATGTGATCAAAACTATTGAATTTGAAGGTATTACTTTAAATATAAAATCTTTTAAAGAGCCTAACTTTATCAATCAAATCGCTTATCAATACTTTAGAAAATCTAAAGCTAAACGTTCTTTTGAATACGCTACTATTTTAAAAGACAAAGGTATAGGTACACCAGATCCAGTTGCTTATTTTGAATTTAAGAAAGGTATAGGCTTTGGTAAATCCTTTTATATCAGTAAGCATGATTTGCCAGACTTAACGTATAGAGAATTAGTACATAATCTTAACTATCCCAATCATGAGCAAATTTTAAGAGCTTTTACAAGATTTACATATGAGCTCCATGAAAAAGGGGTCGAATTTCTAGATCATTCTCCTGGAAATACTTTAATCTATCTGAACGATAAAACTTATAATTTTGCATTAGTCGATCTGAATAGAATGAGATTTAAGCAGTTAGATTTTAGAGAACGAATGTTTAATTTCAGAAGGTTAACCCCGCAAAAAAGGATGGTAGAAGTGATGAGTGATGAATATTCCCAACTCATTCAGAAACCAAAAAAAGAGGTATTCGAATTAATGTGGGAATTTACACAAGAATTCCAGAGAAAATTTCACAAAAAACAAAAACGGAAGAAACTACTAAAATCCTTTTTTTGAATTTTTTATCATTTCATCCAGAAATGGATAACGTTTATAAACACTTAAAGCGTTTAGGTAACATATAGTTAATCCTTTTCTGCCGTCTAAAAACCCCAATCTTATTATATAACCATGAATAAATTTATAAAGTGGTTTCACATAATAATGATATGGATTTGGTTCGACTTTTTTATTATACAACTCTTTAGCCTTAAGTTTAGCATAACTCAGCATCTTTCTTTTGTAAGAATGATAATTTTGATATGAATAATGAATCAACTTATTTTTGAGTTTTCCTTGAGAACCATTGACACACAAAACTTCGTGAACTAATCTCTCTTCTGTATATTTCGCTTTGCTCTTTTTGAATAATCGAATGTTTTTGTCGGTTTGCCAACCACTAAAATGAAGTGGTTTGTCCTTAAACATGAATTTTCTGTAGAAAAAATAGGCATCCGCAGGATTTTTTGAATTTACTGTTTCAAGAATCTCTTTTTTTAACTTTTTGGTTACTCTTTCATCTGCGTCTAGGAAAAGAACCCACTCAAATTTTGCTTTACTTAGAGCATAATTCCTTTGTTTAGTAAAATCTTCAAACTGGTGCTGATATATTTTGACATTAGGGTAGTTTTTAGCTATCTCAATTGTTCTATCTTTTGAAAATGAATCAACTATTACAATTTCGTCCGCAAAATGTAAATTTTCAATTACAGATGCGATGTTATCTTCCTCATTTAAAGTTATTAAAAGTGCCGATATTTTGGGCATAATAGAAATAGTTGTTATGAAATTATTAAATCAAATATATAAGACTGCTTTACGTTCAAATTTTCCAACATGTAAATTTTCTAATCATTAATGTGATCTATGAAGCTATTAAGCTTATGGATCACAAATTTCGGTTCTAGTTTCTTATATAATTCTAAACTTTTTGGTTTCAGGTCTTTGTATCTTTTTACTTCAAAATAACTCGGTATTATTTCATCCAAATGTATGGAAACGTTCTTTTTTCCATCTTCAAAAGAACTCCAAGTTTCCTTGTCAATCCATGGAGAGAAAATCGTAAATGTGGGTATATCTATAGCTTTAGCCATATTAACGGCGCCTCCCTCATTTCCGATTAAAGCATCACAATGCGATGTAATACTAATAAATTCTCTTATACTATCTCCTGATATTCCTAAGTAGATGTTTTCTTTTGTTTTATCCTGACAGAGATTATATATTTTTAAAACCTCTTGTTTTTGGTAAGGGATATAATTGAAAATAAGTTGTGCATTGCTATAATCAACAATATGATCTAAAATTTGAACCATAAATTCAGACGGGTAAGTTTTAAGAATGTCGCTTCCTAAAACACTTATCATATAAAGTGGCCTGGATAAATCTAAGTTGAATTTTTCTAGTTTAGATTTTGCTCTTTCAATTTCACTCTCTGAAAGATAAATCTTCGGCTTACTCCTTAATACAGACTTTAGATTTAGTGGGGATAATAATTTTAATCTATTATCGATAGCTAATCCAGATCTAGTCTGAGGTGTTTTGGAGATATCGATAGTATGAGAATAAATAAATTTTGTGTATTTCTTTTTCCAGCTTACTTTGGTTTTTGCACCAGAGAAAAGACTTATCAAGTTGCTTTCTAACTTACCGTAAGCATCTATAACTATATTATATTTAGCTCTTCTGATGTTCTTTAGGAATTTGTAAAAAGCAAACTTACTGGATCTATATTCATCCTCAAAAACAACAACTTTATTTATATAAGGATTGTTTTCAATAACAGGTATTGTAAATCTGTTGACCAAATAATGAATTTCAGCATTTGGGTAATTCAATTTCAAATTTTCACAAATAAGACTGGAGACGAGAACGTCTCCAATCATTTTTTGCTGAATTACCAATATCTTCATTTAGATAAAATTATTTTGATCTATTAATTATACTGCTACATCATAAGTCCTTAACGCATCATTCAAAGAGGTTTTCTTGTTGGTGCTCTCTTTTCTTTTTCCAATAATTAAAGCACATGGGACATTAAATTCTCCAGCTGGAAACTTTTTGGTATAACTGCCAGGAATCACCACAGATCTGGCAGGAACAACACCTTTCATTTCCACTGGTTCAGGTCCTGTTACGTCAATAATTTTGGTTGAAGCCGTTAAAACTACGTTTGCACCAAGCACTGCCTCTTTTTCCACTCTTACACCTTCGACAACGATACTTCTCGAGCCTAAAAAGGCATTATCTTCTATTATTACTGGAGCTGCCTGAAGTGGTTCTAAAACACCGCCAATGCCAACACCTCCAGATAAATGAACGTTTTTGCCTATTTGAGCACAGCTACCTACGGTAGCCCAGGTGTCTACCATTGTTCCTTCATCTACGTAGGCTCCAATGTTTACGTAACTTGGCATCATGATAACACCGCTTGAAATGTATGCGCCGTGTCTAGCTACTGCGTTTGGAACCACACGGATTCCTTTTTCTTTATAGCCTTTTTTCAAGGGCATTTTATCGTGGTATTCAAATATTCCAGCCTCTAGAGTTTCCATTTTTTGGATAGGGAAATAAAGAACAACTCCTTTTTTAACCCATTCATTGACTTGCCAACCGTCTTTTGTAGGTTCTGCACAACGCAATTCTCCACTATCAAGTTTATCAATTACAGTTCTAATGGCATCTGTAGTTTCCTTTTCATGTAGTAAATCTCTGTTATCCCAGGCTTCTAATATTTTTTTCTTTAGATCTTCCATTATTAATTTTTTTGCGAAGATAAGGTTTATGCTTAAATACAAAATAAGGACTTGTGCCTTATATTTGCTGTATAAATAAGTTTATGAAAACTAAAGTTTTAGCCTTAGATTTTGGAATTAAGCGAACTGGATTAGCTATTTCTGATGAAATGAAAATGATAGCTTCTGGTTTAAAAACGGTTGATTCTAGAAACTTAATGGAAGAATTGAAAGCTCTTATACCAAATGAATTTATCGATACACTTGTAGTGGGGGAACCAAAATTTACTGATGGGAAGCCAATGCAATTGGAGAAAAACATATTATTTTTTATTGAAGATGTACAAAAACTATTTCCAGATCTTAAGATTGTGAGAATGGATGAACGTTTTACTTCAAAAATGGCTTTTCAGACCATGATAGATTCTGGATTGAAGAAAAAGCAGAGACAAAATAAAGGTTTAGTCGATGAAATAAGTGCGACAATTCTGCTTCAGAATTACTTACAGTAAGTATTAGAACTTTAAAGTTCCTAATTGTTAATATCAAAAGAAATAAAACCTGTATTTTTGCACTTTTAAATTAAAAGGGTTCATGCCCTCTCACTTAAATTTGAGATTATGATATTACCAATTGTAGCTTATGGTTCTCCAGTTTTAAAAAAGAAAGCTTCAGAGATTTCTAAAGATTACCCTAAGTTAGAGGGGCTTATAGAGGATATGTTTGAAACTATGTACAATGCGAGTGGAGTAGGACTAGCAGCTCCTCAAATTGGATTATCGATCCGGCTATTTGTCATAGATGCAAAACCATTTTCTCAAGATGAATCTCTAAGTGAAGAAGAGGTAAAAGAATTGGAATCCTTCAAGCGTGTTTTCATCAATCCTAGAATAATTGAGGAAGATGGTGTAGAATGGGACTTCAACGAAGGTTGTCTTAGTATTCCAGATGTTCATGAAGACATTTTTAGAAAGCCTGAAATCAAAATAGAATATTTAGACGAAAATTTTAACCAGCAGACTGAAACTTTATTTGGTCTCCCAGCTAGAGTTGTTCAGCATGAATATGACCATATCGAGGGTATCCTATTTACTGATAGAATTTCAAACCTAAAGAAGAGATTAATAAAGAGTAAATTAAATAATATTACTAAGGGTAAAGTTGATGTAGGTTATAAAATGAAATATCCTCTAGCTAAAAAAAATCGCTAAAGCCAATCTATAATTTAAACAAATTGCATATTTGCCAGCAAAAAAATAAAAAATGAAACTAGACAAAGTATTATCTATATCTGGGAAACCAGGACTTTACGAACTGAAAGCTCAAACCAGGGGTGGTTTTTTAGCCGAGTCATTAGTTGACGGCAAAAAAATACCAGTGAGCATGAGAAATAACGTAAGTATACTTAGTGAAATTGCTATTTATACATACACTGAAGAAATCCCTTTAAGAGAAGTCTTCCAAAAAATCTATGAAAAAGAGGAGGGTAAGCCCTCAATAGATCATAAATCTTCAAAAAATGAATTGACAGACTATTTTAGTGAAATTCTACCTGAATATGATGATGATAGAGTTTATCCTTCTGATATTAAGAAAGTTATACAGTGGTATAATCTGTTGATTTCTAAAAATATAACCGATTTTTCAGACCCAAAGGAGGACGAAGAAACGAAAAAAGAAGAAAAAGAAAACTAAACAAATAATGTTTCCAAAACCCTCTAAATGATTTTTTAGAGGGTTTTTTGGTTTAAATACCTACTTTTAAATAAAAAAAATGTACACAAGGCAAAAACAACTCGATGCTTTTGAGAGACTTCTGGATATAATGGACGACTTGAGAGAGAAATGTCCTTGGGATCGCAAACAAACTATGGATTCTTTGAGAAACCTTACAGTTGAAGAAGTTTACGAATTGGGTGATGCGATCTTAGAAAAAGATTCAGAAGAGATAAAAAAAGAGCTAGGAGATGTATTACTGCATATTGTCTTCTATTCTAAAATAGGAAGTGAAACCAATGATTTTGATATTGCTGATGTGATTAATTCACTATGCAAAAAGCTTGTAGACAGGCATCCACATATTTATGGAAATGTAGAAGCAAATGATGAAAAGCAAGTCAAAGAAAATTGGGAAAAACTAAAATTGAAAGAAGGTAATAAAAGTGTATTGCAAGGTGTTCCAAAATCTCTTCCTGCGCTTATAAAAGCGAGTAGAATTCAGGATAAAGTGGCTGGTGTTGGTTTCGATTGGGAAGAACCACAGCAAGTTTTTGAAAAGGTAAAGGAAGAACTTGCTGAACTTCAAGATGAAGTCAACCAGAACAAGAATGATGAGATTGAAAGTGAATTTGGTGATGTTTTGTTTTCTATGATAAATTATGCTCGTTTTTTGAAAATTGATCCTGAGACTGCTTTAGAGCGAACCAATAAAAAATTTATTTTCAGATTTCAGTATTTAGAAAAGAAAGCTAAGGAGCTCAACCTGGATTTATCTGAAATGACTTTATCTGAAATGGATAAATTTTGGGAAGAAGCCAAAACCATAAAAATTTAATAAAATTTGAAGTTTGAAAGTTAAACCTGTCATTATTCCTGTCATATTTTTTTGACAGCTATTTAAATTCCATATAATTGTTGTTCATAAAAACGAAATTAAAATTAAAATCATGAAAAAAGTAATTTCAACATTCGGCTTATTCCTATTTACTTTGTTTGCCGCTACAGCTCAAACCGAAGGAGAAGTAACTGACGCTCAATTACAGAAGTTTGCAGAAGCTTACCAAAGTGTTCAAATGTCCAATCAAGCAATACAACAAGAAATGATTGTTGCTATAGAAAAAGAAGGTTTAACTCCAGAGCGCTTCAATGAAATTTATGAAGCAGAAATGGATCCTAAAAAGGAAGTGGAAGCAACTGAAGAGGAAATAGAAAAGCAAGGAGCTGCCATGGTAGTTATCCAGGAAATCCAAAAGGCTTCTCAGAAAGAAATGGAGAATAAGATTAAGGAGAAAGGATTAACAATGGAGCAATTTCAAGCCATTGGTGCTCTGGTTCAACAAAATCCAGAATTACAACAAAAACTTCAGGCAATGATGATGAAGCAGCAAACAGGAAATAATCCAATGAAGAAAAACTAATTTTTCTTTTTATTAAATTATCCAAAAAGGTCAGTATTTTATACTGGCCTTTTTTATTTTAAAACTAATCGCCTTACAAGAGAGTTTCCTTCATGTTTAATTCTTACTAAATAAGTTCCACTTTGAAACTGACTTAAATTCTCGACATAATTTTTTAGATGTGTTCTCCTCATTAACAGAATTTTTCCAGACAGATCATATATTTCTATAGTTTTAAGTCCACTCTTATTAAAATCTAATTGAATCTTATAGTTTTTTGAAGGGTTAGGATACAAAAGAACTTCGAGTCTGTTTTTGAAAGTATAATTTGACAAAAGTTGTTCACCTTCTATCAATAAATTATCAATTGTCCATCTTGTTGCATCTTCCCCGTTTGTTGTATCATATTTGAAAGCAATGTAAACTTCTCCACTAATTTCTGAAATATCAATTGTATTTACTTCGTATACAAAAAGATCATCATTGCCTTGTGGATGAAGAGGGATGTTAATATTTGGAACTTCTTGCCAATTAAAATTTGACGGATTTCCATTTCCGTCATAAGATGAAGAGTACAAAAGTTGGAGTTTGGTATTTCCAAAACTTGCAGACGCCCAAAAACTGATTTTTTCTACTTGATGGTTTTCAAAGTTTATTTTATCGGAAGTAATTAACCAATCTTTGCTAGGGACTTGTTGACCATTTTCATAGGCATTCATCCGATAAGATTGAGTATTGTTTTTTCCATAACTCGTTTGACATTCCCAATTGAGGTTACTTAGCTCGCTTATAGGCGTCAAATTGTTTGATACAGTATTGCAATTTTCAAAATCTTCCCAAAGTAGGATATTAGAATTAGCTAAAGTAACAACTTCTAAATTCTCACTAGGTTCAGAAAGATTACCGCTTCTATCAATGGCATAAACCCTAAAATTATAGAGTCTTTCTGGTGAAAGACCAGTTACATTATAACTAGTGTTTGAAGACGAGACCTGTCCAATGATAACGTTGTCTTGTTCAATAATATACTTATCTACACCTATATTGTCTTGAGAAGGACCCCAGCTAAGGTTAGCGCTAGAGTTAGTTATTACATCCGCTTGTAAATTTGATGGTTGGCTTGGGGGTTCATTATCCGTAAAATCTTCCCAAATTCTAGTAGCAAAGTCAGGGTTATCTATTAACGGATTTCTATTGCCTTGAAATTGAAAACCATTATTATTTCTGTCGATTTCTCTCTGACTCACTGGATCGTTATTATGCCACGATAACAAGAGATCAATATACCAGCTTACAAAAAAGTCTTGTGGATTATTTGCGAGAACTTCATTTGTTTTCCAACTGCTATTAAATTCATCTTCATAGCGGATGGCGAAATAAAGAACAGCTCTAGCAATATCTCCTTTGAATTCATCTATAGGTTCAAACACAGTTCCCGAATAGCCAGGAAATACATTTGGTCCACGTTTGGAGCCATTACTTGAAATATAAGTAGGATTATTAACTTCTCCGAAAGGATAGCTTCCTCTAGCGCCATTCACATAACCATCTGAAGGCACCACGTGAAAATAATCATTTTTCATAGGTGATGCGCTATTGAATGTGGACTGTGGTACCAAATGTTCGCGATTATAGCAATCCCCTTCATTACTGTAGTTTCCACACTGATTCTGAAAATGCTCATAATTATAAGCTTCACTACCATCGGTAACTTCAGAGTACATATCTAAAAGGCTTCCATCGTTTTCAAAATAGTCATCGGTATCACCACTATTTTCTGAAGCATAAGCAATGTATAAACTCCCATATCCTTGATCCTGATGAAATGGTTGGCCATTACCATCATTTATATCATCGATAATAATTTTTAAAGCAGTTTTTAATTGGTAACCACTAAGACCTTCTGTTGTGCTGTAGTAGCCTTCTGGAGACTGTGCATAGCATAAATTAAAAACAAAAAGAAGAAGTAAGTATCTTTTCATTACAAAAAAGAATTTTTAAAGCTAGATTTATTTAATTGGTCTTTTGCAATACAGCGTAATAGAATCCGTCAAAACCAGATTTATGTGCGAGAATCTTTTCATCTTTATTAAGTTGAAATAGATTTCCTGCTTCAGAATTTAAAAATTCTTGAACTTGCATCTGGTTTTCAGAAGGTAAAATCGAACATGTTGCATAAACCAAAATACCCCCTGGCTTTACCATCTTACTGTAATCTTGAAGTAAATCCTGTTGTTTCTTCCTTATTTCGACAAGAAATTCTGGAGTCAATTTCCATTTTGCATCTGGATTTCGGCGTAAAACACCAAGCCCTGTACACGGTGCATCTATAAGAACGCGATCTGCAGAGTCGTGTAGCTTTTTGATGACCTTGGTAGAATCTATAACACGTGTTTCCAGGTTGTGTGCACCAGCTCTTTTAGCTCTACGCTTTAATTCTTTCAATTTGTTGGCATAAATGTCCATGGCTATAATTTGCCCTTTGTTTTCCATCAATGCAGCTATGTGAAGAGATTTTCCGCCAGCACCAGCACAAGCATCTACAACTCGCATTCCTGGTTCAAGTTTAAGCGCGTGAGCCACCTTTTGTGAAGATCCATCCTGAACTTCGAAAAGTCCTTTTTTGAATGCGTCTGTTTTGAACACATCTGCACGTTCATATAGTTCTAAAGCTTCAGGATAACCTTTTATCATCTTGGTAGGAATAAATTCCTCATCCAAAATAAGTTGTAGTTTTTTAGGTGTAGTCTTTAAAGTATTAGTTCTTAGAATGACTTTAGCTTGTTCATTCAAAGCTTTAATTTCATCCTCCCAAAGCTTGCCTAATTCTTTTCTGCCTAGTTCATCCAGCCAATCTGGAATAGATTCAGCATATTTTGTGATTTTAGACAATTCATCAAATCTCCCTTTAATTCGTCTGGTTGGAGTATCTTCAAATTGCTTCCAGTCAGGAATTTCTATTCCTTTCAGGGTTGCCCAAACTGTAAATAAGCGAAATAAATTGGGTCTAGAATAAGGAGCGTTTACATTGGCAATTTCAGAATACAGTCTTTTCCACCTCACGATGTCATAAGTTGTTTCTGCAATAAAGCCTCTGTCTCTGGAGCCCCAGCGTTTATCGCGTTTTAAAGTATTTGATATTTCCTTGTCGGCGTATTTGCCTTCGTTAAAAATAAGGTGTAGTGTGTCTATGACGGCGAAAATTAAATTTCTATGTAAGCGCATGATTATGATTTAATCTGCAAAAATAGATATTTACTTCTTAGAAGACTTATCAGATTGGTATTGTTTCAAAAGTTTTTTATGAAAGTCGTATTCAGCTTTTTTCAGCATCATGATTTGTTTAGAAGAAATCACTTCTTTCAAATTAGTTACAAAATCCTCTCTGTATTCGACCCGGGTTTTTTTGTAAGCCATGTAATCCTTTAGAAGTTTATCTGACTCTTCTTGGCTCAAATTTTTTATGTTATTTAATCGAGATTTTATATTTGACCACTCTGTTGACCTAAGTTCTTCATACTTAGCATTATGCTTAGTATAAACAGGCCAAAAGCGTTTAGCTTCATTAGTTGAAAGGTTAAGTTCTTCTGTAAAGAAGGCAATTTTTAATTGCTCTATTTTCTCACTCTCAGTGTTCTGCGAGTTTCCATAAAAACTGCATATCAAAGTGAAAAAAACTATAAGTAAATATTTTTTATTCATTATCAAAGTCTTGGTCTTCAAATTTGTTATTCAAATACTCAATAATTTCTTGATCATCGAGTTTTATAATATTTTCATTTACTAGATTCTCTACAGAAGTATTATCATAATCGATAAATTCTTCCGGAGTTTCTAAGTGATTATCAAGATACCTTTCTATCATATCATTATCGAGATCGGAAAATTGTATATTTTGATTTGGGCTTATTTTATCAATGTATAAAGCACCAATGACTGCAAATGCAACGATTGATGCAGCAACCACCCATTTACTCCAATCCCTTAGTTGTATAACCTTAGCTGATTTTTCTTTTGAAGGCGTTTTTATATCAAAATTTGTGAAATAGTCATCAGGTGTTTTAAAACCAGATTTTTCAGTGAAAGATTTTGATTTGATTTTATTCAATAATAAATTCTCTAAAGAACTGAAGTAATCTTCAGGAACTTTAAATCCAGAATTTTTATCATGTATGTTGTGCTTTTGTGCCATTACTTTTTAGACTCTATTTCTATTTAAAGGTTTAATCGTCTTTCAAAAACTTTTCTACTTTCTTTCTGGCGTGGTGATAGTTAGATTTTAAAGCACCAACACTAGAATTTAATATTTCTGACATTTCTTCATAGGGTATTTCTTCAAAGTATCGCATATTAAATACAATTTTTTGTTGTTGAGGTAAAGCTTCAATAGCTTTTTGTAATTGAATTTGAATTTTATCGCCTTCAAAATATACATCACTTTCTAATGAATCTAAAAGATAGTCGTTAAGCTCCTGGTCTGAAAGTTTCATTTTTTTAGCCTTCTTGTTCAAAAAAGTAATTGATTCATTGGTTGCTATTCTATACATCCAACTGAAAAGCTTACTATCACCTTTGAAAGATTTGATGTTTCTAAAAACCTTTATGAAAGTGTTTTGCAAAACATCATCTGCATCTTCATGCATTTTTACTATTGTTCTTATGTGCCAATAGAGTCTTACTTTATGCTCAGTTATAAGCGCTTGAAAGGCTTCATCTGTTTTGATGCCTTTTTGTAAGTTCTCAATGATTTCTTGTTCTTTCAAGCCAGTATTTATTCGAAGGATTGCATGCTAACTAACTTTCTGTAAACTCCATCGCTAGTCATCAATTCGTCATGTTTCCCTTGTTCTACAATTTCTCCTTGGTGTAAAACTAAAATAGTATCTGCATTTTTAATAGTTGAAAGTCGATGTGCAATAACAATAGAGGTTCTGTTCTGCATCATATTTTCCAAGGCATTTTGAACAAGTTGCTCACTTTCTGTATCCAGAGCAGAAGTAGCTTCATCCAATATCATAAGCGGAGGGTTTTTAAGTACAGCACGTGCAATAGAAATTCTTTGCTTTTGTCCACCACTCAATTTTCCACCACTATCTCCTATGTTGGTATCAATTCCTTTAGGAAACGCATATACAAATTCGTAGGCATTAGCAATCTTAAGGGCATCAGTCAATTCTTTGTCTGTTGCATCTGGCTTTCCAATTTTTAGGTTCTCTTTGATGGTGTCATTAAATAATATGGAGTCTTGAGTGACCAGCCCCATCAAATCTCTTAAAGATTTTTGTTTTATTTTTTTGATATTAATTCCATCAATCTTAATTTCACCTTCATCCAAATCATAAAATCTGGTCACCAAATTTGCAATTGTAGATTTACCACTTCCAGATTGTCCAACCAATGCAATGGTTTTTCCTTTTTTTACAGTTGCGCTGAAATTTTTGAGTACGTATTCTTTTTCATATCTGAAGGATACATTCTCTAAAGTCAATTCTGAAGTAAACTCTTCTTTAGTTATAGCATCTTTCTCGTCCTTAATTTTATTTTCGGTTTCAAGAATTTGTAAAACACGCTCTGCTGCTGCATTTCCTTTTTTGACATTATAAGATGCTTTGGATATCCCTTTAGCAGGAGTCAGGATGTTATAAGCTAAACCCATGTAGACGATGAATGTACTTCCATCCAAAGTTCCATCGATCAAGACCATTCGGCCTCCATACCATAGTAATACAGCAATAACGGTAATTCCAAGAAATTCACTGGCAGGCGAGGCCAGGTTTTGACGATTCAATAATTTATTTGAAAAGTCATAAAAGTTTTGGGTAGAAGCCTTGAACTTTAAATAGAAAATAGATTCCGCATTAAACCCCTTGATGATTTTCAATCCTCCTAGGGTTTCTTCCAAAATGGATAAAAACTGACCTTGTTCTTCCTGGACTTTATCCGATTTTCTTTTCAGTGATTTTCCGATCAGTGATATGATAAATCCTGAAATCGGAATAAAAATGAAAACAAAAATGGTTAGCTCCCAGCTTATGACAAGCATAGCACCTAAGGTGAATAAGATGGTAAGTGGCTCTCTTACAATCAATTCTAAAATGGATAAAAACGAGTGCTGTATTTCCAAAACATCACTGGTTATCCTGGCAATAGTATCACCTTTTCGCTTTTCAGAATAATGAGAAAGTGGCAATTCTATTGTTTTTTTATACAATGCATTTCTTAAGTCTTTCAACACTCCGTTTCTTAAAAAGGTGATGAAGTACATCGCGATGTAGTTGGAGATATTTTTAAGGAAAAATAAAATGATGACTAAACTGATGACCAAAACCAAAGCTATAGAAGCATCATCCTGAGCAAACTCATTGACCTGAAAAGACATATAATCCTTAAAATAGTCTTTGGCAGACGATATACCTGTGTAAACTGGTGCTTTTATTTCTTTAATTTCTCCACATTCGTCTTTTCCTTTAAAAAGCACATCCAGCATAGGGATAAGGGCTATAAAGGATAAGGCACTAAAAAGGGCATAAAAAGCATTGGCGATAATGTTAAGTATCGCATATCTTTTGTAAGGTTTCGCAAAGCGAAGTATTTTTTTAAAATAAGTCATTAGCTGATATTCTTCTACTCCGTAAGGCCAAGATCGGACTTGATCTTATCGATTTTTGTATTTAATTTCTCATCTACACTTTCAAAATCATCAACTGTTTCCAAGGTAGAATTGACACTGATGTAGAATTTAATTTTAGGTTCGGTCCCACTGGGTCTGGCTGCTACCTTTGTTCCGTTTTCAGTATAATAAATGAGAACATTTGACTGTGGAATATCTAAAGTGTGAGTTTCATGAGACTGTATATTCTTAGCCTCAGAAGTTGAGTAATCTTCTATGAGTACAACTTGCTCACCAGCGATTTCTTTGGGAGGATTGTTTCTCAATTCTACCATCTTAGCTTTTATTTCCTCAGCTCCTTCTAGCCCACGTTTAACAAGAGAAACTAAATCTTCTTTAAAGAAGCCGTGGTCTTTGTAAATTTTAATGAGCTGTTCATAAACTGATGTTCCTTGTGATTTCAGATCTGCAGCCATCTCACAGACCAGCAGAATTGCCGTATTGGCATCTTTGTCTCTCACAAAATCACCAACCATATAGCCGAAGCTTTCTTCTCCACCACCGATGTAATCTAGCTCTGGATTATCTTTTATAAGTTTTGCAATCCATTTGAACCCAGTAAGACTCTCCATGTATTTCACACCATAAGCTTCCGTAAGTACTTTCATAAGTGGAGTGGAAACAATAGTAGAAGCAATGAAATGCGAATCTTTCAGGTTATCATTTTGCTTCATCTTATCCAGTAAATACCAAGTCATAAGGACCATGGTCTGATTACCATTGAGCAAAACAAGTTTACCTTCTTTGTTTCTCACTGCGATACCAAGCCTATCTCCATCGGGATCTGTTCCAATGGCTAAATCGCTTTTTTGCTTATTTGCAAGCTCGATTGCCATTTCCAAAGCTTCAGGCTCTTCAGGATTTGGAGATTTAACAGTAGAGAATTCAGGATCTGGTTCAGCCTGAGCATCTACCAACTGCAGGTTTTTATAACCTGCTTTTTCAAGTAACTTTGGTACTGTAGTGATGGAAGTCCCATGCAGGGAAGTGAAGGTTACATTCAATGCTTTTTTTGCATCCTCAGATAAATTGAAATCGACATTATTTGCAGCTTTTTCTAGATAGGTATTTTCAACAGAATCATCCAATTCTTCAATTAATTCTGAATTTCTATTGAAATTGATATCCGTAAATTCTAAAGCATTTATTTCAGAAATAATCTCCTTATCCTGTGGAGGAACAAGCTGTCCTCCATCTTTCCAATAGACTTTGTAACCATTATATTCTGGAGGATTGTGACTTGCAGTCAGCATTATTCCACACTGGCAGCCTAAATGTCTTACGGAGTAGGAAAGAAGCGGCGTAGGCCTTAATTCTGGAAAAATATAGACTTGAATACCATTAGCAGAGAAAACATCAGCTACGTGATGAGCAAATGTTTTACTATTACGTCTACAATCATAGGCTATGACGACTTTCAATTTTTCGTTAGGAAAAACAGATTTCATGTAATTAGAAATCCCTTGGGTGTTTTTTCCTAAGGTATATTTATTGATTCTATTGGTACCAACACCCATTATACCTCGCATTCCGCCAGTTCCAAAATCTAGATTTTGAAAAAAACTTTCTTCCAGAAGTTTTTGATCTGTATCTATAAGTTTACGCACGTCCTTAACTGTGTCCGAATCAAAAGTGCTGGTTAACCAAGCTTTTGCTTTATCTAAAATATTACTCATAATCTTCTGATTTATATTTTTTCTGAAATTAAATATCGTTTTTGTTGATGTTTTGTTTTAAGAAATAATTCACCTAAAAATCCGGCTAAAAACATTTGTACACCAATAATCATGGCTGACAAAGCTATGTAAAACCAGGGATTATCTACTACAAGAATATTAGGTAATCCATTCCAAAGTTTATATAGTTTTGAGGCTCCTATCCATATCGCTGATAGAAATCCAATAAAAAACATCAAAACACCAATGGCTCCAAAGAAGTGCATTGGTCTTTTTCCGAATTTTGAAAAAAACCATAAAGTTACCAGATCCAGAAATCCATTGATAAAGCGTTCTGCGCCAAATTTGGTTTTACCATATTTTCTAGCTTGATGCTGAACAACTTTTTCACCAATTTTGGTGAAACCAGCTTGTTTTGCTAAGACTGGGATATAGCGGTGCATTTCTCCGTTAACGTCAATATGCTTTACAACTACATTTTTGTATGCTTTGAGGCCACAATTAAAATCATGGAGTTTTAAACCAGACGTCCATCTGGCAGCTTTATTGAAAAGTTTGGAAGGGAGGTTTTTAAAGATTACCGAATCGTATCTTTTCTTTTTCCATCCAGAGATTAAATCATAGTCTTCTCTCACAATCAGATCATACAATTCAGGAATTTCTTCTGGGTTATCCTGTAGATCTGCATCCATAGTAATAACAACATCTCCTTTAGTTTCTAGAAAGCCTGCATGAAGTGCCTGAGATTTACCGTAATTTGTCTTGAAATTAATTCCCTTAACGGTATCAAATTCAGAAGAAAGAGTTTTTATGATCTCCCAGGATTTATCTGTACTGCCATCGTTGATGAAGATGATTTCATACTCAAAACCATGCTTATGCATCACTTCTCTAATCCAGCGATGAAGTTCTTTTAAGGATTCAGATTCATTAAGAAGGGGAATTACTATCGATAAATCCATACATCTATCAATTGTTTCGTTTTATCATTCCTACAATGAGTCCTACAAGAAAGGTTTTGAAAATAATTGAAAGTAAACCAATTGTCCCCAAAACAAAAGGAGATGCGAAAACACCAGACATGTTTCTAGTCATTTTTGCTTCCTCTTCACCCATTTGTTGTTGCTGGATTTGAGCTTCCATCTCTGCCTCCATGCTCGATTTCATTTCAGTAATATATTCTGGCTGAACAAGTTCATAATGGATATAGGTGTAGAAACCGTATATTAATCCACCTATTACCCCTATAGCCAATCCTATTTTAATAGCTGTAGTAAGGTCAAGTTTCCCTCCATTATCAATTTTATAAATATGAATTGCATACCAAACAATTGCTACTGTAATAATGAAATTGAAAATTGAAATAAAGGTGTTAGTCTCATAATTGAATGCATAAAGCAAAACCAACATAAGAATAGAGTAGGCGCCAAAAATAACACCATAATTAATGGCATAAGGTTTTACTTGAAGATCTTCTTTTTGCATGGAAATTTTTTATAATAAGCAAATATACGCAATAGCGTATATTATTAATTTATAGATTTAGTTACTTTCTATTTCGTTAGAAACAGTTTTAGACAGCATTTCTAATAAGTTTTTTGTGATTTTATCAGGTAGATTATTTTCAAACTTTTCACCATGTAATTTAGCTGTAAAAGACAAATCTTGAAAATGGACTAAGACTTTGCCATCTTCACTTTCTTCTACAAGTACTTTCAGAGGGAGGTCTATTGAAAAATTAGAATTTTGCTGCATAAGTTTAGTGCCTACCTTCGGATTTCCAAATATAAATAAGTGTAAGGGCTTTAATTCAGCTCCAATTCCTTTAGCATCTTTTGAAAAGTTTTTGGATTCAAAAAGAGATAAATCGTCATTTTTCTCGATCATTTCCTCAATAGAATTAATTGATTCTTTATAGTTTTTTGAACTTTTTAAAGTTAAGATACCTGAATTTTCTAAAGAATCTATTGGAGAGTTTTGAGTATAAGCTGCTTTAGAGCTTTGTTTTAAAAATGTCTCTGAAAGAGCACCAATACTCCTTAAAGCAGCACTTTTAGTTAGTCTGTAGCGTTTTAAAAAATAATCTTCACTTCTTGCTACAATAAATTTCTCACCATCGATATTGTAAAAGCCTATCCTGATCGGAAATTCCAAGGCCATCAATGGGTTTTCCTCAATTAAGGGGACACTATATCTTGGATTGTCAATAAAAAAGACTTGATTGAAATCTAATTTAAGGTCAACATTTTTTGCATTTTGAACGTGATCTATTTCTGTAGAAATTTCTAAAGTTCTATCTGTGTTTACATAAGAATTAAAATTCTCTATTGCTTCTTTTAAGTCATCTGTTTTAGTATAAATCAATCCAGGTGAAATTTGTTCATCAATCTTTGAAATATCCTTTTTTTCTGAATTGTTTTTACAGGAAATTATAATACTAAATAGAATAACTGGTAATATAAATTTGAATATGTGGGGCATGATTTTTTTATTTTGAACAAAGCTACCAAAATAGAAACTATTACATCTTCGATTTGATTGATTATATAAAGCAGTTGCTTTTAAATTCTTTTATATTTACCCTCAAACTTGAAAATAATGAAACATTTGCTAAAAGCTAAAGTAAATGAGGTGCATGAGTTTGAATTTGAACAAGATCAAATTCAAAACTTAGACATTCAGAAAACCTCTTCTGGAGCACATCATTTGCTAGTAAACGATAAGTCAGTGACTTCAGAAATAGTCGCATCCGACTTTTTGAACAGAACCTATACGGTTAAAATTAATTCCAATCTTTATCAAGTTCAGATTTCAAACAAGCTAGATGTACTTATTAAGGATATGGGGCTTTCTTTATCTGCCAACCAAGTCATCAATGAAATAAAAGCACCCATGCCTGGGATGATTTTGGATGTTTCGGTCAAAGTAGGTCAAGAAGTGAAAGAAGGTGATAGTTTATTGGTTTTGGAAGCTATGAAAATGGAAAATACTATAATAGCTCCAAGAGATGCAGTTATAAAATCCATCAATGTGGAAAAAGGAAAGACTGTAAGTAAAAACGAAGTTTTAATCGAAATGGAATAAATTACATCAAAATGAAAAAAATATTAGTTGCAAATAGAGGTGAAATAGCTTTGAGAGTGATGAAAACCATTAAGCAAATGGGCATCAAAACTGTTGCTATTTTTTCTGAAGCCGATAGGAATGCTCCTCATGTAAGGTTTGCAGATGAAGCGATTTGCGTAGGTCCAGCACCTTCCAATCAATCTTATTTACTGGGAGATAAAATTATTGAAATCGCAAAATCTCACCAAGTAGATGGAATTCATCCAGGTTATGGTTTTTTAAGTGAGAATGCAGATTTTGCAGAGAAAGTAGAGAAGAACGGACTCACATTTATAGGTCCAAAATCCCATGCCATACGAATTATGGGAGATAAGCTTTCAGCTAAAGAAACGGTGAAAACCTATAATATACCTATGGTACCGGGGATAGATGAAGCTATTACAGATACCGAAAAAGCCAAAAAAATCGCTAAAGAAATAGGCTATCCAATTCTGATTAAAGCTTCTGCTGGCGGTGGAGGTAAAGGGATGCGTGTTGTAGAAGAAGAAAAAAAGCTTGAAGAACAAATGAAACGTGCTATCAGTGAAGCTGAATCCGCTTTTGGAAATGGAGCTGTTTTTATTGAAAAATATGTGGGTTCGCCCAGACATATCGAAATTCAGGTGTTAGCAGATACGCACGGAAACGTTTTGCATCTATTTGAACGCGAATGTTCAGTGCAGAGAAGACATCAAAAAGTTGTAGAAGAAGCACCTTCAGTAATTTTAACTCCAGAACTAAGAGAAAAGATGGGACAAGCTGCTATCGATGTGGCAAAATCCTGTGACTATGTTGGCGCTGGTACTGTTGAATTCTTAATGGATGAAAACAAGAATTTCTACTTTTTGGAAATGAATACGCGTTTGCAAGTGGAACATCCTGTAACTGAATTAATTTCGGGAGTAGATTTAGTAGAGCAACAGATCCGAATTGCAAGAGGAGAGGTTTTACAAATAGAGCAAAAGGATTTAAAAATTAAGGGACATGCTTTAGAACTTAGAGTTTATGCTGAAGATCCAACAGATGACTTTCTTCCAAGTGTCGGAACCCTGGAGCGCTACAGAAAACCAAGCGGTGAAGGGATACGCGTGGATGATGGTTTTGAAGAAGGCATGGAAATTCCCATTTATTACGATCCGATGTTATCAAAATTGGTGACTTATGGAGCCAATCGTGAAGCGGCCATTCAACTTATGCTGGAAGCAATTAAGCACTACGAAGTTAAAGGCGTAGCGACGACTTTACCCTTCGGGAAATTTGTATTTAATCATGAAGCTTTCCGATCTGGAAATTTTGATACGCATTTTGTCAAAAAATATTACACCCCAGAAATTCTCGAAGAAGAAGTAAAGGAAGAAGCTTATTTAGCTGCATTGATGGCAATGAAGCAGTATCAGGCAGATCAAAAAAAACTACGTTTACCAGAAGTCACATCAGAAATCAAATCCAATGAGTAAAAACATAAAGATACTTCAAGACAAACTCGATAAAGCCAAACTTGGTGGAGGGCAAAAGAGAATAGATAAACAACACGAAAAAAAGAAACTTACCGCCAGAGAGCGTGTAGACTATTTGTTGGATGAAGGTTCTTTTGAAGAAATAGGAGCGCTCGTTACCCACAGAACAACAGACTTTGGCATGCAGGATCAAATATATTATGGTGATGGCGTTGTCACGGGTTATGGTACGGTAAACAATAAATTGGTTTACGTTTATGCACAGGACTTCACTGTATTCGGCGGTGCATTGTCTGAAACGCATGCCGAAAAAATTTGTAAACTGATGGATCATGCCCTTAAAGTAGGAGCACCAATTATAGGACTCAACGATTCTGGAGGAGCTAGAATTCAGGAAGGCGTCAGATCACTTGGCGGTTATGCTGATATTTTTTACAGAAATGTTCAAGCCTCAGGAGTAATTCCTCAAATTTCTGCTATCATGGGACCTTGTGCTGGCGGTGCAGTGTATTCACCAGCTATGACCGATTTTACTTTTATGGTTGAAAATACCAGTTATATGTTTGTGACTGGTCCTAATGTTGTGAAAACAGTTACCAACGAAGAAGTCACTTCTGAAGAACTTGGTGGGGCAAGTACACATTCTACCAAATCTGGTGTAACTCACTTTACCTCAGTTAACGATGTGGAGTGTTTGGAACATATTAAAGTTTTATTGAGTTATATTCCACAGAATAATACTGAAACTCCAGAACATTTTCCAGTTGACTTACAAGATGAAGTTAGAGAAAATCTGGATTCTTTGATTCCAGATAGTCCCAACAAACCCTACGATATGCATGAAGTCATTAAAGGCATCATAGATGAAGATTCCTTTTTTGAAGTTCATAAAAATTATGCTGATAATATCCTTGTAGGCTTTTCCAGAATAGGAGGAAGGAGTGTTGGAGTAGTAGCCAATCAACCTATGAGTTTAGCCGGCGTTCTCGACGTAGATGCGTCTAAAAAAGCAGCTAGATTTGTCAGGTTTTGTGACGCCTTCAATATTCCATTGCTTGTTTTGGTCGATGTTCCTGGGTTTTTACCCGGTACAGACCAAGAATGGAATGGTATCATTTTGCACGGTGCCAAGTTACTTTATGCCTTAAGCGAAGCGACTGTTCCCAGAGTCACCGTCATTACACGAAAAGCTTATGGTGGTGCTTATGATGTGATGAATTCCAAACACATTGGAGCTGATCTTAATTTTGCTTGGCCTACGGCTGAAATAGCAGTGATGGGAGCTAAGGGAGCTTCTGAAATTATTTTTAGAAAAGAAATTCAGGAAGCAGAAGATTCTGAATTGAAATTGTCTGAAAAAGAAGCTGAATATGCAGAAACCTTTGCAAATCCATTTAAAGCAGCACAGCGAGGTTTTATTGATGAGGTGATCATGCCGAGAGAAACGCGTAGAAAATTAATTAAAGCTTTTGCGATGCTTGAAAATAAAGACGTTCAGCGTCCAAAACGAAAGCACGGAAATATTCCATTATAATCTATACAAAGTAGAATTCAACAAAAAAGCCTCATTTATGAGGCTTTTTGTTTTGAATATCCTGCTTGGTGCGAACGTCTCGCTCGCACTATCTTAAGAAAACTACATCCGTTGAGGAACATCAATACCAAGCACTTTAAAACTTTTCTTAATGACTTCAGCAACGAGTCTGGCGAGTTCTACTCTGAATTCGATTTGCTGAGATTCGTCTGCTCCCAAAATGGAGACATTTTGGTAGAATGAGTTAAATTCTTTGACCAAGTCATAGACATAATTGGCCACTAGTGCAGGGCTGTACTGTTCTGCAGCTTGCTGAATGATATCTGGAAATTGGTTCAAAATCTTGATCAAAGCTTTTTCTTTAATGTCAAATTGATAATTAGACAAATTCAAAGTTTTGATATCCTTATTTGCTTTTCTCAATATGGATTGAATTCTAGCGTAAGTATATTGGATAAAAGGCCCCGTGTTTCCCTGAAAGTCTACAGATTCTTCTGGGTCAAATAAGATCCGTTTTTTTGGGTCGACTTTTAAGATATAATACTTCAAAGCGCCCAAGCCTATCATAGTGTATAATTCGTTTCTTTCTTTTTCGTCGTAACCTTCAAGTTTACCGAGTTCCTGTGAAATGGTTTTGGCAGTCGACGTCATTTCTTCAATCAAATCATCTGCATCTACGACATTGCCTTCACGACTTTTCATCTTACCGCTTGGTAAATCGACCATTCCATAACTTAAATGGTAGAGGTGATCTGCCCACTCAAAACCTAACTTTTTCAAAATCAGAAATAAAACCTTGAAATGATAATCCTGTTCATTTCCAACGGTAAAGACCATCTCGTCAATGTCATAATCTGCAACCCTTTGGATAGCAGTTCCAATATCTTGAGTCATATAAACAGCTGTACCATCAGATCTTAACACTATTTTTTCGTCTAAGCCTTCATCGGATAAATCTATCCAGACGCTACCATCTTCTTTTTTAAAGAAAACGCCACTTTCAATTCCAGCTTTGATATGGTCTTTACCGAGGAGGTAAGTTTCACTTTCGTAATAATTTTTATCGAAATCCACTCCCAGATTATCATAGGTGATTTCAAAACCATCGTAGACCCATTGGTTCATGGTTTTCCAAAGCTCTACGACTTCAGGATCTCCAGCTTCCCATTTTTTGAGCATGTCTTGGGCTTCAACAAAAATAGGCGCTGTTTTTTTAGCTTCTTCTTCAGTTTTGCCTTTTTCGATAAGCTCTTTGATTTCAGCTTTGTAAGCTTTATCAAATTCAACGTAATATTTGCCAACCAAATGATCACCTTTTACACCTGAAGTTTTAGGTGTCTCGCCGTCTCCAAACTTTTGCCAAGCCACCATGCTTTTGCAAATATGAATGCCTCGGTCGTTAATTATTTGAGTTTTATAAACTTGTTTTCCAGCCGCTTTTTGAATTTCTGCAACAGAAAATCCTAATAAATTATTTCTGACATGACCAAGGTGTAGTGGCTTATTGGTATTTGGCGACGAATACTCTACCATCACTTTTTGGCTTTCATTAGTCACTTTTTTAAAGCCGAAATCTTTGTCTTTGCTAATGGTTTGAATCAAACCTGAAAAGTAACGTTCAGTCAGTGACAAATTCAGAAATCCTTTTACGACATTAAATTTTGAAACCTCGTCTGATGATTTAGAAAGGTATTCGCCAATTTGTTCACCTAACTGAACAGGATTGGTTTTAATGTGTTTCAAAAGTGGAAAAACGACGAGAGTGATATCTCCTTCGAATTCTTTTCTAGTGAGCTGAAATTCAAAGGATTCAACCTCAATTTGATGAGTTTCTTGTAAAAAAGTACTTATCTTTTTGGAAAGCTTTGCTTCTAGGTTCATGCTAATAGTGTTTCAGTTGCAAAGATAATCTAAAAATTAGAGGGTATTCCAAGATGTGACTTAGGAATTAAGTATATTTCAAATAAAACCATGCTTT
This sequence comes from Psychroflexus salinarum, assembly GCF_042677225.1. Lineage (NCBI taxonomy): Bacteria > Pseudomonadati > Bacteroidota > Flavobacteriia > Flavobacteriales > Flavobacteriaceae > Psychroflexus > Psychroflexus salinarum. The sequence goes on from NZ_JBHTIV010000013.1 coordinate 32,679, forward strand.
TAAATATTTCATATAACCGCCCAAAAATAAAAGAACAAATTGTCGATAAAGTTGGCAAACCTTTTACTCTTATGGAGCGAATAAAATTGGGAGGAATTGGATCTGGAAAATTGAACATCCATTCGTCGAGCATTCAAATTTATAATCTTTTAGTTTTAGATAACAATTTAAATGTCTGTGGAGTAGAAATGAGACCAAACGGCATAATTGTAACTTTTAGGTCATTATTAGAAACTTATGCCTTGATAATTCCATATTACAAGCTAAAATTATATAAAGGTCAGTCTAAGGTTTATTCAATTTATATGGATAATTATTTTATAAAAGTTGAGGCTAAAGAAAAGCGAAACCATGAATTTCTGAAAAAGATTTTGAAATATAAATCTGATAATTTTTCTAATGATTTTGAAAACTACTAGTTTATGAAAATACTTCTCACAGGAGCAAATGGATATATAGGAATGAGAGTTTTGCCATTGCTCTTGGATCAAGGGCATCAAGTAGTTTGTGCTGTAAGAAGTGCAGACAGGCTTTCTGTTGATAAAGAAACCAAAAGCAAAATTGAAATTATTGAAGTCGATTTATTGGATGAGGTTAAACCCAATCTTTTTCCAAAAGATATTGACGCTGCCTATTATCTCGTACATTCTATGACGAGTTCCAATTCTAATTTCTCTAAAAAAGAGCAAACTACTGCTGAGAATTTCAATGCTTACGTTGAAGATACCAAAGTAAAGCAGGTCATTTTCTTAAGTGGTATTGTCAATGAAGATAACCTCTCTGAACATTTAGAGTCGAGGAAAAACGTAGAAAGTATTTTATATAAAGGCAATTATAATCTTACTGTGATAAGAGCTGGAATTATAGTAGGTTCTGGAAGTGCTTCTTTCGAAATTATCAGGGATTTATGCGAAAAGCTTCCTTTAATGATTACTCCAAAATGGGTTAATACCAAATGCCAGCCTATAGGTATTCGTGATGTTTTAAAATTTCTCACTGGAGTTTTGGGAAAACCTGAAACCTATAATGATTCATTCGATATTGGAGGACCAGATGTGATTTCTTATAAAGACATGATGAAAGGTTATGCTAAGGTAAGAGACTTAAACCTCACCATTATCAATGTTCCTATAATGACCCCAAAACTGTCTTCTTATTGGTTATATTTTGTGACTTCAACCTCATATAAATTAGCTGCAAACTTAGTGGATAGTATGCGTGTAAATGTAATTGCAAAGGACCATAGATTACAGGATATTTTGAAAATAGAACCTCATACTTATGAAGAAGCTATTGAAATGGCTTTTGTGAAAATTGAACAAAATCAAGTTATTTCTAGCTGGAAGGATTCTAAGGTAAGTAGCCGTTATTCTCAAAAAGATTTAAATAAATACATTAAAGTTCCTAAATATGGCTGTTTGCATGACAATCAATCCATGAAAGCAAATGATCCTGAAAAAGCTCTAGATAAAATTTGGGCGATAGGTGGCAAAAATGGCTGGTATTATGCCAATACCCTTTGGAAAATAAGAGGTTATTTAGACAAACTTGCTGGAGGTGTTGGCTTGAGGAGGGGAAGAACGAATCCAGATAAAATCAACATTGGAGACTCTTTAGATTTTTGGCGCGTACTTATGGCAGATAAAGAAGAACGAAGATTATTGCTATTTGCAGAAATGAGAGTGCCAGGGGAGGCTTGGTTAGAATTTTATATTGATGAAGATGGAGTTGTTCACCAAAATGCTACATTTAGACCTAAAGGCTTGAAAGGTAGGTTATACTGGTACTCGATGTTACCTTTTCACTATTTTATCTTTAATGGGATGTTGACTCAAATTTGTAAACCTTAATTAGTCTCTAAATTCAATTATCTCTTGATTAGTATTAAATGGAAAAACTCCAAAGCCTTGAGAATTTAGGCGTATTGTCCTTTCCGAATCATTGTTTTCTAAAGTGATATTACTAAAAACAACGGTTATGTTAAATTGCCTTGATATCTCGTTATCTCTGTAAAAATCAACTGTTAAGGATTCAGAAGAGGTAGCATCGAGGTAATTTGGAATACCAATATCACTAAAACTATTTTCAGGATTTAGGACGGGATCACTTAGAGTTCCTTCTTCGAAAGCATTAAGGTCTTCGTACCTAGTAATTATGCCATCACCATCATCGTCTGGGTCCAGGTAGTTAGGAATACCATCTTCATCGGTATCTATAATACCATTTTCATTTATAACTCTATTGAATTCTAGATTTTCCAATCTTTCTATACTTGTAGGAACATTATCATTATCATCATCTATATCCAGAAAATTTGGGATACCGTCGTTATCTGTATCTAAGTCAAAGACGGTTCCGAAGAAATCACCATTATCATCAACTTGTCTTTCTTGAACATCAGGAATACCATCACCATCAGTATCTACTTCTGGACCAGAAACTCTTGTGATTGTAAATTCGACACTACCACCACTTGTGCTTTCAAACTCTTCAAGAACATTAGGCCCGCTAGGAGGAATTTGTTGACAAAAATATTCGTTACTCTCTACGCTGGCATCTAATCGTCTATAATTTATGCGGTTAGATTCATTAATAGGGACTGAAAAAACTCCTGGATTTATAACATTTTCGATATTCTCAAGAATATTTTGCTCATAAGTAAAAGAAATCGCTTCATTAGACTCAGTTACAATATGTAGAACTTTATTGTCACCTTCAAATTCACAAAGATTCAAAACTGAATCTGAGTCAAAATTAAAATCGCTAACGATGATATCTCCATCATCACAACTCAGAAAAAATAAAGTAATAGCTAGAAATAGTAGATGTCTTTTCATAATCTTAAATTCGAATTCAAATATAAAACACTTAGGGGATACCAATTAAATTTGAATTATTTTTGTGATAGATTTTTTTTTATGGAAACAGTTTATCTAGATAATGCAGCAACAACTCAAATTGATGAAAAAGTTATTTCAGCAATGCATGAGAGTATGGCAACCAATTTCGGAAATCCTTCTTCAACACATGCTTTTGGTCGTAAGGCTAAAGCTGCAGTAGAAACAGCTAGAAAATCTATAGCTTCTTTATTAAATGTTCAGTCAGCAAATATTGTATTCACATCTGGTGGTACAGAAGCAGATAATATGGCAATATCCTGTGCCGTAAGAGATCTTGGAGTAAAACGAATTATTTCTTCAAGGATTGAACATCATGCAGTTTTAAACTGTGTTGAATTTTTAGATTCTGAAAATAAAATCGATTTACAGTTTGTGAATCTAGATAAAGATGGTTCTGTAGACTTGGACCATTTAGAAAGCCTTTTAGCAGAAGATTCTACTAAAACACTCGTTTCTTTAATGCATATCAATAATGAAATCGGAAATATTCTTGATTTAAAAGCAGTAGGAGATTTATGTAAAAAGTATAACACTTATTTCCACAGTGATACAGTACAGTCTGTAGGTCATTATGAAATGAACCTAGCTGATTTACCCGTTGATTTCATCGCTGTAAGCGCCCATAAATTTCATGGGCCCAAAGGTGTTGGATTCTTATATGTGAAAAGTAGAAATCTTCTCAAACCATTAATTCACGGTGGTTCTCAAGAACGTGAATTGAGAGCAGGGACTGAAAGTGTACACAATATTGTGGGTTTACAAAAGGCCATGGAATTGGCTTATGCTAATTTAAAAGAGGATGCAGAATATATTAAGGCTTTAAAGAACCACTTTATTAATTCAATTAAAAGAGAAATCCCTGGAGTAAGATTCAATGGTCTTTCTGCGGATTTAGATAAAAGCACCTACACCTTAGTCAATGTAAGTATTCCTTTGTCGTCTTCAGAATCTGATATGATGTTATTTCAATTAGATTTAAAGGGTATTGCATGTTCTAAAGGAAGTGCATGCCAAAGCGGAGCTCAATTAGGGTCGTTTGTTTTGAATGAAGTTTACGGTGAAAAGTTGGATTATCCAGGTATTCGGTTTTCGTTTTCTAAATTTACCACCAAAGAAGAACTAGATTTTGTCACATCTACTTTAAAGGACTTAGCTGTTTCAAAAGCGAGCTGAAAACTTTAGATTGAAAACCCGAGGGCTAAGGTAATTAGGAATTGCAAATTGGTTTCTTGAGGACGCATCTCTTACAAATGTATTTGTAATTGAATTTAATCTATCAAACATATTGAATACTTCAAACCCTACATCAACTTTCTCGAATATTTTTAACCAATGATTTTTTCCAAAATCATCGGTTGGCTCTTTTAAAGCATAGAAAAAACCAACATCAAGGCGTTGATAATCTGGCAATCTGCCCTGAAAATCATAAGGATCCTCAAACTGAGGAGAACCACCAGGTAATCCAGTATTGTATACCAAATTCAGATACAGTTTCAGTTTTGGAATATTAGGCACATAATCCTGAAACAAAGCAGCAAACTTTAATCTTTGGTCTGTAGGTCTTGAAATATATTCGCGACCACCCTGACGTTCTTCAGTTTTCAAATAACCAAAACTAAACCAGCTCTCTGTCCCAGGGACAAACTCACCGTTAAGCCTCATATCCAGACCGTATGCATAAGCTTCTGCGTCATTTCTGGCTCTATATCTAATTCTTACATTTTCTATGGTGTAAGGGTTGACATCATTCATTTTTTTATAATAAGCTTCAGTAACAAGTTTGAAAGGTCTATTCCATAGTTTAAAACTAAAGTCATTTCCAGCTACAATGTGTATGGATTCCTGGGCTTTAACAATAGGAATAACTGTACCTGTTGAGTCTCTGAGTTCCCTGTAAAAAGGAGGCTGATGATAAAAGCCACCAGAGAGTCTGAATAACATATCTTTATCCCAGTCTGGTTTTAGAGATATTTGTGCTCGTGGACTTAAGACTTGCTGTGTATTTGATTCAATTTCTTCTCCAGAAATTCGCCATGCCTGAGTCCTTAATCCTGCATTCATCCACAGTTTGGAATTACCTAGGCTTGTTCTATAGCTCCATTGAAGAAATGCAGTGAGTCTATCAATTTTAGTTGAGTTTAAAGCTCTTATACTTTGAAAAGCTTCAATTGGTGCATCAAATGAATTGTAAGGTTGGTCGTTTGCAAAGTCGGGTAGAGGTGGTCTTATGCTGAAGCCAGCAGAGTCAATAACTTCATACTCTTGCAGTCGGTCTCTTATATCTTCATGAGTATATCTTGCTCCATATTCTATAAGATGTTCATCAATTCTATGGCTTGCCAAATGTTGGACATTAAAAATTAAGGCGTCAAGATTATTTCTTGCATGTGTAAACTGAGAACCAGCACCCTCGGTAAACTCAACTTCTCCAAGATTTCCATCTCCAAAATCTGTACTGACACTTCCAAGTCTGTAATTGGCCAGGATATCAAAATATTCCTGCTCTTTGGTGTGATAAGCGGAGGCTATAAATTTCCCAGTATAATTTTCATTAGGCTTATAAGTCGCTTTCAATGCACCGAAATAAGTTTCATATTTATCTTCTTCCTCACCTTCATAAAAAACTAAAAGTGCCTGAGGATCATCGATGGTTCCGAAGTTGGTTTGCCTGGTGAAGGGCTCGTAGTTATAACTATTAATTGCAATGTTTCCCAAGAAGCTCAATTCAAATTCTGAGTTGAATTGGTAGGTTAAAAAAGTTTGAACATCTGCAAATCGGGGCTTAAAGTTTGCTTCGGTTTCTTTAGAGTTAACAAATAAAGAATTGTCCCGGTATCTTATACCTACAATTGCAGAAAGCTTTTTGTTTTTTGAAATTCCTTCTACAGAAGCACTTCCTCCCAAAAAACTAGCTTCAAAACTTCCTCCAAAACTTACGGGTCTTCTATATTCAATATCCAAAACTGAAGACATTTTATCACCGTATCTAGCTTTAAAACCTCCAGCAGAGAATTCAACATTTCTGACTAGATCAGTATTTACAAAACTCAGTCCTTCTTGTTGTCCACTTCGGATTAAAAACGGTCTATAAATTTCAATATCATTGACATAAACCAAATTCTCATCAAAATTCCCACCTCTTACTGAATATTGAGTGCTTAGTTCATTGTTTGAATTCACGCCTGGAAGTGTCTTAAGAAGATTTTCAACTCCCGCATTTGCTCCTGGAATTTTACGAACGGTTTCTGGAGTAAGTGTTGTAACACCTTCAACTCTAGCTCTTCCTTCATTTTTTAAAACTACTTCTCCTATTTGTTCAATATTTGTTTTAAGTACAAAATTTAACTCTTCAACTTGGTTTGGTTTAAGATTAATTTTGAGAGTAATTGGTTGAAAACCTACGTATGAGATTTTCAATTCTACTGTTTGATTTGAAGGTATCTCAAGTTTATAAAAACCATTACTGTTGGATACCGTTCCTGTTGACAAGGTACTTACGTTGGCAAAGCCAACAGTATTTTTATTTTCATCAAAGATGATTCCTTGAACCGTTGCTGTCTGTGATTGAACAGTAGCCAGACTAAAAAGAAATAAAAGAAAGGTGAAGTATTTCAAGCTTATGGAATTAGTTTTTTCTGGAGAAATTTGCCTCAAATATAGCAGTATTTCCTACTTTGTCTGTAACAACGACTTTTAATTTGTTTTTAGTATCTGATATTACACCATCATTAAAATCGTGAGTAAGAGTTTTAGTCTTATAGTCATACTCCATTAATATAAACTCACCGTTTACTGTAGCTCTATAGCTATCAATATCGGTATCTTCATCATCAATTTCTAATTCTAGGTATCTAAAGTTTGATAACCATTGATTGTCTCTGAAATTTTTCGGTTTGATAGTAGGCGGAGTATTGTCCTCAAATAACTGGTATGTTCCAAATTGGTTTGTTTTAGTAGTCAACCTATCTTTCTTTTTGTAAGTACTTACATAGTATTTACTACCCCAAGGTGCAACTTTAGCAATATATAATTTTGCTTGATCTTCTTCTGAATATTGACTTACATCAAATCCGATGGTTATTGATTTGTGGAGTGGTGTGTTTTCCGTATGTAAATCAACACTCAGTCCTTCTATATTGATTTCTAAAAATGCATCCTCATATAAGGCGTTTTTGGGGATGTAAATATCAATTTTTCCTTCTTCAAAAACTGTTGCTGCCTTAGCTTTTACAAAATACTCAGTTTCATTAACTTCATTTGAGATAAGGTTTTCTTTGAAATCTGTTTCGAGTGGAATTAATATAGATTTCATATTTCCTTTAAAGTCTGAAACTTTAATTTCAAAATTTTGGTCCAAATTATCTTTCTGAATATTGATAACGCCACTTTGATATACATCTTTATAAACACTAAGGGGATTATTTTCTTCAACAAAAAGTTTATGAATTTTTCTTTTATCTGTAGTATAATATTCAAAATCAATTAAACGATTGATGTAGCGGGTTTCATAAAAGGAAAATTTATCGAAAACATTTTCAAAAATCGATTTTCCATTCAGCAATGTTTTTACTGAATAAATTCCATTTTTATTATAAGTTAAGTCTAAAACATCATAAGCATCGATCCCGAAACCTATTTTACCAAATGCCTTTACAGGTTCTGTTCTATAACCTCCATCTTTTCGTTTTATCAATTTCAGCTGTACTCGATCCGTATGGCCATTTACATGAGATTTAGCTTCAAGAGGGTAAGCATGCAAAGCAAATATTTGTGGTTCTCTTGAATCTTTTATTTCTTCAAATCCAAAAAGAAAAGGATTCATAGGTTTTGAATTGAAATCTCTTATTTCAAAATGTAAGTGTGGGCCACCACTGGAACCAGAATTTCCGCTGTACCCAATAATATCTCCTTGTGATACTACCAATTCTTTATCTGATGGGAAGAGCTCTATTTCGTAAGATTCTTTGTTGTACTGTGCCTTTTTAACCAGAGCTTCTATTTCTGTTGAAAAATTATCTAAATGAGCGTAAACACTTTGATAACCATTAGGGTGATATATGTAAAGTGCTTTACCATATCCGCCATGCTGAATTTTAATTCTACCCACATATCCTTTTGCAGATGCGGTCACAGCAAGCCCAGTAACACCTTTTGTCTTAATATCTAGGCCAGCGTGAAAATGATTGGACCTTAATTCACCAAATGTTCCTGAAAGTAATAAAGGAATATCGAGTGGAGACACAAAGTAATCCTTCGGGATTTCTTCCTGTGCATAAGTAAGATTTATGCATAATAAGAAAACTGAAATCAAGAATATTTTGGGCATAATAGATTTTATATTTTCAAAATTTAAATTAATGGTTTAAACGTTGGCGTTTAGCTTCAAAAATAAGTATGGAAGCAGAAACCGATACATTAAGAGAGTCAACTTTTCCTTCCATAGGAATTTTGATAATTTTATGTGCTTGTGATCTCCAACTTTCAGACAAACCCTCATCTTCTGTACCTACAACAATAGCAGTTGCTTTTGTAAAATCTTCCTTAAGGTAAGAACTAGAATCTTGAAGCGCGGCAGCGAAAATGTAAATGCTATTTTTAGTAAGATAGTCAATTATTTCAGAAGTTGAACCTGTAGCAATTGAATTTGTAAAAACAGTCCCAACACTAGATCGGATGATATTTGGATTATAGAGATCTGTTTTAGGGTTGGCAATGATTACAGCATCCAGATTTGCAGCATCACATGTTCTCAGTAGTGCGCCTATATTTCCTGGTTTTTCTGGCGCTTCGGCAATCAAAATGAGTGGAGATTTAGTTTTAAAATTCAAATCTTTTAAACTCAAATTTTTAGTCTCTGCTATAGCTATGACTCCACCTGTAGAGGATCTGTAAGCGATTTTTTCAAAAACATCTTGAGAAATGTCTATTACTTCACAGTCTAAATCATCTAGTTGAATATTATTTTCAAAAACATCATTACAAACTAAAACCTGCTTCAGTGTATACTTAGCTTCAATTGCATAATTCAGCTCTTGAACACCTTCAATTATAAACTCATTTTCACTTTTTCTAAGCTTAGATTTTTTCTGAAGTAAAAGCAAATGCTTAACTAACGGATTGCTGATACTTGTAATGTGTTTTCTCATAATTCAGAACTAAAAAAAGCTTCTGAAAGTTAACTTTCAGAAGCTTCAAATGTAATTAAATCTTAATTATTATAAGTGTATTACTTCATCATATGCAGCTGCTGTAGCTTCCATTACAGCCTCACTCATAGTAGGGTGTGGATGGACAGTTTTTAAAACTTCGTGACCTGTAGTCTCAAGTTTTCTGCCTAAAACAGCTTCAGCAATCATATCAGTCACTCCAGCTCCAATCATATGGCAACCTAACCATTCTCCGTATTTAGCATCGAAAATAACTTTTACAAACCCATCTTTTGCTCCAGAAGCGCTTGCTTTACCAGAAGCTGAAAATGGAAATTTCCCAACTTTTATCTCATAACCTGCTTCTTTAGCTTGCTTTTCTGTCATGCCAACACTAGCAATTTCAGGATCAGAATATGTACATCCTGGAATATTACCATAGTCTAGAGGAGTCACTTTTTCTCCTGCGATTTTTTCTACACAAAGAATACCTTCAGCAGAGGCAACGTGAGCAAGAGCTGGACCAGGAGTCACATCTCCAATAGCATAATAGCCGGGAACGTTGGTTTGATAGAAATCATTGACTGTAATTTTGTCTTTATCGGTTTTGATACCGACATCTTCTAAGCCAATATGTTCGATATGGGTTTTGATACCAACAGCAGATAAAACAATATCAGCTTCGATGGTTTCTTCCCCTTTTTTGGTTTTTACTTTAGCTTTTACTTTTTTACCTGAAGTATCTACACTTTCTACAGAAGAGTTGGTCATCACATTGATGCCTTTCTTTTTGTAGATTTTTTCAAATTGCTTAGAAACTTCTTCATCTTCTAAAGGAACAATGTTTTGTAAGTATTCTACCAAAGTGACTTTGGTTCCCATGTCGTTATAAAAACTTGCAAATTCAGAACCGATGGCTCCAGATCCTACAACAATCATAGATTCTGGTTGCTTATCCAAGGTCATAGCTTCTCTATAACCAATCACTTTTTTACCATCTTGTGGCAAGCTAGGAAGCTCTCTGGAATGAGCTCCAGTAGCTATAATGATATGGTCTGCTTCATATTCCTTAGTTTTATCTTTATCATCTTTTACAGAAACTTTTTTGCCCTTTTTGAGTGTTCCATGTCCCATGATAACATCAATCTTGTTTTTTTTCATCAAGAATTGAACACCTTTGCTCATTCCTTCGGCAACGTTTCTACTACGTTTTACAACTTTAGTAAAATCTTTATCTGGATTATCAACCTTAAGACCGTAATCTTCAGCATGATTTAAGTATTGAAAAACTTGTGCACTTTTTAATAAAGCTTTTGTAGGAATACATCCCCAGTTAAGGCAAACTCCACCTAGACTTTCTTTTTCAATTACCGCTGTTTTAAGACCAAGCTGTGAGGCTCTAATTGCTGCCACATATCCGCCAGGACCACTTCCTAAAACTATAACATCGTATTTACTCATAACATTTTGTTTGCTAAGATTTCTAAAAAGCGCTAAATTAAGAATAATCCACAAATTTCGCACTTAAAACATAGGTCTTATTTAAAGCACTAAAGCCAAAACTATTCCCAGAACGATGATTCCAAACTTGTAAATGTTGAATTTGTGATCTTTTGAAGATTCAAATAAAATTGTGGTGGACACATGTAAGAAAATACCAATGACAACAGCATCGAGATAGATAGTGATACCATCCAAAAGAGTAGTGTTAGATTGAACAAAACTTCCAAGAGGAGTCATCAATGCAAAAACAAGTAAGAAAAAAATAATTTTGAATTTCGATAAACTCGTATTGAATAGAAAAGAAGCGATGATAATCGCAATAGGAACTTTATGGATGATCACTGCGTAAAGTAAATGATCATTGCCATGAATTGGGATTCCTTCCAGAAAAGCATGAATGCACAAACTGATAAACAATACAAATGGAAAAGTTTTCTTTTCTTTTGAAAGGTGAAAATGACCGTGTTCTGCACCACCGGACAAATATTCTAAAATAATTTGAAGTAAAATCCCACCTAAAATAAAGATCCCAATTGAATTTACTCCAGAATTATAAATGACTGGTAGAAATTCTAAAACTGTAACCGACAACAGAAACGAGCCACTAAACGCAAGTAGCAGATTAATGGTGACAGATTTTTGATAGACAAAATAAGAGACTCCAAATCCTATAAGTACGGCAACAATTGGTAAAATTATATTCATTTAGCTTGCTAAATAGACTTTAAATAATTTTAAAATCTCTATTCAAAAATTTAGGCTGCGAAATTAGTGTATTTTTGCACTCCAAAATATCTTCTTTATGGAAAATAATTTTAAAATGATTGCAAAATGTCTTTATGAGTTTGAAGACGAACTTGCTAAAGAATTGAGAGAACTTGGAGCTATGGACATCCAAAAAGGGGTTAGACACGTTTCCTTTGTTGGTGATCTTGGTTTTATGTATAAAGCCAATCTTAGCTTAAGAACTGCAATAAGCATTTTGAAACCTATTTTTAGCTTTAAAATTTATAATGAAGATGATTTTTATAAAAAATTAAATGCTTTTGCGTGGGAAAATCTGATCGATAAAAATGGAACCTTTGCGGTAGAATCTACTGTAAATTCAGAAATTTTTACTCATTCCAGATATGTTGTCTTCAGAACCAAAGACGCAATTGTAGATAGATTTCGCGATAAATTTGAATCTAGACCCAATATCGATACCGATAGACCAGATTGTCAGGTGAGTGTTCACATTGACAGAGAGAACTGCGAAATCAGCTTAAATACTTCTGGTGATCCACTTTTCAAAAGAGGCTACAAAACAGCAACCAATATAGCGCCTATCAATGAAGTTCTGGCAGCAGGTTTGCTTTTAAAATCGGGTTGGTCCGGGCAATGTGATTTCTTAGACCCTATGTGTGGTAGTGGAACTATACTTATTGAAGCGGCGATGATTGCTTGTAATATTCCTCCAAACATTAACCGTGAGCATTTTGCTTTTCAGAAATGGGAAGATTTTGATGAAGATTTGTTTGAGATTATCAAAGATTCAACTTTGAAAAAAGTAAAGTCTTTTGAATTCGAAATCAAAGGTTATGATAAAGCTCCTTCAGCCGTAGAAAAAGCTACACAAAACATCGAAAATGCAAATCTTTCTGACTTTATTAAGGTAGAGCGTCAAGATTTTTTCGAAACCTTTAAAACTTCAGGACGTCATCTGCATATGGTGTTTAATCCTCCATATGGTGTAAGATTGGATGTTGATATTCCTAAATTTTATTCTAAAATAGGAGACACGCTAAAGCAAAATTATCCTGGCACTTCAGCTTGGTTTATTGTTGCAGATCTGGAAGCTATAAAACATGTAGGATTGAGGCCTTCAAGAAAAATTAAATTGTATAACGCTAAGTTAGAATCTAGATTACTGAACTATCAGATTTATGAAGGGTCTAAAAAAGCAGCCAAGAAGTAACTTAATTATCTACTGCTTGCGTTTTTATTTTGGAATATATTGGAATCATGTAGCTTATTGAATAGCCCCAGCCAGCTCCGATACTTGAGTTGTCAAATGTCCTTCGAAATCCTGGAACATATAAATTGTCATAATTCGGAATATCAGTGGTTGTAATCATATTTTTGAGTTGAACATGAGCGCCTAAATAAAAATTATCAAAAATATTTACTCTTATTCCAGCTTGTAATTCTATCCAGTTGGCAGTGAGGTTGCTGAATTTTCTATCCGCATCTCTTATATCAGGAGGGAAATAATCGTCCGTTGTGTAGATTCTATAATTTTTTAGATCTTGAGAATAGGTTGCAAAACCGTAACGAATACCAACGTATATAAGATTTTGCATTCCAATCCAGTTGTCATAAATATTATAATTTACTCCAAGTTTTATATAACTACCATCCGTTTCATTAAGAATATTTTCGTTGTTGAAACTTGCATTTTCATTTCCCAATTCACCTGCTATGTATAGATTTTCTGAAAACCTATAGTCTGCTCCAATCTCTAATCCCTGGTAATCTTCATCCCAAAAACTTTGGCCAATTCTACTTAAGTCCAAGCTTACGGTAAGACCATATTTATCTTTATAAAAAATAGAATCGCTCACTTGTTCATATTCTACATCTGGATTTTCTTGAGCTAAAGCAGTTTTAGAAAAAAGAAAAAACAATGAGCTAGTAATAAATATAAAGGTGAGTTTCAAGTTCATTTTCTATAGTGTTTTCTCTTACCAGGATATCTCTTATCCAGTTATCAGTAGTCGTTTCTGAGTTTTCCAATCTTGTTCTAAAATCAATAAAGTTAGCTTTAAACCCACAAGCTCTGCTTACATAAAGTTCTTCAGTAGCGTAAGAAAAAGTAAGTGTATCAGTAAGTCCTCCAGAATCGGCTAAAGCATTCAAATTGAAAACATAGCGGCTCTCAATGGCATCTGTTTTTAAAGGAACAGATATAGTAGACGTTGAGTTAAAGAGAATAGCTGTATCTTTTTCGATTTCCCTAATAGCTAAGTTCCTTACGTTTTTCGGATTTTCAGGATTATTAATATCAAAAAACTCAATAACCAGTTTTGGTGTTGTGATTGTAGCTTCAGGGCAGATATCATCTCTCTCGCAAGAAAAAAAGAGAAGTATTGTCGCTGTTAAAAAAGAAAGTTTTGCAAGTTTTTCTCTCATTCTCTTAAGCTTAAACAAACCACATTTTCTACGTGATGTGTTTGTGGAAACATATCTACTGCTTGACTTTTTTCAACTTTATAGAATGTATCCATTAGTTGTAAATCTCTTGCTTGGGTTGCCGAGTTACAACTTACATACACAATACGCTTTGGTTTTACGTTTAAAATTTGCTCAACAACTTCTTTATGCATTCCTTCTCGAGGTGGATCTGTAATGATGACTTCTGGTTGTCCATGTTCTTCAATAAACTCAGATGTGAATATTTTTTTCATGTCACCTGCGTAAAAAGAGGTGTTTTCAATACCGTTCAACTTTGCATTGGCTTTTGCGTCTTCAATAGCTTCTGGTACAGCTTCAATACCTACCACATGTTTTGCTTCTTTAGCTACAAACTGCGCAATAGTTCCTGTTCCTGTATATAAATCATAAACAAGCTCATTGCCACTTAAGTTGGCAAAGTCTCTTGTTATTTTATAAAGTTCATACGCTTGTTGAGAATTGGTTTGATAAAAAGATTTTGCGTTAATCTTGAATTTTAAGCCTTCCATTTCTTCATAAATGAAATCTTGGCCAAAGTACTTAATAACTTCTTGATCGTAAATAGAGTCATTCCCTTTTTCATTGATCACATATTGCAATGAAGTGACTTCAGGAAACTCTTCAATAATAAAGTCTAGTAATAATTGTCGTTTGGTTTTATGCTCTTGAAAAAACTGTATTAAAATCATATACTCACCAGTAGAACTAGTTCTTATCATTAAGGTTCTAAGGATTCCAATTTTTTCTCTAGGATTAAAAAATTCAATATTATTTTCAGTAGCAAAATCTCTTATTTTATTTCTGATAGCGTTACTAGGATCTTCTTGGAGATGACATTTTTCAAGATTTAAAATTTTATCCCACATACCAGGAATGTGAAAACCTAAAGCATTTTTATCTTGAATATCTTCACCGCTAGAAATTTCAGACTCTGTAAGCCAACGGCTATTACTGAAAGAAAATTCCATTTTATTTCTATAGAAGTAGGTTTTTTTACTACCTAATATAGGTTTTGTTTCAGAAATCTCAACTTTACCAATTCGTTTGAGGTTTTCTAAAACCTCTTTCTCTTTGTAAAAGAGTTGGTGTTCATAAGCCATGTTTTGCCACTTACAGCCACCACAGACACCGAAATGTTGACAAACTGGATCTGTACGTTTTGGAGAAAGCTTGACAAAGTGTAGAGGTTTTGCTTGATAATAGGATTTTCTTTTTTTGTACGTAGTAACATCTACAACGTCTCCAGGGACTACTTGGTCAATTATTAAAACTCTACCATCAGTTGCTTTTCCTATTCCCTTACCTTTGCTGCCTGCATCGAGGACTTCTATATTTTCAAAGGTTTTATTTGTATTTTTCCGTCTTGCCATGCGACAAAAATAAAGTAATGTTTCAAATACTGCTTTATATAGATCGATTTCTTTTGATAACTAAAAAGTCTTAAAAAAAGTAAACTAAACTTACCCATAGGCTTACTAAAACAGGTCCTAACAACCCAATCAAAATTCCACCGTATCTAAAATCAGCTTGATCTAATTTACCAGTGCTATAAGCAATAGCATTAGGAGGCGTGGAAACAGGTAATAATAATGCACAAGAAGCGCTTAAAGCGATGATGAGCGGAATTATTTTCGGTGATTCTTCTGGAAGAAGTAATGTGAATGAAATTGCTAGAGGCACCATAATCGTAGTGGTTGCTGTATTACTCATTATATTTGAAAAAATAACACTTAGTAATGCAAATATGAATGCAAGCAAGTAAAAGTTTAAGTCTTGAACATCAATAAAACTAATAAAATAATCAGTTAAACCTTGTTGTTGTACTGCAAGTCCCAGCGCAAGTCCACCAGCAACAAGCATTAATGTATCCCAGGGTAGTTTTCGCATATCATTCGCATCTAAAATGCCAAACATAGTAAATCCTACTATGGGTATTCCAGAAACTGCAGATACAGGAATACCGGTCCATTGGGATGTTAACCAAAAAAATAAACTTGTAAGAATTATAATTAAGGTTACTCGTATCTGAGTAGTTGAAATGCTAACATCTACTTGCTGTTTTGTTTTTTGTAAAAAGCTTAAATCCAAAGATTTGCGTTTAATTTGGTATTTTTTTAGAAGGGCAATCCAAAAAATGAATATCAGAATAAATGCAACTGGAACACCAATAAGCATCCATTCCAAAAAGCTAATGCGAATACCAATACCTTCTAAAGCACCAACTGCAATTGCATTTGGAGCAGAACCAATAATTGTCCCCATTCCACCAATAGCAGCTGCGGTAGGTATCCCAATCAAAAGAGACTTGGTAAGAGGAGCTTCTTTGCCTAGACTGAATGTAATTGGCGTAATACTAGCAATCATCATTGCAGTAGTTGCAGTATTACTCATCAACATAGATAAAAAGGCTGTGATTAACATCAAACTAAGTAAAATGTATTTTGACTGTTCTCCAATATTAGCAACTATTATTTTAAGTAAGCTTTGATCTAAAGCAGTTTTCTTCATCGCTTCAGCTATAAAAAAACCACCTAAAAACAACCAAATAACAGAATCTGACCAGGTATTTAAATATTGAGTCACATTTTCATTTTCCAGATTACTCATTGTAAATACTAGGTAGCCAATGATTAAAATACCTACAGCAAAAGGAGGTATGGCTTCAGTTACCCATAAACCAATGGCGAAGATTAAAATAAATAATACTGAAGTTTGTCCTTCAGAAAATTCTGGATTTTTAATTAAATAACTCAAGCCAAGCGCTACTAAAAAGCTAAGTACAAATTGGATAGAACGACTTTGCCACCTGAGCTTCTCAGATATTTTATGGTTAATTTCACCAATTATTTTTTTGGAATATTGTCTGGAGTCCTGTTGCATTATAATGAGAATTGATTACCAATCTATAAGTTTTAAGTCATTAATTTGAGGACAAAACTGTTTTTTTATTTATTATTTAAATCAAAAATAAATAAGCTTTAATCTTTAGTTTTGGATTTTCTTTACGATAAATTGAAAATGAGATGTTTAAATTCGCAAATAAGTAGATAATTAAAAACAGAAGCATATGAAAGTTCAAGATGTAAAAACATCACAACAAGCCATAGATTTAGAAGATAAATACGGAGCTCACAATTATCATCCTTTACCAGCCGTTCTCAAAAAAGGGGAAGGCGTTTATGTCTGGGATGTAGAAGGAAAACAATATTTTGATTTTCTGTCCGCTTATTCCGCTGTAAATCAGGGTCATTGCCACCCAAGGATAGTTGAGGCAATGTATGAGCAATCAAAAACTATATCATTGACTTCTAGAGCATTTCATAACAATGTTTTAGGTGTATATGAAAAATACGCTACAGAATACTTCAAGTTCGACAAGCTTTTACCAATGAATAGTGGCGCAGAAGCAGTAGAAACAGCCATTAAAATTTGTAGAAAGTGGGCTTACGAACAAAAAGGTATCCCAGAAACTGAAGCTCAAATAATTGTTTTTGAAAATAATTTCCACGGAAGAACAACTACAATTATATCTTTCAGTAACGACGAAGGAGCTAGAAAGAATTTTGGTCCTTATACACCAGGTTTTATTAAAGTGCCTTATAATGATGCTGAAGCTTTAGAAAAAGTACTAAAAGAAAACAAAAATATAGCTGGGGCTCTTATTGAACCAATACAAGGTGAAGCAGGAGTATTCACTCCATCAGACGATTTTATTCCTAAAGTAAAATCTCTATGTAACGAGCACAATGTGCTTTTCATGGCAGATGAAATTCAAACTGGAATAGCTAGAACGGGAGCATTGCTTGCTGTTTGTGGAAAATGTGATTGTCAAGGACACTGTGAGCGCCAAGAAACATATTCTCGCCCAGATGTTCTCATTTTGGGTAAAGCCCTTTCTGGAGGTGCGTATCCTGTATCTGCGGTTCTAGCAGATGATGAAGTTATGAAGGTGATTCAGCCGGGACAGCACGGTTCAACATTTGGAGGTAATCCGGTTGCCGCTGCGGTAGCTATGGAAGCTCTAAAAGTTGTAAAAGATGAGAAATTAGCACAAAATGCGAGAAGACTTGGTGATATTTTCAGAAGTGAATTGAATAAATTCATTGAAAATCACAATATCGTTAAACTCGTAAGAGGCAGAGGGTTGCTTAATGCAATTGTCATTAACGATTCTGAAGACAGCTCTACTGCATGGGATATTTGTGTTGCATTAAAGGAAAATGGTCTTCTAGCAAAACCAACACACGGAAATATCATTCGTTTTGCTCCGCCTTTAGTTATCACGGAAGAGCAGTTGATGGAATGTGTGGATATTATAACTTCAACTTTAAAGCATTTTGAAAAATAAATCTTACAAGTTAGACTGATTTAAAAATCCCCAATCTTTCGATTGGGGATTTTTATTATCAATTTCTCATTTGGTCTCTTCTTCTCATACGCTGTCTCTCTTTTTCACGTTTTTCTTTTTCTTCCAGAAACAATGCTTTCTCTTTATTATCTTTAAAAAGATATTCATCAGTATCGTGCATATCTACTCTGTAGGAAACCCCAAATCCAACTCTCCATCGTTCTGGTGAATCTTTAAAATTGATAAGTCCAGAAACATCTACTTGCAAGTTTTTATTTACAAGGAAAGCAACACCTCCACGTAAAATTTCATCACTGTAGATGTCACTTATATAAGTTTGAAATTCAGCAAAAACTCCAGTTCTAGCATATATCGAATGTGTAAGTGTAAAAATTCCTGCGTAAGTTGGAAAATCTGTTGTCGGCTTGTCAACAATAAAATTGGAAACCAAAACCCAATTTCTTCCGAAGTTATTTTGAGTAATCAGCGCAGCCTTTGGCGATATATTAGGCTCACCAGGAAATTTGAAAGGATTTTCTCCAAATAAAAGATTTACACCTGCATAAATCGAAACCGCAGGAATCAAATCTCTCCATTGGGGGAGATTATTCTTCTTCCAACTGTAAAGGTTTGGTCCTTCCAATGCTCTTTTTAGGTAGGGGTCATAAATAAGATATTTAGCTCCAAATGTATTTGAGCGAAAATTACTGTAGTTACTTGTAGTTTCAGTTCCTCCTCTTAGTAAAGTTTCTTCAGCATTTACGAATGTTCCATTAAGAATTATTTCCAGTTGCTCCATGAATAAACCGTACCTGACTTGGTATTGATAATCTACTTGAGAAAGATCTGGAATAAGTGGAAATACGTGATTATCTTTTCCGTAAGCTAGTCCAGTTTCAAACTGTAAAACATTTGACCCTACACTGTAAGCTCCAAATGACTCGCCGGGTCTATTGGAATTTATCATATCTGTATATTGAGCTTGTATGCTAAAACTTGCTAATAAAAATAAGCCAATGAGTTTAGGTTTCATAAATAAGGTTTGAGATTCAAATATAAATTAAAATCCGATTTTTTCAGCCTGTATACTTCTTTGCTATAAAGTATTGGTATTTTTGTAAACCAAATCAACTTTATGGTATTTCTCAAGACATTATTAATTATACTTCTAGTTTACTTTGCTATTAAATTACTAGCTAAATATTTTGGTCCTTTATTACTGAAATATATCTTCAAAAAGGTTCAAAAGAATATGAATAATCAATTCAATCCAGAGCAAAATCAGCCTAAAAGAGACACAAAAAAATCTAGTAAAACCTTCAAAAGTAAATCCAAGGATAGTAAAGTGGGGGAGTATATAGATTATGAAGAAATTGAGTAACTTTCACATTTTTCAAACCAAAATTTACAGATGAAGTCCATATTAATTAATTCCTGGAAGCATATTCTAGTATTGCTTCTATTCATAGTTGCCTCATTAGCTTTTTTTCATCCAGTTCTAAAAGGAAAAACAATTTTCCAAAGTGATATTGTTCAATATACAGGAATGGCAAAAGCTCAAAATGATTTTAGAGATAGCCAGGGTGAAGAACCGTATTGGACAAATTCTGCTTTTGGTGGGATGCCAACTTATCAACTTGGAGCGAACTACCCCTATAATTATATTAAAGAAATAGACCGACAATTCCGTTTTTTACCTAGACCAGCAGATTATTTGTTTCTCTATTTTGTCGGAATGTACATTCTGTTTTTATCCTTGAAAGTAAATTATAAATTAGCTTTTCTTGGCGCTTTAGCCTTTGGATTTTCTACTTATCTCATTATTATTTTAGGCGTTGGGCATAATGCAAAAGCACATGCTATAGCTTATTTTCCTATAGTTATCTCTGGAATGGTACTGGTTTATAGGCAAAAGCTTTTCTGGGGGAATGTCCTTTTTTGTGTTGGACTTGCATTTGAATTAATGGCAAACCATTTTCAAATGACTTATTATCTGATGATACTATGTTTGGTAATAGTTATTGTGAATGCTGTTCATGCTTATAAAAATGAAACTTTAATGCCTTTCCTGAAAGCGTCTTTCAGTTTTATTCCAGCGATTATACTAGCGGTTTTACTGAATATCACCAACTTACTTGCTACACAAGAATATGCAGATTTCAGTACAAGAGGAGACACCGGACTTACTATAGAACCTGGCGGAACAGAGAAAGTGAAATCAGGTTTAGATTATGATTACATCACTGAATATTCTTATGGAGTTTTAGAAACTTTTAATCTCTTTATCCCTAGATTTATGGGAGGTTCAAGTAGTGAATCACTAGGCAAGGATTCTGAAGTTTATGGAGAACTCATTCAGATGGGAGCTTCACCTGCTCAAGCTTTAGACTTCAGTAAAAACCTACCTACATACTGGGGTGACCAGACTTTTATTGGCGCTCCAGCTTACATAGGAGCATGCGTCATTTTTCTTTTCGTATTAGGTTTATTTTTAACTAAAGGCAGGACCAAATGGTGGGTGGTTGCAGGTTCAATTTTAGCTCTTTTACTTTCCTGGGGCGATAACTTTTCTCTGCTGACTAAGTTTTTTGTGGATTACATTCCATTTTATGACAAGTTTAGAGCTGTTTCTTCCATTCAAGTTTTAATAGAATTTTGCTTACCAATATTAGGTGTTTTAGGAATTTCGAAACTGGTTAACAGTGAAATTTCAAATCAGCAAAAATGGGAAGCCCTCAAAAAAACGACAATCATTTTAGGTGGGCTTAGTGTTTTATTTCTTCTTCTTAAATCAGCTCTTTTTAATTTCAGTGGTTCAAGTGATGCTGTATTTTTAGAAAATTACGGAGCTAAATTCGTAAGAGCACTCAAAGAAGATAGAAAATCGATGTTCACGGCGGATACCATACGTTCGCTGGTTTTTGTTTTACTTGTAGCAGGAGCTGTTTACCTATATTTAAAAGAAAAGATAAAGAAACCCCTATTTCTTGGTCTTATTGGGATCTTCATATTAATAGATTTGATCGGTGTTAATACTAGATACGTCAACGAAGATGATTTTGTAGCGGCTTCAGTTATGGAAAGACCTTTCCAGGCCAATCAAGCTGATCTTGAAATTCAAAAAGATGAATCTCACTTTAGGGTTTATGATTTGACTTCAAATCCACTAAATTCTGCGAGAGCTTCTTATTTTCATAATTCGATTGGAGGTTATCATGCAGCGAAGCCTGGAAGAGTACAGGAGTTGTTTGACTTCTATATTTACGAAGGCAAGCGAAGTATTCTGAATATGCTCAATGTCAAATATTTTATTTTTGATAATGATGGTCAACCTGTTGCACAGGAGAATCCAGATCATTTAGGTAATGCATGGTTAGTAAATGAATTGATAAGTGTCGAGAATGCCAACGAGGCTATTTTAGCTTTGGACACAATCAACCCTAGTACTACGGCTATTGTAGAAAGCAATCAATTTGACTATTCTAATAAAAACTATGATGTCAGTTTCTCAGATCAAATTGAATTGACTTCTTATAAAGAAAATGAGCTAGTTTATAAATATGAAGCTGAAAATGAAAGCCTTGCTTTATTTTCAGAACTTTATTATCCAAAAGGTTGGAAAGTTACTATAAACGGTGAAGAGGCCACCCATTTTAGAGCTAATTACGTATTGCGAGCGATGGAATTACCTGCTGGTAGCCATAAAATCACTTTTTCATTTCAACCTGAAGTGGTTAGTTTCGGAGGAAAGATAACCTTGGCAAGTTTTATTCTTTTATCACTTATTATACTTGGAGGATTAGGGTACACCATAAAGCGAAAGCAAATTTAGAAGATGAAAAAAGTTTTAATAATTACTTATTACTGGCCACCAGCCGGAGGTCCCGGAGTACAACGCTGGCTCCAATTTTCTAAGCATCTGCCTGAATTTGGTTTTCAGCCAATTGTATATAAGCCAGAAAATCCAAGTTACCCTATTTCCGATAATTCTCTGGATGCAAGCCCTGAGGTGAAAGTGATTGAAAAGTCTATTTTTGAACCTTATGCATTTGCAGAATTATTTTCAAAATCAGATTCCAAAACCATCAGCAGCGGTATCATCAAATCTAAGAAAAAGCAATCCTGGAAAGAGCGATTGATGCTTTATATAAGAGGAAATGTTTTTATACCTGATGCTAGAGTATTATGGGTGAAGCCTTCAGTTTCATTTTTGAAAGATTACATACAAAACAATGAAATTGAAACCATCATCACTACAGGCCCTCCACATAGCTTACATCTTATAGGTATGGGCCTGAAGGAAATTCACCCTGAACTTCATTGGATTGCAGATTTTAGAGATCCCTGGACGACAATAGGTTACCACTCAGCTTTAAAGCTTACCGAAAAGTCTAAGCAAAAGCATCTTGCTTTAGAGAATGACGTATTAAATTCAGCAGATCAACTTGTCGTTACTAGTTTTCAAACCAAAGCTGAATTTGAACAAAAAACTAAAACGCCTATCGATGTCATTACAAATGGATATGAGGAAATTTCGGTGGATGCTGAATTAAGTGAAAATTTTACGATTTCTCACATTGGTTCTTTACTCAATGACAGAAACCCAAAAGTCTTATGGGAAGTCTTGTCAGAATTGATTGAAGAAAATCTAGTTTTTAAAGATTTTTTTGAACTAAAATTTATTGGTAAAATCAGTGAAAGTGTTTTGGAATCTGCTTATGAAGCTGGCCTTAAAAAATTTGTTAGCGTGGTTGGTTATCTCAATCATAAAGATGCTGTAGAAAGCCAGAGAAGTTCACAAATGCTCCTGCTTATTGAAATTGATAA
Organism: Psychroflexus salinarum; assembly: GCF_042677225.1. NCBI lineage: Bacteria > Pseudomonadati > Bacteroidota > Flavobacteriia > Flavobacteriales > Flavobacteriaceae > Psychroflexus > Psychroflexus salinarum. The sequence continues at coordinate 55,616 of NZ_JBHTIV010000013.1, forward strand.
GCCTGAAACTCGTGGAATTATACCGGGTAAGCTTTTTGAGTATTTGTCTTCCAAACGCCCCATTTTAGCCATAGGACCTGAGGGTTGGGATGTTGGAAAAATTATATCTGAAACCAGTTCTGGAGACTGCTTTACCTACGATGAAAAAACTCGCTTAAAGTCATATATAGATAAGTCTTTCAATGCTTTCTTAAGCGGAAAATTAAAAGCCAATACCAGAAATATAGAAGCTTATAGTCGCAAGAATTTGACCAAAAAATTAATTCAACTTATTAAGTAATTTCCATGGGAATCGTTGCCAAGCAATCCTTAAAAAACCTTATTTCTACCTACTTAGGATTTGGAATTGGCGCGCTCAATGTTTTGTTTTTATATCCAAAATTTCTCACCCCAGAGTATTACGGTCTGGTGACATTTCTGCTTTCTGCAGGAAATTTATTCTGGCCATTTATGGCGCTTGGCGTTCATAATACGATTGTTAAATTTTACACCAGCTACACATCCAAACTAGAGACTGATAAGATGCTCAACTTTGCTTTAGTTTTACCTCTATTGCTAGGACTCTTCATAGGAATCGTAGGCTATATATTCTACGATGCATTGCTGCATTATTTCGAAGGAGAAAATGATCTGGTGCAGCCTTATATTTGGGGGATCTTTGTTATAGCTATGACTACAGCTTATTTCGAAGTTTTTTTCGCTTGGGCAAAAGTGCAATACAAGAGCGTTTTTGGCACAATTATGCGTGAGCTTTTTCACAGATTAGCCATTACAGTTTTGCTTATTTTTCTTTATGCTGAATTTATTAGTGTTCACCTGTTTATTTATCTTCTTATTGGAGTATTTATCTTAAGAACATTGGTGATGTTGGGTTATGCGATAAAGCTTTATACTCCGCGATTTAGCTTTCAACTGCCATCTAGATTGAAGGATTTACTCAATTACTCTCTACTCATCTTTATAGCAGGAACTGTCGCTGTTGCTCTGTTTGACCTGGATAAAGTCATGATAGAATACTTTATGCCCATAGAAAACGTATCGATTTACGGGATAGCTATTTATATTGCTACAGTCATTGCTGTGCCTTCCAAAGCAATGCATCAAATAACAAATCCTATTACGGCCAAATACCTTAATCACGGAGAAAAAAACTTGCTTAAGGATCTTTATATAAGAAGTTCCAATACACTTTTTGTGATAAGTGGATTTGTGTTTACACTTATAGTTACCAATGTCAATCAGTTATATGAAATTATTCCAGAAGAATATAGAATAGGAGTGAGTATTGTTTTTTTGATCAGTTTGGTGAAACTGAGTGATAATATTTTGGGTAACAACAACAGTATAATCTTTAATTCAAAATATTATAAGACAGTTCTTGTCGCTGGTGTTATTTTGGTTGGCTTTGCTTTTTTATTGAACCTTTGGTTGATACCTATGCATGGGATTTATGGAGCAGCTTACGCCACATTCATTTCATTTTTGGCTTACAACATCTTTAAACTCGTCTTTGTAAGAATCACTTTTGGAATTCATCCATTGAATAAAAAGAGTTTCTTTATCTTTTTGATGATTTCAGTCTTGACCTTTAGTTTCTATTTCTGGGATTTCTCTACTGATTTTGCTCTGCTTAATATAGTATTTAAATCAGTAATTATTAGTGCTATCTATTTCATTGTAAGTTTGAAAGGAAGTTTATCTAAAGACCTTACGAATTTATATTTAAAAGTCATTCATAAGAGAACTCCTTAGCTTTTACAGCCAAGAAGTTCTCCAATTGTTGAATCAAAATACTGTTACAACAAATAATTAAAACAAACATTAAATGATTTAGTCGCTATAATTTCCAATTAATTACAGCATCAAACTTTAGAATTTAAAAATTGTCCTGTAAATGAAGCTTGCACTTTAGACACTTTTTCAGGAGTACCTTCAGCAACTATTTTTCCGCCATTTATTCCACCTCCAGGTCCTAAATCAATCACATGATCTGCACATTTGATGAGGTCAATATTATGTTCAATCACAATCACACTATGGCCATTTTCTATCAAAGCTTCAAAAGATTTTAATAATTTACTGATGTCATGAAAATGAAGTCCAGTAGTGGGTTCATCAAAAATGAATAAAGTTTTATCAGCATTTTTTCCTTTTGTTAAGAAGGAAGCTAATTTGATACGTTGAGCTTCACCGCCAGAAAGTGTGGAGGAACTCTGACCTAAAGTGACATAACCAAGACCAACGCTTTGTAAAGCCTCAAGTTTATTAGAGATTTTAGTTTCGTTGTGGGAAGAAAAGAATTCCATAGCATCATCGATGGTCATAGAAAGAATATCATCTATATTTTTACCTTCAAATTCAACATCCAAAACCTGCTGCTTAAAACGTTTTCCGTTACAAGCCTCGCATTCCAGATGAACATCAGCCATAAATTGCATTTCGATAGTCACCTCACCTTCACCTTCGCAAGTATCGCAACGTCCTCCTTCCACATTAAAACTAAAGTGTTTTGGCTTGAAATTCCTGATTTTAGAAAGCTTTTGTTTGGCAAATAAATTTCGGATATCGTCATAAGCTTTAATATAAGTGACTGGATTGGATCTTGAAGATCTGCCAATTGGATTTTGATCTACATATTCTATATGCTTAATATGTTTAAAATTTCCATCAATGCCATCAAATTGACCAGCTTTGGTTCCATAGCCGCCATTTTGTTTGATCATAGCAGGGTACAATATCTTTTTCACCAAGGTACTTTTGCCACTTCCAGAGACTCCAGTAATGGCAACAAAGCAATCGAGAGGAACTTTTACTGAAATATTTTTAAGATTATGCTCGCGAGCGCCTTTCAGTTCAACATAAGATTTGGAGGTTCGCCTTTTCTTAGGAACTTCAATCTCCATTTTACCGTTTAGGTACTGTGAAGTGAGCGAATTTGCCTTTAAAATTTGTTTATAAGTTCCTTCGGCTACTAGATCGCCACCATTAGTTCCAGCTTCAGGGCCAATATCGATGATGTAATCTGCAGCTTTCATAATGCCTTCATCATGCTCCACAACAATGACTGTGTTGCCGAGATCTCTAAGGTCTTTCAAAACTTCAATAAGTCTTTCGTTATCCTTAGAATGTAGGCCAATGGAAGGTTCGTCCAAAATATACATCGAGCCGACTAAGCTGCTTCCCAGTGAAGTCGCCAAATTGATTCGTTGTGACTCACCACCAGAAAGTGTATTGGATTTCCTATTTAAAGTAAGATAAGTTAAGCCTACATCCATCAAAAACTTAAGTCTGCTATTGACTTCTTTTAATAAACGCTTCCCAATTTTTTCATCGTGTTTGTTGAGTTTTAGATCTTTAAAAAACTCACTGACTTCATCGATGGGTAAGTCCACCAGTTGAGTAATGTCAATATCATTTATTTTCACGTAAGTCGACTCCTTTTTCAATCTCCTACCCTTACATTCAGGGCAGCGTGTTCTGCCACGATATCTGGATAATAAAACTCTATTCTGAATTTTATAAGCTTTAGATTTCACTGTTTCGAAGAATTCGTTAACACCGGTGACATATTGATTGCCATTCCAAATGATGTTTTTTTGACCTTCTGTCAATTCAAAGTAAGGCGTGTGAACAGGAAAGTCGAAATTGTGGGCGTGTTTTATAAATTCCTTTTTATACCAGCCTAAAGTATCACCATTCCAGGGAGCGATAGCACCTTCATAAACACTAAGTCCAGTATTAGGAATCACTAAAGCTTCATCAATATCTACAATATCACCATAACCTTCACATTTTGGACAAGCTCCTAAGGGATTATTGAAACTGAAAAGATGTACATTTGGCTCAGTAAATAGTATGCCATCCAATTCAAATTTATTATTGAAATTGGTGATTTTGTTATTAGAAATATCTTCAATGTTGAGTTCACCTTTTCCTTCAAAAAAAGCATTCTGAATAGAGTCTGCTAAGCGGTTGTAGAAATCCTCATCATTTTTTACCACAATTCTGTCAACAACAATGGAAAGCTTGCTTTTTTTGGAAATTTTTTGTTCTTGAGCTTCACTGATTTTTAGAACTTTGTCGTCTACTTTGATTCTACTAAAGCCTTGCTGCTGAAGTATCTTAATCTTCTCTTCAACAGTACGTTCGTTTTCTAAGGTAATAGGTGACAGGAGAAGTAGTTTTTTGTTTTCTTCCTGTGACTTGATAAAATCAACAACATCGGTTACTGTATGTTTTTTGACTTCCTTACCAGAAATGGGAGATATGGTTTTACCAATTCTCGCATAGAGCAATTTTAAATAATCATAAATTTCGGTCGAAGTGCCAACAGTTGAACGTGGATTGGTGGAATTTACTTTTTGCTCAATGGCGATTGCTGGTGCAATACCTTTTATGTAATCCACTTTTGGCTTATCAAGACGACCAAGAAATTGTCTTGCATATGCAGAAAGACTTTCAACATAGCGTCTTTGACCTTCGGCATAGAGTGTATCGAAAGCTAGGCTCGATTTTCCAGAGCCCGAAAGGCCAGTGATGACAACAAGTTTATTTCTAGGGATGACAACATCAATATTTTTTAAATTATGGAGTTTTGCTCCCTTAATAATGATGAATTCTTTGGGGTCTACTTTATCTAAATCTTTTTGTTTCATAAATGTGTGGAATGCCGCAAATATAAAGATTTGTCTATCTATTTTTAGGTTATACACTGATTCATAATATGTTAAAATTATTAACGAGATGTAGATGATAAACTTATATTTATATATTAGCCATATAAAAAGAAGCCTATACAACACTTTTACTTAAAATGATTTAATAACAAAAGCCGCTACTTACAGTCGGTTTTATTTAAGTAAAAGATTTATGAATAGAACTTCAATCTCTTCCGAAGCCTTTTTGGTAAAGCAATACATAGCAGGTGATGAAAAGTCACTTTCGATTTTAATCAATAGACATCAGCAAAAAATATTTGGTTTTATATTTTCTAAGGTTTATGACAAAGACCTTGCGGAAGATATTTTTCAAGATACTTTCATAAAAGTTATACGCACACTGAAGCGTGGAAAGTATAACGAAGAAGGAAAGTTTCTGCCTTGGGTTATGAGAATTGCTCACAATTTGGTTATTGATCATTTCAGAAAGAGCAATAGAATGCCAAAATTTGAAGGTAAAGGAGATTTTGATATTTTGGATTTCATGACTGATGGTGACATGAATGCTGAAAGACAAATCATAAAAGACCAAATAGATACAGACCTCCACGAACTCATAAAAGAATTACCTCAAGATCAACTTGAAGTCCTGGAAATGCGAATTTTTAAAGAAATGAGCTTCAAAGAAATAGCCCTCAAGACAGATGTCAGTATCAATACTGCATTAGGGAGAATGAGATATGCTTTAATTAATTTGAGAAAGATAATTGAAAAGCATCAGGTGGTTTTGACAAATTAGTAAATACAATAATTCTATTTTAATTCCGTTTTCGTTGTAAATTAAATCAAGATTTATGGCGAAAATTTACACAAATGAAGTTTCTAATTCAACTTCAAAACCATTAAAGCCTTCAGCTAAAACCATTAAAGCTATTTTAGATTTTTCTAAAGCTTTGACTGTTGTTCGGTATAAAAAATTACAGTTCGACAGCATTCAGAATTAAGTAATTATTAATTAAAAAATTAAACAGGCTTTCCTATTTCGATTTGGAAGCCTGTTTTTTGTGGTAAGCCTCTATTACCGATTTTCTTCCAATAGTTTTGGTAATGATGTCTTTATCCAGTTCCCACCCTCTAGCTGGTGAATATTGTCTTCCATACCAAATGATTTGTAAATGCAAGTCATTCCAAACCTCCTTGGGAAATAGTCGTTTAGCATCTTTTTCAGTTTGCTGCACATTTTTTCCATTGCTCAGGTTCCAGCGGTACATCAATCTATGGATGTGCGTATCTACTGGAAATGTAGGAACTCCAAATGCTTGTGCCAAAACTACGGATGCTGTTTTATGACCAACTGCTGGAAATTCTTCCAAGGCCTTCATATCATTTGGGACTTTACCATTATATTTTTCTATGAGAATTTGTGAAAGTCCATATATTCCTTTCGATTTCATGGGAGATAACCCCACGGGCTTAATGATTTCTCGTATTTGATCTGGATTCATTTTTATCATATCCCATGGATTATCTGCTTTTTCAAAAAGTAAAGGAGTGATTTGATTCACTTTTACGTCTGTACTTTGAGCCGAAAGCAAAACAGCAATTAGCAAAGTGTAAGGATCTTTATGCTCTAAGGGTACTGGGATTGTGGGGTATATTTCCTTTAACGTATTTATAACGAAATCTACTTTTTCAGATTTTTTCATTTACTGTACTTTTAAACAAAAATAAGAATTATGACAACACTAAAAGCTGGAGATAAGGCTCCAAATTTTGAAGCTAAAGACCAAGATGGAAACGTACATACACTAAAGGATTATGAAGGAAAAAAACTAGTTGTTTTCTTTTATCCAAAAGCGAGCACGCCAGGTTGTACTGCCGAGGCTTGTAACTTAAGAGATAACTGGGAAATGTTTCAAGAAAAAGGCTATGAAATTCTTGGTGTAAGTGCAGATTCGGCAAAACGTCAGCAAAACTTTAAAAATAAATATGAACTTCCATTTCCATTACTTGCAGATGAAGACAAAGAAGTGATAGAAGCTTTTGGTGTTTGGGGGCCAAAGAAATTTATGGGAAAAGAATATGACGGAATTCACAGAACAACTTTTATTATTGATGGAGATGGTAAAATAGAAGAAGTTATTTCAAAAGTAAAAACTAAAGCTCACGCCGAACAAATTCTTTAATCCATCATTGAGAATTTAATTGCCTGACCTGTTATCTTAGAATTCTAAAGTAATTTTCTTTGAATATTTTTAGACTTACCTTGATGTAGTTGATTTACTCAAGAATTAATGTAATTTGGTTTGATGAAATGGGAGCAAGCAATTCAGGATTTTACATATTATCTTAAAATAGAGAGGGGTCTAGCCGATAATACAATACAAAACTATCGGTTAGACATTTTAAAATTGACTAATTACCTTTCAGAATTTGATCAGAATATTTCTCCTAGCGATATTGCTGAAGAAGATATTCAAAGTTTTATCTATACAATTTCAAAACTTCTGAATGAAAGATCTCAGGCTAGGTTGATTTCAGGATTAAAAAGTTTTTTTGATTATCTCATTTTTGAGGATTATAGAAAAACCAACCCATTAGAACTTATTGAATCACCACGTTTGGGAAGAAAATTACCAGATACACTTTCTACCGAAGAGATCGATCAACTTATTGGTGTAATTGATTTATCTCATCCCCAAGGCCAGCGCAATAAAGCAATCATAGAAACGCTTTACGGTTGTGGTTTAAGAGTAAGTGAGCTTATAAATCTAAAAATTTCAGATCTTTATTTTGAGGAAGGCTTTGTAAAAGTGACGGGTAAAGGAAATAAAGAGCGTTTGGTTCCTATTAATTCTTATACTCAGAAATTCATTAATATTTATAAGGGCAAAGACAGAATTCACCAGGATGTCAAATCTGAATATACTGATATACTATTTTTAAACAGACGTGGCGCTCAATTAACTAGAGCAATGATTTTTACTATCGTGAAGCAATTAGCCAAAGAGTCACATATTCAGAAGAATATTAGTCCGCATACCTTTAGACATTCTTTTGCTACTCATCTTTTGGAAAATGGAGCCAACTTAAGAGTTATCCAACAAATGCTGGGTCATGAAAGCATCACAACTACTGAGATTTATATGCATTTAGACAAAACTCACTTAAGGTCTGTTTTGGAAAAGTTTCATCCAAGAGCTTGATTTAGACCTCCATTTTGGTTAAAATCTTATAATTTCTGTAAAGTCTTTTGGTTAAAATACCGTAAAGTACTTTGTAAAAAAGAATTAAGAAGCCAATGATAATGAGGAGTATGAAAATCATGATTCCTGCAACTATCCAAAACTCAAGGGTATTGAAAGTGGTTTGCAATAATATTGCTCTGCCACCGCTAATGATAAAGATAACGATGAAAAGTACAATATTATAGCGCACATAATATTTAACAGCTTCCCTGGTTTTGATTATTCGTCGCATCAGTTTTTTAGCGGAGTCTGTTACTCTTATACGAAGATAATTTCTGCAAAACAAGTAGATGAAACCAAAGAGGACAATATAATTGATAACTGTGGTCACTTTTAAAAACCATAGAAAGGCTTGATTTTCTATTGAGTCCATATACTCTTCTGAAGAGACCAAAACATCTATAGCCAGCCAGAATACAAATTCTATAATGCTTATGATAAATATCCATTTCACACTGGAAGATGATTTTTTATGCAACATAGGCATAAGTTCATCTTTTGTATATTTAGGCAAATCTTCATTCCTTTTTTGCCAATCTTTTTTAATAAGGTCTAACTCATCCATAATTAAGGATTCAAAATCTTTTTTAGTTTAGTCTTTACTCTATTCATTTTTACTCTTGCATTTACTTCTGAAATTCCTAAAGTTTCAGAAATTTCTGTGTACGGCTTGTCTTCTAGGTAGAGTAGGACTAAGGCTTTATCAATATCATTAAGTTCTTTTATAGCAGAGTACATAAGTTTCAAGTTGTCATCCAAAGTACTATCGTAACCTTCAGCAGAGATTTTGAAATCAAAATTCTCCCAAGGCATTGTTTGGACTCCTCTTTTCTTCTTTCGATATAAAGTGATAGCTGTGTTTAAGGCTACACGGTACATCCAAGTGCTAAACTTTGACTCTGATCTAAATTTCGGATAAGCTTTCCAAAGTTGAATGGTTATTTCTTGGAAAAGATCTTTGTGAGCATCTGCATCATAGGTATACATCCTACAAATTTTATGAGCAATGTTTTGATGTTCCTCTAAAAGGTTGATAAATTTTTTTTCTAATGCTCTATTCAAAACTTACAAAGTCTAACTCATTTGTCGTTAAAATTATCAAAAGTTACATATTTGACACCAAATTAATTGAATTAAGGCATAAATTAGTAAAATGAATGTACCGATCTCAGAATTACCAAGAGTTGTCATTATAGGTGGAGGTTTTGGAGGTGTAAGTTTAGCAAGAAAACTTGAGAAGAAACCTTTTCAAGTAGTTATGTTAGATAAAAGAAACTACCATACTTTTCAACCGTTGTTATATCAAGTGTCTACATCCGGACTTGAGCCAGATTCTATCGCTTATCCCATCCGTAAAATACTTAAAAGGAATAATAACGCTTATTTCAGGATGGCTGAGGTAAAAAATATATATGATAAAAAAAGAGTTGTAGAGACAAATATTGGCGAAATCACCTATGATTATCTTGTCATTGCAACAGGTTCCAAAACAAATTTTTTCGGAAATAAAAGTGTTGAAGAGAATGCTATTTGGATGAAAACTGTACCTCAAGCATTGAACTTGAGGAGTTTAATTTTGGAAAATTTTGAGGAAGCAACTATAGCTAAAGATCCAGAAAGAAGAAAGTCACTTCTGAATTTTGTTATCGCGGGTGCCGGACCAACAGGTGTTGAGCTAAGTGGCGCTTTGGCAGAATTGAGAAGAAATGTAATTCCTAAGGATTATCAAGATATTGACCCAGAAGAGATTCATATCCATCTCATAGAAGGATTGGATAAAGTTCTCCCCCCAATGAGTGACGAGTCTTCTGCAAATGCTCAAAAATATCTTGAGGAACTCGGTGTAGAAATTCATCTAAACACTTTTGTGGATTCTTATGAGGATAATATAGTAAAGACCAATAATGAAGATTTATCATTCAACACCGAAACTTTTATATGGAGTGCAGGAGTTACTGGAGCTGCTATAGATGGTCTCAAGAATGAAGCTTTAATCGATAAAGCTAATCGCTATAATGTTAACACCTTTAATCAGATAGAGGGTTACGAAAATATATTTGCTATAGGAGACATTGCTTTAATGACAAGTGAAGAGTTCCCTAAAGGACACCCGATGGTTGCACAACCAGCGATACAACAAGGTAAGCATTTGGCCAAAAATCTATTAAGAACTATAAACAAACAAAAACTCTTACCTTTTGAATATTTAGATAAAGGAACTATGGCGACTGTTGGCAGAAACAAAGCTGTAGTAGATCTAGATAATGTTAAATTTGGTGGAGCTTTTGCTTGGTTTGTGTGGATGTTTGTTCATTTATGGTTTCTAGTAGGCTTCAGAAATAGAATAGTAACTTTTTTTAACTGGACTTATAGTTATATTAATTACGATAGAGCCGCTAGACTTATCGTGAGACCTTTTAAAGCTAACAAGGAAAAGTCACCAGATTAAAATAATTTTAAACAAATAAAAAACGAACAATCCAAAAATGAATTGTCCGTTTTTGTTTGAAATTTCCGATTAACCTTTAGTTACCTAAGACTTCTTCTACTTTTTTTCTTAAATCGTCGCCTCTTAAATCTTTTCCTATAATTATACCATTTTCATCAATTAGAAAAGCAGCAGGAATAGCTTTTACTCCATATTTTTGAGCAATTGGTTCTTGCCAATATTTTAAATTTGATATATGATTCCACTCAAGGTTGTCATCTTCTATGGCTTTGATCCACGCATCTTTACTATTGGGCTTGTCTAGAGAAACACCAACAACAGTAAATCCACGATCTTTATAATCATTATAAATACTTACAATGTTTGGATTTTCTACTCTACATGGTCTGCACCAAGAAGCCCAAAAGTCAATAAGAGTTACTTTGCCCATAGCATCTTCCAATGATAATTCTTCTCCTTGCGGTGTTGGCCCAGAAAACATTGGTGCTTCAGCGCCAATATCTGTAGCTCCTATTTTAGCAATATTTTGACCAAGCATTTTTCCAAGGGGTGTATCTTTAACCTCATCATCAAAGTTGTTATAAAGAGATTTCATCTTATTTAGAGGGGCTGCTTGGGAGTTCATCATATCTGATAAAGCCATCATACCAACTATAGAATTATTGCTGTTTTTTATGAATTCTAATGAGCCTTGTTTGATGGCTTCTTGATTTGTCTTCATATCTAATTCTAAATCAAGAATAGCAACCTCATCACCTCTATTCATTGCTTCTTTGCGTTTGTTTATTAATTGATTTCTTTCTTCAACATTACTCATAATTAAGTTGAGATAATCTTCAAGAAGTTGATTATGTTTTCCTCCTGTTATTTTAGAATCTCTCAAATTTGCTTTGTTAGCTTCAACTTTAATATTCTCAGCATCCTTGATAAAAATTAAGTTACCGTTGACACCATCTATTTGAATGAGGTTTATATCTTGCTTTGATCCTTTCAATTCAAATTCAAAAGAATCATTTTGAACTTGAGTTGTATCTAAAGGAACAGGAATGTTTTGCGGACCGAGATGGGTAAGATAAACATTGGTCCCATCTGGAACATCTTCAATTGTTGCTTCAAGCTTAGGGTCTGAAGAATTACAACTTGCTAAAAGTACTAGTAAAGAAAGACTGAAAAATATTTTCATTTTAAATGATTTTAATTGCAAAAATAACATACTCTACCAGAGTTTGGCTTCAACTTCAGAAGAAATTAGCTAGAGATGATAAATCTATCTTAAGTAAAAAGTTCAGTCTTCATTTTATAGATAGTATTGTATTCCTTATATTTAGTTATGGATCGTTATAAAGATATTTACCCTTTTCAGATAAAGTTAAGCTTTCAAAAAATTCGTGACAATTTCCAAAAGCGATTACAAAAAGAAAGTAATCCTATATCAAAAAAATATATTCAGGGCATACTAGATTATTCTGAATCTTACCCTGAGCTTTTTGAGGGGATTGAAGATTATGAGAATTTGAACCCTTACGAGAATCAAATTAAAATATTGCTAGATGATCTTTTTCCTGATATCTTGACTCATAATGAAATCAAAGTTGCGACGGTTCCTTTTCGAAATAAAATGTTTAGAAAAACAAAGCGCTTCGAGTCTATATTGAATGCAGTACCATATGATGGTTTTGAGTTTCTACCCAGAAATTTCAACATTGAAAAAGATTATATCCTTGCATGCATTATAATTTTGAACACTTACTACAATTATAATATTGACTTTTTTAGGCCAGAATATTATGACGTTCCTGATGCTGATGGAAACCTAAGAAATTATAGATTATTTGTAAATGCTGATTTCGTTGAGTTGATCCCTACAGAAAAAGCTCTTCAAATCACAGATGAAGATGTTGATGAACTTCTGAATAGGCACAATGATATTGATTTTTGGAAAGAAAAATTTCCGCCAAATTCATGGATTTTTAAGGGTTTCGCCATTTTAAATCTTACAGATGTTACTGCAGACAACAGTATTTCAGAAATTAAAACACTTTTACTTAATAATAATATTTTGTCGGATTCTAGAGCCATTTCATTAAAAATGGCTAGTATTTTGAAATCTATTTTCAGATTGCCAAAACTAGAATTTGGATTTGCATTATTTAATGAAGCAACAGAAACCTTTAAGCACAGTCATTCAAGTTTTATTGAAAGTTTTATCTTAGATTCTATATCAGATAACGGTTGTCGTGAGGCTTTTTGTCATGGTGCATACAAAGCGATTGTTGATCAACACAAGTACTTCAGTATTACAGACGTAGATTCTTATGCTGAAAAAAATCCTGATAATAAATTTGCCATTAACTTAAAATCAAAAGGAATTCAGTCTGTTATTCTTGCACCCGTGAGTAAAAACGATAAACTTCTTGCAATCCTTGAACTGGTAAGTTTTTCTAAAAATGACTTAAATAATATTAATGCAACAAAGCTCGACGATATTGTACCTTACATAGCAGAAACAGTTGAGAATTACGAGCAAGAGAAGCAAAATAGAATTAAAGCGATTATACAAAGTGAGTATACATCTATACATCCAAGTGTAGAATGGAAGTTTGAAGAAGAGGCAGAAAAATTATTATATGAGACTACTACAAATAATGAATTGAAAGAGATTTATTTTCATGATGTTTATCCTCTTTTTGGACAAATTGATATAGCAGATTCATCTACACAAAGAAATTTTGCCATCCAAAATGATCTAATATATCAGCTCAACAAAGTCCTTGATGTTGTAAATTCTGCCTTTGAAATTCAGCCTCTTCCTGTATATGAACAGTTAGGATATAGAATCACAGATTCACTTTCTTATTTATCTGAAGGAATCTCAGCTTCAACAGAAGAGAAGACAGAAAAATTATTGAGAGAAGATGTTCTTCCTGTTCTGAAGCATATTAGAAGCAATGTACCTGCTTGTATATCTATGGTTGATAATTATCTCGAAAAAATTAAGCCTGGAAATAAGGCTTTTCATAAAAATAGAGATGAGTTTGATGAAACTGTATCCAGAGTAAACTCCTGTATGGCAAGTTTTATAGATTTAAAACAAGTTGAAGCTCAGAAGCTATTTCCACATTATTTTGATCGCTACAAGACAGATGGAGTAGAGCATAATATGTATATAGGTCAATCTATAGTGAAAGAACTAAACTTTACTGAAGTTGTTTTACAAAATCTGAGGTTATGGCAAATTACCGTAATGTGTGAGATGGAAAATCGATTTTATGAAATTCAGGAAACTAAGAATTTCAAGTTAAGTTCAAGATCTCTTATTTTAGCTTTCAATAACACACTTACGATTCACTACAGAATGGATGAAAAGCACTTTGATGTAGATGGCTCCTACAATGCTAGATATGAAATTGTAAAAAAGAGAATCGATAAAGCTTTTGTAAAGAACTCAGAAGAAAGAGTTACCAGCAAGGGAAAATTAACCATTATCTATTCTCACAAAGAAACTCAAGACGAGTATTTGAAGTATATCACTTATTTACAAAGAAAAAAGTATCTCAATGAAGAGGTGGAAATTCTCAATGTAGAAGATTTACAAGGCGTTTCTGGTCTAAAAGCTATTCGTGTTGGAATTTTATACCATAACAGGACCACTCCAGAAAAAGGAATTACTTATGAGAATTTGATTGAATCTTTGGATGAATGATTTTTTTTCTGAATTAGATCCATCTCAAACTTATAACCAAGAGATAGTTGCACAATTGCATTCCTTAAATCAGTAGAAGTCAAGCGATTTTTTTTCGAAAACTTCAATTGAGCTTAAAACTATCTAGCTTGAAATAAAAATCCGTTATTTAATTTGTAGGTAGTTCCAAGAGCCATTCCAAAATCAAAGTTGTTTTATATCCTCTTTGATGTTTACGTTTTATCAATAACTAAAGTTTGCGGAAACATATTTCCTGAAGTTAACGTTTCCATTTCTCTTTCAGATTTTAGAATGTAGCCAATTTGCGGTCCAATTTCCAAATTAAGCCCTTTGGATACAGAATATTTAGCAAGAATAGGAAGAGTGATATAATCTAAGTTTAATTCAGAATTAACTCTCGAACCGTTTTAAGATCTATCGTCATTAAATTAACTGACAGCAACTTTAGAATAATGCAGATCAGTTTGTATTAAAAATTTCTCACCGAGTGTTATTTCTGAAACGATTCCAGTATGAAAAGCAGTCCTACCTTCGTCATATTCTCGTCTAGAATCTGAAGCTTCTCCATTTGCATGCGCAAAAGTTGACTCCAGCTTTTACACCAAAAGAGATGTTATCTCGGGAATAGTAAAATTTGCTTAACAAAAGAATTTATATAAGTAGAAACAGCTTATTCATGAAATTAAGGTTGCTGTAAATTGATAAGAACTTATTCAACGCTGATAACGTTTCTGTACCATGAAAAGAAAGGGACTCTCCAGCCTGCTACTTTTATTTTATTGATTTTTCCAAGTTCTATTTCGTTTTGAACATCAGCACTATCAAATTTAAAATAGAGCCAGCTATCAGTGTTTTCAAAAACCTCATCTTCACCGTAAACTAAAAATTTACTTATCATATCCTCACCAGTGCCTGTAGTAATTCTTTCCTTATCACTTACTCTGGTTTCGATTGTTTCAGAACTTAAGTAATAACTTACAGGATAACCAAAAATGAGAATCAGTATAATAACTAAGATTATTTTTTTCATGAATAAGTTTTTGTAACAATATTAAAATTTAGTTGCTTTAAATCATATAAAAGGCAATAAAAAAGCTAATGACCGAGATAATGATACCTGCCATAAATATGGTATAGGTCAGTCTTAGAAGGCGATATTTCCTTTCTAAAACTTTACCCAAAAAGTAAAGGTCTTTGACTAAAGCTTCATATACATAATCTTTATCTTTCATGATTTCTTTAACTCCCCACAAATAATTTTCAAAACTCATTTTGTGAAAATTTCCAAAAAATAGAATATTCACATCCCTGCTTTTAACCTGCTCTTTGGTAAACTCACCAGAAGTCACATTAGGTCTTGTGGATAAAATAGAAAGTATGATAGCTGCAACACTAAAACAAATCAAAACTAAGGTAGGAATCATTAGGTGTTCATTGCTGGGGTTATCGAGCTTAGGAATAATATTGGCTAAAGCTAAAGATATGATAATAGCATTGACCGACAGTAAAATGTTGGCTTTGGTATCTGCAATATCACTTAATTTGAGATGGTTTCTTAAAGTTACTCGGAAGAGAGTTTGAATACTTCTTTCAGGATTTTCAGTTTTATATTGTGCTTTGTATTTTGCTTTTAATTTTTCCTTTTCTTTTTTTTGTTTCTTTTTTTCCTTGTCTTCAATAAGATTGATGAGGTTTGCTTGTTTAAGAGAACTCCAGTTTTTAACTGCGTAATCTGTGTAATATTGATGTCTGAATGAAAGCAGCTCAATATTTAAATTCATCCATTCATCTGCACTGTAATCCTGCCCACGTAAACTTAATTCTTGTCTTAAGAGTTCGCTTACTTCTTTGAAATTATCTTTAGCAAAGTGTGAGTAATCAGCATCTTTTATGATTTTCTCAACTTCAGTATTCGGAGGATTTCCTACCTGGGTGACATCAATCGTTTTTTCTACTGACCTGATTATATCTTGAGAAACATTAATTCCCTCAAGGAATTCTTTTGCTATCCGTTTACTCTCTTTTTCATGTTGATTTTCAGAAACTGTATAGCCTGTATCATGTAGCCATGCAGAGAGAAGAAGTATGAGTTCGTCTTCTTTATTCAGATTTTTTTGTTCTGCAAGGTATTTTGCACTTTCAACAACCCTCTTTGTGTGATTGAAATTGTGATATACATATATATTAGATAACTTATCTTTGAACAATTGAAGAACAAACGATTCAGTTTTTGAAATGAGATTTGTCATTTTCTAGAATTTTATCGACTACCAATTAAATTAGTTTAAATGAAAAACAAATTAGTACTCATCGTATTTAGCTTTATGCTTAGTGCATGTGCAACATACGAAGTTAAATATAAAAATTTAGAAAAATTTCAATCAACGTCTTACCCTACTGACAAAAATATTTCTCAACGTTTCTATTTGATTGGTGATACTGGTTATGAGAAACTCGAAGATGCGCCTCCAGGTATTTTGGCCTTTAAATCTTTTGCAGAATCTCTGGATACCAAAAATGATAAGGTTATAATTCTAGGTGATAATATATATCCAGCAGGTCTTCCAAGTAAGGGAGAGGATAACCGTGATCAAGCTAAAGATATTATAGACCGACAAACTTCCAATCTTACATTTTTTGAAGGTGACGTCCATTTTATTCCAGGAAATCACGATTGGTATTCTGAAGGTATACAGTCTTTAGAAAATCAAGAAAAACAAATCAAGAAAGTCTTGACGAAACAGGACAAACCCTGGTTGCCAACACCTGGATGTGGATTGTCATCCGTGGATATTTCAGATGATGTACATCTTATTATATTGGATTCTCAGTGGATTCTTGCCAATTGGGATAAAAACCCACTCATCAACAGAAATTGTGACGATATAAAAACTTTAGACCAATTCTACGAAGAGTTTGAAACTGAGCTGAAAAAAAATCAAAACAAAACTACTCTGGTCACACTACATCACCCGCTTTATACCAACGGTGTTCATGGTGGAACTTATGAGTTTTCAAAACATTTATTTCCTTCTCAAAGGAAAATTCCTTTGCCTGGTTTAGCAAGTTTGGCCAATTTAATTCGAGTTTCGGGAGGTGTTTCAGTTCAGGATACTCAGAATAACCAATACCAGTCGATGGTAGATAAGATTACAGCTATAGCCAGTCGTTGGAATAGAGTGGTTTTTGCTTCGGGTCACGAGCACAGTTTACAATATATCGAACATGATTTAATCAAGCAAATTGTATCTGGTTCTGGTTCCAAAAAGTCTTATGCTAAGTTAGGAAGCGATGGAGAATTTGCCTATCCTGGATATGGATTTGCCGTATTTGATGTGTTTGATGATGGCTCTTCATGGGTTCAGTTCTATTCAGCAGATGAAAATGAACCAAAGCTTGTTTTTCAAAAAGAGATTTATAAGAGAGGAAAAACTTTTGATATAGACCAACTTACTGAGGAATTGCCCTCAACATTCACGACCTCTATCTATGATGAATTTGAGTCTGATAGGACAGGTTTTTATGAAAGTGTCTGGGGAGAACATTACCGCGATTTGTACACCCGTGATATTACAGTTCCTGTTTTGGATATAGATACGGCATTTGGCGGACTTCAGCCAATGCGACAAGGTGGAGGAATGCAGACTAATTCGCTGAGATTACAAGATAGTTTGGGTAGGCAATATAACATCAGACAGATTAAGAAGAATCCAATCCGATTACTGCAACAGACCATTTATTCCAACAAGAATTTATTGGACGAATTCGATGACACAGTAGTTGAAGAATTGATTCTAGATTTTCTCACATCTGCGCATCCTTTTGGTTATCTGGTCGTACCAGATTTATCAGAAGCTATTGGTGTCTATCATACCAACCCAAAATTGGTTTATATTCCTAAGCAAAAAGGGCTTGGTAAATTCAATCAAGTTCATGGTGGCGAAATTTATATGATAGAAGAGCGTCCAGAAGAAAACTGGGTAGGGACTGAAGGTGTCTTCGGTAATCCAAATCATGATATTGTGAGTACTTCGGGAATGATTGAGCGTTTGCGTAGAGATGAAAAATACAAACTAGATGAATCAAATTACCTAAGAGCACGACTGCTTGATATGCTTCTCGGAGATTGGGATAGGCATGAAGACCAGTGGCGATGGTCTGAGTTTGAAGATGAAAATGGGGATAGATTTTTCAGACCTGTTCCAAGGGATAGAGATCAAGTTTTCTCAAACTTTGATGGTGGTTTTTTTGATGTTTTAAGAACTGTAAGTTCTTTTCCGAAAATTTATCATCCTTATGAAGAGGATATCGAAAACTTGAGATGGTTTAATAATTCTGGTCTCAAGTTAGACAGGATGATCATAAGAAATGCGACTGAGAAAGATTGGCTGAAGGAAGCCAGATATATCCAAGAACATTTGACTGATGAAGTCATACTAAAAGCTTTTCAAAACCTGCCAGAAGAAATCGAAAAAGAAAAAACAGCACGATTAATCGCCACATTCAAAGGAAGGTTGAAAAACCTAAATAAATTTGCGGATGAATATCATAAAATTCTGAATGAAATTTCAGTGTTAATTGCTACAGATAAAGATGATTTCATAGATGTTTTAAGACAAGAAAACGGTAAAACACATGTTCGCATTTCCCGTGATATTAAGGGAGAACGTGAATACACTTTTGTAGATAAGGTGTTTTCAGAATCAATTACTAAAGAACTATGGATTTATGGACTAGACGATGAAGATACATTTAATGTTAGTGGGGATTATCCAACTGAATTAAAGGTTAGATTAATAGGTGGTCATGACGATGATTCTTATTACATTAAATCAGGAAAAAAAGTAAGAGTTTATGATCATAAGTCACTAGAAAATTCTGTTGAATTTAAAGATGGAGGAAGAG
This sequence comes from Psychroflexus salinarum, assembly GCF_042677225.1. Taxonomy (NCBI): domain Bacteria; kingdom Pseudomonadati; phylum Bacteroidota; class Flavobacteriia; order Flavobacteriales; family Flavobacteriaceae; genus Psychroflexus; species Psychroflexus salinarum. Next base: position 74,579 of record NZ_JBHTIV010000013.1, read on the forward strand.
TTGTTAGAACTGATGATTATGCAATTAATACTTTTGACAAAGACAGAAGTGTAAATTATTCAACCTCTTTATTACCTCGTGTTGGTTTCAATCCAGATGACGGTTTACTTTTTGGGATTCAAACTTCATATACCTATAATGGATTTCAGCTGAACCCTTTTACTTACAGACATAAGATAAAAGGTGGTTTGTATACAGCAACAGGTGGTTTTGATCTTGGTTACGAAGGTGAGTTCGCAAATGTTTTAGGCAATCACAACCTTTTCACTTCTCTGGAATATACAAGCCCAAATTTTGCTAGAAACTTTTTTGGCTTTGGAAATAGTTCTGAGTATCTAGATAATGATGTGATAAAAAATTTCAATAGAGTAAAGATTAGAAAATTAGGGTTTGAACTAGGTCTTCGCAGAGCATCCAAATACGGTAGTATTTTTGAAAATAAATTTTCATTTCAGAATTATAAAGTAGAAAGAACAGAAGGACGCTTCATTGACTTGATTGGAGATGAGCTACTAAGCAATAACCCAACGTTCTTTGATTCTAAAAACTTTGTATCTTATCAAAGTTCTTATCAATACTACAGTTTTGATGATGAGCTAAATCCTAGACGTGGTATGGATTTCAAAGTTGAACTTGGGGGAACAATCAACACTTCAGATGCTGATCAGCATTTTGTTTTTCTAAATCCACATTTAGAATTTTACAATTCAATTTCAAAAGACAAGAAATGGGTGCTTAGAACCAAAGCTACTTCTCAACTTATATTTAATGATGATTATGAATTTTACCAAGGTGCTATTTTAGGAGCAAGAAACGGACTTAGAGGTTATAGGAGAGATAGATTTATAGGTAGAGAAAGTTATGTTGGTAATATAGATTTGAGATATAGCTTTGATCCTGTCAAAACAAGAGTGATTCCTTTACAGTTTGGAGTGTTTGGAGGCTTTGATGTTGGAAGAGTATGGTCAAATGTGCCAGAATCCAATAACTGGAAAAATGATTATGGAATAGGTTTTTGGATAAATGGTGCCGACTTATTCACAGGCACTTTCAACTTCTTTAATAGTGATGATGGATTTTGGTTTTCTTTCGGCTTTGGAGCAAAGTTCTAAACAATTTTCTTTATGACTCTCAAGTTATGAGAATAACGACCACTTTCTACATTGAAAATGCCAGAATGGTCTATCCTATCAATTCGAACTTGTCCATGGGCGTGAATGATGTAATTATCCTTCATCATAATTCCTACGTGGATGATTCTTCCTTCCTCATTATCAAAAAAAGCAAGGTCTCCCGGCTCACTTTCTTCAATAAAAGATAGAGGCTGACCTTGCTTGGCCTGTTCATAAGCATCTCTATATAAATGGATGCCACTTATTTTGTACACCATTTGAGAAAACCCACTGCAATCTATCCCAAATGGAGATTTTCCACCCCATAAGTACGGAGAATTGAGATAAAGCATGGCAGTTTCCACTAAATGATCTTTAGTATAATATTTATTGATTGCACCGTCAAATTGATGCTTTAATAATCCTGAAGAATGAATAGAAGACCCAATACAAACAGGCATTAACTGACCTGTGGCTGTAGTCATTAAGCTCAACAAATCTGTAGAATAATCATTTCTATTTGTTAGGTCTTTAAAATTTTTTTCATTAATCTCAGAAGCCTGTTTTTCGTCAAGCCAGCCTTCGTAACCATCAAAAGCTATACGAATTTTGACCCATTTGGGTTGTGTTTCGATAATTTCAAAATGATCTCCATAAAGTAATTGAGTAACCATTTCTGAAGCGTCGCTAGCTTCTGCTCTCACAGGAACAACACTTAGTGGACAAATTCCGTATAGCATCTTGATAGAATAAAAAAATTAGCGTTCTAAAATCATAGCAGAAGCACCACCACCTCCGTTACAGATAGCTGCAGCGCCAAGTTTTGCATTATTTTGTTTCATGATATTTATGAGTGTAATGATAATTCTCACACCAGAACAGCCTAGTGGGTGACCAAGAGAAACAGCACCACCATTCACGTTGACCTTCTTACTGTCTAAACCTAAAAGTTTTGTATTTGCAATCCCAACAACAGAAAAAGCTTCATTAAATTCAAAATACTCAATATCTTCTTTAGTTACATTAGCTTTTTTAAGAGCAATAGGTAAAGCTTTAGCAGGGGCAGTCGTGAAGCGTTCTGGTTCTTGAGCAGCATCAGCATAACTTTTTATCGTTGCTAGGACTTCAAGACCAAGTTCTTCAGCTTTTTCTCTAGTCATCAAGACAACAGCGCCAGCACCATCATTTATAGTAGAAGAATTGGCTGCAGTTGCAGTACCATCTTTACTAAAAGCAGGTCTGAGCTTGCTTATTTTATCAAGCTTGATGTTTTTAAACTCTTCATCTTCTTTCATGATAACTGGTTCACCACGACGTTGAGGAATTTCGACAGGAACTACTTCATCATCAAATTTTCCCTCTTTCCATGCTGCTGCACTTCTTCTATAGGATTCTCTAGCAAATTCGTCTTGTTCTTCTCTGGAAATGTCATGATCTGTAGCACAAAGATCTGCACAAACTCCCATTGCATTATTATCATAAGCATCAACTAGACCATCGCGTTGTAAACCATCAACCATTTGAGCTGGCCCAAATTTCTGACCATTTCTTAAGTGAAGGTAATGAGGAATCATACTCATGTTTTCCATGCCTCCAGCAACAATAATTTCAGCATCACCAAGAGCAATAGCTTGTGCAGCTTGCGACACAGCTTTCATTCCGCTAGCGCAGACCTTGTTTATTGTGGTACATGGTACAGTGTCTGGAATTCCAGCACCCATGGCTGCCTGTCTCGCTGGTGCTTGACCATTATTAGCTTGTACAACATTTCCCATAAGGACTTCGTCGACAAGCTCTGGTTTTAGATTGATTTTTGAAAGTGCTCCTTTTATAGCTATTTCTCCTAACTTAGTAGCAGGAACTGAAGCTAAGCTTCCAAGAAAACTACCGATAGGTGTTCTTGCAGCACTTACTATTACGATATCTTTAGACATAAATTTGAAATTTTTTTTGTTTGAGCGAATTTAAGAATTTAAACTCAATCGTATTAGTTTAAACTGCACGTTAAATAATTTTTGTGATGACACAGATAGTTTTTCATCTTGAATTCATTATCCCCAAAACTATTAAATGCAGATAGAGACTTGCACCGTTTAATTTTATATTTTTGAGCAACCTTTAGATATGAAGAACCTATTAGATAATCTATACAGAAACCAATCTATAATCTTTAAGTTTTTTCTTTTAGCTATTAGTGTATTCCTTATAGTATATTTTTTCCCTACTGGTGGTCAATTCAAATATGAGATCATAAAAGGAAAGCCATGGCAATATGAAAACCTTTACGCTCCTTTTGATTTTGCTATTCTTAAATCTGACGAAGAGATCGCTGCAGAGAAGTCAAGAATTAAAAAAACACACATACCTTATTTTAAATATAATGTTTCTACTGCCCAGGAAGTTAAGAACAATTGGCAAGAAGAACTTGATCCTACACAAGATTCGCTTGTAAATGCCGTTCCAAAAATTGCTGATTTTATATCTAAAACTATTGACGAAGTGTATCAAAACGGGATACGAATTCAAGATAGCGAGGAAAATAATTACTCTATAGTATTCCTTATTAAGAATAAACAAGTTGAGGAAGTTTTATATAAAGACTTACTCACTCAAGAGGACCTTAAGCCTTATCTCATATCTAACATTGAAGAGTCTAACTTATCTAAATTTAAAAATCAACTACTAGAGATATTTTTTGAGGTTTTAGAAGTTAATGTAGAGTATGATGAAGAACTCAATCAAAAGCAAATTCAATCAAAATTTGACCAGATATCCTATACTAGAGGTAGAGTTACAAAAGGCAGTAAAATAATTGCTAAAGGAGAAATTATAGAGGGAGAGAAGTTGAGAATGTTGAATTCTCTTAAGTATGAATATGAGTCCCAAAGTTTAAAGTCTTCTGCTTATGTGGTTGTTATTACAGGTTATACTTGTCTTGTTGGGCTTTCATTATTGATGCTATTATTATTTATAAGACAATACCGTCCAGATATTTATGATAACAACAACAAGATTTCTTTTATATTTTTTAATATTCTGTTTTTAGTATTTCTGACGCTTTTGGTTCTAAGGCTTGATAAAGATTACATCTATGTAGTTCCATTATGTATTTTACCATTAACGCTCAAAGCTTTCTTTGATGCTCGACTTGGCTTATTTACACACATGATTACTGTCTTGATACTTGGTCTTATCGTGCCTGACAGTTTTGAGTATATGTTTTTACAAATTATAGCAGGGATAGTTACTATTTTGACAGTTTCAGAATTGTACAAAAGAGCAAATCTATTTATATCTGTCGTTCAGATTACTTTAGTATACATTTTTGCTTACTTCGCTTTCAATATGATCAAAGAGGGGAGTATCGCAGAAATCAATTATAATAATTTCATCTATTTCCTATTAAGTGGTGTAGGTTTACTATTTGTTCAACCTCTTATTTATGCATACGAAAAGATTTTTGGACTTATTTCTGACCTTTCACTTTTAGAGCTATCGGATACCAATTCAAAATTATTGAAAGAGCTTGCAAATGTTGCACCCGGTACTTTTCACCATTCATTGAATGTGGCTAATCTTGCAGAAGCGGCTGCCAATGAAATAGGAGCTAATTCATTACTTATACGAGTTGGAGCTTTGTACCATGATATTGGTAAAATGAAAAATCCTATTTATTTTACTGAAAATCAAACAACATCGGTATCTCCACATGATGAATTATCACCGAGAGAAAGTGCTGAAGTGATTATTAATCACAGACTCGAAGGGATTGAAATTGCTAAACGAAGAAATCTTCCAGACAGAATAATAGATTTTATAAGGACTCATCATGGGACTACCACAGTTTATTATTTCTATGCAAAACAGAAAGAAGAGGATGAAGGAGAGGACACAGATAAGAAGGACTTTAGATATCCAGGCCCAATACCTTTTAGTAAAGAAACTGCGATTCTTATGATGTGCGATTCTGTAGAAGCAGCTAGTAAATCGCTTAAGGAACCTAACACTCAGTTAATTGATGATTTTGTTGAAAAAATTATAAATAAGCAAATTCAAGAAGATCAATTTATTAATGCGAATATTACTTTCAAAGAAATTCAATCTATCAAAAAGATTTTGAAAGCTAAATTGAATAATATATATCACCTTAGAATCGAATATCCAGATTAATATGAAGTCCATCGTTATTGCCATAGACGGCCATTCTTCTACAGGAAAAAGTACAGTAGCCAAAAAACTAGCTAAAGAACTAGAGTATAAATATGTGGACACTGGCGCTATGTATAGAGCGGTAACCCTTTTCGCTATGAGAAATAACTGGCTTCAAAACGGTAAAGTGGATGAATCAAAACTGGTTAAGAATTTATCTTCTATAGAAATCAATTTTGAATATAATCCAGAGGCGGGTACTAATGATGTTATTCTAAACGGTGAAAACGTCGAGAAAGAAATTAGAGCAATGGAAGTTTCAGAACATGTGAGTTCTGTCGCTAAAATTGATGAGGTCAGAAAAAAACTGGTTGAAATTCAAAAACAATTAGGTGAAGAAAAAGGGATTGTAATGGATGGCCGAGATATTGGAAGTGTGGTGTTTCCTGAAGCTGAACTCAAACTATTTATGACGGCTAGTGCAGACATCAGAGCTCAGCGTCGCTATAACGAGCTTAAAGAAAAGGGAGAGGACATTACTTTTGAAGAGGTCTTAAAAAACGTCAAGCACAGAGATGAAGTGGATTCCAACCGAAAAAACTCGCCACTTATCCAGTCGGAGGACGCCATCAAAATCGATAACAGTGAATTGTCACAAGAAGAACAGTTCGAAATTATTTTGAATTTGGCTAAGGAGAAGATAGAGCCTGCTTAATTCATCTTCAAAATTAAGTCAATCAAACGATTGCTATACCCTCTTTCGTTATCGTACCAGCCAATAAGTTTAATCAGATTACCACCAATCACCGAGGTCATTTCAGCATCAAATACACAGGAATAAGGATTTCCTACAATGTCAATACTTACTAGTGGCACTTCAGAATATTGAAGAATACCTTTCAAGTGCGTTTCAGAAGCTTTTTTGAATAAAGCATTTACTTCTTCAATAGTTGTAGATGTTTTGACATTTAGCGTCATATCTGTTAGAGAACCATTTGGAACTGGAACTCTTATACCGCAGCCGCCAATGACGTCGCTCAAGTCAGGGAATATTTTTGTTAATGCTTTTGCTGCACCAGTTGTTGTAGGGATAATAGACTGAGAAGCTGCTCTTGCTCGTCTTAAATCGCGGTGAGGTTTATCGTGCAGGCTTTGGTCTGACGTATAGGAATGAACTGTAGTAATGTAAGCCTGTTCCACTTCAAAAGCATCATGAATTACTTTAAGCATTGGAGCAGCATTGTTGGTGGTGCAGGATGCATTAGAAATCATAATATCATTTTCTTCTAATACCCAATCATTCACGCCTAAAACAATCATTTTAACAGAATCGTCGCTAGGTGGAACACTTAAAATCATTTTTTTTGCTCCAGCTTCTAAATGTTTGTTTAGTTCTGTTTTGGTCTTGAACTTACCGGTACATTCTACAAGCGTTTCCACATTAAATCTTCTCCAGTTTAATTCCTCTAGTTTTGGAATATTGACTAAGGGAAATAATTTTCCTTCCACCAAAATTCCTTCTTCATTGTGAGACACTTCAAAGGGAAATTGACCATGAACACTATCGTATTTTAATAAATGCGATAATGTCCTTGCGTCTGCAAGATCGTTAATAGCGACCACTTCAATTTGTGGATGTTCATATAACAAACGAAAAAGGCTTCGACCGATACGACCAAAGCCATTTATTCCAACTCTTATAGTTTTACTCATTCTTATTCAAGATGTTTGTGAGCCTTGTAAGAAGATCTTACAAGGGCAGAACTTTCTACGTGTCTAAAACCAAGCTCTTTACCTATCGTTTCATATTTTTTGAACAGCTCTGGAGTAATAAATTCCTGTACGGGAAGGTGTTGTTTACTTGGTTGTAAATATTGACCAATAGTAACAACGTCCACATCTACACTTCTCAAGTCTTTCAAAGTTTCTATGACTTCTTCTTCTTTTTCGCCAAGCCCGAGCATAATACCAGACTTAGTTCTTTTAATTCCTTGAGCTTTAAGATACCTTAAGACTTCAAGACTCCTATCATATTTAGCTTGAATTCTAACCTCTCTTGTCAAACGTCTTACAGTTTCCATATTATGAGAGACAACTTCTGGAGCGACTTCAATAATACGATCTATGTTTCTTGTATCCCCTTGAAAATCAGGAATCAAAGTTTCTAGAGTTGTAGTCGGGTTCATTCTTCTTATGGCATTCACTGTTTCTGCCCAGATAATGGATCCCATATCCTTTAAGTCATCTCTATCTACAGATGTCACCACGGCATGCTTAACGCCCATGATTTTGATAGATCGTGCTACTTTTTCTGGCTCATCCCACTCAATATCTTCAGGTCTACCAGTTTTTACACCACAAAATCCGCAAGAACGTGTACATACATTACCAAGAATCATAAATGTAGCAGTACCTTCTCCCCAGCATTCCCCCATATTAGGGCAACTGCCTGAAGTACAAATCGTATGTAAATCATACTTATCTACAAGCTTTCTTAAGTCTCTATATTTCTTACCGGTTGGTAATTTTACTCTTAACCATTTTGGTTTTCCGGTTCTGTTCGTGGTTTTATCGGTAGTCTTTTTATTTTTTTCTAATACTGCAGTCTCCATAATTTGCAATTTTGTACAAATGTATGAAATAATGAATAGTTAAACCTTGGTTTGTGTCCCACTTGCCTTCAAATTAATAAACTCTAAGACAAATTTAACCTAGGTTGATTTTTTACAACGTACTTACATTTTTTCTTCTGAATTTAACTTAGTTCGCTTCAATGTGTAGAACAAGCTCTATATTCTTGCTATTGAAAAATAAATCATTAAGAAATGGCTCAAACTCCCAAGTAAAACAAAAATATGCCAAATCACATGATTAAAAACAATTGAAGTTTTTACATAAAAGTAAATGCCTATCGTATAAAATAGCCCTCCAAGAGCAAGCATAATTAATTCTAAACTTGTGAAATTCTCTACAACGGCTACAATATCAAAAGCAATAAGCCAACCCATAATCAGATAGAGTAGGAGTGATAGTTTCTCAAATTTTCCAGTAAGAAAAAGTTTTAAAAAGGTACCGCCAATGGCAATTCCCCAAACGGCATAGAAAAGCAACTCTCCATGGCTGTCTTTTAAAAGTGTAAGTACCATTGGACTGTAGGTTCCTGCTATAAGAAAATAAATGCTAATGTGATCGAGAACTCTCAATCTTCGCTTTAATCTGCCTTCTGAAACGTAATGGTAACTAGTAGAAGCCGCATAAAGTAAAACTAGAGATAAAGCATAAAGAACAATACCTAATGTAAGATAGTTATCATTATATTCAAGAGTAAAAAATAGTATAGCAACTCCAATACAAGCTAAAAACAATCCAACTCCATGAGTGATAGTATTCCAAAATTCTTCTAGTCTTGTTTTGTGATTTGCATGTCTTTGCAGTCAAACTTATCTACAAATCTAATTGATAATTTTCTTCAGCAGAAAAAATCTTAATAGAAGATTATTATGGAGACTATTTTTTAAAAAGATATGAATAAAACTATTTTAGTAAGTGAAACATCCGCATCGATCTCTTCTATAGCGTTCTTTAGCTCTGAAGTTAATCATGAAAGAATGAATTCCGCCATTGTATTGAGCAAAAGTTGTGATAGAAGTATCGTAGGAGTAGCCTGCCATAATCTGGTCAGTTATTCTAACGCCAATAAATGCGCCTGCTGTTACATTATGTTCATAATTTGCACTTGCAAAAATTTTATCTTTCCAATCTAGATTAAAAGAGACTAGTGCGCTGTATGGAGCACCGTTGGCAAGCCTTGCAAGAACTGTTGGCTGAAGATAGACTTCACGTTCCAGTTCAAACCTGTAGCCTGTGGTAAGAAAATAATTTGGAGTTGTATTTGCCAAAGTATTTTTAAAGTCATCTATATAGCTTGTTGTTAGAAAATTTGGAATTGATGCACCTACAAAAAAGTTTTCTCTGTGCAAAAAGATACCTGTTCCAAAGATTAAACTAGTTCTAGATAAATCGCCAAATGGATTACCAAACTCGCTTTGATCTTCAATAGATAGTAAATTGTAATCAATTGCATAATTATTTACTCCAAGTTTTATTCCTGTTGAAAGTAGCCAGTTTTGAGATATCCTAAAGTGATAAGCAATATTACCAACAACACGATTCTCTTTGCTGGCACCAATTTTATCGCTCATAATATCGAATCCTGCTCCCAAATTTGTGATTCCTATTCTATCATGGCCAGTTAGGATTAAAGTTTCCGGAGCTCCATCGAATCCAACAAATTGAGAAGTATAAAACCCAGTAGCACTATACCCATCAGAACTTCCAGCATAAGCAGGATTGTACACCAAAGGGGCAAAAACAAAGTTAGATAATTTCACGTCAGTTTGAGCTTTGGCTAAAAAACCAAGACTCAAACAAAATAGGAGTGTTATGTTTTTAAGAAAGCTTTTCATCTGTTGTTATTATCAATTTGCACAAAACCTTTCTTGGTGTCATTTCTACATGGCGATTTATAATTCAGTATGTAGAAGTAAGTTCCAGTGGGTAAAAAGTTAGTTTGGTTTATAGTTCCACCTACATTGGAAGCCCCTTTAAAAGTATTATCTGTATTATTATATCCTGTAGTTTCCCATACCAACTTACCATAGCGATTGTAGATTTTCATTTCATTTTCCGGGAACAATCCAATGTTGACAACATTTAGCTTTTCATTTAAATTATTTCCATTCACAGTAATGAAGTTGTTGACATCAATAATACCCTCTATGATATTTACCTCCACTATCAAAGTTTGACTACTCAAGCAATTAAGATCTTCATCAAAATTTCTGGCATATAAAATTGTACTATCAGTAATTAAATAATCATCTGGCAGAGCTCCATTATCGGTAGGGGATAAGTACCATTTAATGTCCATACCCTGTACATCTAAATCACTTACAGTCGGTTGATCTTCAATACAAAACTCCTGAAAAGGTTCACCAGTTGGAGGATCAATTTCATTTACAAAATCTTGCTCTATTTCAATTTCTAAGAACTCCAGACATCCATTGTCATCCATGACTTCTATTTCATAAAGGCCTGGTTCTAATCCTTCAAATAAGAACGTGGAATCTCCAGGGCCAAAATTGGAAGTGTAAGGTGGGGTTCCTCCTTCTACAAAGAGCGTTATAGTACCATCATCAATTCCAAAACAATTAGCTTGGGTGGTTTGGAAACTCACCTCTAGTAGAGGGGGTTCTTCGATATTTACTTCAAGATTAACACTACAATTACTCGCGTCTGTTACTACGAGAGAATACATACCTGGAATAAGATTATTGAGACTTACCACAGAACTTGTAAATCCGTCTGGGCCACTCCACTGGTAATCATATGAACCATTAGCAAATAATCGACCGCCTTCAACTTCCACGTCTATAAATCCATCAGCAGCATCAAAACAGCTTATGTTTTCAAAATTATGGTTTATTTCCAACTCGTTTACGCCTTCAATTTCAACACTTACAACTTCCTTACAATTAAATCTATCTGTTATTTCTGCTGAATATAATCCTGGTTCAAGATTCGTTAAAGTCTCACCAGTTTGACCATTATCCCATACTACAGTATACGGTGCAGTTCCTCCTTCAATTTCCAGAGCTATACTTCCGTCTTCATTGAAGGCGCAAGTTTCATCTTCAGAATCTACAGTAATCTCAATAGGATCTGGCATTATTAATTCAACAGTTTCAGAAGCGATACAACTCAAGTTATCATACACATCAACTGTATAAACCCCGGGTCCAACGCCTGTCAAATTCTTTTCTGTAGAAATGACATCATCTACTTCATTTTTCCATTCGTATTGATATGTAAACTCATTTGGACTTGTTTGCAGAGGTGTTCCTCCTTGTACGTCAATATTGATGAAACCATTAAATTCATCAATTAAATTTTGAATGTTTTCACTTCCAGGGATTACGACATCATCGGTACAAACAATAGCAGACTTGTCAAGGACTTCTATTTTAATTGGAGTCGGTTCAGTGACTTCAAAATCTTCGATGACTGTACAGTTATTTTGATCGGTTATAATTACAGTATAGTAACCTGCTCCAATATCTTCCAGGTCTTGTGTTGTGGCCACAAGCATACCATCTTTTAGCCAGGTATAAGAGTAACTACCTGTTCCGCCTGTAACAGAGATGAGAATTCTGCCTGTAAAATCTCCATAACATTGAATATTTAGAACAGCATCCTCTATAACCACAAGTTCTTCTGGCGCTTCAATTTCATAAGTAAACTCATTTACACAGCCAAAACCATCAGTAATTTCTAAATTATAGGTTCCCTCTCTTAAGTTGAAGATATCTTCCTGATTGGAACTGTACCCATCAGGACCAGACCAATTAAACAAATATGGTTGATTAACAGATCTTGGAATTCCGCCTTCTGGACTTATTTGAATGCTGCCATCGTTAGCATCTGAGCAGCTTGTTTGATTTCCATTGAAATCTGAAATCACTGCATTGTCGATGATTTCAGAAGGAACTGTGATGGTGAATTCAATTGTGCTTTGACCACAAGGATCTCCACCAAAGGTACTTTGTGAAGTAGCTGTTATAACCGCTGTCTGGGTTTCTCCAGTTGTGTTTGTTGCTGTAAATGTAGGTAAGTTTCCAGATCCACTTGCTGCTAAACCAATCTCAGTATTTGAGTTTGTCCATTCGTAAGTTGTAATCATTGTAGGATTGGTAGTTGTAAAATTTATTCCTCCTACCTCATCACCTCTACAAACTTCCAAATCTTCAATAGGATTTAATTCTGCGAAAGGTACAACCGACAATGTCGCCGGATCCGATACGATTGGTCCACAACTTGAATTGTCAAAACTAACAACCACATAGTAATACTGTTCTCCAGTAACATTTGTAGGAGGTGAAAATGTTGATTGGTTTTCACCTGCTATTGCTGTTCCGCCCACGTTGCTATCTTCATCATTTTCAAACCATTGATAGGTTGGATTTCCTAAGCTAAAATTTATATTTACAGACAGAAGGTTTGGTACTGCATCAAGGCAAAGTTCTTCAGATTGAGGATGCTGATTAATTAGTGGTTGAGGTTCTATTGTTATCCTGGCGCTTTCACTTATGGTTTCACATCCAGGAGCATTTTGAGAAACAATTACATAATAGTACAGTGTGCCTAATTCGTCAGTAGGTGGAGTAAAGTTAGAATTGATCTCATTTGCAATTGCTGTACCTGTCGAAGTATCATTTGTATCATTCACATGCCATTGGTAATTCAATTGACCAATCCCACCAGATACTTCAACATTTAATTCGTCTGGGGTTGCACCTAGACATAAATCCTGATTATTTAGCTGTTGTGCATCTATACTTGGATCTTCCAAAACTTCAACTTCAGAGACCTGACTGATAACGTCTCCGCACTCATCCCCTTCAGGACTTATTTCTACATAGAAATAATAAGTACCTGGAGTATCAAAAGGAGGTGGAAGGTAAGTTGAATCTGTGGCACCAGGAATTGCTGTGCCTCCGGCATTGGTTGGTGTTGTATTCCTAAACCATTGGTATGTAGTAGAAGTAGATTCCCCACTCTCTAAACCGACACCCAATGGTGAGATTTGACCACCTTCACAAATGGTTTGCAAGGCTTCAGGTTGTTCTTCAATTAGTCCAGAACTCTCTACTATGACCTGGACCGTAAAAGGATCTCCCGTACAATTTCCAGATTGAGGAGTTACAGTATAGGTCAATGTCGCAATATTCTCCGTTATGTTAGTTACATTCTGGCTTATTTCTGTTTGTGGACTTGTTTCGGCAGAACCGCCTGCAATTGCTCCAGCTGGTTGACTCACAGGCTCCGTCCAGGTATATGTTGTATTTGTAGGAACTATATTACTTCCAACATCACTTGGTATTACCGAGAAGGTTCCACCTGTACAGATGTTCTCTGTAATATTTTCAATAATTGGTCTGGGTTCAACAACGACTTCAATAAAAAAGGAGTCTCCGGAACATGCTCCACTTTCGGGAAAGACTTCATAGGTAACAGTCACATTTTCACTGCTATTGCTGATTAATGTTTGTTGTATTTCAGATTGAGGAAGTGAAGTTTCAGTAGCTCCAGTAATCGTTCCCGGTTGAGAAACTGTTGGTAATCCCCAAGTATATCTAGTCCCCGCAGGAACTCTATTTGGAGCTACATCATCTGGATCTATAGTAAAATTCTCTCCACTACATAAGTTTAAATCTGTGTCTTCAATAAATGGTTTTGGCTCAACGTCTACAGTTATTGTAAACGGTTCACCATCGCATCCTTTTACGCTTGGAGTAACAGTATAAATTACTGTTGCAGTTTCGCTAGTTATATTTTCAAGTTGCTGATCTATAGAATTTGAAGGTGTAGCTTCTGCTGTTGCACCTGTAACCGAACCTGCTGGATCTATTGAAGGTTCATCCCAAGTATAAGAAGTTCCTCCAGGAATCTGATTACCTATAAAATCAGGGTCTGGTTCGATTGAAAAAGACCCCTCACTACAAACTTCAAGGTCAATGTTTTGTATGACGGGCTCCTCAGCAAAATTTACTGTAATTGTAAAAGGTGGCCCTTCACAACCATCAAAAACTGGAGTCACCGTGTAAATTAAACTTGCAGCATTAGTCGTAAGATTTTCTATGGGTTGAGAGATACTGGTTTGAGGTACTGGCTGGCCAGAGCCTCCTACAACTGCACCAGGCGGATCACTCACTGGATTATTCCAGATATACGTGGTGCCAGCTGGAACGAAGTTTCCTCCAGTTGAATCTGGGATGACTTCAAAATCATCGCCATTACATAAGTCAACACTGATGTTTTGAACTAGAGGTGCTGGATTTACCGTAATTGTAAATGTTTCAGGAATACCTTCACAGTTTGTTGATCCAGAAGTCACAATTGGAGTGACAGTTACTGTAGCTATTATTGGATCTGCATTTAAATTCTCTGTTGTAAAACTTGGTAAATTTCCAGTTCCAGCCGTAGGTATTAAACCAATGTTGGCGTCTATTTCCCATTCAAAATTTGTTGTATTTGACGTGTTTGGAGAACTGAAGATAATTTCAGAAGTTATATCAGTACTACAAAATTCTAGATTTGAAAGAGGGTCAACCTCCCCTAGAGGAAGTATTTCTAATTCGATCGAATCTGAAGCCTCCGAGCACGATCCCGGAGGATCATCGGTTGTGATGGTGAGCGTCAAAGTTCCTGTAAATCCAGGGGGAGGAGTGAACTCAGCATTAGGATTTGTTGGATCTGAAAAAGTGCCTCCATCAGAGGAAGTCCAGGTTATGCTAGATGCTGCAGCTCCAAAATTACCATCAAGTGTTATAGTGCTGTCTACACAAATAGGGTCATAATTACCAGCATCTACCTCTGGCCCAGCGATAACTGCAACAGTATGTTCATCCAGCGCTTCAGAACATAAAGTCCCTGAATTATCTGAAGATAGTCTAAAAGTTATGTTTCCAACATATCCAAGCGGTGGAGTATAAATAGGATCAAGTGCACTTGCATCAGGCGTGAAAGTTCCTCCGGCAACGCTAGCTGTCCAGCTGCCAATTCCTGTGCCTCCAGATATAATACCATTTAATTGAATACTGTCATCAACACAAACGTCGGTTGGTCCGTTTGCATCAACATTCACTGGTGGTAACACTTCTATGTTCCCATTGTAAGTGTTTGATCCACATTCATTTGTTACCGTTAATTCATAAGTATAATTCCCAGGAGTGTTGTAAGAAATTAATGGATTAGGATCATTAGAACTGGATATAGAAGCAGGGGGTGAGGCTCCAAAATCCCACGAATAAGTGGTTCCGATAGTAGTATAACAATCGTAAACTACAGGGTCTATTGTGAAAGGTTCACCTTCACATGCAATAAGGTCTTCCAGTTCAACTTTGGGTTTATCTTTAATAGTGACAATCTCTTCGTAAACATCATCTCTACACTCTTCACCTGGTAAAATGTCCTGAACAAATACTTCTAAACGAATGGTGTAAATTCCAGGTGCATTGAATTCAAATTCAGGCTCAAAATCATCAGGTCCTGTTCCATTAGCAAAGTTCCAACTTGGAGCATCTGGAGGACAATCTGGATTTGTAGCTGTTACGGTCCATTCGTATTTTGTTTCTATATCACAGCCTTCAGCCTGGGATGTGTTTTCTGTAGAGACAATTAAGTCGTCCTCAAAACAAGCCTCATTTTCATTAATTGTAAACTCAGATATGACTTCTGGGATGATACAAATTTCCTGAGTAATTCTACTTTCTCCGCAGTTGTTTCTTGTAACAAGTGTGATGTCATAATATCCAGGTGTATCAAAAATAACTCCCAGTATTTCACTACCATCATCCCAGGAAAACCAATCAGTTCCATTTCCTGCATCGCTGCCAAGCTCTCCTCCAGCAATTGTTGTTCCGGCTGTTGGGGTAACCTCCCAATACCTCCCATAATCATCATTACATCCGCTAGAAGCTGTATTGGTACCCCCAAAAGAAATATCTGTAAAATTAACAAGGGAGTTCACACAGGCAATTTCAGCAGGTAATATAAAGTTCGCTTCTGTTGGCTCAGAAACACGAATGGGTCCAGTGGAAACGAAATTACCATCGGTACTACATGGATTAGAAGATGTCGCTGTGATTGAGTAAGAGTTGGCGAAAGGTGTTCCATTTACAGTGGAATTTACTCCACAAGATGTATCTAAAAAAGTATGAGTAAAGGTCTCTGAAATAGAACCTCCTATAGGATAGTCTGATGATTCAAGAATGATAGCTGGTGAACCATCATTTATTAAAATAGTATATGTGGTTCCTGGAGTATTGTTGGCTACAGAAATTGTATACTCGTATTCGTTTGGTAGACAATTTTCATTACCTGTTAATTGAACATTAATAACAGGGGGTTGCGTACCTACAAATACTCTGAATTCACTAGTGCCAGTAGTGCCATCTGGAAATGTAACTGTATAAGAAAGTGTGTATAAACCAGAGGTATAGGTGTGAGATTCTACTGTTGTACTAGTGTCACCATCTCCCCAGTCAATTAAAAATGTGGTCCCTGCTGGGTATGTTCCTATATCTGGATCAACAAAATTGAATACTCCATTATTAGACAATTCACCAGTACATCTTAAAAAAGTTATGACACCATTTTGATCTTCAACACCATACCCACCAGCACCTCCAAGAGGGTTTGTGATGTCTAATTCAGGTGGCAAAAATGCATTTGTTATCTGGTCTGTAAAAATTTCAAAAAAAGAATTGACAGCCTTTTTTCTCTCAGTAGGTTTTGGCTGTATGTCTTCACTAGTATCTGTATAAGCTATTTCAGTATCAGAAATGGAATTGCTATAGGAAAAGTTGTATGCAGCTATCCCAACTAAAAGTGAACATCCAATAAGAAATGAAGTGAGTAGTTTTGTTTTCATTAGCTGTAGTTTTCAAAAGTTATCTACATGAAATAAATTCTTAAGGAGCACTTAAAAATTAATATTTTATTAGTAGAACTAATACTACAATGATAACAACAATTATTAATATATTAAAGCAATATTAATAAAATTAAAAAGTTACAAATTAGACTAAAGGATAAATGGAGTCTTAATTTGTTAAAAATCAGATGATTGATTCAAATGTTAAAAAAGCAAGTTAAAAGTATTTAATGCAATAATAATACATTCTATCTAACTAAAGAAAAAATACATTTAAGAAGTAGAAAAATTAGGTAAAAAATAAATTACCACCCATTATTTTCTGCAGTGATAGTATTAAAGAGGTTGGAATTCAAATCATGAAAAAAAGATGAAATAATTGAACGACTTTCTAGCAAGTCGTTTTTTATAATATCATCTTTAATAAGATTCACATTAGAGATTTCTCGGAATTCTGTGTAGTATTTGTAATAAATCTTCTTGATTTCAAATTTATATTTGTTATCTCTTAGTGAGATTTTAATATCGTATTTCAAGTCAGTTGGTAGATTTTTTATTTTCAAAAGTCTAATTGATTTCCCAGTAATTAGAAACGAATTTTCAGAATAGCTAGAATCTATGAGTGAAGATTCTGTGAAATAATTTTTGATCCAACTTCTTACATCATTTTTGAGCTGAACTTGATTTTTGTCTTTAACATCAATAACAAGTGCTTTAGGAAAATAATAGTTTTCAAAATCGAATTTTGGCAAATCTTTGGATTGACTAGTGGAATTTAATGTGAGAAAAACTGCTAATACTAGAAAATAGATTTTGGCCATAAAGCTTAGATATTAAGAAACGTAAATTTAACCATATATGTTGAAAGTGAAGCAAGAATAAATTATTAGATAATTATTTAACGCCTATGAATCTGGTTACAAAACCCTTTCCTTGATGAAAATCACCTTCAGTCAAATCAATTTCAAGCTCTTCACTGTGAATTTCAGATAAGTCTTTGAAATCATTTTTGACAGAATCTAGGTCGTAAAGCATATCCTTATTCTTCGGACCACCAGAGGTATACTGATCATTTAACTGCTTCGGATGAAAAGCTTCTAGAATAACAATTCCTCCAGGTTTCAATGAGTTGATAATATTTCTATGAAGTTTTAGTCTACTTTCTGGAGCTACATGTGCATAAATTAAAGCCACAAGATCATATTTTTCAAACTCAAATTGATAATCTTCAACTTTACTCAACTCATAAGTAATAGAGACATTATTGAGTTTGCATAGCTTCAAAGCTTTTTCCTTTCCTGATTCAGAAAAATCAAAGGCATCAACATTCCAGCCCTTTTGAGCAATATGACAAGCATTTCTACCTTCTCCTTCCATAGGAAAAAGAGCATTTCCTTTTATATTAATTTTTTCTAATTCAGATTTTAAAAAGGAATTTGGCTCAGTGCCATAAACATATTCTTCTTTAGCAAATCTTTCGTTCCAAAATTCTTTCATAGTCAAAAAAAGCCCGAGGCATTAACTTCGGGCATGTTAAATTTATATATAATTTCTCATTGCTTCTTTTAGATCATTGTCCCCGGAGATCATCTCAAATGATGTATTTTTTGTTCGTTCCAGTTCCAATGCGTAAACTAAAGCCTGGGCGACATCTTCTCTTGGGATTTCCCCCTCTTTCTTCAATTTTTGAGCAATTTCAACTTTATGATTACCCTTTTCATTTGTAAGCGCACCTGGCTGAACAATTGAATAAACCATATTGGATTCTCTTAAAAAATCATCTGCAGCTTTCTTAGCCTTTAAATAATTTTCTAAACCTTTTACACGACTTGGAGCATCTGTTCCCATAGAACTCAACATGACAAACTTCTGAAGTTTATTCGCTTTAGCTAACTCTATAGCTCTTATAGCTCCTTTCTGGTCTATCGCTATTGTTTTCTCATCACTTGTATCACCTCCGGATCCAGCTGCAAATATTACTTTATCCATACCTTTAAAGGCATCAGAAAAATCTTCTTCCAGGTCTCCAATTCTGGTTTCTATGCCTTGATTTTCAAAAAAAGGCTTCTGAATATCTTTTCTTATCATAGCGAATGGTTTAAAATCAGTAGAATCTCTTAAAATTTTTGAGATTATTCTTCCTGTTTTTCCATTGGCGCCTATCACTAATATATTTTGCATTTTGTTTGTTTTTAAGAATTCATTCAAAGCTATTTAATGCAACTTTAATTTTGATTAAAATCAAATTAAATCTTAGGCGGATTAAGTTAAATACTATTAATAATTCATTTGAATTCCAAATCATTAATCTTAGAAAAAACTAATAGATAAGAGTTAAAAATGTCCTCATTTTCAATATATTAATAAACTTTAACTTAAGTCAGGATGTTTTTATAATGCTCTTAGTAAGCTATTTTGTTATCAAATTTTATATTTCAATGAATCATTAAAAGATAAAATTATGGAAAAGAGAATAGCAATTTTAGCGACGAATGGATTTGAAAAAAGTGAATTATTCTCACCGAAAGAGGCTCTAGAAAAAGAGGGTTTTAGTGTAGATATAGTAAGTTTAGAAAAAGGAAAAATTAAAGGCTGGGAAGGTGCCAATTGGTCTGGTGAAATAGAAGTTGATCGTATCATAAACGAGGTAAGTGCAAAAGACTATAATGCTTTGGTATTACCAGGTGGTGTTATAAACCCTGATTTGCTTAGAAGAAATGAAAATGTTTTGGTATTTGTTAGAGACTTTTTTAAACAAAGTAAGCCAGTAGGTGCAATTTGCCATGCCGCATGGACTTTGATTAGTGCTGAAGTTGTTAAAGGCAGGACATTGACTTCTTTCAACTCCATCAAAAAAGATCTCGAAAATGCTGGAGCACTTTGGGTAGACCAAGAAGTTGTAGTAGATGAAGCATTAGTGACTTCAAGAAACCCTGACGATCTACCGGCTTTTAACGCTAAGATGATCGAAGAGATTAAAGAAGGTAAACACGATCTTCAACACGCCTAATTTTAGTTTCAATAATAGTAAAAGGCTGTTTGATAAATTTCAAACAGCCTTTTTTATTTTAGAAATATTTGCTTTTTGTAAGCCTTTTAAACTTTTTAAAAGAATCTTTTGTTGCTCAAATTGATTCAGAAAAAAGTTATTTCATTTTATCTAAACGTCTGACTTCTATTATTAACCATAAAAAGGGCATTCACAAAAAAGAGCTTTCCATTTTCCCAAAAAGAACGGAACATCACGTCATCTACCATATAAATGATGCTGCCACGTCCTAGTCGCTGTTCTCCAAACACTAAAGAATTAGAAATCTTTTTCATAGCTTCTTCTCCAGCAAAACCGCTTAAAGGTTTAGAGTAACCTTCAAGGTAAGCGACATTGTATCCCTTTTTAAGATGCTGATATGCTTCAGAACTTGTTTTAAGAGAAGCATAAGTATCCTCATAGCCAAAAGCTAATGGATGTGTATTATCAATTTTTACGTTAAAAATAGCTCCCGTAATATTTTCCTTGGTTCGTTCTTTTTCCCTTTCTGCGTAGGGGATAAGATTCACTTTTGTACTATCTTTCTCAGTTTCCACTTTGTCCAAGCCAAAACCTTTTTTACCTTCAAAAGTCGATAAGGCATTTCCCATGGCAATCATTTTTCCACCACTTTTTATCCATGTGGATAATGATTTTAATTGTTCATCCTTGAAAAGGGATGAATAACTACCATTAGGGAGAACTAAGATATCGTAATCTTCTAAATCTAAACTGCTGAAATCATCTGTAGAAATTGAGATGATAGGATAATTCAATTCCTGTTCAAAGAAATACCAAAGTGAGCCGTAACTGAGAGACGAGGTTCCTTTTCCTCTCAAAACAGTTATACGTTGTGGATGGATTTTTTTAATATCTGGCGAACCAAAATCTGTCCCTGAGTTAGAAAAACCAGTTTTTGAAGTTGACAATTCAACTTCAAATTCATTGGCCGTAGCGACCACCAAAGAGTCAAAATCAGCTTGCTGATTATTGGTTTTGGTGATGATCAAGCTTCCTCGTTCGTAAGAGCTGTTTTCTATTCTAAAAGGTTTTGTGGTTGCTCTCACGCTGATGTTATGCTTTAGAAGCTTTGCTAGGAATTTAGCATGCGCCAGGCTATTCCACTCAGAGATATAACCTACAGTTTTTTCTTTGATGTTTTGGTTTGAGAATTCATTTGTTGAAGCTTTTGTAATAATGTTTTCGCTTACGGTGTAAACGTCCACACCGTGAGCCAAAGCAAGATTCCAAGAAGTAATGTCGTAGGTGAGTGGTGTGCTTAATTCTGGATCAGCTTCAAATAAAACCCTTAGCATTTTTGCTTTTGGTTGATTGGCAGGTAAAACCAAAGCATTTTTAGATTCAAACTTGGTTTTAGAATTACTGTAAATATGCTTGCCTTTAAGTGAGTTTTCAGTAGAAACAGTATACTCGTAATCATGCTTATCAAAAAGTTGACTTAAAACCTTTAGTTTTTGTTCATCCCCAGCTAACACATAATAATCAAAATTAGGAGAATGTTTAAAGTATTTTTTGAATTCAGAATTGAGTTCATTAGCATTATCAGAAGCAATTTCTATGGTCGATAATCCGCTCATTACATGATGCTGAACTCGATCTTTGAGTGTTAGTTTGTAGCCTTCGTCTGTATTAATACCTAGACCAGCTCGGCCATTTCCAGCTTGTTCGTAAGTCATTCCTATGGCACCGTTGTAGGTAGGGTAGGTGTCACCGTAACTTGGATAAAACAAGTCAAAGCGTTCTCTTGTGAAGTAGGACCATGACTTTTCATCAAAAGCTTGGGCATTGTGTTTACCGATTTTGGTTTGGAATTCCTTTTGAAAATCTGTGATGACGTTATGAAAAGGCTCTGCAGCTGGTGCAAAATAATAAGGTGAATTGATGCTTTGCTCATGAAAATCTACATGCACATGGGGCATCCATTGGTTGTAAAGTTTTAAGCGCTGTTGGGTTTCCACTTGCGTTGCCCACATCCAATCTCTATTTAAGTCAAAAAGGTAGTGATTGGGTCTGCCGCCAGGCCATGGTTCGTTATGCTCTACCGCATCTTGGTACGGAGAATAGGGAGTAGCTTTCACTTGATTATACCAATTGACATAACGGTCACGACCATCTGGATTAACACTTGGATCAATGATAATAACTGTGTTTTTTAGGATGTCTCCACGTTTGGTTACTAGTTCATGCGCAGTTACCATTGCCGCTTCGGTGCTAGATGCTTCGTTACCGTGAACATTATAACTCAGCCAAACGATAGCGATATCAGAAGTAGAATCGCCATTTACGATTCCAGTTTGCTTTAGATGATTGGTTCTAATCTCTTCAAGCTTATTTAGGTTTTCTTCGGAAGAAACCACAGCATAGCTTAAGGTCCTGCGTTCGTTGGTTTTACCGTAGGAAGAAAATTTAAGGTTTGGGCTCTTTTTTGCTAAATGAGTAAAATAATTGACAACCTGGTGATGCCGAGTAAATTCTGTGCCAATGGTATAGCCTTGAAATGCTTCTGGAGATTGTACAGAATCCTGAGCATGGTAAACACCAGATAAACAAAAAATGAATAATAGCGTAAAATTGAATTTCATGTGATAAGAGTTTGCCGTAAATTTAATAGAAAACTCTCAACAACCCCGTGTATTCAATTTTAATTGAATTACTTATTTCTTTACTCCTGCTTGTTTTACTTTCATTTTTTCCATTTCAGATTTGTGATAATCTACAGGACTCCCAAAAGCCATCTGGAAAGCATGTTTTGGTGATTTTGCTTTTGTTAGGTCTTTAAAGAGAGCTATCCATTCGTGAAATACAAGTGTAAATGGGTTGTAAGTCTTAACTGGTTTCGTTATTCCGTAAACTGGTTTTTCAACTTCAGGTTCAAATGTTCCAAAAATTCTATCCCAAATGATTAAAGTTGAACCGTAATTTTTGTCTAAATATTGTTCATTTTTAGAATGATGAACTCTGTGGTGAGAAGGAGTTGTGAAAATATATTCAATAGGTTTAGGTAATTTTTTGATATATTCTGTATGTATCCAGAATTGATATAACACTTCGACTTGGTGAACTACCAAAAACACGATTGGATGAAATCCCATCAAAATTACTGGTAAAAAGAAAATTATTTTTAAATTTTGAGTCCAAGATAGTCTAAAAGAAGTAGAAAGGTTATAGTACTCAGAGTTGTGATGAACTACGTGTGTTGACCACCAGAAGCGCTGCTCATGAGCAATTCTGTGTGACCAGTATCTGACAAAATCCAAAGCAAAAAAACAAAGTACAAAAGACCACCACGTCATAGGTATCTCAAAAGGAGTAAGGTTGTAAAAAAACAAGAAAAAGGCAAAAACGCCTAATTTCATAACTCCATTGAGAAGAATATTTACAACACCAATAAAAGTGGAAGCCATAAAGTCTTTCCCTTCATACAATTTTTTGTTTTGTCTGTAACTAAAATAAGATTCTAAAGCTACTAGGGTAAACATCACAGGAGCAGCAATCCATATAATTGTTGTAAAATCTAAGTTTGCTACATCCTCTAAACTTATTTTAACCTTATCCATCTATACTTTTTTTGCAAACATAATTAATGCAGGGAATTATCTATAAATTTTATACTTATTTTACGTGCATTGGCTCAATATTTAAAAACGTTCAATAATCTGAAAAATTGATAGTAATCCGTAAAAAAATATAATGATTACTTTTTATTAAGGACTTGAAGTGCTTCTATCAAGTTGCTAATCTCAAGATAAAGTTCTTTACGGTAAGTTACTAAGTCTTCTTGATTTTTGATTTGAGAATTTTCTATATTGAGTGCAGAATCAGATAAAGAACTAGCACCAAGGTTGAGAGCCGTACCTTTAACTTTATGAGCTAGTTTTTTGAGTTGATCTTCGTTCTCCACTTCTTCTAAATTTTCTAAAGCTTCACTAAGAGTATCATTGGCAAGTTTTATGAGTTCATTAAAAAACTTTTCGTTATGTCCGATCATTTCCATGAGATGAGTTTTATCAAACCCACTTTCTTTATTGCCCTCTATATTTGGTTCTGTCTCTTTCTTAAGGTTTAAATCTTTTACTGATTGATCTTTTTCAGGCCCATATTTCAAAATAATATTCTTAATAGACTCTTGTAATATTGGTTTTGAAATGTAGTCATTCATGCCAGCTTCAATACATTTTTCCTTAGTTCCTTTTACTGTTCCAGCTGTAATCGCAATTATAGGAGTTGTCCTGCCCTTTTTTTCTTTTCTGATAGCTTCTGCTAGTTCATAACCATTCATGTTTGGCATTTGAATATCAGAAAACACTACATCTGGCGAATATTTTTTAAATAAGTTGAGTGCTTTAAGACCATCCTCCGCTTCGTAGATATTTACGTTATAATAAATATTTTTCAAGTAAGATTTTATCAATTCCATATTGATAAGATTATCTTCTGCAATCAAAAACTTAAGGCCTTCAGTTCCTTCTATAGTTTTTAAATTATTATTATCTTGATTTTCAATACTTTGCGTCTCTTGTTGATTTGTTACAATTCTCAAAAGATCAATTTTCTTTATCGGTTTGACTAAAACTTGCTTAAAACACTTCTTTAAATTTATTTCTTCTGTAATATCATTTGAATTCGATTTTTTGAGTAGAACGAAACGAACATTTTTAGATTTTATATGTGTCTTTAATCTAGATGTGAGATTACAAGACTCCCTAACTGATTCTTTTTGGTTTATAAAAATAATTTGAGGAGATAACTCTACTAATTTTTTTGATGCAAAATCTAAATCGCTTGCATAGTCAGTTTTTACATTATAATTTTTTAAATGGCTATTGATGATTTCAAAATGTTCTGGTACGGATGAGACCACAAGAATATTCGTAAGATTTTCTATACTTTGTTTTTGTGTTTTCATGTTATTTTCAGAACGTAAAGAAATCTCAAAATAAAATTCACTTCCTTGATTTATTTTACTTCGCAATCTCAGTTTACTATTCATCAAATTTAAAATCTTATCTGTAATTGCTAAACCTAATCCTGTACCTCCATATTTTTTGGTTACAGAAGTGTCTTCTTGGATAAATGCATTGAATATTTTCTTCTGATTTTCTTTAGCTATACCTATTCCAGTGTCTTCAACAGAAAATAATAAATTAGTGAGGTGGTTTGCTTTGTTTTTACGTGAGATTTTGAGCTTTACAAAACCTTTATTAGTGAACTTGATAGCATTGTTGAGTAGATTCATGAGAATTTGTTTTATTCTCACTCCATCTATCCATACGTAATCAGGTACTTTGTCATCGATTACTAATATCAATTCTAAGCCTTTTTTATGGGCCTCGTATTTTGTAAGATCTACAACTTCTTCAGCAATCTTTAGTAAACTTGTTTTAGCAGTATCGAGTTGGAGTTTCCCGGATTCTATTTTGGAGAAATCCAATACATCATTAATTAAATCCAAAAGAATATTTGCAGACTGAAACACCGTTTTCATGTATTGATGCTGAACATCATTCAAAGGAGTTTTCATCAATAAATCTGAAAAGCCGATGACTCCATTGAGGGGAGTTCTTATCTCATGACTCATATTTGCCACAAATTCTGACTTTGCCTGGCTCGCTTTTATGGCTTCTGTTTTAGAATTTTTCAATTTCTTTTCTATAATCTTCTGCTCAGTGACATCTTGAAGTGTAGATATGACAATTCTATTACCATTTTTATCAAAGTGAATAAGTCCGTTAATGACTACAGTTATGAAATCACCAGCTTTAGTCTTTAAAACTTTTTCAACAGGGCCTGTTTTCTTTAAATTTTTGAGATTCTGAATTTCTTGACTGTCTCTATAAGTGGTTTTCTTTTCTGGGGTTATCGCCCAAATACTCATGCCAAGAATTTCTTCTTCAGTATATCCGATCATGTCCTGCATTGCTTTGTTGACATCTAAGAATTTACCAGAAGTAAATTCAGTAATAACTATACCTACTGGTGAAAGTTCAAAAATATTCTTGAACTGTTGCACATTTTGCTTGAGATCCTTTTCAAGTGCTTTCTTATCTGATATATCTTGGTGAGTTCCAAACATCCATTCAGGGTTTCCATCATCTGTCCACGATATAACCTTTCCTTTGTCAAGAACCCAAATCCAGTTTCCATTTTTATGCTTGAGTCTAAGTTCTTTTTGATAAAAAACTGTTCTTCCCTTAAAGTGTTCTTCTAATGCCTTGTTACTTTCTTTTAAGTCCTCGGGGTGTGTTGATTTATTCCAGACGTCTATTGAATTGACTAATGGTATTTCCTTTGTTGTGTAACCCAACATTTCAACAAATCGAGAGTTGAATACGGCTTCACCAGTTTGTACATTCCACTCCCAAGTTCCCAAGTTTGCGGCATTGATAATATTGTTTAATCGTTCTCTCTCTTGCTTTAGTTTTTCTTTAGTTTTTTTTACTTCAGTAATGTCTTGGAAAGAGCCATAAACTCCTACACACTCTCCATCTACTATCTCTGGCTGTATATTTACAAGAGCCCAGAGAGGTCTTTTTTTTGCAGTAATAATTTCAAATTCGCCAGTGTAAGAAGTGTTATTTTTTATGCTTTCAACCATTTTTTCAGTCATCAAATCCTTACTTTTGCCATCCTTAAAAAAAGCTAAAGTTTCTTCTAAAGTAGGCTGAATGTGACTGTCTATCTCAGCAATTTTTTTAAGAATTGGTGTCCAGAATAATTCTCTTTTCTTTACATCGTACCTCCAGCCACCAACCTTTGCTAAGCTTTCAGCTTCATAAAATAAATTGTTGATGAGTTTAAGTTTTCTTTCAGTTTTCTTGCGATCGCTTACCTCTCTTATGACGCATAGAATTTCTGTGCTTTCATTTTCACTTTGTATGACATTTACGTTCATGTTAAACCATCTCTGGGTGCCATCGCTTGTAAGGTCATATTCTATTGGTATGCTGGAATGGTAGAGTTTACTTGCTTTTACTGCCAACTTGATTTTATGAGCTATCTTGTCGATAGCTTCTATCTCATCTATATTTTTTCCTGTAAGGTCTGTTTTTTCAAAGAGTAAATTTTTCTCTTTACCATAAAATTCAATAAAGTTTAAATTTGAATCTAAAAGAAAGACTAAATCACCTGTATTATTAAGTAAGGTTTGGAATCGGCTTTTACCCTGGGATATGTTATTATTAACGTCTTTAAGCTCTTGTCTTTCTTTGTGAGCAATAATTTTATCCATTACTTCTTCAGAAAGCTG
This sequence comes from Psychroflexus salinarum, assembly GCF_042677225.1. Taxonomy (NCBI): domain Bacteria; kingdom Pseudomonadati; phylum Bacteroidota; class Flavobacteriia; order Flavobacteriales; family Flavobacteriaceae; genus Psychroflexus; species Psychroflexus salinarum. The sequence continues at coordinate 101,629 of NZ_JBHTIV010000013.1, forward strand.
CTTAAGGATTTGTAGCTGGGAAGGGCTCAATGTTTGAGTTTCAGGATCGAAAACACATAAAGTTCCAATGGAATATCCGTCTGGATCTACAATAGATTTTCCAGCGTAAAAATTGATATTATGTTTTTTAAGATATTTGATTTTTCTATCATTGCCATCCAATTTTGAAACATCATAAATTACTTCTACTTCTGAAGGATTTTCAATAACAATGTCACAAAAGGAATCTTCTTTAGATATTTCATCTTGATTAAAATTAAAACTTGATTTTATCCAAAATCTATCTTTATCTAAAATACTCAACGTAGCTTGAGAACAATTACAAACTTTGGCAGCTATTTCTGCTAATCTATCAAAACCAGGATCTTGATTAGAATCTAAGATGCTGTATTTATCTATTGCCTTAAGTCTATCTTTTCTCATATAGTAAATTGGTCAGCCTAAAGGTAGTTAATATAGTGAAGTAATTTTTAAAAACAAAAGGTGATTAATTGATATTAATCACCTTTTGGATAATAAAAACTTATTGTATTAAAAATCAGATAATTGTTAGGTTTTCACTTAAAGTGGTTATGAATTTTTTAATAGGATTTTTTATCATCATCGCCATCATGCTATTGAATTCGCCTTCAAAAATGAGCTGTACTTCGGATTCTTTATCTCCTTTTGCTTCTATTTTTCCTCGAAGTGTAAACGGAAGTTTATCACTTGCCGCAGCTAAAACCACAAGATGGTCTGGTTCAGTTTTATCAAGTTTTAATTTTATAGCTGGCATTCCTTTAAGCTGAAAAAGAAAGCTTTCTTCAGAAAGCAATTCAAATTTTTCGATACTTTCAGGCATTAATTTTTCGAAATTTTCTACATTTTTTAAAAATTCAAAAGTTTCTTTTTGACTTTTTGCAACAATTTTCTTTTCGCTTTCTATATACATAGTTAGTGTTTCCAGTTGGCAGGATCTTTTCGCCAAGTTTTTAGTAATTCAAATTCAGTTTCGTTAAGGTAATTGGTATTATAAGCTTTTTTAAGTAGAATTTTATAATTAGAAAGAGTGTACACGTCTAAATATTCATCTTTAAATAAAGTCTCAGATTCTTCGAAGCCATAAGTGAAAATCGCCATCATGCCTTTCACATGAGCCTGACCTTCATCTTTCAAAGCTTTTACGGCATTCATGCTGCTTTTTCCAGTGCTTATGAGGTCTTCTATCACTACCACATTGGCATGGGGATTAAGCTTTCCTTCGATTTGATTTTGACGTCCGTGTTTTTTGGGTTCAGGTCTCACATAAACAAACGGCAGACCCAAATAATCCGCAATAATAGCTCCTATGCCAATGGCTCCAGTAGCAACACCAGCAATAGCATCTGGTTTTCCAAAAAGGGTTTCGATAGGTTTTGCAAGTTCAGAAACAATATAATTTCTGATTGTGGGGTAGGAGAGAACTATTCTATTATCGCAATAAATAGGAGACTTTATGCCACTTGCCCATGTAAAGGGCTTTTGTGGATTTAATTTTATTGCGTTAATTTGCAGTAAAAGTTCTGCTGTTTTATAAGCCTTGTTTTCATCTAAAATCATAATTACAAATGTATAAAGTTTTCGTCAATGACGTGCCAATTATATTGTCCACTCAAGAAAATATAGGTTCAAATTATACCAATATACCAATTAAAAAGGCAAAAATAAAACAACTTATTCGCAAAATAGAATCTGGCGATCTTCTTTACTTGAATCTTTATCATAAGAAAGAGCACAAACTTTTAAAACACCTCAAAAGGAAACTAAAAGTAATAATTGCTGGAGGAGGTTTGGTATATAATTCCAACAATGAAATTCTTTTTATTTACCGCAACAAAAAATGGGATTTACCTAAAGGTAAAGCCGAAAAAGGAGAAAATATAGAAGAAACAGCTCTTCGTGAAGTTGAAGAAGAAACTCATGTTGAAGGTTTGGAAATTGTCTCTTTTCTTCAAACTACTTACCATATCATCAATCGGAATGATAAATATAAGCTCAAGGAAACCCACTGGTATCAAATGAAAACAGATTACACTGGTGACCTCATTCCAGAACTTTCAGAAGGAATAAAAAAAGCAAAGTGGAAAGACTTCGAGAAAACTCAAAAAGCTCTCAAGAAATCTTATGCCAACATCAAACTTTTGTTTCCCAAGGAATATCTAGTTCAGCACCCGAACGATAGGATAAGTTAAATGAGCTGCTTCATAGTGTTTAGAGCGCTTGTGAATCCAGTCTAGTTGCGCATACCAATTTCCTGCAAATTCAGCATCAGTTTTTCGTTTTTCCTCAAACTCAGCTTTCAGTTTAGGATTATTTTCAAAAATTTCTACAGCCAAATCTTCAAAAACATAGGGAGAAAAATTTTCCTTCTTTTGTAGAATGCTATCGAAGAAATTCCAATTGAAAAACGAATCTACCGCAATAGGTTCCAAAGTTTCAATAAGGTAGCGTATTCCAGGTTGATCAGCTTTTACCAAAACGTCTCCACGAGAGTACATTCGTTTTACTTTTTTAGAACTCACTTTAGTATCAGAATGCAAGTAATGACCTTCGTAAGCAGAAGTTCTTGTTTTAAAGTCTTCAATTCGATATTCCTCAACCTCAACTACCGTATCACCCCAAAAACGATTATAAGATATATTATTCCATTTCAGTAATTCAATAACTTTAAACCACTGTTTTGGGATAATGTATGCCTCAGGAATGGTAACAGAATCTGTTGGTTTAAATTGATTGTAATACTTCACTTCCTCTTCAAAAGGTTTATCTCTTCTGAATTTTATTCTCGGTAGATTAGTGATTTCGCTAGTTAAATTTTCTAACTCATAACCAAGAAAATTGAAGCGTCTATAGTTTGAAGTATCTACCTGAAAGTTGAGCGGATAGGTATCAGCTTCAGAATACATCTGAAAGTTTTGCTCTCTAGCTTCTTGGATTTTGGCTTTCTGATTATGAGAGACATTTACAAGTGTTTTTAGCATTTCAAAAGTGCCTTCCACACGCTTTGGATAAGGTTTGAGCATATGAGTTTCTATCATGAGTCCTAAAGAATTCCATAAAGAGGTGTAGCCAGAAGAGTACCTAGGTGAATCGTTGAACTGAGTAAAACCATTCTTAGGACTTTCATTGTTAACATTCACATAAGGTGTGATTTCCCAATCTTTTTCACTCAATTCATTTTCAACTGCAGGGATAAACTCATTTTCCAAATGCTCACTCAATTTACCACCAAGCTTGTTATGCTGAGTAAAAAGATGTGTGAGCGTATATTGATAATCTGCACCATTACTCACGTGAGTATCTACAAAAACATCTGGATTTACCTGATGAAAAATAATATAGAAGGCTTTACTATTCTTAGTGTCAGATTTTATAAAATCTCTATTTAAGTCAAAGTTTCTTGCATTTCCCCGGAAGCCGTAAGCAGCTGGACCATTCTGATTGGTTCTTGAGGTTGAGTTTCTGTTCAAAGCGCCTCCGATATTATAAACAGGAATAGAGTATAATTCAACATCATGTGGCAATACCCATTCATTATTGGACAAAGCTTTAAAGAGAAGCATTGTAGCATCAATCCCATCAGATTCCCCAGGATGAATTCCGTTGTTGATTAAAATTTTCAAGGAGTTTTCTTTGAGTTCGTTTGGAGTAAACTTTACCAAATGAAGTGGTTCCCCATGATCTGTTTCATAGATTTCTTCCAAAGATATTCTATCATCTTTTTCAGATAGAAATTCATAAAACTTAATCACTTCTTTATAAGTAGAAGTCGAATCTCCATTGGAGCGTTCGAAGGCAATCTCAAATTTTTCGGGAGTTACTTCAGAAGTATCTTTTTTTGAAGAGGATTCGCAAGCAAAAAAGAGAATTGAAACAGGAAGTATGAACCAGTATTTTAACATTAGTATTTTTTTAGAATTATACCTTTTTAATTCGATTACATTTGAATTTTTAAAAATAAGCACTTGAAACAGTTTAACATCATGTTCTTTTTAATTTCGGGAATAATTTTTTCTCAAACTCAAAAAGATACAACAGCATTAAAAGAAGTAAAGCTCAACACTTCACTTGATATTGAGAAAGCTTATCAAGGAGAAGCTAACGTTTCTTTCTTAAAACAAGAGGAATTATTACAGTCCAATCAAACCACAATCACTCCAATTTTAAATAAAATTCCCGGAGTTTACATGCAACAAGGTGGCCTTAATACCACTAAAATTAATATTCGTGGGATAGGAGCGAGAGCACAATACGAAACTAATAGAGTGAAATTGTATTACAATAATATTCCATTAACCACAGCCAATGGAACTTCTATTTTACACGATATTGATTTGACTACTATTTCTGAAGTGAAAGTCATAAAAGGACCACAAGCTACAGAATTTGGTGCTGGGCTTGGAGGAGTTATACAGTTGACATCTGTATTAAGAGATCAAAATTATGCAGAATCGGAATTACTCTTTGGTAGCTTTGACCTATTAAAGCAAAATTATTCTTTGAATGTTGCTGAAGGGAATAAAAAAATCAACCTGACTTATAACAATCTCAGTTCAGGAGGTTTCAGGGATAACAGCAATTATCAGCGAGAATCTTATTTTCTAAATTCTGAATGGAATTTATCAAATTCTTCTAAGTTAAAATTGGTCGGCCAAGTTGTGCAACTCAAAGGTTATATACCAAGCTCGCTGAATCGAACAGATCTAGAAGAGAATCCTACTAAAGCAGCCTTTACATGGGGACAGGCTAGAGGATTTGAATCTTATACTCGAGGTGTTTTTGGAGTAAATTTTTCTAATCAGTTAACTTCTGACATTAAACAAAACACGGCTGTTTTTGTAAATATAAGAGACGCTTTTGAACCAAGACCTTTTGATATTCTGGAAGAAAAAAATAGTGGAATTGGGTTGAGACATACTTCTGAAATTGATTTAGAATTATTTGGTTTCTCTTCAAAGTTCAATATTGGAGGTGAATTCCTAAGAGATAATTTTGATGTTTCTACTTCAGAAAATCGATATGAAGAAAATAATGGTCAGGGTTATCTTCAAGGAAGTTTACTTTCAGATTTAACTCAAAATCGACAATATATAGAAGGTTTTGCTACATTAAATATAACTTTCAATAGTTATTTTAATGTAAAGTTTGGTCTGGCCACCAATAAAACATCTTACGAAATTGAAGATTTATTCTCTAGTCCAGAAAATTCTCAGACAGGAGATTATAGTTATGACCAAGTTTGGTTGCCAAATTTAGTCAGTACTTATTCTTTTAATGAAAGACAAAAAATTTCAGCATCTGTAAGCAAAGGATTCTCGGTCCCGACTGTAGAACAAAGCCTTACTGAAGAGGGTGTTTTTAATACTGATTTAGCTCCAGAAAAAGGCTGGAATTACGAGATTGGCTATAAAGCTAAATGGTTCGGTGATAAATTATTTACAGAAGTCAGCGCTTACTATATGGATGTAGAAAATTTACTTGTAGCAAGGCGAGTATCCGAAGATCGTTTTGTTGGGATCAATGCAGGTTCAACCTCTCATCCTGGTATTGAGTTTTCCTTCAAATCAAACTTAAATTATAAGTCATGGCTTAAAATGCAACCCTACGTGAACGGTAGTATCAATTTCTATAAATTTGATGAGTTTGTAGATCAAGGGGCATCGTTTTCAGGAAATGATTTAACTGGGGTACCATCAAGTCAATTCACTTTTGGATTGGACGCACAAATAACTGATAAGTTTTTCTTTTACTTTCAAACCAATGCCATTTCTGAAATTCCAGTAAACGATGCGAACACGGTTTTTGCTGATGCTTACGCATTTACTAATCTGAAAGTTGAATACAGATTTCCTATTTTTGATAGATTGTCAGCTAAAGTAAATTTTGGAATAAATAATGTTTTCAATGAAAAATACGCTTCAAGTATTGTAACCAATGCTATAGGTTTTGGAGGTAGTGAGCCAAGGTATTTCTATCCCGGCGAACCTAGAAATTACTTTGGAAGTTTTGCTTTAAATTATACATTTTAAGTATCCACTACTTTTTATTTAAGTAGTCGATTGCAAGTTGAGACAAGCTTTTTACTCCCAATAACATTCCCGCATCATCTATCATAAAATCTGGAGTATGGTGTGGATAAGGAGTAGTGTTTCCATGAGTCATACCACCAAGAAAAAAGTAAAAGCCGGGAATTTCTTCTTGAAAAAATGGAAATCTTCACCTCCAGTAGTTGCCTTTACAAGCTCAACTTTATCTTCACCAGCCAGCTTTTGTAGAGTTGGAACCATGTTTGCAGTCAACTCCAGGTCATTATAAGTAATGGCTGTGTTATTTTGAAAAGTGATTTCCGCATCGCCACCATATGCTTTAGCAATGGCAGGAACCATTTCATTCATACGTCTGATGACCATTTCTCGCATATCTGGATCTAAGGTTCTTACTGTTCCTATCATTTCGGCGGATTCAGGAATGACATTGAAGCGTGTTCCGGCGGTGATTTTACCAACGGTAATTACAGCGGGCTCATCTACTAATTTTGCTTCTCGGCTAATGATGGTTTGTAAACCGTCAATGATTTTTGCTGAAATCAAAATAGGGTCCACGCCTGTCCATGGAGCAGAACCATGAGAGCCTTTTCCTTTTACATCAATGACAAAGCGCTCTACAGCTGCCATTGTACCACCGGGCTTATATCTGATTGTTCCGACTGGAGTCGATGAGTTGATATGTAAACCAAAAATGGCATCTACATCAGGATTTTTTAAAACTCCTTCTTCAATCATAAGGCTTGCACCTCCTTTTTCCCCAGGTGGTGGACCTTCTTCAGCAGGTTGAAAAATGAATTTAACGGTTCCATTTATTAAATGTTTGTTTTTGGTGAGGACTTCAGCTACACCCATCAGTATTGCCGTATGTGTATCGTGACCACAAGCATGCATTACTCCTGTTTCAGTTCCTAAAAACTCTGTAACTACTTCACTTTTGAATGGTAAATCATTACGTTCAGTTACGGGTAAAGCATCGATGTCAGCTCTTAGAGCAACTACTTTTCCAGGCTTATCTCCTTTCAAAACGGCAACAACTCCAGTATGGGCTATTCCTGTTTTTACATCCAATCCTAAGTTTTTTAAATGCTTCGCTATCTTTTCTGCAGTTTCAAACTCTCTATTGGACAATTCAGGATTTTGATGAAAGTCATGTCTCCAATCTATAACTTGATCTTCTATAGCTTTTATATCCTCAAGAAGTTGAGGATTCATCTGAGAAAATGTATTTGTAAAGCATATTAGTCCAAAGATTGTAATTATATATTTCATGTTTAATTTTTTAAAAATTAATGAGTCTGTAATCTTTATTCTGAAGTTGAATAAGTGCAGACATTGCAGATAAGGCTATTTTGACATCCGGATGTAACTTACTTTTATCAATAGATCTATGTTTTGAAGTTTGCCCACATAAAATAATATCAATATTATGTTCAGATAGAACACTTAGTAGATTATAATTAGGATTTTTAAGAGTTTCTTGCTTGTGATATTTCGCATACTCCTCATGAGTCAACAAGTCAAAAATAGCCGAGCCATGAACTACCAAAGCTGCTTTTACAGAATTATTTTCCAAGTTTGGATCTTGATGAAGCCTTAGATATCTAGCTAAGGTTACGAATTTTTGGTTAGGACTTTCTTTAGATTCTGAAATGCTAGCGACATCAAAAACGGCTTTGAATTCTTGGTTTAAATTCGTTTTAAAATCAGCATTTTCAATAGCGTAAACAGGACCGAAAGATTCCAAACTTTTTGAAGTTTGAGAGAAACTTAAAACAGAAATTAATAAAGCAGTAAAAATTAATGTGTTTTTCATGAACTTATGATTTTACAACAACAGACTCTGGAACAAGACCCGAATAGTCTCCATTATGTCGAATGACATCTCTTACAATAGAGGAGGAGATATAGCTTTTACCGCTAGATGTAAGTAAAAAGACAGTTTCTATTTTTTCTAATTTTCTATTGGTATGAGCAATTGCTTTTTCAAATTCAAAATCAGCAGGATTTCTTAAACCCCTAAGTATGAAATCAGCATTATTTTCTTTGCAATAATCGACAGTTAGGCCATGATAAGTGTCCACTTTAATTTTTGGTTCATCTTTAAATGTCTCTTCAAGAAAAGATTTTCTTTCTTCTAAACTAAACATATATTTTTTCTCTGCATTTACTCCTATAGCTAAAATAATTTCATCAAAAAGAGTAAGACCTCTTATGATGATATCGTAATGTCCTATTGTTATTGGATCAAAGGATCCAGGAAAAACAGCTCTTTTCATATATAAAAATTTGTTCTAAGATACTTAAAAGTGAATTAGTCTTCAAAGTTTTGAAGAGCAACCTCTACAGCATTAGTAAATAAGTCTTGTAATGAGATTCCAGCAGCTTTAGCTTGTTGTGGCAGGATGCTAGCTTCGGTTAGGCCTGGACAGGCATTACATTCCAAAAAATGGGGCTGGTTATTATGAAAGATAAATTCTGATCTTGTTAAGCCTTTCAATTTCAGTAATCTGAAAATTTTTACAGCCAGGTTTTGGACATTTTCAGTTTGTTTCCTACTCAGATTAGCTGGGGTAATTTCCTGAGATTTACCAAGATATTTAGCTTCAAAGTCAAAGAATTCATTTTCAGAAATAATTTCAGTAACAGGCAAGGCTTTTATTTCACCATCAATATTGATGACCCCCACACTTACTTCTCTACCATCCAGAAATGATTCTATAATTACTTCATCGTCTTCTTTAAAAGAATGTTCCAAAGCCGTTAAAATATCATCTCTATGTTTCACTTTTGAAATTCCATAACTACTTCCAGCTCTGTTGGCTTTTACAAAACAAGGTAAGCCTACATGATCAACAATAGCTTGTGGATTTACTTCATCACCTTTATTGATGTATACATTTTTGGCGGTTTGGATGCCGTGGGCTTTGAGGACAGAAATACAATCTCTTTTATTGAAAGTAAGAGCAGCTTGATAATAATCACAAGCTGTTTGAGGAATTTTTAAAGTTTGTAAGTAGCCCTGAAATAATCCATCTTCGCCTGGAGTTCCATGAATAGTATTGAAGATGCAGTCAAAACGTATAGTTTCACCTTCAATATTTACTGAAAAGTTCGATTTATCAATTGGAAATTCTTTTCCAGAATTCATTTTTACAAACCAACTTTTTTTTAATATATGAGCTTTGTAAACCCTGAAATTAGGGTTTGAAGATAAGTGCTTATAGACAACTTCTCCACTTTTGAGAGAAATATCTGCTTCACTCGAATAACCGCCCATGGCTACGGCTATATTTTTTTTCATCGCTAAAAATTTGTTCAAATATAACTTTTCAGATTTGAATCAGGACATACAGTTATTCCATATTACATCATCTGGTGCAGCAGCTTCAAAGGTAATTTGCTCCTTACGAACAGGATGCGTTATGGTGAGTTTTCTAGCATGAAGATGAATGCTTCCATCCTTATTACTTCTGTCAAATCCGTATTTAAGATCGCCTTTTATCGGTGAACCAATGGCAGAGAGCTGACTTCGAATTTGATGATGTCTTCCTGTTTCTAAAGCAACTTCCAGGAGATGGTAATTATCCAAGGATTTAATAAGCTGATAGGATAGTATCGCTTCTTTGGATTCTGGAACGGGTTTGATGTGTGCGTAAGATTTATTTTGTTTCGGATTTCTTTTAAGGTAATGAATAAGTCTAGATGACTTTTGCTTAGGCTTATTTTTGACGACCGCCCAATATGTTTTTTTGGTGTCTCTATTCGCAAAAGCTTTGTTCAATCGTGATAAAGCTTTGGATGTTTTGGAAAAAATTACTACACCACTCGTTGGTCTATCCAATCTATGAACCACTCCTAGATAAGCATCACCCGGTTTGTTATACTTATCCTTGAGATATAGTTTGACGATTTCACTTAAAGGCAAATCACCAGTTTTGTCGCCTTGAACAATGTCGCCTGAACGTTTATTGATAACTATTAGATGATTGTCTTCAAAAATAATTTGAAGATTTTTAGGAGTGGAATGCATGTGTTAGTAGTGTCTCTTTTATTTGAAATAAATTGTACCTCGATTTAGTTTTTCCGCTTTAAAATCTGTTTCAGAAATTGTGTTTATGAAACTTTTTAAATTGAATTCAAATCTACAACTATCAAAAGTTTTATTTTTATAGTTTGGCCATAACTACTTTTTCAGTTTTGCTTTATTGTATTCATAGTTCATTTGAGCAATATTCAAAACTGAAATATCTTGTGGACATTCTACCTGGCAGGCTTCTGTATTGGTACAATGACCAAAACCTAAGTTTTCCATGCGGTTCACCATATCGACAGTTCGTTTGCTACTTTCTTTTTTGCCTTGTGGAAGCTTTACCAACTGACTGATTTTTGAAGAAGTGAAAAGAGCAGCGCTAGCATTCTTGCAGGTTGCCACACAAGCTCCACACCCAATGCAAGCTGCAGAATCGAATGCAGACTCAGCTTCTTCGTGAGTTACAAGAATGCTATTTGCCTCTGGAGCCTGACCTGTACTAACAGAGATATAACCGCCAGCTGCAATGATTTCGTCTAAAGCAGAGCGATTGACTTTCAAATCACGAATAACAGGAAATGCTTTTGCCTTAAAAGGTTCTACAAAAATGGTATCACCATCTTTAAAAGAACGCATGTGCAGCTGACAGGTGGTTGTGTTTTTTAGCGGTCCATGTGCAATACCATTTATCATTACTCCACATTGTCCGCAAATACCTTCTCGACAATCATGATCGAATTCAATAGGGCGTTCCCCTTGCTTTGCCAGTTTTAGATTAAGCATATCTAGCATCTCAAGAAACGACATTTCTGCATCAACTTCATCCAAAGAATAAGATTCTAATTGACCCTTTGTATTTTGATTTCTCTGTCGCCAGATTTCAAGATTTATTTTCATTGCAATTCTGTTATTAGTAGCTTCTTTGAGTAGGTTTTACATTTTCAAACTCAAGTGGCTCTTTATTCAAAATAGGAGAAGATGCATCTCCATTCCATTCCCAGGCAGCACTGTAAGCATAATTTTTATCATCTCGTTTGGCTTCGCCATCTTCCGTTTGAAACTCTTCTCTAAAATGTGCTCCGCAGGATTCATTTCGATTGAGTGCATCAATGCACATCAGTTCTGAAAGCTCCATATAATCGCTTACTCTTCCAGCTTTTTCCAATTCGCTATTGATGTCTTCGACATCGCCCGGGACTAACAAATTCTTTTTGTATTCGTTCCTAAGGTTTTGAATTTGAGAAATGGCACTTTTTAGACCTTCTGCAGAACGAGATAGACCACATTTATCATATAAAATTTTGCCCAATTCACGATGAAACTCTTCTGCTGTTTTAGTTCCCTTCTGATTTATAAATTGATTTAATTGTTGTTGAACCTTGTTTTCGGCTTCAACAAAAGCTGGGTGATTCACATCTGTTTTTTTAACTTGAATTTGATCAGCTAAATAATTTTGTAAAGTGTAAGGGGCAATGTAATATCCGTCCACGCAGGCTTGAAGCAGTGAATTAGCTCCTAATCTGTTAGCGCCATGATCAGAAAAATTGGCTTCTCCAATGGCAAATAGTCCTGGAATGCTTGTCATCAAATCATAATCTACCCACAAACCACCCATCGAAAAGTGAGCTGATGGTGAAATTTTCATAGGTTCTTTGTAAGCATTTATTCCAGTAATTTTTTGATACATATTGAATAAGTTCCCGTAACGCTCAGCGATCAATTCTTGTCCATATTCTTTTATGGCATGGAAAAAGTCAAGGTAAGCTGCATTTTTCAAAGCGCCAACCCCTTTGCCTGCGTCAATCTGTTCTTTGGCTGCTCGGGAAGCAATGTCTCTCGGTGCTAGATTTCCAAAAGATGGATATTTGCGCTCAAGATAATAATCTCGTTCTCCTTCTGGAATTTCGCTAGGTAACCTTTGTTCATCTTTTGATTTAGGAACCCAAATTCGGCCATCATTTCGTAAGGACTCTGACATTAAGGTTAACTTAGATTGATAAGGTCCACTTTGTGGTAAACTGGTAGGATGAACCTGAGTCCAACTTGGGTTTGCCATCAAAGCTCCTTTTTTGTGAGCCCTCCAAATGGCTGAAGCATTACAACCCATGGCTAAAGTTGATAAGTAGTAAATTTTACCAAATCCACCGGTGGCTAAAATTACAGCATGAGCGCCATAACGTTCAATTTCGCCTGTATCTAAATTTCTTGCAATGATCCCTTTTGCTTTTCCATCAATATTAACAAGGTCTAACATTTCATGGCGTGTAAAAAGCTGAACATTTCCTTCTTCTTTTTGTCTCATCAACGCTTGATAAGAGCCTAAAAGTAACTGCTGTCCAGTTTGACCACGAGAATAAAAAGTTCTAGAAACCTGAACACCACCAAATGATCTATTCCGTAGATAACCACTGTATTCTCGACCAAAAGGAACACCCTGAGCGACCGCCTGATCAATCAAACTAGCCGAACATTCTGCCAATCTATAAGTATTTGCTTCTCGAGATCTAAAGTCTCCTCCTTTCAAGGTGTCGTAAAACATTCTGAAAACGCTATCTCCATCATTTTGATAATTTTTCATGGCATTCACTCCACCTTGAGCAGCAACAGAATGTGCACGTCTAGGCGAATCCTGAAAGCAAAAACTTTTGATTTTATACCCCATTTCAGCTAAAGAAGCTGCCGCAGAAGCTCCAGCTAAACCTGTTCCTACAACAATGATGTCTAATTTTTTTCGGTTGTTGGGACTTACTAGCTTTGCATGAGCTTTATAATTACTCCACTTGTCCTTTAAATCTCCTTCTGGAATGTTTGCATGAATTTCTTTAGTCATAGCTTAAGCGTTTAAATAAATATAAAAAGGAATGACAAAATAACCCAAGGTGATAGCTGCCGAAAAAAAGACGCCTATCATTTTGATTATGCGATTATATCTAGGGTTATACAAACCAATGGTTCTGAACGCACTAAAAAAACCATGTAACAAGTGAAACCCTAAAGCCAAAATCGCAACAGCGTATAAAATAACATACCATAATTCTTGAAACGAGATAACTACAAGTGAGTATAAATCCCTATTTCCATTGGCATCACTATTTATACTGCCAAATTTATAGGGAAACCAAAAATCCTTAAAATGTATGACCAAAAAAGCAAAAACAATAGTTCCTAAAAGCATCATTTGCCTGGAATACCATTTGCTGGCTCTGTTTCGTTTATCTCTTGCGTAAGAAGAACCTTTCGCTTTTTTTGCCTTTATACTTAAGTATATTGAATCTATGGTATGAACCAAAATACTTGCGTACAGAAGATATGAAATAACTTTAACTAATATATTATTAGACAAAAAATCACTGTACAAATTATATTGAAGTTGTGCCTCTTCTTTTGGAAGGAGCAACTGAAAATTACCGAGTAAATGAATTATTAAGAAAAAACACAGAAAAAGACCTGTTAAAGCCATTAAGTTTTTTCTGGTTATTGAGTTTTTAATGAACCACACAAGTTTCATGTTTTATTGATACACCTAAATTACAATTTTGCTTAAGATATAAGATAATTTTACTAAAATCATTGATCAAATTTTGAATAAAAGCTGACGAAAATCAAAGATTTATGTAATTAAAGATGGATTGATTTTGAATATTTAAAATAATTAAACTAAATAATTCGTTGATTTTTTGATTTTTTGTTTTAGTTTTGAGTTTAAACCAAAAATCTTTTTTATGAATATTTTAAAATCTTTGATGCTTTTATTGATAGCTTCTCCGTTGCTGTTATCGGCACAACAAATCAATTACTCAGATCCAATTCCTATGGATTCTGATGTGAGAAAAGGTAAACTGGAAAACGGTTTAACCTACTACATTAAGCAAAACGATAAACCAGAAGACAAAGTTGACTTAAGGTTAGTTATCAACGCAGGTTCAATTTTAGAGACTGAAAAACAACGTGGCTTAGCTCATTTTATGGAGCATATGTGTTTCAATGGGACTGAGCGATTTCCTAAAAATGAACTTGTAGATTATCTGCAAAGCATAGGTGTGAAATTTGGGCAGCACCTTAATGCTTATACAAGCTTTGATGAAACTGTTTATTTTTTACCTATTCCGTCTGATGATGACGAAAAGCTTAAGAAAGGGTTTGAGATTTTAGAAGATTGGGCATTCAATGCCACTTTGAGTCCCGAAGAAATCGATAAAGAACGAGGTGTAGTTTTGGAAGAATACCGACTCGGTTTGGGTGCAAACAAGCGTATGATGGCCAACTACATCGACAAATTGATGTACGGTTCTAGATATGCTGAACGCCTACCAATAGGAGAGAAAGAAGTACTTGAAAATTTTGAACATGAAGACTTAATCCAATTTTATGAAGATTGGTATCGTCCAGATTTGATGAGTGTAATTGCCGTTGGTGATATAGATGTAGATCAAATTGAAAAAATGATAATGAAACATTTTTCAAAGTACAAAAATCCTAAAAACCCAAAGCCTAGAGAAACCTACGGTGTTCCAAATCATGAGGAAACCTTTGTAGCTGTTGAAACAGATGAAGAAGCTCCTTTTTCTCAAGTGGAAGTTTACTACAAAGACTACGAAGAGTCAGAGCCAAACACGACTATAGGAGATTACAAATCTCAGTTGGAAATTTCTTTGTTTTCAACGATGATCAATAATCGATTAGATGAGATTAGAAATAGTAATAACCCACCTTTCAACTATGGTTTTTCATATTATGGAGGCACCTGGTCTCGTGATAAAAAAGCGTACCAGTCTTCTGCAATGGTAGGCGAAGGCAAACAATTGGATGCTTTAAAAGTATTGGTAGAAGAAAATCAGCGTGTTAAAATGCATGGCTTTACAGAAAATGAATTGGAGCGTGCTAAAACAGAAATGTTAACTAGAATTGAAAGGCAATATAAAGAAAGAGATAAAACAGAATCAGCTAGATATGTTCAACAGCTTCAAAATCAGTTTTTACGTGGTAGTGTGATGACCAATATTGAGTGGGACTATGAAATGACAGAGAAACTATTTCCTGAAATTTCAGTTGAAGCTATCAATAGTCAAATCGATGAGTATATCAAAAAAGATAACCGCGTGGTTATCTTAACGGGTCCAGAAAAAGAAGGACTTAAAAAGCCATCTAAGGAAGAGGTTTTGGAAGTCATCAATATAGAATCTCAGGATTTGGCTCCTTACCAAGATGAAGCTATTGCTGAAAGCCTTATCAGAAAATCCTTACCAAAAGGAAAAATTACATCTACTGAGCTTAACGAAACTACAGATTCTAAAACTCTGACGTTATCGAATGGTGCTAAAGTGACATATAAGCAAACAGATTTTAAAAACGATCAAATTTTATTTGAAGCTATAAGTTTTGGTGGGTCGAATTTAATAGATAATGAAACTTATAAAGAAGTACAATGGGCGATGGGAGGCCTTACAGAAGCTGGTTTTTCTGGAATGGACAAAAATGCAATAAGTAAATTTATGAGTGGTAAAACTGCTACTGTAACTCCTTATGTGAGTAATATTTCCGAAGGGATGAGAGGAAGTGCAACACCTGATGATATGAAATACTTAATGCAAATGATTCAGGCTTACTTTACAGATTTAAATTATGACGAAGAAGCTTTTGAAAGTTTTAAAACTAAACAAAATGCTTTCATGTCTAACTTAACATCAATGCCAAATTTTTACTTTCAGGAACAGTTTTATACTTTTTTAAGTAAGGATAATCCAAGATTCAATGGTATTTTACCAGACGAAGAAGCTTGGAATAAAACTGATTATAAAAAAGCTTACGAAATTTATCAAGAGCGTTTTGAAAATGCTGGAGACTTTCACTTTTACTTTGTTGGAAATATCAACGAAGATGAATTTAAATCTTATTTAGAAACCTATATAGCTTCATTGCCAGCAAACGAAACTTCAGAAGAAGCTGTAGATTTGGGATACAGAATGCTAGAAGGTGATCTTAAAAAAGTGGTAAAAAAAGGTAAAGATCCTAAAAGCCAGGTCACCATCTTGTTCTACGGTGAAGCTGAGTATAGTCCAGAAGAAGCTCTAGCAATGAATGCTGTAGGGGAAGTATTGACTATCAACTTGATAGAAGAATTAAGAGAGGGCGAAAGTGGTGTTTATGGAGCAGGGGCAAACGGAAGATTAAGCAAAGTGCCTTATGGAAGTTATAACTTTAGTATCAGTTTTCCTTGTGGCCCAGGAAATGCTGAAAACCTTACTGAATCTGCTTTAGCTGAACTTGACAAAATCATTGAAAATGGTCCAGATGCAGAAGATCTGAATAAATTCAAGGAGTCTGAAAAGCTGGAGTATAAAGAGAAAATGAAAGAGAACAAATTCTGGTTAGACCAGTTTACTCAGGCTTACACCTACGATACGTCTTTGGGTAGAATTATGACATACGAAGAGAGAATTGAAAGCTTAACAGCTGAAGAGGTTCAAAACGTAGCTAAAAAATATTTATCTAAAGATAAAGTTATCGGTATGCTAATGCCAGAACAAGAATAGTGTTTCAATACAAATAATTTACCAAAAAAATGCCTGCGAAATCGACTTTCGCAGGCATTTTTATTTTATATAAATCTAGAGGATTAGGTCTGTATAACACCCAGATTAAAATCCTTTGTAATAGGGGCGTGGTTGGCGACATCAATTCCGTTAGAAATCCATTTCCTTGTATCCAGTGGCTCTATGACAGCATCTGTCCACAATCTTGCAGCCGCATAATAAGGGCTGGTTTGCTCGTCGTAATTGTTCTTGATTTTATCGTAAAGCTCTTTTTCCTTCTCTTCTGTTATCTTTTCGCCTTTGGCTTTCAATCTAGAGGTTTCTATAGACAGTAATACTTTAGCAGCTGAGTTTCCACTCATCACAGCTAACTCTGCACTTGGCCAGGCAAATATCAATCTTGGATCGTAAGCTTTTCCACACATGGCATAATTTCCAGCTCCATAAGAATTTCCTATAATAACCGTAAATTTTGGTACTACTGAATTGCTCACTGCATTCACCATTTTGGCTCCATCTTTAATGATACCTCCATGTTCGCTTTTGCTGCCAACCATAAATCCAGTGACATCCTGAACAAATACCAATGGGATTTTCTTCTGATTACAATTGGCGATAAATCGAGTCGCCTTATCTGCTGAATCGCTATATATCACACCACCAAACTGCATTTCACCACCTTTAGTTTTTACAATTTTTCTTTGATTGGCAACAATGCCAACAGCCCAGCCATCAATTCTTGCATAACCAGTGATAATGGTTTGACCAAATCCTTTTTTATATTCTTCAAATTCTGAATTGTCCACAAGACGCTCAATAATTGGCATCATATCATATTGGTCACTTCGTTTAGCAGGAAGCAAACCATAAATTTCTTTAGGGTCTAATTTAGGTTTTTTAGGTTCTTTACGATTAAACCCAGCTTTATCAAACTCTCCAATTTTATCAACAATATTTTTGATTTTGCTTAACGCATCTTTATCATCTGTCGCTTTGTAATCTGTAACACCACTTATTTCACAATGTGTTGTTGCTCCACCAAGCGTTTCATTATCAACACTTTCACCAATAGCTGCTTTCACAAGATAACTCCCAGCAAGAAAGATACTCCCTGTCTTATCCACAATCATTGCTTCGTCACTCATAATAGGTAAGTAAGCTCCGCCAGCAACACAACTTCCCATAACTGCAGAAATCTGAGTGATTCCCATACTACTCATCACTGCATTGTTTCTAAAAATTCTACCAAAATGCTCTTTATCAGGGAAGATTTCATCTTGCATTGGCAAATAAACACCAGCACTATCCACAAGATAAATAATTGGCAATTTGTTCTCGATAGAAATCTCTTGAGCTCTTAGATTTTTCTTACCTGTTATAGGAAACCAAGCTCCTGCCTTTACAGTCGCATCGTTGGCAACTACAATAACTTTTTTTCCAGATACTTTTCCAATCTTTACAACGACACCACCGCCAGGACAACCACCGTGTTCTTCATACATTCCATCTCCAGCAAAAGCCCCAATTTCAATAGCATCGATAGCATCGTCAAGAAGGAAATCAATACGTTCTCTGGCTGTCATTTTGCCTTTGCTATGGTGTTTCTCAATCTTTTTTTCACCACCGCCGAGACTTACTTTGGCAAATTTGCTCCTCAAGTCGGAGACTAAAAGTTTGTTGTGATCTTCGTTTTTATTGAATTTTATGTCCATGAATTAAGCTCTATAAATTGAATCGCTAAAATACAAAACCAAACCAACAAATCTCAAACGTTTTCGTTTACTCTTGTTTAATTTTCCTTAATCTTTACTTTAAACCTGCTTGACCAAATATCGAAGTCGGATACAATTTTACTTTATTTTCCTTATTTAACTTAAATTAAACGCCATTGCTCATTAATAACAGCGATGTTATTATAAATTTGATTTTTATTTGAACCTGTGACCAAAAGTCAGCCTACTTCTCGACCATTATATAAAAAGATACTTAAGGTATTTCTAAGAATTATCCTTGGTCTATTTATATTTTTTATTTTACTAGTTCTTTTTGTAAGAAGTCCTTGGGGACAGAATATTATAGTGGGTAAAGTCACTGATTATGTAAGTAAAAAAATTGATACTAAATTTAATATTGAAAAGCTTTACGTAACTTTTTCTGGTAACTTGACCTTAGAAGAACTTTATCTTGAAGACTCATCGCAAGACACTCTAGTGTATTCTAAATATTTAGAAGCAAACGTGCCTTTTAGACCACTCTTATTTGGGGACGAAATTAAAGTTGATTTTGTAGAATGGCAGGGTTTAAAAGCTAATATAACAAGAAAAGACACTGTTGAAGGTTTCAATTTTCAGTACATCATAGATGCTTTTGCTTCAGCTGAAGAAAGCACAACACCCACTCAAGAAAACACAGGAAATACTACTCAATTTTCACTTGGAGAAATTTCTTTTTCAGACTTTGACTTGTCTTATATCGATGAGGTGACCGGAATAGATTCTAAATTAATACTTGGTAATCTTGAAGTGGAAAATGAATCTATTGATCTTCAAAGCATGAAGTTTCATTTATCTGAAGTCAACCTAAATGACACCTCTATCTCATTTACTCAGAAAAAACTTACATCAACTTCTGAAAATGAGGAAGAAGGAGCTTTGCCTTGGATTTTAGTCGATGTTCTTAGCATTCAAAACGTTAATATCAATTATAATTCTATTCCTGATGGCATCGCATCTGAAGCTTATATCGCTGATTTTAACTTCTTAGACTTAGATGCCAATATTGAAAGTCAAGTTGTTGCTCTAGACCAGCTAATATGGAAAGACAGCACAGTAAAGTTAGAATTAGAATCGACTTCAATGCCTGATGGAGACACTAAAAATATTGCTGAACCTAATCAAGGTTTTTCCTGGCCTCAATGGAAAGTGAATGTAGACGAAATCGATTTTCGAAATCAACAGATTGAATTTTACCGAAATGGGAAGCGACCAATAAAAGGTGTTTTTTCTGCAGAAGCATTGTCTTTTGAAGACTTCAATTTTAAGTTGAACAACCTTAAACTTTCTAAAGACGAAAACCTGGGCTTCGATCTCAATGAACTTCAATTTAGAGAAGGAAGTGGACTTGTTTTAAAAGAATTTCAGGTGCAAACAAGATTAGCTTCAGATGAAACTACTCTCAATAACCTGAGTTTAAGATTAAACAATAGTTCACTTTTTGCTGATTTAAATCTTGATTACGCAACTTTGGATAACCTTATAAATTCTCCGTTAAATTCAACTTTAGACATTGATGTGAGCAGTCTTGAAGTTAATATAAAAGATGCTTATATTTTTTCATCTGAACTGAAAAAGAATGAACAGGTTCAAAATCTAACTGAACACAACTTTGAAGGAAATTTTGAAGCTAAAGGAGATTTAGAAAAATTAACTTTTTCTAAATTCAATTTAAACTGGGGTAAAAACACTCGATTACAGTTAAAAGGCAGTTTGAGCCAATTTACAGATGTTGATAAATTTGGTTTTGACTTCTCAAATTTGAACGCCAAATCCATTAAAAAAGATTTATCAAAGTTTGTTTCAGAAAAAGACCTAGGCATTTCTTTTCCTGAGTCAGTCACCTTGACTGGAAATTTCAAAAAAGCTGGAGCTGATTTTTCAACTAAAAGTCAGCTAAAGAG
This sequence comes from Psychroflexus salinarum, assembly GCF_042677225.1. NCBI lineage: Bacteria > Pseudomonadati > Bacteroidota > Flavobacteriia > Flavobacteriales > Flavobacteriaceae > Psychroflexus > Psychroflexus salinarum. The sequence goes on from NZ_JBHTIV010000013.1 coordinate 121,933, forward strand.
CCCGATGGGAATTATTCAGATAGAAGGGTACTTCAACTCCACAAACGCAATCGATTATAAAGTCGGATTTGATGTCAAATCTCTAGATCTCGGAAAATTACTTGAAAATGAACAACTCGGAGAATTGAGTATGCAACTGAATTCAAAGGGTAAAGGGAATTTTGTTTATGAGCTTACAGCTGAGCTATCATCAAAGATTGATAGCATACGCTGGAATGCTTATACTTTTTCGAACATGGAAATTAAAGGAAATCTAAAAGATGGAGAAGGTGATGTGAAATTCGACTATAGCGATGAAAATCTTCAATTTGACATTGTTTCCAGTATTGGATTAGATTCAGTTTCACCTAAAGTAGATTTAGAATTAAATTTAGATGGGATTAGGACTCAAGAACTTGGGTTGACTTCCAAAGACTTGAGAGCAAAAATTTTGGCTAAAGTACAATTTGAGGGAAACACAGACAAATTCCAACTTGATGCTCAATTAGAAGATGGTTTGGTAGTTTATGATGACCGTCCTTATTACTTAGGGAATTTTGATCTTATTTCAAAAACAGATTCAACTAAAACTGTGGCAGAGGTTGCGAGTCAATTCCTAAACGGAAGCTTTAATGCCAATGATAATATTTCTGGAATTTCGAATGCATTACAAAATCATTTTAAAAAATATGCTAAAGATTCTATTTCACTAGATAATCCAGACCGTCCCGTAAATTTCGACTTGAATCTTAAATTTATTGATTCTCCAATCTTATCTGAAGTTTTCTTAGAAGGTATAAAAGGAATGGATACTCTAAGAACTTCTATTCATTTTAATGAAGAAGAAAACCAATTAACCTCTAGTCTTAAGTTGCCTTACTTCAACTATAAGGACAATGAAATTGTTGGATTGAGCCTGAAGATAGAGTCAACAGGTGAATTTGCAGAATTTAAGTTTGTACTAGATAATGTTCTGGCAGGGCCTTTGGATGTTGCAAAAACTCAGCTTGATGGAAAATTTGCAGATAGTCAGCTTGATATGAATTTAAATGCTTTCAAAGAGGAGAAAGATTTTTTCAGTTCTGCTGTTTCCGTTAGGTTTGAAGATGATGAACTCTATAGACTCAATGTATCCTCAGACACTTTAATTTTGAACGGTGCTCCATGGACAATTCCTGATGATAATGAGATTGTTTATCACAATGATAGCATCAATGTGAATAAATTTAAAATCAATAGGAATGGACAAGAAATAGGGCTTACAAATGATTTAGATTTCGAAAAATACCACTTGGGGGTTGTCTTTGATAATTTTAAACTGTCTACGGTTACCAGTTATTTTAATCCAGATGAAAAATTGGCTAGTGGCAAATTGAGCGGGAATTTGGCTTTGATAGAACCTTTTATTTCGAATGGATTGATCTCAAATCTAAAGATAGAAGACCTAAAAGTAACAGAAGTTCCTTTAGGAAATTTAGCACTGAAAGCAGAAGCTACTTCAGATGAAGCTTATAAACTCAATTTAAGTCTTAAGGATGCAGGTATAGATTTAGGAATAGATGGAGTTTATTATACTAATGCTTCAGAAACCGATATTGATTTAGATATTAATCTAAGAAAACTTGAAATGCAAACTGTAGAAAGTTTTACTACAGATTTCATTAAAAATTCAAACGGAAATCTGAAAGGAGATTTCGAGATCGAGGGACCTTTAGATGATTTGAATTATAATGGATTTCTAGCTTTCGATGGGGTTCAATTTAATTTGGCAACTTTAAACACGTTGTTTCAGCTTAAAAATGAAAGAATCGAACTGACCAAAAATAAAGTTAGCTTTGATGATTTCACTATTGCAGATAAACAAGACAATACTTTAACAGCCAATGGATCTATTGATATTGAAAGTATTATAAATCCTGAATTTGATTTATCTTTTGAAGCTAAAGATTTCCAACTCTTGAATTCAACAGCCAAAGACAATGATTTATATTATGGTAAGTTGGTCTTTGATGCCTCAGCAAAATTAAATGGGAACCTCGATTTACCAAAGGTGGATTTAAACCTTACGATTAAAGAGGAAACTGACTTAACCTATATTATTCCAGAATCTCGTGCAAGTATTGAAGAAAGAGATGGTGTTGTGGTTTTTGTAAATAAAGAAAATCCCGATAATATTTTGACTCAAACAGATGATAAAGATCTAAATGCGGTCATTACTGGAATTGACTTAAATAGCGATATAAGTATTCAAAAAAAATCCAAGGTTTCTGTTATTTTTAATAAAAGAACTGGAGATAATGTGGCGATAATGGGCGGAGGAGATTTTCGGTTTTCTATATCAAGAACAGGGAAAATGAATCTTGTTGGAAAATATGACGTTACTGATGGAAGTGTAGAGCTTAATTTGTATAATATAGTTAAACGAAAATTTAATATAGCATCATCAAGTTCAGTGACATGGAGCGGTAATCCCTATAATGCTGACTTGGATTTGAGAGCAATTTATAATATAGAAACCTCTACTAGTTCATTAATGGCTTCTCAAACGGCGGGAGAAAACAATGTAATTCAAAACAGATATAAACAACAGCTACCATTTTTTGTCTATCTGGATGTAGGCGGAGAACTTATGTCACCAGATCTTTCATTTCAATTGGATATGCCAGAAGATAGACAAGGTGCCATAAATGGTTCGGTGTACGCTAGAATCTCTCAGTTAAATCAACAAGATGACCAGTTAAATAAGCAAGTATTTTCACTATTGGTACTCAACCGTTTTTATCCAGAGTCTGGAAGCGACGGTAGCCAGGGTGGCCCTGCTAGTATGGCTAGAGACAATATCAACCAAGCCCTGTCCGATCAACTAAATAGGTTTTCAGATAAGTTAACTGGTAATACAGGTATCTCTCTCAATTTTGATGTGAACAGCTATACAGACTATCAGGGAAGCTCAGGTCAACAAAGAACCAATTTAGATGTTTCAGCTCAAAAAAAATTATTTGATGATAGACTTGTTGTTGAGGCTGGAAGCCAGGTGAACATTCAGGGTGATCAAAGAGCTGGAGAGAGTCAGGGTGTTATTGGGAATGTAAGTGTAGAGTATTTACTTACCGAGGATGGACGCTGGAAATTAAGAGGATTTAGAAAAAGTGAATATGAAAATGTGATCGATGGACAAGTTTTCGTAAGTGGAATTGCGCTTATATTCACAAGAGAATTTAATAAATTTAAAGTGCTTTGGGATAAGGCTTATAGAGAATCTTTGGAAAAAAAAGAGGTTGAAGTAGAGACAGAATCCAAGGGTGAGTCTGAGGATAAAAAAGAATCTGAAATCAAAACAAATGAGTAATTCTATAAAATTATCTTTTTATGTACTTGCTACACTCTTGATGTTGTCTGCTTGTAGTGTTAAAAAATATTTGCCAGAAGATAAAACTTTATACACTGGTGCTGAAATAAAACTAGATAATAAAAAAGGTAAAGGCAATAAAAAGCTAAGGGAAAAGCTTGAATCTGCAATTTCTAGAAATACCAACACACAATTCTTAGGTATGCGACCAGGGCTTTATTTTCATTTTAAAGCTAGTAGAGAAAAGCCTGGGTTCATCAATAAATTTTTAGACAAACAAGTAGGTGAGGATCCCTTTTATTTTGAAAATGTCAATGTGGATTCAGCAGAAGATATACTTTATAATCGTTTGGAAAACAGCGGATATTTTGGAAGTAGTGTTATGTCTAAGATAGAGAAAGACTCATCAGATCAGTCGACCTCTGTGCTGTATTCTATCGACTTATCAGAACCTTATAAGCTTGAGTCCTATCAACTTAATAAAACTACTGGAGATTCACTTCAGATTTATAAGGAGATAGACTCATCACTTGCAAATACAGTAATAAAAGAAAATAGCCTTTTTAACTTTGATCTTTTAACCTCTGAACGCGAGCGGATAGATCAATACCTGAAAGAGAAAGGATATTATAATTTTAATTCAGATTTCCTAATTTTTGAAGCGGATACAAATGCTTACGAGGGTAGAAAGTTTGATTTGTACTTGAGGTTGAAAAAACAAGTTCCCGAAAAATCTTTGGTACCTTATATAGTTGATGAGGTGAATATTCATCCCAACCGAACTCTTTCTAATGAGGAAAGAATAAAGGATACCGTAAATTACAAAGGCTTAAATTTTATTCAGGATTCAGTTTTCTTTAAGCCAAAGCATTTAGAACCCTATGTTTTAATAAACCCAGGAGAATCTTATAATCCAAAGCTATCACGTTACACTAGCAGAAGACTATCTTCCATAAGTACTTATAAATTTGTAAACATTGATTATCAGGAAAAAGATACTATCACCGACAACAATGGTAAAAGACATCTCAATGCAGAGGTTTACCTCTCTCCAATGAATAAACGTTCTTTAAGACTTGAATTGCAAGGCGTCACCAAATCCAATAATTTTGCAGGACCCAATTTGAGCGTTGTTTACTCCAACAGAAACCTATTTAAAGGAGGAGAATTACTAAGGCTTTCACTAAGCGGAGGCTATGAGCAGCAATTTTTTGGTAAAACAGGAGATCAAGGATTGAGCAGTATTCAAACAGGCTTAAATGCGTCTTTATTATTTCCTAGATTAATTTTTCCTATCGATCTCAATGAAAGTTTTGAATATGCAATACCTAAAACTAAAGTAAGTTTAGGCTTTGATTATCTCAACCGTACACAGTTGTACACATTGAATTCTATGTCCACTTCGTTTGGTTATTTATGGGAAGGAAACAGTTACGTTACACATCAATTAAGACCTATAAATCTGGAATACGTTAATTTAGGAAATACATCAGAGGAATTCGATGAGATTTTAAATGATAATCCTTTCTTGAGAAGAAGTTTTGAGCAACAGTTTATAGCAGGTCTTACCTATAACTTCACTTATAATGAAATTAAAGATCAAACAACTAGTGAAGGCTTTTACTTTGGTTTCAATTACGATATGGCGGGTAATGGACTAAATTTATTGGGATCTCAAAACGATGAGGGGCAAAACACATTTATAGGTCTAGAATATGCACATTATTTTAAAGCTGATGTTGATTTGAGGTATCATTTAAAATTGGGCCAAAAAAGACAAAAACTGATAGGCAGAATCTTTGCAGGAGCCGGAAGACCTATGGGGACTACGGAATCTTTACCCTTTGTAAAGCAATATTTTTCTGGAGGTCCTTACAGTGTCAGAGCTTTTAGAATAAGGTCTCTTGGGCCAGGAACGTTTTCGCCAGAAGATGGAAGTAACTCTTTTTTCGACCAATCTGGAGATATTAAATTTGAAGCTAATCTAGAATATAGATTTCCAATTACGGAATATCTTAACGGAGCATTTTTTGCAGATGCAGGAAATGTTTGGCTAATCAATGATAACGAGGCTACTCCTGGTGGTAAATTCAATTCAGATTTTATAAATGAAATTGGAGCCGGTGTAGGTCTGGGGCTTAGAGTAGATATTCAGGGATTCGTTATCAGGTTAGATTTAGCTAATGCAGTTAAAGAGCCCACAACAACTTGGTATTTTGATTCTTTCAATCCAATTCTCAATTTCGCTATCGGGTATCCTTTTTGATTTTTATACTGAATTTAATACTGCTCATCTTCACTTGGGAACTTTTTAGCTTTCACGTCATCGTTATAATGTTGTATCGCCTCTGTCATAACTGTATTTAAATCAGCATAACGTCTTAAAAATCTTGGACTAAACTCCTTATTCATACCTAACATATCATGCAATACGAGGACTTGACCATCTACACCATCTCCAGCACCAATCCCAATAACAGGAATTTGAACACTCTTGGCCACTTCTTCAGCTAGTTTAGCTGGAACTTTTTCCAGGACAATAGCAAAACATCCTATACGTTCAAGCATTGAAGCATCTTCTTTAAGTTTTTGAGCTTCGTACTCTTCTTTAGCTCTTACAGTGTAAGTTCCGAATTTATAAATTGACTGTGGAGTCAATCCTAGATGCCCCATTACGGGAACTCCAGCCTTCAAAATTCGCTTGATAGAATCTTTTATTTCACTACCACCTTCTAGTTTCACTGCATGAGCACCGCTTTCTTTCATTATTCTTATAGATGATCTTAATGCTTCTTTCGGGTCGCTTTGGTAACTTCCAAAAGGCAAATCCACTATAACCAAAGCTCTTTTTACAGCGCGTATTACTCCTGATGCATGATAAATCATTTGGTCTAGAGTAATAGGAAGTGTAGTTTCATGACCTGCCATAACGTTGGAAGCAGAGTCCCCAACCAAAATCACATCTATTCCAGCCTGATCTACGATCTGAGCCATTGTAAAGTCATAAGAAGTCAGCATAGAAATCTTTTCAGAATTGGTTTTCATTTCTATTAAAGACTTTACTGTAATTCTTTTATATTGCTTTTTGGCTACAGACATAATTTTAGTTTTATTTGAAAAGCTAAATTACTTATTTTTAAACTCAGGCTCAAACGATTTAATAATTCGTTACCTAAACAAATATTCTCATGACTATTATCCTTTTCGATGACCATTTACGTTCTCAGTTTCTCCCATTAGCCTTTACAAGACCCCTAGCAGAATTACGCCTTGGCATACTTACTCTGAAAGAAAAGTGGCAACAAATTTCAAAATATCAGGTGTCTTATAAAACTCAGAAGTATTTGTCTGAAAAATATCCAGAGCAATTAACAGAGGAAAATCTATATGTCAATGCCAGATATTTAGCTTCAAAAGAACTTTTAGAATCTATAAAAAACTTAAATGATAATGAAGTTTTAAAACATGATGAAATCGTTTTGGCTTATCGTTTAAAAATGAATCAAAGCTTAGATCTTTCAAAACTGAAAGAAGTTCAAGCAGATATCAAGTTGGAATTTGTAAAAAGTGTAACAGATTTATTTTCAAAAAATCACAAGGCTATTGAGGATGATTTTACTTTGCTTACTGAAGGTAGGACATCTCAACTTATTCCAGAAACGGTAACATGTTTTAATCGAAGTCAGATTTTTATTGAAGAAGGAGTCACATTATATAACGGAACTCTCAATGCCAATGACGGTCCTATTTATATCGGTAAAGACGCTGAGATTATGGAAAACTCAGCTATTCGAGGACCTTTTGCGCTTTGTGAGCATTCTACTGTAAAGATGGGCTCTAAAATTTATACAGGAACTACCATTGGTCCACATTCCAAAGTAGGAGGAGAAGTGAGCAATTCTATGATTTTAGGTTATTCAAACAAAGGTCATGATGGGTTTTTAGGCAATTCTGTGATTGGAGAGTGGTGTAATTTAGGTGCAGATACCAATATATCTAATCTCAAAAATAATTATGCCAATGTAAAGCTCTGGGATTATGATACCAGTCGATTCAAGGACACGGGACTTCAATTTTGTGGCCTTATCATGGGTGATCATTCCAAATGCAGTATCAATATGATGTTCAATACAGGAACTATTGTGGGAGTAAGTGCCAATATTTTTGGTTCAGGATTTCCACGAAATTTTGTCCCAAGTTTTAGCTGGGGTGGAAGCCAGGGGGTAATTACATATAAGTTGAGCAAAGTTTTTGAAGTGGCAGAACTCGTTATGAAACGCAGAGATTTAAGCCTAACTGAAAATGACCGAGAGATCATGGAACACATCTTTGAAACGACTTCAAGTTACCGAAGAGATTAAAAAAATATAGAAGTTATTACATGAGAGACATTACTATTGAAGACTACAAAAGGTCCCAAATTTCAGAAGATCTACTGGAAGAATTATTTCAAAGAAATTGGTTCAAGATGTTTGTACCAAAAGCCTTTGGTGGCTTAGAGCTGGATTTGAAAACGGCGAGTCAACACATCACTGAAGCCTCGACACACTTTGGAGGTTTAGGTTGGGTTCTGAATTTAGGTGCTGGAGCTAATTGGTTTTCTGGCTTTTTTGACCCTGAAACTGCCAAAACTATTTTTTCCCTTCCAAAGACAGTTATAGCGGGGAGTGGTGCAGATAGCGGAACGTTCAAAGTCGAAAATAAATCTGTGATTTTAAATGGCGGTTGGGGTAAATGTACTGGAGCAGCACATGCGAATTACTTTAGTTTAAATGCAAAAAACGAAAAGACAGGAGAGCTTTCATCTTTTGTTGTGCCCAGAGAATCAGTAGAATTTTCTGATGATAAATGGGAGATTTTTGGTTTGAAAAGCACGTCTTCTTTAACAATCAACTTGAAAGATATTCAAATCCCCAAAGATTTTGGTTTTCATATCAATTCAATTAAGAATCACTCCCACTATAAAGTATTTCATATTCCTTTTCAACAGTTTGCACGCGTCTGCATGTCCTCCTGTTTTATAGGAATAGCGCAATGTTTTCTCAATACACTTCAATCTGAACGGGTATTTCATACTGATTTTGATACCGTTACCTACTCACTTCAGAATAACATTTCAAAAGCAATTCATAATCGAGATGTTTTAGCAGAGAGCATTCAGTTACAGTCTACTGAAGGCACATTAAGTCATGCTATTCGAGATCATTTAAGGACAGAGCTTGGTAATGCCAACAGTTTAATCTTTGATGATATTCAGAAAATATTTAAACAAGCTGGCTTAAAACTGGTGGAAGAAGATCAACTTTGTCACTGGGCTTATCGAGATGTTTTGACAGCCATTCAGCATTACATGATAAAAGGCTGACTCGAGGCTGTAAGTATTAAATTTTACTAAAGCCTCTTTAGAATATGAAGTTGACTATTACTTTTGCCTTTACACTTTTTCAAGAATGAAAAACAAGATCAAATCAATATTAGAATTTAAATATGTAAAAATCCTGGTGGATTCTATCAAGGATTTCACCTCCAATGAGTCTATGAGTTTTGCTGCAGGAACAGCCTTTTATACCATATTTAGCCTTCCTGCTTTTTTGATTATAATTCTGAATGTAGGTGCCAGCATTTACCAAAGATCTGAAATAAGAGAGGAGCTATTTGGACAAATCACTAGCCTGGCTGGCGAGGAATCTAGACAAACCTTAGAAAGTATTTTAGAGAATTTTGCTCTAAATGCTGATAATACTTTTTCAGCAACTATTGCAATTGCCATTCTTATTTTTAGTGCAACAACTGTATTTGTAAGTCTTCAAAGAGGAATTAATCATATTTGGCATATTAGACCAAAACCTAATCGAGGCTGGTTAAAATTAGCTATAGATCGACTTTTGAGTTTTTCTGTAGTTTTAGTAATAGGTTTTATTTTAATTATATCCCTCATCTTGGATGCCGTAGTTTCTTACGCCTTTGGTAAACTAGATAATGTTTTTCCCGAGGTCAACTTAGAGTTAATTTCCATCGCAGAAATTGTGCTTTCTCAACTTATTTTGATAGTCATTTTTGCTTTGATGTATAAAATTTTACCAGATGCTAAAGTAAGGTGGAAAGATACCTGGATGGGAGCGCTTGTTACCGCTTTATTATTTATTGCAGGTAAATTTCTTATCGGCTTCTATATGACTACCAACGATTTAAGTTCCACTTATGGAGCGGCAGGATCGCTTGTTATTTTACTAGTTTGGATTTATTATTCATTAGTTATCTTTTTATTTGGAGCTCAAGTGACCTATTACATAGCAAAAAATATTGGAGGAGGTGTTAGACCCAAAAAGCAAGCGGTAAGAGTAGAAGAAGTTGAAGTAGAGGAGTAAACTATAAAATTTTTAACTAAGCTTTTGATTATCAAAAAATAGCTGTATTTTTGCAATCCTTTTGAATGCAATACAAGAAACGTTTAAAGGGTTGATTTTAAATAATTTAATCTCTTCTGTAAGTTTTGCTTGAGTTTCTTGGACGAACAGAATACAAATTTTAAATCAGCATATGGCTGAAGACAAAACAACAAAAGAGCAACAATCAGTTGCAAGTTCAGAAGAATCAACTCCTAAAGTTGCCCCTTCAGAACAACAAGAAAACCCTAAGCAATTTCTAGAGGAATTCAACTGGCACAAGTACGAAGAAGGTATTGATGAAGTTGATGATGCACAGTTAGAGCAGTTTGAGAAATTAGTTGAGGAAAATTTCGTTGATACACTTCATAATGAAGTTGTAGACGGAACAGTAGTTCACCTTACCGATCAAGATGCTATTATAGACATCAATGCGAAAAGTGAAGGTGTAATTTCTTTAAACGAATTTCGTTACAATCCAGATCTAAAAGTTGGAGATAAAGTAGATGTTCTGATCGATGTAAAGGAAGATGCAGAAGGTCAACTTATTCTTTCTCATAGAAAAGCAAGAGTTATCCGTGCTTGGGAACGTGTAAACAAAGCCCAGGAAGATGGAACTATTGTAAATGGTCTTGTGAAATGCAGAACCAAGGGTGGAATGATCGTAGATGTTTTTGGCATTGAAGCTTTCTTACCAGGTTCTCAAATTGACGTGAAACCTATTCGTGACTATGATGCTTATGTTGGAAAAAACATGGAATTCAAAGTGGTTAAAATTAACCATGAATTCAAGAACGTTGTTGTTTCTCACAAAGCGCTTATTGAAGCGGATATCGAAGAACAGAAAAAAGAAATTATTGGTCAATTAGAGAAAGGACAAGTCTTAGAAGGTGTTGTGAAAAACATTACTTCTTATGGTGTCTTTGTAGACCTTGGTGGAGTAGATGGATTGGTACACATTACAGACCTTTCTTGGTCAAGAATTAACCATCCAAACGAAGTGGTAGAACTAGACCAAAAATTGAATGTGGTTATCCTTGATTTTGATGAAGATAAAACAAGAATTCAATTAGGTTTAAAACAATTACACAAACATCCTTGGGATGCTTTAGATGAAGGCCTTAAAGTTGGTGATGTCGTTAACGGTACAGTTACAGTTATCGCAGACTACGGTGCATTTATCGAAGTTGAAGAAGGTGTGGAAGGATTAATCCACGTTTCTGAAATGTCCTGGAGTACTCACTTAAGATCTGCTCAGGATTTCGTAAATGTTGGTGATAAAATTGAGGCAAAAATTCTTACTCTCGATAGAGAAGACAGAAAAATGTCTCTTGGTATCAAGCAATTAACTCCAGATCCTTGGACAGATATTACAAGCAAATACCCAGTAGGATCTAAACATGTTGGTGAAGTAAGAAACTTTACAAACTTTGGAGTATTTGTGGAACTTGAAGAAGGTATTGATGGTTTAATTTATATTTCTGATTTGTCTTGGACTAAGAAAATAAAGCATCCATCAGAATTTTGTAAAGTTGGAGATAAACTTGACGTGGTTGTGTTAGAACTAGATGTTGAAGGTCGTAAATTGAGTCTTGGACACAAGCAAACAGAAACAAATCCATGGGATAAATATTCTGATGAATTTGCTGTAGGTACTAAGCATACTGCATCTATTTCAGAAATAGTAGATAAAGGTGCTACAGTTGAGTTTAATGAAGATGTAACAGCTTTTGTTCCTCAACGTTATCTTGAAAAAGAAGACGGGACAAAATTAGTTAAAGGTGAAGCAGCAGAATTCCTCATTATTGAATTCAACAAAGAATTCAAACGTGTTGTAGCTTCACACACTTCTATCCACAGAGAGGAGGAAGCTCAGATCGTTAAGAAGGCTGCTAAGAAGTCTGAAGACGAATCTAAGAAAACGACTTTCGGAGATGCTAATGCAGAATTGCAGGCACTTAAGGATAAGATGGAAAATAAATAATATAATTTGTTTTTGATAATGAAACCCTGCTTGAAAAAGCAGGGTTTTTTTATGAAAATAGTTTAGGTTAAACTTTTTTTAATTTAATTTCAACTTTTTCAATTTGTTTTACCTTAGAAAGAAAACGCTTATGAACGAATTAAATACAACATCTCTAGAAAAATCAAAAGCTATTAAATTGGCTTATAACGATTATGGTTCTGGTCAGCCTATTATCTTAATCCATGGGTGGCCACTAAACCGAGTAATGTGGGAATACCAGGTAGATGTTTTAGTCGATTCTGGCTATCGAGTCATTTCCTACGATAGAAGAGGTTTTGGACAAAGCTCAAAGCCTTGGGGAGGCTATGATTACGATTCGTTAGCTACTGATCTCAATGACATCATAGAGACGCTTAAATTGGAAAATGTAATTCTTGTAGGATTTTCTATGGGTGGAGGAGAAGTAGCCCGATTTATAGGGAATTATGGGACTTCTTCCATAGCCAAAGCAGTTTTAGTGTCTTCGGTAACACCTTATATGTTGAAAACCAAAAATAATGATGCTGTAGACGCATCCGTTTTTGAAGGAATGAAAGAAGGTATTTCAAAAAACAGACCTCAATTTTTTAAAGATTTTGGAAAAAACTTTTATAATTATGATTCTTTCAAAGATGAACGAATAAGTAAAGCTATGCTAAAACTCACTTGGAATCTAGCCTTGCAAGGTTCCAGAAAAGCAACTTTGGATTGTGTTGATAGTTTTGGAAAAACTGATTTTAGAGAAGACTGTAAGAAGTTCGATATTCCAACACTTATTGTGCATGGCGACGAAGATCAAATTGTACCGATTGATGTTTCTGCTAAAAAAGCTAAAGATTTAATACCAAACTCAAAACTTGAAGTTGTAAAAGGTGCACCACATGGACTGATGATCACCCATCACGAAGAATTCAATTCTATTTTACTGGATTTTTTGAAATAACACCTTCTTATTAATCTAATATAAAAAGCCGCTAACTAGCGGCTTTTTTGATGCTTAACGTTCTGATTTTGGCTTCAGCAGATCAGGAAATCTGACTTTAAATCGAGTAAACCTAGGGACAGACACATTTTTGATGTAAGGATTGTTTGGGTTATTGACTTTGTAATCCTGATGGTACTCTTCTGCCATCCAGAATTTATCAAAGGCCATAACTTCTGCAGCTATAGGTTTATTGTAGTCTTTGGATAGGCTTTTCATTTTTGTTTCTATGATTTCTTTTTCTTTTTCATTTTGGTAAAAAATAATGGAACGGTACTGAGAACCAATATCTGGCCCCTGGCCATTTTGTTGAGTCACATCTTGTGAGCCGAAATAAACATCAACCAAGGTTTTAAAAGAAACCACTTCTGGGTCGTAAATTACTTCTACAGCTTCGGCATGTCCAGTTTTACCTGTGTTGGAAGACTCGTAAGTTGGGTTCATCGTATGTCCGCCAGAATAGCCGGAAAATACTTCTTCTACGCCTTTCACGCTTTCATAGATGGTCTCCACACACCAAAAACAACCACTGGCAAAATAGGCTCTTTCGTATTTGTCATCATCAAAGTTGTTTGACGCGATTTCACTTGGGGATTTTGAGTTTTGAGCTTTTCCACAACTAACAATCAGAAGCGAAACGAATAGTAGACTTAGGTATGATTTCATAGTATTTTTATTTTCAAAAGTAGGGGTTAATTCAAGTGACTATTTTAAAGATCAAGTTAAATTTTAAACACAAAAAAAGCTCGAAGAGAACCTCGAGCTTTTTTGTATTAAGTGACATGGAGGTTTACGACAGTTTAGTAAACATCTTTTCCATTTTTTCTTCTTCTTCTCTTGCAAGCTCTTGGTCTACAAGGATTCTTCCACTATGCTCATCGATAATCACTTTACGCCTCGCAGCGATTTCTACCTGAACCTGTGGTGGAATTGTAAAGAAAGAACCTCCAGAAGCGCCGCGCTCTATAGTGACTACAGCCATACCGTTCTTCACATTGTTGCGAATTCTCGTGTAAGCTTTTACAAGACGCTCTTCAATATCTTTTTTGAATTTGTCTGACTTTTCAGTTAAAGCAGTTTCTTCTTTCTCTGTTTCTTTTAAAATATTATCAAGCTCAGACTTCTTGTGATCAAGATGATTTTGTCTTTCAGCTAACTTTCCTTTGGTCTCTTCAATCACAACAGATTTGTGCTCCATCTGTGCACTGTACTCTCTTATGTGTTTTTGAGCCAATTCGATTTCCAATTCTTGGAATTCGATTTCTTTGGTTAAAGCGTCAAACTCTCTGTTATTCCTAACATTATCTTGTTGGCTTTTGTATTTCTTGATCATAGCTTCAGCATCCACTATGAACTGTTTTTTTTCTTTTATCTTTTCTTCAGTTACCTTTAGATCAGAGTCCAACTTTTCAATTCTTTTGGTAAGTCCTGCGACTTCATCTTCCAAATCTTCAACTTCAAGAGGTAGTTCACCTCGCATATTTCTTATTTCGTCAATACGTGAGTCTATTAGTTGTAAATCGTATAGAGCTCTTAATTTCTGCTCTACGGTAACCTCTTTTTTCTTTGCCATAATCAATAGTATTGAATCGGATTGGTATTAATATTTGATAAAACGAGTGCAAAATTAGGGAATTTTTTTGTAAGATAAGCATGTATTAAATCTTTTGTATACTGCTCACTTTCATAATGTCCTATGTCAGCCAAAATGATCTGATCTTCAGCTTTATAGAAATCATGATATTTCAAATCGGCTGTAATATAAAGGTCTGCGTTGGCTGCTTTAGCGTTTTCTATGGCAAATGTACCGCTTCCGCCAAGTACCGCAACGCGCTTAATCGGTTTATCGTTGAGCTGTGTATGTCTAATCACTTTGGTTTTAAAAACTTCTTTTATAAGAGACAAGGCTTCTGTAATTCCCAAAGGAGTAGCCAATTCTCCGACCATTCCGATACCTCTATGCTGATCGTTATTTTCTAATGTTTCCACCTCGTAAGCTACTTCTTCATAAGGATGGTTATCGAAAAGAGCTTTCAGAATTTTGGACTGTAGATGTGATGAGAAGGTCAAATTGATTTGAATTTCTTCTTCAAACTGAGTTTTTCCAGGTTCCCCGATAGTTGGGTTTGAATTTTCATTTCCATTGAAAGTACCAGTGCCTTCAACATTGAAACTACATAAATCATAATTACCTATACTTCCACCTCCAGCTTTAAACAAAGCAGTTCTTACTTCCTCAGCATTAGCTTTAGGGACATAGGTTGTTAACTTTTTGATGGTTTTTGTCTTTGGTATCAGTACAGAAGTGTTTTTCAATCCTAGCTTTTCACAAATCATCCCGTTGACTCCATTGGAGACATTATCTAAAGCTGTGTGCATAGCATAAATAGCGATATCGTGTTTTATGGCTTTATGAACCACTCGCTCTACATAGGTTTTTCGATTCAATTTTTTGAGACCAGAAAAAATAATAGGATGGAAGCTGATAATCAAATTGCATTTGCTTTCAATAGCTTCATCCATAACAGATTCTAGAGCATCCAAAGTTATCAATGCACCTGTCACTTCCATACTTTTTTCACCTATCAGCAAGCCTGTATTATCAAAATCTTCAGCATAATAAGAAGGTGAAAGTTCCTCAATAGCTTCAATAAAATCGTTTACAATCATCAGAGATTTGTTTTAAACCCTAAATTTAAAAATTATAATTTCGCAGTCATGAAATTCTTGAGATATTTACTATTTCCATTTTCGGTCCTGTACGGCTGTATCATGTCTGTGCGTAATTTTCTCTACAACGCTAATATTCTTAAATCCAAATCTTACCCTATACCAATTATCTGCGTAGGTAACCTTAGTACAGGAGGAACTGGTAAATCTCCAATGATAGAGTTACTGATGAGGACCTTGAAAGACAAACATCAACTCGCAACTTTAAGCCGTGGCTATAAACGAACGACAGATGGATTTCTTGAAGTTCAACCTCATCATAATTCATCTGAAGTAGGGGATGAGCCGCTTCAATTTAAAACCAATTTTCCAGAAATAACCGTTGCTGTAGATGCTAATAGACAGCGAGGAATTTCAGAATTACTTAAAAACTACCCTAAACTTGATTTGATTTTATTGGACGATGCTTTCCAGCATAGAAAAGTGAAACCAAGTTTATCCATACTTTTGACGACTTACAGCGATCTCTACACTAATGATTTTATTCTGCCAACTGGAAACCTCAGAGAGTTTCAAACAGGCGCTAAGCGAGCTCAATTGATTATCGTTACCAAATGTCCAACCACACTTTCTAAAGTAGAGCAAATCAGAATTAGACAGCAGATCAAACCAAAATCTTATCAACACCTTCTATTTTCTTCCATTCTTTATTCTGATTTTATTATAAGTAAGACTGAGCGTGAAAAGTTAGCTGACTTTAATGATTTTACGCTAGTCACGGGCATTGCCAATCCAAAACCGCTATTGAGCCACCTGAAGTCATTAAATAAAAACTTTGATCATATTCAGTTCTCAGACCATCATGAATTTTCTAAAAGTGATTTAGAGCTGCTTCAAAAGAAACCCAAGGTACTGACTACGCAAAAAGATTTCATGCGATTGAAATCAAAGTTGAAAACAAATCAATTGTTTTATTTGCCTATTGAAACTCAAATTTTAAATCACCCAGAATTCCTTAGAAAATATCTGGAAGATGAGTTATTTTGAAATTTTAAAATATTGTATCAATAATTCAATTTTTTGTTTGTGTAATATAATCTTTTAGTTAAATTTGCAACCTGAAATAAATTAGTAAAGACGTTACGATGAGAAAAGGAATACATCCAGAAAATTATAGATTAGTAGCATTTAAAGATATGTCTAACGATGATGTATTTTTAACTAAGTCTACTGCTCAAACTAAAGAAACTATTGAAGTAGATGGAAATGAATATCCATTAATAAAGCTTGAGATCTCTAGAACATCTCATCCTTTTTATACTGGCAAAACTAAACTTGTTGATAGCGCTGGACGTATTGATAAGTTTAAAAATAAATACAAAAAATTCAAAAAAGAGGAAAAATAAGCTTTTTACTTTTTTTAAATATAAAGCCTTCCACAGTGAAGGCTTTTTTTATATTCTGATTTTTTTTATTTGAAGCAATAAAAAAGCCTTGAGATGAATTCATTCTCAAGGCTTTCATTACTTAGATCAATACTACATCTTATTTTTCATCTACTATGGAATTTAAAGTAGAACTTGGTCGCATCCTTTTGGTGACAATATCTTCATCTGGAAAGAAATATCCACTTATATCTTGAGGATCTCCCTGAGCTTTCAATAGCTCTTCATTTATTTTATCTTCATTTTCTTCCAGATATTTGGCTACTTTTGCAAATTCAGATTTCAAATCACTATTCTCATTTTGTTCTGATAAAGCTTTTGCCCAATACAGAGCCAGGTAAAAATGAGTACCCCTGTTGTCAATTTCATTTACTTTTCTTGATGGAGATTTGTCATTCTTCAAATACTGGCTATTAGCTGTATTTAAAGTTTTAGCTATAACTTTTGCCTTTTCATTATTAGTTTTATCAGCTATATCTTCTATAGAAACAGCCAACGCGAGAAATTCACCTAAAGAATCCCATCTTAAATGACCTTCTTTTACAAATTGCTGTACGTGTTTTGGCGCAGATCCTCCAGCTCCAGTTTCATAAAGTCCACCACCTGCAAGGAGAGGAACGATAGAAAGCATTTTTGCGCTTGTGCCCAATTCTAAGATAGGGAAAAGGTCGGTTAAGTAATCTCTCAATACATTTCCAGTTACCGAAATAGTGTCTTTGCCAGCTTTCACTCTTTCAAGCGTGTATTGCATGGCGTCCTTTGGACTCATGATTTGTATATCCAATCCTGATAAATCGTAATCTTTGAGATACGTATTTACTTTCTTAATAAGATTAGTATCATGGCCTCTGTTTTCATCAAGCCAGAAAATAGCTGGGTTCCCTGTGTTTTTTGCTCTTTTCACGGCAAGTCCAACCCAGTCTTTAATAGGTAAGTCTTTGGTTTGGCACATTCTCCAAATGTCTCCTTCTTCTACTTCATGAGATAATAAAGCATGCCCCTCTTTGTTTAATACATCCACACGTCCTTCTTTTGGAATAATGAATGTTTTGTCGTGAGAGCCATATTCTTCAGCTTTTTTTGCCATTAAACCTACATTAGAGACATTACCCATTGTAGTGACATCAAATGCTCCGTGTTTTTGACAGAATTCAATGACCTGTTGGTAGATTCCAGCATAACTTCGATCTGGAATCACCGCTTTCATGTCTTGTGTTTTGTCATTTTTATTCCACATTTGTCCACCAGACTTCATGGCTGCTGGCATAGAGGCGTCAATGATGACATCACTAGGAACGTGTAAGTTTGTGATTCCCTTAGAAGAATCAACCATTGCCAGATCTGCTTTCTGCTCATATATAGCTTCAAGATCATCCAGGATTGCCTTCGACTTTTCTTCAGGAAGTTGTGCTATTTTGTTATAAACATCTCCAAGACCGTTGGTTGGGTCAACACCTATTTCTTTAAACTCAGCTTCATATTTATTAAACACTTCTTCAAAAAACACAGTTACGGCATGACCAAAGATAACAGGGTCAGAAACCTTCATCATTGTTGCCTTGAGGTGAATTGAAAAAAGGACACCCTTCTCTTTTGCATCTTTGATTTCTTCAGCCAAGAACTTTCTTAAAGCTTTTGCTTTCATTACAGATGCATCTATAACTTCACCGTTTTCCAAAGGTGTAGATTCTTTAAGAACATTGCTATTTCCATCCTTATCGAAGTGAACTATTTTAACATTGTCTTTTTTTTCTAAAACTATCGATTTTTCACTTCCGTAAAAATCACCGTTAGGCATAGCTGAAACATGTGATTTTGAATCATCGCTCCATTCTCTTAGTTTGTGAGGATGTTCTTGAGCATATTCTTTTACTGGTTGAGCAACACGACGATCGGAATTTCCTTCCCTTAGTACTGGATTAACAGCACTACCTAAAACTTTGGCGTATCTTTTCTGAATTTTTTCTTCGTCATCATTTTTAGGATTTTCAGGATAATTTGGAACTTTATAACCTTTGTCTTGTAATTCTTTTATAGCAGCTGTCAGCTGTGGGACGGATGCGCTAATATTTGGTAGTTTGATAATGTTGGCCTCCGGAGTTTTTGCTAATTTTCCTAAATAAGCCAAGTTGTCTTCTACCTTCTGATCTTCATCAAGATAATCATTAAAATTAGCAAGTATTCTTGCAGCTAGTGAAATATCCTTAGAAGTAATTTTAATGCCTGCACTCTCTGTAAACCTTCTAACTATAGGTAGAAAGGAATATGTTGCTAGAGCAGGAGCTTCATCAGTTTTTGTGTAAATGATTTTGGTACTATGATCTGCCATATGTTTTTATTTATTTTTTGAATTAATTATATAAAATTGAACCTCCCAAATATAAAGATTAAGGTTATAAAAACCTTGTTGTGTTGGTTATAACCCTGTTAAAACCAAAAAAACCTTCTTTCATAAATGATAGAAGGTTTTTGTACTTTAGAAAAAACAAACTTAATTAGTTCTCTTTTCCTTAATTCTTGCTTTTTTACCTGTAAGGTTTCTGAAGTAATAAATTCTAGCACGTCTAACGCTACCTCTTTTATTAATTTCAATTTTCTGGATAGCAGGCATGTTGATAGGAAATATCTTTTCAACTCCTACTGTACCACTCATTTTACGAATGGTAAATGTTTTTGAAGAGCCAGAACCTTTAACTTGTATCACAACACCTTTAAAGAACTGTGTACGCGTTTTTTGGCCTTCTTTAATTTCGTAGTAAACTGTGATTGTATCACCGGAAGAAAATTTTGGAAAATCTTTCTTTTCTACAAATTCGTCTTGAACAAACTTTACTAAATTCATTTTATTTTAGTTTTTCTGTTACCTAAACCAACATTCACGGATTTCGTCAGAGGTTGATTTAGAGGTTGCAAAAATAAACAAAAAATATAATTCTACAAGAGTTAAAGACTATTCTTCCAATAAATCTGGCCGGCGGTCTTTAGTTCTTTGAAGTGCTTTTTCATCTCTCCAATCGTCTATCTTTTTTTTATGGCCGCTTAATAAAATATCAGGAACTTCATAACCTTTATAATTAGATGGTCTAGTGTATATAGGTGGAGATAATAGGTTGTCTTGAAATGCATCAGTAAGTGCCGAAGTTTCATTTCCAAGCACGCCTGGAATCAATCTTATAATTGAGTCACATAATACTGCAGCAGCTAACTCTCCTCCTGAGAGCACGTAATCTCCAATAGAAATCTCTTTAGTAATAAAAAGATCTCTTACTCTTTGATCTACACCTTTATAATGACCGCAAAGCATTATTAGATTTCCTTTTAAAGATAGTGAATTTGACATGTTTTGATTTAAAACTTCACCATCTGGAGTTAAGTAAATAACTTCATCGTAAGATCTTTCAGACTTCAGTTTTGAAATGCATTTGTCTATTGGCTCAATCATCATGACCATTCCTGCTCCACCACCATATTGATAATCATCAATTTGTTTATAGCTCAAAGTTGTGTAATCCCTCAAGTTATGAAAATGAATTTCGAC
Source organism: Psychroflexus salinarum (assembly GCF_042677225.1). Classification (NCBI taxonomy): domain Bacteria; kingdom Pseudomonadati; phylum Bacteroidota; class Flavobacteriia; order Flavobacteriales; family Flavobacteriaceae; genus Psychroflexus; species Psychroflexus salinarum. The sequence goes on from NZ_JBHTIV010000013.1 coordinate 142,287, forward strand.
TAGATTCTTTTCAATAGCTCTTTTAAGTATTGAAGCTTCAAAAGGACTTTTTAGTAAGTCTGGAACAACTGTAATGATATCAATTCGCATTTTTAAACTTTTTTGAGGGTGAAGCTCAACATTATACAAGCGACCAAAAGTAATAGGAAAAACCAAAACTGGTAAGCTAATCCAAAATATTCTGCTATGAGTCCAAAAGAAGCTGCCACAATGGTAAATAATCCGATCAAAGTGTTAGCAACAGAAACATATGTAGGCCTGTCTTCCTTTGGTGCGTAATCAATTATATAAGTTTTCCTGCTTAATCTTGCTCCTGAATATGCTACTCCATTTATAAATAAAACTGGCATAAAGAAATAAAAATTGAGGGCTTCATTTTCAAAATAAATAAAAACTAATGCATACAGAATACTCAATATTGATAAACCAGCTGAGATCCTCATCAATTGAAGGCTAGATTTATCTGCCAACCTCCCCCATATTGGGCTACTTACAATTTGAGCTAAGCTGCTTATTACAATAACTAAACCCAAGTAATTCCAGCTTTCTTTACTAACGTCTTTTGCTACTAAAATGAAAAATGGATCGAGTAGGGGAATAGCCATTAATAATGCTCTAGTAATTATAAAATTTCTGTAAGATGTATCTTTCTTTAATAAGGATGCACCAGTTTTGATCTCTTGTAGAGGTGTTCTTCCTCCGTCTGTAGAGCCAGGTTTTTCTTCTATACTAGAAAATATAATTGATGCAGCAATCCAAAGCAAAGAGGCAGTTACAAACAATCCAACATATAACCATTTACTATCTTCTCCTTTCAAAAAGAACACTAAAGAACCTCCCGCAATAAGCGCTAAAGCTCCTCCGAAAGTAGATCTATAACTTAGCATTTGACCTCTTTCTCCTTTAGGTACAGTTTTTCCAGTCACATCTTTAAAACTTACAGAGCCTACTCCTGATGCTATGCTAAAAACAAGTAACATAAAGACTATTGCATAACTTATGAAAATTTGATTATTCATAAATGCTAATAAAATAGCTGAAATAAGTAAGCAAGTTCCTTGGGTTAAACCAGCTCCAACCCAGTAAGGTTTTCTTTTTTCTTTCTTTCTTATTTTCCCACTTACAAGAAGTTGTGGTAGGAGCGAGCCAACGTCTTTTACGGGAATAAGCATTCCTATAAGAAAAACAGGAGCACCAAGAAAGCTTAAAATCCAAGGTAAAGTGATGCCAGGACTAATTAATTTTTCTGCTAGCTTGGTAAGGCTACCATTAAGTATATTTAAGGAGAAGTTTTTTGGGAGGTGAGTACATTGATCATCAGGGATGGATTCGCAAATCCTAGCGTCAGTATCTTCCGTCAAAAACTCATAAAACTCTTCTGTCTTAGACATTATTTATTATTGCCCTTATTCAGTTTTTGATTTTTATTCTTTTCGTCTTGAAGTTCTCTTCCCAATTTTTGTTGCTTTTCTAAAGCTATACGTTTATAATTTTCGAAGTCAGAATCGAGATTTTTTAGATTTTGCTTTGCTTCCTTTGTAAGAAGGTTACTTCTATTGAATTTGAAAATAAAGAACAGTAAAAGTGCTAGCAAGACTCCAATAATGGACCATACAAATGTGTTGTATCCAGATTTTGTAAGTGCCATTCCCAAAAATTGAACCTCATCTTTTTCATTTTGAAGGTTTGCAAGTTCTGTTTCTAAATCTGAAACCTGCTCCTTGAGTGATTTTATTTGTTGGTCTTGAAATTGAATGCTATCTTTTAAGCTAGAAATTTCTGTTGTAAGAGCATCAAATTCTGTTGTTACTTTTTTAATTGCAGAATTTATTTCTACTTTTTCGACAACTTTATATTGTTGATAGTTATTTGACTTATCAACTACATTTTTTAAGTTTTCTATTGAAGAGGTTTTATTTTCTGCCTGTTCTTCTTTTTGGGTTTCTTGGGAATAACCTGAAAAAGATAAAAGTAAAGCAAAGACAATAAAATAGATAGATTTCATACTACAAGAATTTGATACAAAAGTATTTAAAATGCTTTTAAAACCATCCATTTCTAAAAAATAAAAATCCTTAATTTCTTAAGGATTTCTATTTACTCTAGTAGTAAGTGAATCGCCTTACATTGGATATGTATTTTGCAAGCCTAATAACTTGATGGCTATAACCAAATTCATTATCATACCATATATACAGAACTACTGAATTTGTATTCTCATCTGCAATAGTTGCATGACTATCAAAAATGGCTGGGGCTGAAACTCCTACAATATCTGAAGAAACTAGCTCATTATCAATAGAATATTTAATTTGCTCTACTAATTCGCCATTTAAGGCTGCTTCTTTTATTTTGGTATTTAGTTCTTCTTTAGTGGTTTTGGTTTTCAGATTCAAATTAAGTATCGCTAAAGAGCCATTTGGAACTGGAACTCTTATTGCATTGGAGGTTAATTTACCTTCCAATTGTGGTAAAGCTTTTGCGACTGCCTTGCCTGCACCAGTTTCTGTAATAACCATATTGAGAGCAGCAGCTCGCCCTCTCCTATATTTACTATGCATATTATCTACCAAATTTTGATCATTGGTATATGCATGTATAGTTTCCAAATGTCCATGTTCTACACCATAATTATCTTCTATAGCTTTAAGAATTGGTGTTATAGCGTTTGTTGTACAAGATGCTGCAGAAAAAATAGAATCTTTTTTGATATCATAATTTTTATGATTCACACCATGAACTATATTTGGAATTCCTTTTCCCGGAGCTGTTAATAAAACTTTATCAGATCCTTTTGAAGTTAAATGTCGGCTTAAAGCTTCTTGATCTCTAAAAGCACCTGTGTTATCAATTATTAATGCATTGTCGATGCCATATACGTTATAATCGATGTCCTCAGGCTTATTAGCAGATATCATTTTCACCGTAGTATCATTTATAATCAAAGCTGAGTTTTCAAAATCAGTTTGTACGGTCCCATTAAAGTCGGCGTGGATGGAATCATTTTTAAGTAAAGAAGCTCTTTTTTCGAGAACTTCCTGAGTGATTTCCCCTCTGGTAACAATTGCTCTCAGTCTTAATTGATTTCCTTTACCTGTTTTAGCCATCAATTCTCTCGCGATAAGGCGTCCTATCCTTCCAAAGCCGTAAAGCACAACATCTTTTGGAGTTATAGTATTAAAATTTTCAGAATCTTTGAGCTTCTTAGATAAGAAACTCATTATGTTTTGATTCTTATTACCATTTTGAAGGTATTCATATGTAAGTTTACCAATGTCTAATTTTGATGGAGGTAAATTTAAGTTTTTGATGCCTTCAGCAACTTCTGTTGAATCAAAGATCGATATAGGTTTGTCAACGAATTTCCCAGCATATTCATGAAGTTTTAAAATTTCACCTACATTTTTGTTTATAAGTGAATTTCTGAACAAAACGAGTTCGATAGATTTTTCATACCATAAATCATTGACGATACTGATAAATTTTACTGAAGCACGACGTCTATCGGCTTGGAAGGAAAGTTCCTTTTCATAAACTTGAGATGGATTCATTGCGAAATTGAATTTTTAAAATTTTTGGCAAAAATATAGATTTCAAACGTTTTCGTGAACTTTTTTTAAAGAATAAAACAGGATTTTTTCTTCTTTAGAATCAAAACTTACATTCGATTTTTTTAATGAAAAACCTTAGTTAATATTTCTACTGGTAGGTATTGTAAATCATAAAATTCAAAATACTTTTGCAGAATTCTTAAATGATATAAATAACTAATAATGACAGAGTTGATCGCTTTTGGAATTTTATCCTTTACTACATTTTTTACTATCATCAATCCGCTTGGTGTTATGCCAATTTTCATGACAATGACTTCAGATTTGGATAAGGAAAGTCGGAAATCAACTGCCAAAAAAGCTATTTTAGCTTCTTTTGTAACAATCATCATCTTTGCTTTTACTGGTCAGATTTTATTTAAATTTTTCGGAATTTCTGTAAATAGCTTTCGTGTAGTAGGAGGGATTATTTTCTTCTTAATGGGGATGGATATGCTGCAAGCCAGACTTGGTAAGGTGAAAGTTCAGGAAGCTGAGATCAAAACATATGTCAATGATATTTCTATTACGCCATTGGCCATTCCAATGATCTGTGGCCCTGGTGCAATTACCAATGCTATTGTTATGATGGAAGATGCACAATCTGTAGAAATGCAAGCTGTACTTATTGGCTCCATTATTTTGGTGATGGGTATTACATTAGCCATTCTTTTAAGTGCAGGTAAAATCATTAAAATCCTAGGTCAGACGGGTAATAATGTCTTAATGAGATTGATGGGGCTTATTATTATGGTTATCGCTATAGAATTTTTCCTAAGCGGATTTAAACCTATTTTTCAAGATATTATTGCGAGTAGATAATTATGTTAAGTTTAATTGTGAGCTTTTTATATTCTATAGAAAACACTCCTTGAAACTAATTGAAACATCTAATTTGTAAGTATTCTAAAAGGGGTCAGTAAGCAACTTTTATAAAGATTCCTTTTTCGTCAATATTATGCTCATCTTCAATAAAGTTTAATCCAGACGGACTACTCTTTAAGTTAGAAACACAAAGTACCATCGCATCTAAAATATCGTCTGGTTTTACTTTTGACTTTGTGAACGTTTGTATAATATTTTGATATAATTTCTCAAGTTGAGGATAATGCTGTTTAAGTAATTGAAAGCGTTCTTCAAATCCTTCCTTTGTAGATTTTTTTGTTTGAATAACGTCTAAATCATTTAAATACTTAAAACAAATTTCAGGATGACTTTCATAGATTTCCAATTCATCAGTTTTATATACCATAAATTGATCTATTTCTTTTATTTTTTTGGAAATGTTATAACTCTGTATCGAAATGCTTTTTCCTAAAACTCTTTTGTTTATATCTCTGGCTTTATCATAATCTGAAGCATAAATAGCTTTTCTAGAAGCCGGAGTGAATATAGTAGAAGATCTATTTCCAAGTTCTTTCCTTAGTTTATTCTCGATGGTCCTTGTAAAATCTATGGAAGATAAACCAATAGGAATATCAATAAAAACTCTGTTTAAGTCTGGGTGTAATTCCATCAGTTCATCAATTGATTTTACTGCTTCAAATGAGAATTTTTTATAATCATGAAGAATGACAACCCATCCTAGTGGGCAAGAATCTATTCCAGCTATTTTCATTTTTCGATTACTCTAGTTGAACGAAACATACGATTTTTATTAGAAAATATTTAACCTTTCTGCAACTCAGAACGGGATATTAAATTAATTGTTAGGTTGAAACTAACTATCTAGAAGTTTAAAGCCAACAAAGACTAATTTGCCGGTGTTCCTTTGAAGGCAGAATCAGAATAAAAAAAGCCGATACATTTCTATATCGACTTGATTGTAATTCAATTTATAATTTTAAATATGTAAAGCACGGTCGCCTGTAGCAGCAAGGGCGGCTTCTTTTACAGCCTCAGCATAAGTTGGGTGAGCGTGACTCATTCTTGCGATATCCTCAGCACTGGCACGGAATTCCATAGCCGTAACCGCCTCGGCGATAAGGTCTGCGACTCTAGCACCAACCATGTGTACGCCCAAAACTTCATCGGTTTTCTTGTCAGAAAATATTTTTACAAATCCGTCTACATCACCACTAGCTCTGGCTCTTCCCAAAGCACGCATCGGGAATTTACCAGTATTGAATTCGATATTTTCATCTTTGAGCTGGTCTTCATTTTTTCCTACGGAAGCCACTTCTGGCCATGTGTATACCACATTTGGGATCAAGTTATAATCAATATGTGGTTTTTGTCCTGAAATGACTTCAGCTACAAAAGTTCCTTCTTCTTCGGCTTTGTGAGCAAGCATTGCACCTTCGATTACATCTCCGATTGCGTAAATATTTTCAGTAGAGGTTTGTAATTTTTTATTAACGACTACTTTGCCTTTATCATTGATCTCTACGCCAGCTTTATCGGCATTTAAGCCATCTGTATAAGGTCGTCGACCTACAGAAACCAGGCAGTAATCTCCTTTAAATTCTACTTCTTTACCGTCTTTATCATCTGCTTTCACAATGACTTCGTCGCCGTTGCGCTCCACAGATTTTACTTTATGGGAAAGTTTGAATTTAGCTTTTTGCTTTTTCATGGCCTTCATCAGCTCCTTGCTCTGGTCTTTGTCCATGCCCGGAATGATGCGGTCCATAAATTCTATAACGGTGACTTCTGCGCCGAGTCTTTTGTAAACCTGACCAAGCTCAAGCCCAATTACTCCACCCCCGATCATGATAAGGTGTTTGGGGATTTCCTTTAGTGAAAGAATTTCGGTAGAAGTGATGATTCTTTCCTTGTCAATTTCCAGGAAAGGTAAGCTAGAAGGCTTACTCCCTGTAGCGATGATGGTGTGCTTAGCTTCGATTTCGGTTTCTTCACCATCAGCATCAGTAACTATAATGTGAGTTTTATCTTTAAAAGATCCAACACCCTGTAAAGATTCAATATTATTTTTATCCATGAGAAAGTCTATTCCTTTGGTTGTCTGATCTACAACGCTAGACTTTCTTTTCATCATATTTTCCAGATTGACTTTTACTTCACCGGAAATATCGATACCATGTTCTTCAAAATTTTTGATAGCTTCTTCATAGTGGTGAGAAGAGTCCAGTAAAGCTTTAGAAGGAATACAACCTACATTAAGGCAAGTTCCGCCTTTGGTCGTATATTTTTCAATAATAACAGTTTTTAAACCTAGCTGTGCACAACGTATGGCTGCTACATAGCCTCCAGGTCCAGAGCCGATTACGGCTACATCATATGTGTTCATAAAATGAATTTTAATTTCTAAATAAAGTATTACAAATTTACACCTTCTGTCATAAAGGGCAATTGATTCCCTTCAATTCCTTGTTAAATTCTTGGATGATTTCTAGTTGTTATTTTCTTACTTTGAATTTGTTTGCTAAGAAACTCAGATAGTATCAATCTTATAAGTTAGCCTTTTTTAAAGAAATAAGAGTCTGGTTATAAATTGATTATAGCTTGAGTTGGATAAAACTAATGCTTTGCTTTGTGAAATAAGCCACAAAATTGTAACATTACGTCGATTTTAAATTCTTGACATGAGTGAATCTGTAAACGCGACCGAAGAAGACCCGTCCAATAACAAAATAAGGCTAAGCATCTGGCAGGCTTTAATTCCTGTGATTGCTCTTATTGGAATGCTGGCTTATAATGTTTTTATTTATGGAGACGATTCACTATCAGGTTCTAATCAATTTATATTACTTATGGGTGCTGCTGTAGCAGCAATTGTTGGGGTTTCCAAAGGAGCTAAGTTTGAAGCTATGATAGAGGATGTTGCCAAGAATATAAAATCTACAACCGAGCCTATTTTAATTTTATTGATGGTCGGTGCCTTGGCTGGAACTTGGCTACTAAGCGGGATTATACCAGCTATGATTTATTATGGTTTACAAATTTTAAACCCTACTATATTTCTCGCAGCTTGTGTCATTATTTGTTCGATTATTTCGATTGCTACCGGGAGCAGTTGGACGACATCTGCCACTGTAGGTATTGCTTTAATTGGTATTGCAGAAGCACTAGATATTTCTGTTGCGATGACTGCTGGTGCCGTATTATCCGGTGGTTATTTTGGAGATAAATTATCACCAATGAGTGACACTACCAACCTTGCTCCTGCAATGGCTGGGACAGATTTATTCACTCACATAAGGTATATGACACTGACTACCGTGCCTACAATCATCATCACGTTGATTGTTTTTGTCATAATAGGTCTGAATCTTGACACAGCAGGTCAAACTAATCCATCGGAAATTCTGAATAGTATTGAAGCTTCTTTTAATGTTTCTGGATGGTTGTTTGTAGTCCCGGCCTTAGTTATTATACTTATCATTAAGAAAACCCCTCCGTTGATAGCCCTACTTATAGGAACTCTTCTGGCAGCTGTCGCAGCTCTTTTTTTTCAGCCAGATTTAGTGAAGTTAATTGGAGGAGGAGAATCCCTTACTTTTGAAACTGCTTACAAAGGGATTATGAACGCTATTACGGTAGATATTGTTATTCCTACAGAAAATGAAATTTTACAAGGTTTATTTTCAGCTGGAGGTATGGCAGGAATGTTAGGAACTATTTGGCTGATTATTTGCGCTATGGTTTTTGGAGGAATAATGGATGCCATTGGAGCTTTAGAGCGCATAAGTGAAGCTCTTCTGAATTTATTTACATCTACGTTTGGCTTGTTTTTTAGTACAGTTACGAGTTGTTTGGCATTAAATGCTACTGCATCAGACCAGTATTTGGCTATAGTGGTTCCAGGTAAAATGTTTGCAAAAGCTTATGAAAAAAAGGGGTTAGCACCAGAAAATTTAAGCCGAACATTGGAAGATTCTGGAACAGTAACTTCAGTTCTGGTTCCATGGAATACATGTGGAGCTTATCATAGCGGAGTTTTAGGTGTACCGGTAGTTGATTACTTTTTCTATGCTATATTTAACTATTTGAGCCCTTTTGTAACTTTGTTTTTTGCTGCATTCAATATTAAAATAAGACAACTGAGAAAAAAATAAATTATGAAGTTAGATATATTAGCTATAGGTGCTCATCCCGATGATGTTGAATTGAGTTGTTCTGGAACTTTAGCTAAGGAGATAAAAAAGGGTAAAAAGATTGGAATTTTAGATTTAACTCGTGGGGAATTAGGTACTCGAGGAACCGCTGAAACTCGAGATAAAGAAGCTGAAAATGCGGCTAAAATTCTTGGTGTAAGCATGAGGAAGAATCTTGAATTTAGTGATGGATTTTTTACAAATAACACAGCCCATCAACTTGAAATCATTAAAGTCTTAAGAAAATATAGACCTGATGTTATTTTATGTAATGCTATTCACGATAGACACATAGATCATGGGAAAGGCAGTCAACTCGTGAGTGACTCTTGTTTCTTAAGTGGTTTGAAAAAAATAGAAACCATTTTTGAAGGTAATTCTCAAAAGGAATGGAGACCAAAACATGTTTACCACTACATACAATGGTATGACATAAAACCAGATATTGTAGTGGATATTACTGGTTTTATGGATAAGAAAATAGAGTGTATTAAAGCTTATAAAACCCAGTTTTATGATACACAGAGTAAAGAACCTGAAACACCAATTTCCAGTTCTAATTTTTTTGATAGCATTACTTACAGAGCAAGAAATCTTGGTCGAATCATTAATACTGAGCATGCTGAAGGCTATACAGTAGAACGCTATCCGGCGGTAGACTCGATATTTGATCTGATTTAATTTTAGTTTCTAAATTTTAAATAAAAACCCACTAGTCAAATGATTTGAAAAGTGGGTTTTTATTTAAGTAGGAATCCAGGAAATAACATTTTAGACTGATTTTTTTCTTAAATTTATCATCCTTGATTTGAATTTATGTATTGAAAGTTACTTAAAAATCTTATCGATAATTAACCTAAAAGGCAAAAAAAAATCAGTAAAAATGAATGACGAATCACTTCAAAATACTTCAGAACAGGCTATAACCCCTGAAAAATTGAATTATCTCAAAGAGTTAACTCAGCATTATTATAATATCGATTCACTTGCAAAATATATGGATGTTTATAGGATTTCTAAAAATGATCCAGAGGATTTTTGGAACACCATTGCTGAGAGAAATTTTGAATGGAGAAAAAAATGGGATTCTGTCTTAAAATGGAATCCCAAAAAAGCAGAGGTGACCTGGTTTGAAGGAGCACAACTTAATATTACTGAAAATGCTATCGATAGACATTTGGAAACCAGAGGTAATAAAACAGCGATTATCTGGGAACCCAATGATCCAGAAGAAAAGACACTCTATATCAGCTACAACGAATTATCGAAGCGCGTCAATAAAATGGCAAACGTGCTAAAGAAAAACGGTATTAAAAAAGGAGATCGCGTTTGCATTTATTTACCAATGATTCCTGAACTAGCTATTGCCACCCTAGCTTGTGCCAGGATAGGAGCAGTGCACTCTGTAGTATTCGCAGGATTTTCAGCTTTAGCTTTATCTTCCAGAATTAATGATTCAGAATGTAAGATGCTAATTACTGCTGATGGTTCTTATAGAGGTTCTAAAAGCATTAATTTAAAAGGTATTGTAGATGAAGCTATGGGGGATACACCTTCAATAGAATGTGTATTAGTAGTTAAGCAAACTTCATCAGACATTGAGATGGTCAAAGATCGAGACATCTGGCTTCATGATGAATTGAATCAAGTGGATGATAAATGTGAAGCAGAAGTGATGGATGCAGAGGACACACTTTTTATTTTATATACCTCAGGCTCTACAGGAACACCCAAAGGCATGGTACATACCACAGCTGGATATATGGTTTATACGGCGTTTTCGTTCAAAAATGTATTTCAATACCAAGAAAATGATGTGTATTGGTGTACTGCTGATATTGGCTGGATTACTGGACACTCCTATATTGTTTATGGACCTCTATTAAATGGAGCTACAACGCTTATGTTTGAAGGTGTTCCTTCTTATCCAGATTATGGTAGATTTTGGGAGATAGTTGAGAAACATAAGGTAAATCAGTTCTACACAGCCCCAACGGCTATAAGGGCTTTAGCAAAACAGGATGTTGAGTTTGTAGATAAGCACGACATATCTTCTTTAAAAGTTTTAGGAACTGTGGGTGAGCCTATTAATGAAGAAGCCTGGAACTGGTATTATGAAAATATTGGAAAGAGAAAATGTCCAATTGTAGATACATGGTGGCAAACAGAAACGGGCGGAATTATGATTTCACCAATACCTTTTGTAACTCCAACTAAACCTACTTTTGCAACGCTTCCTTTACCAGGCATCCAGCCATCTCTAATGGATGATAAGGGAGAAGAGTTAAAAGGTAACTCTGTGTCTGGTAAACTTTGTATTAAGCATCCGTGGCCAAGCATGGCTAGAACTGTTTATGGGAATCATCAACGTTATATAGATACTTATTTTTCAGCCTTTGAAAATTTGTATTTTACGGGAGATGGTGCGCTTAGGGATGAAGTAGGTTATTACAGAATTACAGGTAGAGTAGATGATGTGATTATCGTATCTGGGCACAACTTGGGTACAGCACCCATAGAAGATGCCATCAATGAGCATCCCGCTGTAGCGGAATCTGCCATAGTAGGTTTTGCTCACAAGGTTAAAGGGAATGCTTTAGCTGGATTTGTAATTCTTAAAAATGAAGGGGAATCTCGAGATAAACAAAATTTGAGCAAGGAAATCAATCAGTTAATTTCAAGTAAAATTGGGCCTATCGCTAAGTTAGACCGTATTCATTTTGTGTCTGGTTTGCCCAAAACTAGAAGCGGAAAAATAATGCGTAGAATCATGAGAAAAATTTCCTCGAACGAGGGTGATCAAATTGGAGATATTTCCACTTTGCTTGATCCTGATATTGTAGAAGAAATTAAGGAAAAAGTTCAGCCTTTCTTGAATGAAAAATAAATCAATTTCATTTGAAAATGATTTGATAAGATTTATTGTCTATTTATAATCCTAAGAAGTTGAATAGGTTATGAATCATATCATATATTTTTTTTGTTATTTATCAAAATCGTTTTGTAGAATGCATTTTTATATTAAATTTGCAACGTCTTAAAAGACAACTGGTGGATGTAGCTCAGTTGGTTAGAGCACTGGTTTGTGGTACCAGGGGTCGTGGGTTCGAGCCCCATCTTCCACCCAAAAAAAAGGTCTTATCAATTTGATAAGACCTTTTTTAGTTTTTACACACTTTGGATTATCTCATAATCTTACTTGGAAAAACAACAACACTTTCGTGGCCGTCTTTATCCACGGCTGCTACTCCAAAGAAAAAATTATCGATGATAATGCCATCGAGTGTCACTTCATTTGTATTTTCTACATATCTGAAATGATCCCAGGTTGGGGAGGTGGTCGATCTCCAGTAAATTTTGTAACCTTTCACATCATCAGGATTTTTTTGTTCCCATTTTAATTTCACAGAAGGCTCTACAATTCCACCTATAGCAACCTCAGTAGGAGCTTGTGGAGCCCATGCCAAACTTGCCATTGAAATGGCATTTACAGCGGTTAATTTCTCGACGTAATCAAAATTGACGTGTTCAATGACATCTCCGTAAGCAATACCGCTTTCCATTCTTATATCTTGATGTTGTTGATTGTAATTTTCGTGAGCTTCCATAATTCTAATACCTGGAAATCCTAAGTCATTGAATGGTTTGTGATGACCACCACGTCCGAAACGGTCTAGACGATAGATCATAATTGGATTCATTTCTGGCATATATGTACTTGTAGTTTCATAAACATATCTGGCCAATTGTCTGGAAGCTCCATCGACTTCACCACCATAGAAGCGCTTCATTTGTCTTTCTCTATCTGTCTCTGTTGGATTGTGAGCTTCACTGAAAATTCTAAAACTTCTATTATCAATCACACCATCAACACCTTCAATGTTACCTATCATGTCGTTATTCAAAATTCCAATGATATTCCACTCGTTTTCTTTAGCGTATTTAGCTAAAAATTGTCCTCCGTACAATCCTTGTTCTTCTCCGCTTAGACCAACATATACAATACTATGATCAAATTCATATTGAGAAAGAACTCTAGCTGCTTCCATAGCCCCTGCCATACCTGTAGCATTATCATTAGCTCCGGGAGCATCAGTTTCAAAATCCTGTGTATCAGAAGCTCTGGAATCGATATCGCCACTCATAATGATGTATGAATTTGGATATTTTTTTCCTTTCTGGATTGCAACTACATTAAGAACTTCTGCTGTTTTTGGTATCCTATTTCCATCTGCTGGAGTAACGGTTTCACCCTGAAAGAAAACATCCAGACAAGAATTACAATTTGAAGATATTTCTTCAAACTCAGATTTAATCCAGCGTCTAGCAGCGCCAATTCCTCGGGTATCACTTTCAGTTTCACTAAATGTATTTCTAGTTCCAAAATCGACAAGATTTTGAACATAATATTCAAGTTTTTCAGCAGATACATTATCAACAATATCGTAGATTTTAGTATCTACTTGAGCATAAAAAACTGTAGTCATTGTTAAAAAAGCAATTGTAAGTGTAGTTTTCATGAAATTATATTTTTGGCTCAATTTACTACAATTTTAAAGGAATAAAAATTTTAAGAGCTAAGTGGGTTTGTTATCTTTGCGCCTTCTATAGACAAATATTATGAAGATTTCTTACAACTGGTTGAAGCAATTTCTAAAAACAAAATGGACAGCGGAGGAAACCGAAGTCTTACTCACGGATTTAGGTCTTGAAGTTGAAGGTATTACAGATTTTGAATCCATAAAAGGTGGACTTGAAGGCATTGTTGTGGGACATGTAGAGTCTTGTGTGCCTCATCCTAATGCAGATCGTTTAAATCTTACAAAAGTTAATATTGGTCAGGATCAATTACTTTCTATTGTTTGCGGCGCTCCTAACGTTGCTCAAGGCCAAAATGTTCCAGTGGCTACAATTGGCACAACTCTTTACGATGAAAAAGGGCAGCCATGGCCAATTAAGAAAGGAAAAATACGTGGAGAAGTAAGTGAAGGTATGATTTGTGCCGAAGATGAGATCGGTATTGGAAATAGTCATGCAGGAATTATGGTATTAGACAAAAATCTGATACCTGGAACACCGCTCAATCAAGTGTTTTCAGTAGAGAAAGATCAAGTCTTTGAAATTGGACTCACACCCAACAGAGCAGATGCCATGAGTCACTGGGGAGTTGCCAGAGATTTGAGAGCTGGATTAATTCAGAATGAAATAAATATTCCTTTAGATACACCATCCGTAAGTAGTTTTCACGTAGATAATAGAAGCTTAAGAGTTTCAATATCAGTTAAAAAACCAGAGTTGGCTCCAAGATATTGTGGGGTAAGTATTTCTGGGTTGGAGGTTAAAGATTCTCCGGATTGGTTAAAAAATAGACTGAAAGCAATAGGAATAAATCCTAAAAATAATATCGTTGACGCTACTAATTACGTTTTACATGAACTTGGTCAACCTCTTCATGCATTTGACCTGGATAAAGTCAAAAACAATAAAATAGAAGTAAAAACTCTAAAGTCTGGTACTAAATTTACGACTTTAGATGGTATTGAGAGAGAGCTTCACGAAGATGATCTTATGATTTGTGATTCAAAAAAACCACTTTGTATGGCTGGTATTTTTGGAGGAAATGAGTCTGGAGTTACAAAAAGTACAACTGATATTTTTCTTGAAAGCGCATACTTCAATCCAGTAAGTATAAGAAAAACAGCAAAGCGTCATGGATTAAATACTGATGCTTCATTCCGTTATGAAAGAGGAATAGATCCAAATATTACAGAGTTTGCTTTGAAGAGAGCAGTTATTCTCATCCAGGAGATAGCTGGTGGAGTTGTTTCTAGTGATATAGATGATTTTTACCCAAAGAAGATTGAAGATTTTCAAGTATTTCTAACTTTTGATAAAATCAATCATTTGATCGGTCAAGAGATAGATACAGGTGTAATCAAAACTATTTTGACATCACTAGATATAAAAGTGAATAATGTTTCTGAAAGCGGCTTAGGGCTAACTATTCCTGCCTACAGAGTAGATGTTCAACGGGAAGTCGATGTGATTGAAGAGATTTTAAGAGTTTATGGCTATAATAATATTGAATCTGATAGCAAATTCAATGTTTCTGTTGCTAACTCTTCTATTTATGACGATTATAAAATTCAGAATAAATTAGCAGATCAATTAGTGTCTCAAGGATTTTATGAAATCATGTCAAATTCACTGACAACAAGGGCTTATGTGGAATTGGCAGATGATCTGAAAGAAGAGCATAACGTAGATATACTCAATGCTCTTAGTAATGATTTAGGAGTAATGAGGCAATCCATGTTATTTTCAGGTTTAGAATCTGTGAGTTATAACATCAACAGAAAGAAAACAGATTTAAAGTTTTTTGAACTTGGAAAAACATATAAAAATATTGAGGGTGAATATCTTGAAACTAAGCATTTGTCCCTTTTTATAACAGGTTCAAAAACTAAAGAATCATGGACTCTTGCTCAAGAAAGAACCAATTTTTTTGAATTGAAAGGTTACATTGAAAGAATCTTTGATAAGCTTGGATTATCTAATCTGGACTACCAATCAGTTGAATCAAAATCAATTTCAGAAGGTCTTACGGGTAAATTAAATTCTAAAACTATCGTAGAATTTGGTAGAGTAAAGACTGGTATTCTAAGGCATTTTGATATTGAACAGGAAGTACTTTTCGCTGATATTAACTGGAGTAATGTTCTTGATAGTTTGGGGAGAAAGCAATTAAAAATTAAAGAAATACCTAGATTTCCTTCGACTCAAAGAGATTTTGCTCTGTTATTAGATCAAACAGTTAAATTCGATGAACTTAAAGAATTGGCTTTCATGACAGATAAGAAAATCTTGAAAGAGGTTGATTTATTCGACGTTTATGAGGGAGATAAACTACCTGAGCAGAAAAAAAGCTATGCGCTTCGCTTTAAGTTTATGGATGATAAGAAAACTCTTACCGACAAACAAGTAGACAAAGTGATGAAGAAATTGCAAACTCAATTTGAAACAAAATTCAATGCTTCTTTAAGGTAGAAAATAAAAACTTTATATTTAATCCCTAAGCGCAATGCGACTTAGGGATTTTTTTTGAAACAATAAGTAATGGATCTAAATGATGATTTTGTAAAGAAAATGATTGAAGAAGTTATTCCTATCCACAAGTTTTTAGGATTAGAACTACTTCACATCGAAAAGGATTTTGTGAAAGTAAAAGTCCCTTTTAGGCCAGAAGTGGTTGGAGATATAAGATCGAACAGATGGCATGGTGGAATAATCACTACAGTTATGGACTCTGTAGGTGGTATTGTGGGAGGTACTCATTTGAGCTCAATAAAAGATAAAATGGCAACAATAGATATACGAGTCGATTTTCTGTCTCCGGCATACGCTAAGCCGATTATAGTTGAAGGTAGAACACTAAGGCTGGGTTCAAGAATTTTTGTAGCGAGTATGAAATGTTATTTGGAAGATGATCCAGAACATGAGCTTGTTGCTGAAGGACGCGCAGTTTACAACTTTATTCGTCTTAATCAAAAAGCTTAAGAGATTGAATTAATACTTAATAGGTGTTAAAATTTCAATCTCTAATTGTCTGAACTTAACTTACTTGTTACTTTTATATCGAATGTTGAAAAAGATATATGATGTTTCCAAGAACAAACCTTAAAACCCAATTGAATAAAGCTAAATTCAAAACAACTTCTAATGAAGATATTTTGAAACAGGTTTATGAAGTTCTAAAAGATGTTGATGATAAAAATGATGAGATTTTAGATAAGATAACTTCTGGAGATTCTATAGATTCCAATGATTTTGATTTTGATAAGCTAGAATCTAGCGAAATATTTCATATTGATCAAATAGAACAAATTTGCGTCAACTACAGATTGAGATTTTTGGATTCAAAGTATTTCAAAGGTAAATTACCTTACGAAGCAATTTCCAAGATAAAAACCTTAGAAGAGGAGCATGAAACGAATTTAAAAGGATTTAAAATTATGGCTCCATCTAAATTATTTAAATTGGAGAATGCAGATGACCCTCTTTTATTTGCTCCTATTGGAAATGAATACTATTACTTGATTCACAAGTGGGGTAATGATTTGAGTCCTTTTCGTAGGATCATGATGTGGCCTTTCAAAACCTTCGAAAATTTTATGTTCTTTGTGTTTATATGTGCATTAATTTGCACTTCTCTAGTCCCAAGCGGTTTTTTCATGAGCGAAGATAATCTAAGAACAGAATTCATTTTGCTTTTTTTATTTATGTTCAAATGGATAGGTGGTGTTGCCCTTTATTACGGATTTGCCAAAGGGAAAAATTTCAATACTGCTATTTGGAGAAGTAAATATTACAATGCTTAAAAGATAGACATGATTATTATTCAATTTATACTTCGCCAATTATCTCCCAATATATTCTGTGGATTTCTTTTTAAATCCTTTAAAGCCAATTTTAAAAAGTCTTTAGTTAAAAAGTATATACACCGAAAACATGCTAAGGTTTCAAAGAGATGTGCTTTAAAATCTAAGTGTATAGCATAATTCCATATTCATTTATGTTTACTATTTTAGCCGGATTAAAATCTTAAACCGATATTCACTCTATTTTTAAATTTAAAAAATAATGACACACGCAGACCTTTTAAAGGTTACTCAAGAATTTGGTAGCCCAGTTTATGTTTATGATTCAGAAAAGATTACAAATCAATATAAACGTCTTACCGATGCTTTCAAAAAGGTCAAACACTTGCGTCTTCACTATGCCGTAAAGGCGTTATCAAACTTAAGTGTACTTAGATTATTCAACCAGTTAGGTAGTGCGTTGGATACTGTGTCTATTCAAGAAGTTAGGTTGGGAATTACAGCTGGATTTGATCCTGCTAAAATCATCTTTACACCCAATGGCGTTTCAATGGAAGAATTGGAAGAAGCTGTTGAACTTGGGGTACAAATCAATATTGATAATTTACTTATTCTTGAACAATTTGGTGCGAAACATCCTAAAGTTCCTGTTTGTATCCGTATAAATCCACATGTTATGGCGGGGGGAAATACCAATATTTCGGTAGGTCATATTGACTCAAAATTTGGTATTTCTATTCATCAGATGCCTCATGTTCTTAGAATTGTAGAAAATACTGGCATGACCATAAATGGTATTCACATGCATACAGGAAGTGATATTTTGGACATTGGTGTTTTTCTTCACGCAGCAGAAATATTATTTGACGTTGCCGCTCAATTTAAAAACCTTGAATTTCTAGACTTTGGTAGTGGCTTCAAAGTTCCTTACCATGAAGGTGATATCGAAACAAATGTTGAAGAACTGGGAACAAAACTTACCAAACGTTTCAACGAGTTCTGTAAATCTTACGGAAAAGAATTAACGCTGGCTTTTGAGCCTGGGAAATTTCTGGTAAGTGAAGCTGGATTCTTTTTAGCTAAAGTAAATGTTGTAAAGCAAACAACTTCCACCGTGTTTGCTCAAATTGATTCAGGCTTCAATCATTTGGTTCGTCCAATGTTCTACGGATCAAATCATGAAATAATAAACATTTCACACCCCAAGCGAAATAAGAGATTTTATTCAGTTGTTGGTTATATCTGTGAAACAGATACGTTTGCAAATAACAAGATGATATCTGAAATAAGCGAAGGCGATATTTTAGCTTTCAAAAATGCTGGAGCTTATTGTTATTCAATGTCTAGTAACTATAATTCAAGATTTAGACCTCCAGAAGTTCTATGGCATAAAGGTAAAGTACACTTGATAAGACAAAGAGAAACTTTTGAAGATATTGTAAGAAATCAGATTGAAGTAGTCTTATAAAATAAAAACACAGTAACAAAAAAGATAGAACTATTCAGTTTTATCTTTTTTGTTTTCAAAGCTTTGTGATCCTTTTTTCAACCAAGCCAGATATGCTTTTGAAGATGGCTCATAACCTATGGTTTCATTTAAAATCTCTAAATCAGGTGATAATAAAACGTAATAGGGTTGTGAGTTATTTCTAAAATTCAATGTTTGGAAAGTTGCCCACTTATCTCCAATGGTTCTAATTTTCTTTACAGAACCATTACTTCTTTCAAAATTAAATCGGTTTTCTTCTTCCAGTTTAGCTTTATCGTCTACGTAGAGAGAGATAAGTATATAATCGTTTTTGATGATTTCAAAAACTTCTGGAACACTCCATACCTGTTCTTCCATTTTTCTACAGTTTACACATGCCCAACCAGTAAAATCTAATAGAATAGGTTTATTTTGAGCTTTTGCAGCTTGTAAACCTTTATCAAAGTCTTTATAGGCTTTCAATCCAAGCGGCCCTTCAGTTTCCTTATCATAAATACTGTAAAACAGAGGAGGAGGAAAGCCACTCAAAAATTTCAGGTTTGCATTAGGACTATTCGTGAGTCCAGGAATTAAATAAATGACAAAACCCAGAGTGAGTATTCCTACAAAGATTCTTCCTTTGCTCAATTTCTGAAGTGGCCCATCATGAGGGAATTTTAGTTTTCCGAAAAGGTATAAAACCATGGCAATTCCAATTAAAATCCAAATTCCAATAAACACTTCTCTTTTTAAAATCCCCCAGTGTTCTACTAAATCTGCATTTGATAAAAACTTGAAAGCAAGTCCCAATTCTAAAAATCCTAATACAACTTTCACTGTATTTAGCCAGCCACCACTTTTTGGCAAAGAATTGAGCCAGTTTGGAAATAATGCAAACAATGCAAAAGGCAAAGCCAAAGCCAAGCCAAATCCTCCCATCCCGAAAGTCAACATCGTTGCCCCACCATCTGCTGTGAGTGAACCTCCAAGCAATGAACCTAAAATCGGACCAGTACATGAAAAAGAAACCAAAGCAAGCGTAATTGCCATAAAAAAGATACCTATAATTCCTCCCACGCTTGTAGCTTTTTGATCAAGTCGACTACTCCAGGAATTTGGTAAGGTTATCTCATAATAGCCGAAAAAGGAAAATGCAAACACAATGAAGATGACAAAAAAGATAACATTCAAGATTGGGTTTGTAGAAATGCTGTTTAGAATTTCAGGATTAACAGAGTCTAGTAAATGAAATGGAACACTTAGCAACAAGTAAATCAGAAAAATAAATACGCCATACATGATGGCATTAATCAGTCCTAGTTTCTTAGTTCTTGCTCCTTTTGTAAAAAATGAAACTGTTAAAGGAATCATTGGAAAAACACACGGAGTCAGCAAAGCAATAAGTCCTCCTACAAAGCCCAAAAGGAATATGGTAAAGTTACTGTCCTGCTCTTCTTCTGAGTTTATTTGGAATTCACTTTCTCCTTTTAGATTCAGTTTTAACGCTTCAGTTTTAGTTTTATCCTTGCTTTTTATTTCGATAGCTTCAGTTTCAGAGACTTTCAAATTAAAATTGTCAATACTAAAGTTGAACCGCTTTTGATCTTGAGGTAGGCACATTTCATCATTACAAATCATGAAAAGGATTTCAAGATCTAGTGAACCTTCATTTGCTTTAATTTTAAAATCCTGTTCAAAAATCACTTCATTCTCAAAATAGGTTAAATCTGTTTTGAAGATTTCATCAAACTTAGTAATGCCTTCGGGTTCTTTGGTAGAACCTATTTTTTCTAAAACTAAAGTATTATATTCAAAATTGAATTCTGTAGGAATTGGTCCGTTTTCATCTTCTTTTAATTTTCTTTGAGAGGGGAGATGCCAGCCTTCGTCTACCTGAGCGGTAATAAAGACTGTATAAATACTATCTGATTTTTTTTCTACTGAAGATTCCCAGCTAGAAGGGTTTATTGAATTATCCTGTTGTTCAAAACCAAATTGAGCCCAAGATTGAGCTGAAATAAGCAGCGAAAAAACTAATAATAGATATGTTTTAATCATTTAAAATTTCAATTTTGAGGATATCCTCAGTTGTAGGTTCTACTTTATATCTTTCATCTATTCTTAAATTTAAAACCCAGATAATATCTTCATTTCCATTACATAGTAAGAGTTGGGAGGATTTAAGATGTGGGCTGATTTTTTCATCTTTCAAAAAATCACTCAACTTCTTTTTGCCCTTCATGCCAAACGGGTAAAAATAATCACCATTTTGTACAGATCTTAGACTTAAGGGAAACTTAAGTTTTGATTTATCTATGTAAGCCACACTTGGATTTAAAACTCCAATTTTTTTTACATCATTAAATTCTAATTTAAAATCACCTAAGTCAACATCGATTTGGTCCTTTTCAATTTCAATTGGTTCTAATCTCTTACCGGAGTTTGAAGTCAAGACTAATTTTTGTCGATTTTTCACTAATAAGTGAGTAGAAGATTTAACTTGTTTCCCGGTTTGGGCTTCAAGCAAATGATACACATCGTCCCATTCTGCAAAACCAAAACTCTCTAACAATTGATATAAAATAGCTTTTTGATTTGGGAAGCTGTTTAGCTTTTCAATATCAATTTCATAACTAGCTTCTTTTTCTTCGACTAATTTTTTAAAAAGTAAATTAGTATAATCTTCAATGAGAAGTTTGGAATCTTGTAATTTCTGGAGACTAGATTCAAAATTGGACAAAAATTGAGGATTTAAGTTTGTCAATTCAGGGACAACTTGATGTCTGATTTTATTTCTTAGATACTTCGATGATTTATTGCTTTGATCTTCTCTCCATTCAATATTATGTTCAATAGCAAAGTTTTTAATTTCATCTCTTGTAAACTTGAGAAGCGGTCTTCTTATATATTTATTTTTACTTGGAATACCTATGAGTCCTTTGATCCCAGTAGATCGGCTTAGATTGATTATAAAAGTTTCGAGACTGTCGTTAAGGTGATGAGCAGTGATCAAATAGTTGTAATCCGTAGTATTTATTAATTTACTAAACCATTCGTATCGTAAGTTTCTAGCGGTTACTTGGATTGAATCTTTGTGATTTTCTGCAATTTCTTCAGTATTGAATTCTTTGATAAAAAACTTACACTCCAACGAATTAGCAAGATCTTCAATAAAGTGAGCATCTTTATCACTTTCATCTGCTCTCAGTTTAAAATTACAATGCGCCAGAGCGAAATCTAATTTCAAATTTGAGCACAAGTGAGCCAAAACCACAGAATCCACACCACCACTTATGGCGATGATGAAAGGATTCTCCACCAATTCAGGAAACTCAGATTCTATATGTTGTTGAAAATAGTTTAGCATACTTAGAAAACACAAAATTACTCTTTATTGCTCTAATCTTCTGTAACTGTAGTCGCATTAACAACATATTGTAATGCTTTCCCTTTCACTAGACACTCTTCATATTCACGTTCAGGATCGGCAAGCGATGTAAGAGCGCTTCCAACCATGTAAGATAGATACTTTGTCTCGGAATTATAAAGTAAGGTGCGGATAACAACATTAAAATCAAAATCATTTTCAGGTGTGATATATCCAATTGCGCCACTATAAAGTCCACGTTTTGTTGACTCATATTTTTCTGCAATTTTTATAGCCGAATGTTTGGGAGCTCCAGTCATACTTCCCATTGGGAATAATGATTCAAGTATTTCTGTAACTGAATAGCTTGATTTTACTAAAGAAGTAATTGTAGATATCATCTGATGTACTTGCTCAAAAGAATAGATTTCGCAAAGCTCCTCAACGTTTACAGTACTTTTGGTTGCGGTTTTAGATAAATCATTTCTCACTAGGTCTACAATCATGATATTTTCTGAAATTTCTTTCGGGTCGTTCTTTAAATCAGACTTGAGCTTTTCATCTTCGCTTATCTCTTTTCCGCGTTTTGAAGTCCCTTTTATAGGCTGAGATATTAACTTATCATTTTCTTTTCTAAGAAATCGCTCTGGACTGGCACAAAGCGCATAAAAATTTTCCAGTTTTAAAAAAGAAGAAAATGGAGCTTTTGAAGCCAAATTTAAATTGCTGAAAGTTGCATAAGGATCTATTTCGGCATGTTCCCTAAAGAATTCTTGGCAAAAGTTGACTTCATAAATATCACCTCTTTGTATGTGGCTGAGAACTTGCTTTGCTTTGGAGACGTACTCTTCCTTCTGCCACCTTGGTGAGAATTCCAGTAGCTGAGACTTAGATTTAGGAATTTCAGCTTTTAAAATAGAATTAAAATCATCTTCTATCTCGTCATCTACCATCTTAAGGTAATGGGCTTCAATAATATCATCTTTAAGAAGCCATATTTTTTTTGGCTGGATAAAATAGAGCTCAGGGAATAAAAGATGATCTTCATTTTTGGAAGTGATAGATTCAATATCATTTTTTAAATCATAGCTGAGATATCCAAACAACCAGTCTTTAGTCTTGCTTTGATATTCATTTAGTTTTTCAAAAGCATAGAGATCATCAGATTTTAAAGCTGTAAAGGCGTCAACAGCGAGAATGGCTTCATAGTTTTGATACAAGTGCTCACTTTGATTGGAATCTAGGTAAATAATTTCATTAGACTTTTGTCCCCAGGCTAAAAGTTTTTGCTCAAAATTTTTTCCTGCTAAAGATTTATGAAAAAGTTTTATGGTTCTCAATTCTGTTATAAATCGTTTTCTAAATTAGTAATCAAGGATTGTAGATGAGCTTTATATGTGTCAGTTAATCCATCTTCAGAGAAATTTTTATTGAAAAGCGGCAAGCTAAATTGGTGGACAACTTGTCCGCCAAATTTATGAAAGTTCTCTGTAGTATATTCCAGACTGGACTGAGCGCCACCTTCACCAGGTGAGGTTGACATAAGAAAAATAGACTTATCTTTCAGGTAATTACTACTTGCCCTTGACAACCAATCTGTGATATTTTTAAAAAATGCCGACATAGCCCCATTGTGTTCATTTACAGCTACTATTAGCGTATCAGCTTTTTCAATTTTCAATTTTAATTCCTGAATATCTTTCGGTATCCCTTTTGAATTTTCAAGCGTTTCAGAGTAGATAGGAATCTCAAAAGCTTTAAGATCTATATAATTTACTTCGTTTTTTTTAAAAAAATTTAAGGCATATTTTAATAGTTTGTCATTTATAGATGTTTCTGAATTTGATCCTGTAAAGGCAATAATTTTCGACATTTTTATTTTTTAGTAAAAATACATAAAATAAAAAATCCACTATTTCTAAGTGGAAATACTGGATTTATTTTAAGTCTATTTTTAATATTAATCTAGATAAATCAAACATTGTTTCAATGAAGGATTTTTTCGCATAAGACTAATGATAAAGCTTTTAAGCTCATCAAGTTCATAAGGAAGCAAACGTTCTGTTGCTTTCTTCAATTCCTTGCAAAATAAGTTAACATCAAAACTTACTTTTTTCAAAATTTCTTTAGTGTACTCAAACATTGCTCTAGGCATGATTTAAAGTTTTAAAATTAAGTAGAAATGTATCATTCAAAATTTTTGTGAATATAATAATCTTTAGGTGTATATTTTATGATATTTATCATTTAATTATTCAATATTTATAATTAATTTATTTTTTTCTTACTGTCCATTGGAATTTAAATTCTGAAACTACATCACCCTTTTCGTTTCTTGCAGTAGAAGTCATCCAGAATTTTTTACCTTCAGAATCAATTAGGCATTCTTTGATATTATTTTTTACTAAATCCATATCTTCACAAGTAAAGGTGATTTTTCCTTTAGCTTTCTTGTGAAATGATGAAGAATTTTCCTGTACCAGCATAGAAATCTTTTCTCCACTTTCGTTTATTTCTTTCATTACAATAGCTCCAGTGCTTAACTCTGCTGCCATTGCTTGTACTGCGAAATACATACTATTGAAAGGGTTTTGGTTGATCCATTTGTGAGTTACAGTCGTGATACAATTTTTTTCATCTATGGTATTTAATCTAACACCACATAACCATGCAGAAGGTAATTTTGTAAGTAAAAAAAGATTAATTTTTGAGGGTGTAAGCTTCATTTAAGCATTTTTTTCAAATTTAAAGTTAGTCATTTATTTAATTCAATTCACATATTTAAATAATTTTTGAATATCAATAAGGTTTAATTATTTCATTCAAAAGCAACTTAAATCCTCTGTTTTTAGTGGTGATTTGTGTTTTTTCCTCTTTCATTTCAATTGGCTTTGTTGTTAATTATATATTAAATTATATTACTATGCATTGCAAAGTAGTGTCTAAAAGATATATCTTTGCTATGTATTATTTAAAAGGCGATTATGAAAATTGAAAACACTAAAGCTCAAATGCGTAAGGGAGTCCTAGAGTACTGCATTTTGTCGGTGCTTAGCCACGACGATGCCTATGTTGCTGAAATCCTTGACACATTGAAGTCTGCAAAGTTACTTGTGGTAGAGGGAACCATTTACCCTTTATTGACTAGGCTTAAAAATGCAAAGCTACTATCTTATAGATGGGAAGAGTCTACTGGAGGTCCGCCAAGAAAATACTATGGACTTACTGAAGAAGGTAAGGATTTCTTAAGCGAACTTTCAGAAACATGGATAGAACTCAGTTATGCTGTGACAAAAATTACTTCAAAAAAACAAACTAACGATGAATAAGACAATCAACATTAACCTAGCAAACGTATTTTTTCACATCGATGAAGATGCGTTTATTAAACTAGATAGATATCTTAAAACTATAGAAAGTTATCTAGCTAAAGAAGAAAGCAAAGACGAAATACTTCAAGATATTGAAGCTAGAATTGCTGAGCTTTTTACAGAATCAATGGTACATGAAAAGCAGGTCATTAATCTTTCTCAAGTAAATCAAATGGTTGCCATAATGGGAGAACCAGAGGCGTATAAGATCGATGATGAGGATGACTCTACATCAACTTCGTCTAAATTCAGACCTTCCAAAAAGCTTTACAGAGATATTGAGCGAAATTATATCGGCGGGGTCTCAGCGGGTCTTAATCATTATTTAGGACTCAATCTTCTTGTGATCAGATTTATTTGGGTTTTTTCAGCTTTATTTTCATTCGGAGCTACGGTTGCTATTTATGCTATTCTTTGGGCAGTAATTCCTGCAGCAAGAACAACTTCTCAAAAGCTTGACATGCAAGGTGAACCAGTGAATTTGACAAATATAGAGCGTAAGGTCAAAGAAAGTTATTCCAAATTTGCAGATAAAGTTGGAGATATAGATTACGATAAGTATGGACAACAAACCAAGTCTGGAGTGACGAAGTTTTTTGATGGTTTGGGAGAAGTTCTGAGGGCTTTAGGTGTTTTTATATCTAAGTTCTTAGGAATCATTCTGTTGATTATCTCTGGAACGGTTTTGATTGGATCTATGATTTTTCTGTTTAGTTTTGGAACTATTTCCATTTTCGAACTTGGCGATTTCAATCAAATGGAATTATTCTCCCTTGGAATTCCTTACTGGATTCAAGTAGTTTTATTTTTTCTGGTTGGAGCAATTCCATTTTTCTATCTGCTTGTTTTAAGCTTGAAACTTCTTTTTTCAAATCTAAAATCGATTGGAAAACTGACTCATATCACTTTGATAGGGATTTGGATCCTTTGCGTCATCGTTATTACCACTTTAAGTATAAAAAGAGAACTTGAAGTAAGTTTTGACGCAGATGTAGTAGAGGTGAATTCATTGGCTCTTGACTCTGGAGATACTTTGAAAATCAATATGAATGCAAACCTTCTGTATGATGATAATTTCAAACAAAGCAGGCAACAGAAAATTGTAAACGATGATTCCGATTCTTCAAAGTTGTATAGTTCAAATGTTTATGTGAATTTTAGAACATCAAATGACGAGGAGTTGAAGATAAGAGTTACAAAAAAGAGTTATGGTTCAAGTGAAAGAAAAGCTAGAGAAAGGGCTTCTTTAATCGATTATGACTATGAAATGGATAATTCAATTTTAAAACTCGACAACTATTTTCTGACTAAACCAGAATTTAAGAAACAAAATCTAAAAGTAGAAGTCACAGTTTATATTCCTGAGAACCAGGTTATTTATTTAGATAAAAATCTCATGGATTTTAGTAGAGTTAGGAACTTTAAACGTTCAGATTACAACACGTATTTAGGTTATGATCAAAATACTTGGAAACCTATGGATAGCATTATTAAAATCGACTCTTTATCAATTCAAAACTAAAATTATGAAAACTATTACTTACTCATTATTATTTAGTCTTTGTTTCTTGTTATATAGCTGTACTTTCAATATTGATTATCCTGAAAAAATAAAGGGTAAAGGCGAAATCATCACAGAACAAATTGTATTGGAATCTTTTAAAAACGTTGAACTCAAAAGAGGTTGGAAAATCATCCTAAAACCTGCTTCTTCAAACTATATGGTTGTGTCAGCCAATGAAAATCTTTTTGAAGTTCTTGAACATGAAAATAAAGCTGGAAACCTAGTGATAGGATCATCTAAACAAATTTCAAGTGCAGATTCAAAACAGATTACACTGTATTTTACTGACAAGCTGGAGTCTTTAAAAGTATCTAGCGGAACCAAAGTAAGTTCTCCGGAGCAATTAAATTTCGATGATATCAATTTAGATCTTTCAAGCGGGAGCGAAGTAACTTTAGATTTGAACGTAAGGTCTTTAGATTTAGAAACATCAAGCGGCTCTGAGGTTACTTTAGTTCTAAATGTAGATGATTTATTTGTAGATAGTTCGAGTGGTTCTTCTGCCAATTTAGATGTGAATGGTATTTCAACTCAAGTTGAATCATCTTCAGGCTCTGATGTTTTTCTGAAGGGAAGTAGTCGTCAATTTGAAGTCAGAACTTCAAGTGGGTCTAGTGTAAATTCAAAAGCATTTGAATCTGAAAAAGTTACTGCAAAAGCTTCTTCTGGATCTTCAATTTCTGTTTACCCAATTGAAGATCTCAAAGCAGAAACGAGTAGTGGCGGAGCTGTTTATTACTATAATAAGCCTTTAGGAAGTTTAGATTTGAATAAATCAAAATCTGGTGGATCCATAAAACTGAAATAAAACCTGACTATTAAATGTATTTCTTATGATTACGCTTGTTAAATTAATTGTTATTTTTCTAACTCAGTATTTGGAATATTATTCATCTTTCTCATAATTTTCATTGAAGGCAGAAGGTAAGAGCTGAGGGATAAATTTTATAATGATGGGAAGCAAAACACTGCCGCCTGGCAGCACGAAAATTGCTAGTGAGGGAATGCTTTTGAAAATGTCGTAAAGTTGAGTTTTGACTTTGGATTTCTCGTCTGCATTCAGTTCACGCTTTGTAGATTGTGATAAAAGATATACCAACTCTTTACTCTGGATGATTTCTTTATAAAGTCGATTTTTATTTCTTGTAAGTAAAAGTTTAACTGCTCTTTGATTTTTTTTATAGAAATGATTTAGTGGATTACTAAAGTGAAAGTAGGCAATATGTTGCCTGTGCTCAAATACAAATTTGAAGAGAAATTCAATGCTTCTATTGATTTGAGTTACTGAAAGTTTTAAGTCAGATCCCAAGTTGTTCATGAACTTCAATTCATTGATTTCAATTTCTTCGTCGCTGTAAACTGCCATACAGGCCAGGTCAAAAACATATAAACTTCCCATCGCATCCAAAATACTGGTATACTCAATATCTTCAGCTTTTAATCCATTTTCTGAAACAGTGAAATTATAGCGTAAAGAGCTTTTCAAAAGCTTCAGAATAAGTGAATCATAAGTTGTTTTGTTGGTTTTTTGATTTAGTGCTAAGTAAACCGTTTGCATAATCAAACCTTCCAAATTTTTGGCATAATCACTTGGTTTTTTGGAAGTCATCAAGGTTTTTCTGTATGTCACCACATCTGTAAATAACAAGGCATTGGTGATTAGGTGACTAAAATTTTTCTGAATAAGTCCTTCATTGGTCTGGACACGCTTATGAATCAGTTTTTCCAGCTCCTGTAGAACTTTAGTTTTGAACGCGAAAATCGACTTCATAGACTCTTTTTGAGAATGAAGTGATTTATAAAATCCAATAAGTCTATTTATAATTTCATGATCAGGCTGGTCTCCATAACATCTATGATCTATATAAACCAGTGCGACTAGTAAATTAATTTTTGCTAATTCTTGCTGAGTGTACTTAAGGTTTTTGTTGAGAGGAATCAATGAACTTTGGCTAGATCCATATATAAAACCTGTAGATCTCAATAAATTATAAAACTGTTCATCATCTAATGAAAGTAATTCACTCTCACTGATTTTATGTAAACATTTCAATAACCAACCTGAAGCTGATGGATTCATAAGACAAAGAAAATCAAATTTTATTTTTCCAACATGTATTAAATAAAAAAGGAGCCTAATATTAGACTCCTTTTCAAAAATATTCCTCTTTTAGTTTGAGTAGATCTTATCGTAAAGGTCTTTATATTTATCTTTTATAACTCTTCTTTTTAACTTCATAGTAGGAGTAAGCTGTTCGTCTTCAATACTCCAAACGTCTGGGGTTAATTCAAATTTTTTAATTTTCTCCCACTGACCAAATTTCTGATTGTAGAAATCAATTTCTTCTTGAACCCGATCTATCAATTCTTGGTTTTTCACCATTTCAGAAAGTCTAGCACCAAGGCTCAAATTTTTTCTTTCACCCCATTCTTTAACAAATTCTTCATTTAACTGTATAAGTGCAGCTGGCATTTTTTGACCTTCACCTACAACCATAATTTGTTCTATAAAGCGAGATTGCTTCATAACGTTTTCTATGATTTGAGGAGAAATGTATTTTCCTCCAGAAGTTTTAAACATTTCTTTTTTGCGGTCTGTTATTTTTAAAAAGCCATCATTATCAATTTCACCAATGTCACCAGTATGAAAGTAACCGTCTTTAAGGACTTCATCTGTTTTTTCTTTGTCCTTATAATAACCCATCATTACTTGAGGTCCTTTTACTAGGATTTCTCCATCATCAGCTATTTTAACTTCAGTGTCGGGTATAGGTTTTCCAACTGTACCAATTTTAAAACCTCCATCACGCATATCATTTACGGCAACAACAGGTGAAGTTTCAGTAAGACCATACCCTTCCATTACTCCCATATCAGCTGCATTAAAAACTCTGGCTAGCCTAGGCTGTAATGCAGCACTTCCTGATGCAATAACTCGCAGATTTCCACCTAATGCTTCCTGCCATTTACTGAAGATTAATTTTCTAGCAAGCTTTAAGCGAGTTTCATACCACCATCCATTTTTTTGATAAGGTTCATACTGTAAGCCGAGTTCTACTGCCCAATAAAATAATTTCTTTTTAATACCAGTAAGATCAGTTCCTTTTGCAATAATTTTATCGTAAACCTTTTCAAGAAGTCTTGGAACAGCAGACATTACTTCTGGTTTAACCTCTTTAAGATTATCACTTATTTTTTCAATAGATTCTGCAAAATAAATGCTCACTCCGCTAAATTGATACATATACTGAAGCATACGTTCATAAACGTGGCAAACAGGAAGAAAGCTGAGAGCTTTAGCATTTCCTTTGTCCAACGGTAAACGCGTAGAACTATTGATTGCATTACTAGCGATGTTTTTATGTGATAGCATAACTCCTTTAGGCCGGCCTGTTGTACCCGAAGTATAAATTAAAGTTGCTAGATCGTTTTCGGAAACTTGATCCATTAAAGATTGCACTTCACTTTGATTACTGTCATCGGTACCTAGATCTAGTATTTCAGCCCAATTTTTTGCCCCATCAATTTGATCAAAAGAGAAAACTTCTTTTAAGGATTCAACTTCATCTTTTATGGCCATTACTTTATCGTAGACTTCTTTGTCTGAAACAAAACAATACACAGACTCACTGTGATTTAGGACATAAGCGTAATCTTCTTCAGAAATAGTCGGATAAATAGGTACATCTTGAGCTCCAAGTTGCATTATACCAATATCCATAATATTCCATTCAGTTCTATTATTTGTAGAAATAATAGCAACTTTATCATTTGGTTTCACCCCCAATCTTAACAGACCTCTACTTATTTTATTTACTTGGTCAATATATTCTTTGGTTGAAGTAGACTTCCAGACACCATTATATTTGGTTACTAATGCGTCTTCAAGGTTGTATTTTTCTAATTGATAATATGGAAAATCAAATAGGCGTTTAAGTGATGACATATTTTTTTAAATTTTGAATAGTGAAAAATAGAAAATATTTCTTTTAAATTCTATTAAAACGCTTTTTAAAGCATCAAAAAATTACTAATAAATATAAATATATTGTAAACATATAAAAATCAAGCACTAGAAAGCTTATTTTAAAATCCTACAGCAGCGTCATCACCCCGATAATCTGCTCCACCTTCTAATTTACCATTTGGTAATTTCAAAATAGCATCTACTTTTCCTAAAATCTTAGATTCTTGTTGAATGACCTTATAATTCTTTGTTCTTAATGAATCTAGTATAGCAGATTCAAAGCCTACAGTTTCAAATGTAATTTCATCTGGCAACCACTGGTGATGAAACCTTGGCGCATTAACAGCTTCTTGCATGGACATCTCAAATTCATAAACATTTAAAATGGTTTGTAACACAGAAGTAATAATAGTAGAGCCACCAGGAGTGCCAACACTCATCCATAATTTACCGTTTTTTTCTACAATAGTTGGAGTCATAGAGCTTAACATTCGTTTTTCAGGTGCAATAGAATTAGCTTCAGCTCCTATAAGTCCAAACATGTTGGGAAACCCTGGTTTCGCACTAAAATCATCCATTTCATTATTCAGGAAAATCCCGAGTTCATTACTAAATAATTTAGAACCATAAGCACCATTCAAAGTTGTTGTAGCTGCAATAGCATTTCCAAATTGATCAACAATAGAGTAGTGAGTGGTTTCTTTACTTTCAAAACCAATAATTTTTCCGTGTTCAATTTCTTCTGAATTTGTCGCAGACTCAAAACTGAAATCCTGCATTCGTTGTTTTAAATAGCGGTCACTTAGAAGGCTGTCTTGAGGAATTTCAACAAAATCTGGATCACCAAGATAAAAACTCCTATCAGCATAAGCTCTGCGCTCAGCTTCGGTAAGTAATTGAATGTATTTTGAAGAATTATGACCTAAGTTTTTCAAATTATAATTTTCTATCATTTTTAAAATCTGACCTAATACAATACCACCACTAGACGGTGGAGGCATGGAAATCACCTTTAAGTCTTTGTATGAGATTTCAATAGGTGTTCTCCATACAGCTTCATATTGCTTCAGATCTTCTAGGCTAATGATTCCGCCATAACTGGAAATAAAGTCGACCAAAATTTCTCCAGTATTTCCTCCGTAAAATTCAGTAGCTCCATTATTAGCAATTCTTTCCAAAGTTTCAGCCAAGGCAATATTTCTTAAGGTATCACCATTTTGAAATTGTTTAGAAAACAGAATAGAATCCTTATTCACTTCCAAAAATGTTGATTGAAGAGTATTTAGCATATCTGCTTGATCTGATGTCACTACAAAACCTTTTTTTGCTAAATCAATACTCGGTTGAAGCAAATCTGTCATAGGTAAAGTCCCAAATTTTTCATTGACTTTAAACATTCCTGCGACCGTTCCTGGAACTCCTATGGCCAAACTCCCTAATCTGCTTAGTTGAGGAATTGGCTGACCAGATTCGTCAAGATACATGGTTTTCGTAGCCGATAACGGTGCTTTTTCACGATAGTCCAAAGCTCCTGTTTTTCCATCATTAGTTCTGTAAACCATAAAACCACCTCCTCCCAGGTTTCCTGCAAAAGGATAACAAACCGCCAATGCCATTTCTGTTGCTACCATAGCGTCAAAGGCATTTCCACCTTTTTTAAGAATGTCAAGACCAATTATGGAGGCTTCTTCACGTGCAGAAACCACCATCGCAGAATCTGTTATGGTGGTTTCAGTTTGTTTATTGTCGTTTTGACTTACTTTTTTTTGACAGCTAAAGCTAACAACAATAATTAGAAGAAGACTTAAAAATTTAATTATGGATGGATTCATTTATCAATCCTTAATAATGAGCAATGGTATTTTTAATTCTCGATTAAATAAATCTTCAGTAATACTTCCTAGTGTAAGGTTTGAAATTGTATTGGAACCTTTGTCTGCGACCATTAAAAGATTGACATCATTTTTGTAAGCTTCTTTCTTGAGCCTACTGGCTACGTTCGCTTCGCGACCTAATATTTTTCTTTGTTTTAATTCACCAGAGTAATCAACTTTTCTAAGAAAATTATCAAATCTTTTATCGATATAATCTTCCATTTTAGGATTGATTTTTGAATTATTGATATAAGGTGAAAAATGAATAGGCAAGCTATACACATTTACAGCTTCAAGTTCAAAGTCATGTTTGGATCTTAGAAAGTCAGCAAATGCAAAGCATTTTTTAGATGAATTTGAAAAATCTGTACCTACCCAAACTTTTTTCATCTCGTGAGTAGCATTTTCTGGCACCCATAAAAACTGACATCTTGTTGTTCTTAGCATCTTAAATGCAAGAATACCAGAACCTTCTTCATTATTTTTATTTCCCATGATCAATAAATCAATGCTATATTTATTGACAATGTAGCTTATAAGAGATTCAGTATATGGATCATCAGAAATAAGTACTTCCCATTCAACTTCAGAAGTAAAATTATCCTCTATTGTTTCCTTAAGTTCCTCAGTAATTAGTTCTTCCAAATCGATATCTTCAAGCTCTTTTTCAAGCATTTCAGATATCTCGTAGCGTTTTATGTTATGAACAAAATAAACTTTGTCAACACCAACAATATCTGCAAAAAAAGAGCTGTATTTAATAAGCTGTTGATCGATATTTGATAAATCTAAGCCTACAAGTATTTTTTTTATTGGTTTCATAATGATTATTTTTTATTTCTTTTTTTGATAATATTACTTACAATATTCTCATAGTCTTTCTTCTGGTCATCTTCTTTGGATTTTTCTCGTCTTAAAACTTCATCTTTTAGACCTCTATATAATGAAAAACACATTATAAGGAGAATTATAGCAAAGGGTAAACCCGTGGCTATGGATGCAGTTTGCAAGGCTCCAAGCCCACCTCCAATAAGTAAAACTGCTGCTACAGTGCCTTCAGTAATGGCCCAGAATATACGTTGACCCACAGGAGCTTCTATTTTTCCACCAGAAGTTAAGCTATCAATAACTAAGGATCCTGAATCTGAAGAGGTGATGAAGAAACCCATTATTAGGATTATACCTACAACATTTAAAACTGCGGTGAATGGAAAATCTTCAAAAAAGATGAACAAGGCAGTTGCCACGTCATTATCTACAGCAGTAGCTATGGTTTCGTTTCCGTTCAAAATCATATCCAGTGCAGAAGTCCCAAAGGCAGTTATCCAGAAGAATGTAAGTAAACTTGGAACTATAAGTACGCCAAGGATAAATTCTTTGATAGTTCGTCCTTTGGAAACTCTGGCGATAAAAGTTCCAACAAAAGGAGACCAAGCAATCCACCAGCCCCAGTAAAACAAAGTCCAGTTATTTTGCCAGTCTCCACCTGTAAAGCTTTCATTCCACAATGAAATTTCAACAACGCTACTAAAGTAATTACCAAGATTTTCCAGATAGCTTTCAAAAATAAAAAGCGTTGGACCTAAAATAACCACTAAAAGTAGTAAGATAACAGCTATTCTGATGTTCCACTCACTCAGTACTTTTACTCCTTTATCTACTCCCAAAACAACTGAAATAGTTGCAACACCAGTAATTCCTGCTATAAGTAAAACTTGAGTTGTAATTCCAGAGCTTAAACCAAATACCTGCTCTAGCCCAGCAGCAACTTGTTGCACACCAAAGCCTAATGAAGTTGCAAGTCCAAAAAGCGTAGCTAGTACTGCAAAAATATCGATAATATCTCCGATAACCCCGTAGATTTTATCACCTAAAAAAGGATAAAAAACACTTCTTATGGTAAGAGGCAAACCTCGGGAGTAGGTAAAAAATGCAAGCGCCAAACCTACTAATGCATAGATTGCCCAAGCATGGAAACCCCAGTGCAAGAAGGTGTAATTCATAGCTTCCTTAGCTGCGGCAGCTGAGTTAGGATCGGCGGTAGGTGGATTGCCAAAGTGAGTTACAGGCTCCGCGACACTCCAGAAAAGTAAACCAATACCCATTCCAGCACTAAACAGCATGGAAAACCACGATATAGTTTTGAATTCTGGCTCAGCATCTTTTCCGCCAAGTCTTATTTTACCATACTTGCTAAAGGCTAAGTACAAAACAAAAATCAAGAAAATATTTACACTCAATACAAAGATCCAACCTCCAAATTCAGCGACTTGGGTTTGAGTTTTATTGAAAAATTCTTCAGCTGCATCACCGTATATGAGAGTAAGAGCGATGCCAATAATAATTAAGATGGTCGATGAAAAGAAAACAGGTCCATTGATTTCTAAACCAAAGATTGATTTCTTCTCATCGCTTCTGGTTATTTTTTGAGACATAAAATTTTAATTTTAATTTATAATTTACCTTGACGAATTATCTGTTAAGAAATAATATCCAAAATTGATATTGAATCTTGCTTCCCAGCCTAAATTTGGTTTACCAGCCCCGAGTTCATTAGTGAAATCACCTCCAAACCAAGAGTGATTGTATCCTAAAGCATAATCCACATAAATGTAAACATCTCCAGCCGAAACTAACATGCCAGTGACATTCATTGCAGAATTTTTGAATCCCTCAGCTTTTTTATCCATATATCCAAAATCGTTGTAAAACTGAAGATTACTTATTGGACCAATATCTACAGGTAAATCATATGATATAGCAGCTGTATACATTTCAAAATTTGAAGCAATATCATAGGGAAAACCATAAGCTCCCATTTTTACAATCTCTCTGCTTTCGCCTACGGCATTTATTGGGTTATGTCTGGTAGTAATTAATGATGTTTTTAAATTCCATCTTTTATAAAAGGCCTCATGATGAAGTGCAATCGAGTAATGATCACCAACTTCTTTAGTATCTATATTATAAAGTCCGCCATATTGAGCTGATAAGCCAATACGTTGTTTGAAATCTTCACCAGTTTTATAAACAAATTTACCATTGAATTGGTTTATTTCTTTATTTCTACCGACGATATCATAGGCGTAACGTTCTGAAGTTACTTCTCTAGAACCGCCCAGACTGTATAGCTCAGACCCTTTAAAAAATGCCAATTGATATTCAAATTTATCCCCAATATTCATATATTTTAAACCCAAATCATGATCGTCTTCTAAACCCACATAATAGGTCAAATTAAAAAACCAATTATGGGAATTATAAGTTTGAATTCCAAATGGGACTTGAGTTAAACCTAGGTGAATGTCTTCCTTTTCATTAATTTTATAACCAATCCAACCTTGTTTCATAAAACCACCTCCAAAACCAGGAGCATAAAATCTGTATTCGGCATTTAAATAGATATCTTTATAAGAAGCTTCTGTATTTATTCTAATAAAATCATAGACAAAATCTCCTCCAATATTTTTTTGGTCAGAATCCCATGAACTAACTAGATAATTGTAACGCAATGCACCACCTATGTCAACAATCGGTTTGTCCTGTGTATATGCAAAAAATGGGATCAAGATTAAAAAAAAGCATCTTTTCATTTGTAAAGTAGTTAGTAATTTTTATTTGAAAGTTTGCAAACCTATAATAATTAAGAAAAATCACCTGATTATAATCTAACAATTATAAATAGATTTCCAAGTTATTGATTCAAAATGAAATAAATAGTTATAATTTAAATTTTATAATAGTTTTTTTGATTTGAAGCTCAATTCAGTTTTCAGCTTAAAATTTAATGTCTTTTGCCTTTCCAGGTTCCGCCGTATTTGTAATTCGGTTGATTTTGATGCTTTTCAACACAGGACTTGCAGGCGAAAATCCATTTTTTGCCTTTTTCAATTTGAATACGATAGAGAATCTCAAATTCTTGAAGACAAACCATACAGATCTTAGTTTTCAAAGGAGAAATTTTATCTGGTGAGCTTTGAAATTATTTTACTGTGATTTGGAAATTTCTTCTGAAGTTGTTTGCGTTCAGCTAATTCAAAATCTTCATATTCGAATCCTGGAGCAACAGTACAACCTACAAGTGCAAATCCGTTTTCTTTTTCAACTTCAGCAGCAAACCAGTGCTGAGCAGGAACTACAAATTGAGGGGTTTCACCTGAAGAAAAATCACTTCCGATTTTAATTTTGGAATACTCACCTCCAGGAGAAATCATATGGAGTAGAATGCTTTCACCCATATAAAAATGCCAGGCTTCATCCTGATTGACTTTGTGAAACGCTGAAAATTCATCCGACGTCAGCATAAAGTAAATGCAGGTGCTTACATTTCTATACGAATCAAATTCAGCAGGTAAACTGTATTTAGGTATCGACATCTCACTTCTATAGGTTTCTTTGAAATATCCGCCTTCTGGGTGTTTTTCTAAGTTTAACTTTTCAATTAGTTGTTCTTTTGAATACATAACTTATGCGTTTTCTAGCCAGTTCTTAGCGTTTTGAAAAGCTTCAATCCAAGGGGAAACCTCGTCTGTTTTTCTGTCTTTAGGATAATGCGCCCAGTTCCAAGAAAAGGTAGATCGCTCCAGGTGAGGCATCATCACCAGATGTCTTCCAGTTTCATCGCAAAGCATGGCCGCATTGTAATCTGAGCCATTCGGATTCACAGGGAATTCTTCTCTAAAATATTTACCAGGAATAAAATATTGACTCTCTTCCATAGGCAAGTGGAATTTACCTTCACCATGTGCAGCCCATATTCCTAGAGTAGAACCTTCAAGACTTTTAAGCATTACGCTATTACTTTCAGAAATTGTTACTGCTGTGAAGCGGCATTCAAACTTGCCGGAATCGTTATGTAGCATTTTTGGTGTATCTACATGTGTTGGTGTAATTAGACCCAACTCAACAAAAAGTTGACATCCATTACAAACTCCAAGTGACAACGTATCTTTCCTGTTGAAGAAATTGCGCAAAGCTAAATTTGCGTTTTCATTGTATTTGAAAGCACCGGCCCAGCCTTTAGCACTGCCTAAAACGTCAGAATTGGAGAAGCCTCCAACTGCAGCAATAAATTGAACATCTTCCAGATTCTCTGCTCCAGACATCAAGTCGGTCATGTGGATGTCTTTCACATCAAATCCAGCTAAATGCATGGCTCTAGCCATTTCACGTTCAGAATTTGAACCTTTTTCTCTGATGATGGCTCCTTTGATACGTTTCCCTTCTACTGATTTTAATTTTCCATCAAAATGATCTGGAAACTTAAAGCTTAAACCGTTATGCTTGAAGTTATCGTGACGTTCTTTTGCCTTTTGTTCTCCACTCTGGTGCTTGTCAAATTCATAAGAAGTCTTGAGCCAATATTCTCTATAAGCTTCTACGTTGAAATTCAGATTTTGACTCTCATGAGCAATAGATAATTCTCCAGTTGAATTAACTTCTCCAAGATATAATGGCTCAATGTCTAGCTCTTCAAAATCTGAAGTCAGATCTCCATTAGCCTGGAAAACTAGTCCAGAATTTTCTGCAAATAAGAGTTTAACCAAGTCTTTCTCTTCAAATTCATTGAAATTTAATTCTGCACCTAAATCATTATGAGCAAAGCATAATTCTAATAGAGTTGTTATCAATCCACCGGAAGAAATATCATGTCCGCTTGCAATTTTATGCTCCTTGATCAGCTTTTGAATGGCGTTGAATTTCGTTTTGAATTTAGCATCGTCATTTATTGATGGAGCTTTATTTCCAACTTTATTCAATAACTGAAGAAAGGCTGAGCCGCCAAGTTCTAAGTCATCTTGTGAAAAATCTAAATAATAAATGGAGCCTGCGTCCTTTTGGAACATTGGCTCAACCACATTTTTAATGTCGTTGCAATGTCCAGCAGCCGAAATGATGACCGTACCTGGTGATAGCACTTCCTGGTCTTTGTAACGTTGCTTCATCGACAAGGAGTCTTTACCAGTAGGTACGTTGATTCCCAGATTAATAGCAAATTCTGAAACAGCTTTCACCGCATCATATAATCTGGCATCCTCGCCTTCATTATTACAAGGCCACATCCAGTTTGCTGAAAGCGATACAGATGTCAGTTCTTGCTCTAGAGGTGCCCAAATGATGTTGGTTAAAGCCTCAGCAATTGAATTTTTAGCCCCAGCCACAGGGTCGATCAAGCCTGAAATAGGCGAGTGGCCAATAGAATTAGCAACACCTTCTTTACCGTTGTAGTCTAAGGCAACCACACCGCAATTATTTAGCGGAACTTGCAACGGGCCGACAGTTTGTTGTACAGCCACACGTCCGGAGACGCATCTATCGACTTTATTTACAAGCCAATCTTTGCAGGCAATTGACTCAAGTTGAAGTAATTGTTCTACGTAATCATATATTTTTTCTGAATCATATTCAGCATTTGAATAAGTTCTCTCAACTCTTTGGTCAGTCATGATGGTTTTTGGTGAACTTCCAAACATATCATCTAACTTCAGATCCAAAGGTTTTTCCTGTGTTCTGGAATTTTTAAATATAAATTGGTGATCATTAGTCACCGTTCCTACGCGATACATAGGGGAACGCTCCCGTAAAGCTACTTTTTCTAAAAATGCAGAGTCTTTTTTTCCAATCACAAGTCCCATACGTTCTTGAGATTCGTTGCCAATGATTTCTTTGGCAGAAAGTGTAGAATCTCCAACAGGAAGTTTATCAATATCAATATGACCACCAGTATCTTCAACTAGCTCGCTTAAGCAGTTTAAATGGCCTCCAGCACCGTGGTCGTGGATTGAGCGTATCGGGTTTTCATCAAGTTCTACCATTGCCCGAATAGCATTAGCAGCTCTTTTTTGCATTTCAGGATTAGACCTTTGAACGGCATTAAGTTCAATACCGCTTTCAAATTCACCAGTATCTGCAGAAGAAACCGCAGCCCCTCCCATACCAATTCTGTAGTTATCGCCACCAAGAATGACGATATCATCGTCTTTTTTAGGAACGTCTTTTAGTGCCTGATTGGCTTTTCCGTAGCCAACGCCACCAGCAAGCATAATGACTTTATCGTAAGCCATCAGTCGGTCATGCTCTTTATGCTCAAAAGTGAACAGAGAGCCGTTGATAAGTGGTTGACCAAATTTATTTCCAAAATCTGAAGCTCCATTAGATGCTTTGATCAGGATGTCGAGTGGACTTTGGTAGAGCCATTCCCGTTTTGAAACTGCTTTTTCCCAGGGTTTATTATCGGTAAGTCTTGGGTAAGATGTCATATAAACCGCAGAACCTGCAAGAGGTAAAGAGCCTTTTCCACCAGCAAGTCTGTCTCTTATCTCACCACCACTTCCAGTTGCAGCACCATTAAAGGGTTCTACTGTGGTGGGGAAGTTATGCGTTTCTGCTTTTAAGGAAATTACAGAATCGAATCTTGAATTTTTATATTCTGAAGCTATTTCAGGACGGGTAGGAGCGAACTGCTCCACTTTAGGCCCTTTTATAAAAGCGACATTGTCTTTATAAGCAGAAACTATGCTGTTGGGATGCGTTTCAGATGTTTTTCGGATCAGCTTGAAAAGTGATTCAGGTTGCTCTTCGCCGTTAATGACGAAAGTTCCATTAAAGATTTTATGTCTGCAATGTTCTGAGTTAACTTGTGAAAAACCAAAGACTTCAGCATCGGTTAATTTTCGACCTAATTTTTTGGAAAGATTTTCTAAATAACTGACTTCCTCCTCATTAAGAGCCAGGCCTTCCTTTTGATTGTATTCTGAAATGTTATCGATTTCAAGAACAGGATCCGGCTGGATATTGATGGTAAAAATTTCCTGATCTAATCCATCATAGCTTTGAAAAAGCATTCTGTCGAAATCCTTTTTTTCTGAAGTGACTTCAAAAAACTCTTCAATTCTTCTAACGCCTTCAATGTCCATATTTTGAGTAATCTCTACAGCATTGGTACTCCAAGGTGTAATCATAACTTGTCGCGGACCGATGAATTGACCGTCTATCTGTTTTTCATCTATGAATTGGGCGTCGCCAAATACCCATTTGAATTTTTTTATGGTCTCGTAGTCTGGTAGTTTATCGATGGAAACTGCGAAGTAATGCGTCGAATCAGCTTTGAAGAAAATGATCATTCTTTATTGGATTTGTGTTGTATTTTGACGCCTTCAAAATTACGATAAATATGTGAGTATTTTTAAAAATTAGTTAAGTTTGAATTTCATCTTTCTTAAATTTATAAGTAAAGAAATTACTAAATAATTCAAACCCTTTTTGAAAAATATCACATTAAAATTTCTTGCTTTATTTTTTCCCCTTCAGTTGCTACTGATCTATGTTTTGAAACAAAATCCAACATGGGTGGAAGACTACTACAGTACTAGTTTTTTCTTATTCATTTCACAACTTCAGCATTACTTGACCTCATGGATCCCTTTTTCGCTTGGAGACTTATTTTATTCTATCCTTGTCATTATTATGCTGATGTGGGTCTTTAGGCTATTTAAAACCAAATTCAGAAGAATGCGGACCCGACTTTTGGAGGCTCTGGCATTTGTGTCCTTAATTTACTTTTTGTTTCATTTGTTTTGGGGATTCAATTATTACCGACTTCCATTGCATCAATCTTTAGGCATTTCAACAGATTATACCAAAGAAGAATTACAAGAATTCACCTGTGATTTAATACAGAAAACTAATTCTTTACATTCAGAACTAGTAAGTAATGATAGTTTAAAAGTGGATTATGAATTCAGGCAAATTCAACTTCAGAAATTAGTTTTCGAAGCCTACAGGAATTCAGTAAATCAGGATATAAAAATTCCATATCGAGTTGAAAATCTTAAAAAATCACTGTTTTCCTTACCGCTTTCTTATGGTGGTTTTAGTGGATATGTAAATCCATTTACCAACGAGGGTCAGTACAATTATAAAATTCCGAAGTACAAACTCCCAACAACAATGGCACATGAGATTGGTCATCAGCTAGGTTATTCAAAGGAAAATGAAGCCAATTTTATAGCCTCAATCATCACTATGGAAGATGAAAATCGATTTTTACGCTATTCGGGTTTAACTTTTGCTTTGAAGTATAGTCTCAATGACATGTACAAAAAAGATCCTCTTTTATCAGAAGCTCTTATCGCAGAACTCAATTCTGGAGTTTTAAAAAATTATAAAGAAGTTCAAGAATTTTGGCAAGCCTACACTGGTCCAGTAGAATTAATCATGGAAACCGTTTATGGCAATTACCTAAAAGCAAATAATCAGCCGCAAGGCATGGAAAGCTACAGCTATGTGGTGGCCTTGTTAGTTAATTATTACCAACAAAAACAAATTATTAATCACTAATTCAAATTTCAATGAAACAAAAAGTCTTTCTTTTATTTTGCATGTTGAGTTTTGGTCTTTTTGCTCAGGATTATTTTCCTGAAAACAAAGGAGTCAAAACAAGGACTAGCAATTACTCCGCAGTAAAATCTGCCATCATTCACGTCTCACCGTCTCAAACTATTGAAAATGCGACTTTGCTTTTTAAAGATGGAAAGATTGTAGAAGTTGGTAAAAATGTAAAGCTTCCAGAAAACACTGTTATAGTAGATGCTAAAGGCAAACACATTTATCCATCTTTCGTAGAAGTCTATTCAGATTTTGGAATTAAAGATATCTCAAGTGCGCCAAGAGCTTCTCAACCACAATATGACCCCAACAGAAAAGGTTATTACTGGAATGATCACGTGAGACCAGAGCAATCTGCTAAGTCTCATTTTGAATTTGATGAGAAAAAAGCTGAAACTATGCGTAAAGCTGGCTTCGGAGCTGTGAACACTCATATAGCTGATGGTTTCTTGAGAGGAAATGCTGCTTTATTTGCTTTAGCAGAAAGTGACAATTTCAACAAAAACTTGTTAAAAGATGAATCTGGTCTTTACTATGAATTTAGCAAAAGCAAACAATCTCGCCAAGCATATCCAAGTTCTATCATGGGATATACAGCATTGCTGAGACAATTTTATCATGATGCCGAAGCTTATGAAACCGGTATTATTGAAGAAAAAGATTTAGCTATTGAAGCTTATTTAGCTAAAAAGAGTCTTCCACAATTATTTTCTGTAGATAATTATTTGGATGCTTTTAGAGCTGACAAAATAGGAGATCAATTTGGTGTTCAATACACCATCATCGGTTCCGGAGATGAATACAAAAGAATAGAAGACCTTAAGGAAATAAACGCACATTTCGTTTTACCGCTTAAATTTCCTGATGCATACGATGTTGAAGATCCATTTTTGAGAGAATATCTTTCTTTAGGCGAAATGAAGCATTGGCAATATGCCCCATCAAATGCTAAAATTCTTGCTGAAAACGACGTTGATATTTCTTTCACTTCTAAAGGGTTAAAATCTCCTGACGAATTATTAAAGAATTTAAAGAAAGCTGTAGAGCGCGGATTGGATAAACAAACTGCTTTTGCTGGGTTAACCACTCAACCTGCTAAAGCCATTGGAGCTTCTGAACTTCTTGGAACTTTGGAAAAAGGTAAAGTGGCTAACTTCATCATTACTTCTAAAGAACTTTTTGAAGACGAATTTAAAATTTACGAAAACTGGGTTCAGGGTCAGCGTCACCGTTTGGAGCCTTTGGATGTTATTGATATCTCAGGTTCATATGATTTGGTCTTAAATGGAAATTCTCACGAACTGACTATCAAAAATAAGTCAGGTAAATTTTCTGCAGAAGTCAAACAAGACACCTTAAAGCTGGGAAGCAAGCTAACTTACGAAGATGAATGGATGACTTTGGTTTTAAGTGATGCTGATAAATCTAAAGAAGAGTATGCGATTCTAACGTCTAAAATAGAACCTTTTCAATCAAGTTTTAGTGGTAAAGCCATTTTAGGAGATGGAAACACGTCGACTTTTAAGGCCACTAAAAAACAAACTGAGTCTACTTCAGATCAAGAAGAAGATGAAAAAGAGGAGGAAAAAGCTATGGAAATGCTTTCCATGACGTATCCAAATTCAGCTTATGGAAGAGAATCTGCACAAACGCAACCTGAACGTATTTTAATTAAAAATGCAACGGTTATTACTGGAGAAGCTGAAGGCACTTTAAAAAATACCGATGTATTACTTAAAGATGGGAA
The DNA here is from genome assembly GCF_042677225.1 of Psychroflexus salinarum. Taxonomy (NCBI): domain Bacteria; kingdom Pseudomonadati; phylum Bacteroidota; class Flavobacteriia; order Flavobacteriales; family Flavobacteriaceae; genus Psychroflexus; species Psychroflexus salinarum. The sequence goes on from NZ_JBHTIV010000013.1 coordinate 186,057, forward strand.
GATAGATAAGATTGGAAAAGACTTAAGCGACAGACGAGCTGAAGTTATCGACGGAACAGGTAAGTTTTTAACCGCTGGTATTATCGATGAGCACTCTCACATTGCAGGAACTTCGATTAATGAAGGTGGACACAATTCTTCTGCTGAAGTTACTATGGAAGATGCTGTAGATCCAGATGACATCAGTATTTACAGATCACTAGCAGGTGGTGTAACGAGTATTCAATTATTACACGGCTCTGCCAATCCTATAGGTGGGCGATCTGCAGTCTTAAAACTAAAATGGGGAGAAAATGCAGAAGATTTGATTTATGACAATACGCCAAAGCATATCAAATTTGCCTTAGGTGAAAATGTGAAACAATCTAACTGGGGTGGAAACTCAAGATTTCCACAAACCAGAATGGGGGTTGAGCAGGTCTTTAGAGATTATTTCTCACAAGCTAAAGCTTACGGAGAGAAAAAAGCATCTGGTAAGCCTTATCGTCATGATGACGAAATGGAAACTTTATTAGAGATAATTAATGGAGAGCGCTATATAAGCTGTCACTCTTATGTGCAAAGCGAAATCAATATGTTGATGAAAGTTGCTGAAGAGTTTGACTTTACAGTAAATACATTTACACATATTTTAGAAGGTTACAAAGTAGCTGACATCATGAAAGAGCATGGAGCAGGTGGTTCTACCTTTAGTGACTGGTGGGCTTACAAATATGAAGTGAATGATGCTATTCCTTTTAATGCTGCGATTATGCACAATCAAGGAGTTACTGTAGCTATCAACAGTGATGACGGTGAGATGATAAGACGTCTCAACCAAGAAGCGGCTAAGTCTATGAAGTACGGCGGAGTTCCAGCAGAAGAGGCTTGGAAATTTGTAACCTTGAATCCTGCAAAGTTGCTCCATATAGACGATAGAGTAGGAAGTATCAAAGAAGGAAAGGATGCCGACGTAGTACTTTGGAATGCAGATCCATTGTCGATTTATGCAAAACCAGAGAAAACTATTATTGAAGGTGTTGTTTACTTTGATATTGAAAAGGATTTAGCCATGAGAGAGCAAATTCAGAAAGAAAGACAATTCTTAATCAACAAAATGATGAAAGTCAAAAACAAAGGTTTGAAAACCCAGCCGATTAAGAAAAAAGAAAAAGAATTTCTACACTGTGACAGTTTAGATGATATTAACCACATACACGAATAAGATGAATTATAAACAAATATTAACTAGCTGTTTTGTTGCTTTAGCTTTGGTTTTTTCTAGCCAGGCACAACAAACACCAGCCCCAAAACAAACCGAAGCTATTTCTATAGTTGGAGCCACGGCTCACATTGGAAATACTGAAGTTATTGAGAATTCTGTCGTCGTTTTTGAAGATGGAAAAATCACATACGTTGGCACCGATGCTTCCGAAGCTAAAGGTCAACAAATCAACGCCTCAGGGAAACACGTTTATCCTGGGTTTATAGCTCCTAATGCCACTTTAGGTTTGGTTGAGATCGATGCTGTAGCGGCAACAGTTGATGAAGATGAATTGGGTAAAATGCTGCCTCATATCAGAAGTTTAATTGCCTATAATGCAGAAAGTAAAGTTGTGGAAAGCATGCGACCTAATGGTGTATTGATGGGGCAAATCACCCCACAAGGCGGTCGTATTTCTGGGACTTCATCGGTTGTTCAGTTTGATGCCTGGAACTGGGAAGATGCTGTCATCAAAGAGGATGATGCCATTCATATGAACTGGCCGGGGGCCTTCAGCAGAAGCGGAAACTGGTACGATGCTGACAGAGTCTGGGAGAAGAATAAAGATTACACGAGCGAGATTGATGAAGTAGTTGCTTACTTCAACAATGCCAAAGCTTATGTTCCAGGATCCAGTGACAGAGATTTAGAGTATGAAGCTATGGCTGGACTGTTTGATGGTTCGAAGGCTTTATTTATCCATTCTGATGGTGAAAAAGAAATAAAAGATATCATAAGCTTTAAACGTCAAATGAATTTGGACAGAGTCACTATTGTAGGAGGATATCATTCCTATAAAGCTGCAGAGGATCTTGCCGCTAATGATATTTCCGTTTTAGTTCAGCGTACGCATCTCAACCCAAATTTTGAAGATGATGACTACGATTTGCCTTATAAATTACCAAAATTATTGAGTGATGCCGGAGTTTTGGTTGCGCTTGAAGGAAGTGGACGAATGGAACGAATGAATTCCAGAAACCTTCCTTTTTATGCAGGTACTGCGGCTGCTTTTGGAGTCGAAAAAGAACTGGCTGTACAAATGATTACCTTGAATACAGCTAAAATTCTGGGCATGGACGATCAAATTGGCTCACTGGAAGTGGGTAAAGATGCTACACTGTTTATAAGTGAAGGTGATGCTCTGGATATGAGAGGAAATAAAATGACAAAAGTTTATATTCAGGGAAGAGATGTGAGTTTGGAAACGCATCAAACTGAATTATATGAGCGCTATTCTAACAAATATCAGGACTAATTGTCTGTTCGAGCACTTCACTACTTCAGTATAAACTGCGTTGAGAACAGCCTACATCTCGACTCCGCTCGATGCTAAAACAATGCTGAAAATTGTCACTTTGTATTAAATAAAATTCGCAAAATTTTAGAGGGCTCGAGTTGATAAATGAATATTTCGATTTAAAAAAAGCTGCTCATTTCGAGTAGCTTTTTTTATGCTTTCATCTTAAGCTCATTGCGATTCAGATGACATGTCGAGCCAAGTCGAGACGTTTTTGCACTACCTTTCGACTGCGCTCAAGGTGACATTCCTTTTGGTTTTGAATCATAAGACAGATATTATGAAATGTATCGAAAACTAGTAATAAGGCTCTCGATACAAACACATTTGATTTTTTACCAAAACCCAAATGTGTTCACTCGAGCTGACAAATGAATTTATTTAGTTTATTCTTATTTTTAAATGTAGAGTCGCAAAGAACGTAGCATATATAAATTAATAAATAGATACCCCGATGGATTTGCTTCGGGGTATTTTTTCATGCTTTAAAATCTCCATCTGTGAAATTATAGTATTTTCGTTTTATGGATACGAAAACCCTACAAACTCCTATAGAATATCTTAAAGGCGTCGGTCCGGGCCGGGCCGATTTGCTCAAAACGGAGTTGGGTATTCACAGGTTTCAGGATCTGCTTCAGTTCTTTCCTTTTCGCTATATCGATAAGTCTCGATTTTATAAAATTTCTGAGCTGCAGGATACGTCTGCTGAAGTTCAAATCATCGGTAAAATCACCAATGTAAGAACGGTTCCAATGAAAAAAGGGAAGCGCCTGGTGGCTGAATTTGAAGATGATACAGGATCTATGGAATTGGTTTGGTTTCGTGGTCACAAGTGGATTCTTGAAAATTTGAAAATCAATACAGCTTATGTAATTTTTGGTAAGCTGAATTATTTCAGTGGGAGTTTTTCTATGCCGCATCCTGAGATTGAAGAATTGGAGAAGGCCAAAACTAAATCTCAAATCAAACTTCAGCCGGTTTATCCTTCCACCGAAAAGTTGAGTAAGCGTGGCATTTCCAATCGAGTCATCAGTACGTTGATTTTTAGTTTGTTGGAACAGGATAAAATCTTTCAGGAAACTTTACCCAATAATGTCTTATCCGATTTGAAAATGCTTTCCAAAACGGAAGCCATGCGGAATATACATTTTCCTCAATCTGCAGAGTTGTTGTCCAAAGCTCAGTTTAGACTGAAATTTGAAGAGTTCTATTACATTCAGTTGCAGTTGTTGAGGAAAAATGCGATTCATAAAGTCAAAATCAAAGGCTTTACTTTTGAGCAAGTCGGAGACTATTTCAATTCGTTCTACAAAAATGTATTGCCCTTTGAGCTTACCAATGCGCAAAAGCGAGTCCTGAAAGAAATACGAAAAGATTTAGGCAGCAATGCCCAAATGAACCGATTGCTGCAAGGGGATGTGGGTTCTGGAAAAACCATCGTGGCGCTTATGACAATGCTTATGGCTGTTGATAATGGCTTCCAGGCTTGCTTAATGGCTCCTACTGAAATATTGGCTACTCAACATTTTGAAAGTTTATCTGAGCTTTGCGAACCCATTGGTGTTGAGGTAGAACTGCTGACGGGTTCCACCAAAAAGAAAGATCGAAAAATCCTGCACGAACGACTTCAAAGTGGCGAACTTCATATACTTATAGGCACGCACGCCTTGATAGAAGATACGGTTCAGTTTAAAAATTTGGGTCTGGCAGTGATTGATGAGCAGCACCGATTTGGTGTGGCTCAACGTGCTAAGTTGTGGAAAAAGAATTCGCTACCACCACATGTCTTGGTGATGACAGCAACGCCTATCCCCAGAACTTTGGCGATGAGCCTTTATGGAGATTTGGATGTGTCGGTGATCGACGAATTGCCTCCTGGCAGAAAGTCGATTAAAACGGTTCATCGCTATGATAACAACCGATTAAAGGTTTTTAAATTCATCAAAGATGAAATTAATAAAGGGCGTCAGGTGTATATTGTCTATCCGTTGATAGAAGAGTCGGCAAATTTTGATTATAAAGATTTGATGGACGGTTACGCCAGCATAGAGCGGGAGTTTCCTAAACCAAAGTATCAGATTTCCATTGTTCACGGGAAGATGAAACCCGAAGACAAGGCGTACGAGATGGAACGCTTCGTCCAGGGCAAAACTCAAATCATGGTGGCCACCACAGTGATAGAAGTGGGCGTTAATGTGCCGAATGCAAGTTTGATGATTATTGAAAGCGCCGAGCGATTTGGCTTATCTCAACTTCATCAGTTGAGAGGCCGAGTAGGACGAGGGGCAGAGCAAAGCTACTGTGTGCTCATCACGGGCAAGAAATTAAGCTCCGATGGCAAAACCAGAATGGAAACCATGACAGCTACCAACGATGGGTTTGAAATCGCTGAGGTGGATTTAAAACTACGTGGTCCTGGTAACCTGATGGGCACGCAACAAAGTGGTATTTTAGATTTAAAAATCGCGGATTTGGTGAAAGACAATCAGATTTTGAAAACCGCCAGGAGCTATGCACACCATGTCATCAAAGCCGATCCCAACTTCCAGATGGACGAGCACAAAATGATCAACGTGACTTACAGAGCGATGTTTAAGGACCAGACGATTTGGAATTATATTAGTTGATTTTACTCATGTTTCTTTAAAAGCTTTTCGTTATCCAGCTTCTAAGTTAGCTTATTTTTTCATCCGCTTAGCGGTAAGACAGATGCTTGAAATTGATAGAGATGTTTTGAGTCCTCTTATGAAAATATTATAAGACTTAGCTATTTTTTGAATTATACTTTATTATGTTACTATATTTAAAACAATATAATCTGATTTTAATAAGTTCTTAAATTATATCGAATTTTATAAGTGATAATCAAAATTTGCCAATTGGTTACTAAACTCATAAACATGAACTGTGGAAGCCTTTTTCTATTAATATGGGCTTCTCTTATTTTCTTGATAAATATTGTACCATTACAAGCTCAATATCAAGGTGTAGTCGGGAAACACAAATGGTTGGTGGAAGGGCAAGTTGGACTTTCCTATTCATGGGCAGATTTAGCGATAGTAGATAATTCATTGACTTTGGAGCAAGAGGCTACGTTTGAAAACGCCATAAAAGTACAGTTACTTTTGGGGGTTAACTACAGTCTTACTACCAACCTTTTTGCCGGGGTTTCAGCAGGGTTTGGATATTTAAGTTTTGATAACGAAGCTAGTGGAACAACCAATAGGTTTACTCATTTTGAAATTGGGCCTTATTTAAGGCATTATTTAAACATAACATCCATATTTTCAGTGTTTATTGAGATAGGAGTGAATCAAAATTTTATCGATTCCAATCAAAATGCCTCCAATTCTTACGTTAATGCTTATACAGATTTGGGTTTAAATCTGAAGGTAAAACCAAATATGTGTTTGTATTTACGTTTACCCAATCTCATTTATTATTATTCAGACGATTTCAATTTTGAAAATAGAGATAGTTTTGGAGTGAGTAATCCGTTAAAAAACTTTATTGACTTTCCTATATTTGGGGTGCTGTATCAATTGGATTGAACTATCATTCCGACAGAGAAGCTTTTTTGATTCGACGATAAATTATTTAAATTAGATTTTCGAATAGTATTCAGGGAGACCAGCTTGTTATATACAATTTTAAAAAAATCAATTTTAAATTTTATTTTTATTCTGTTAAGTTATATTTATTGCATTTTTAGACCAATCCAAAAAGGTAAAAACTTTAAATTCCCTATGTATTGAAAAAATTTAAATTATTCCTAATCCTTAACTTAGGATTTCTTTCATCCTGCAATATTCAAAGTAAAGATTCGGGGCAAGATACGCTTTATGTATCAGCTGTTAGTGATCTAAATACTCAGAAACCTTTTTATCAGGTAATGTTACAAAACTCTGAAGGACTGTATAAATACGACTATTGGGAAAAAGATTCAACATTTACTAAATTTGACATCAGTCAACTTGGTAAAGGTGACACTTTACTATTCGAAAATAAGGAACAGTTGATTTATTTAGAGCCTTACACGCTCTATGAAGATTTGATAATGTTTTATAATGATTCTAACCTCTTTTCTTATATTAAAACTGATAAAGGTGAAGAAATTGATGGTATAGATTTTATAAATAGAGTTAATGGGGAATACTTCGTTACAAAAATCAGCAACCTAAAAACCCCTAATTCTGCATTTGAGATTGAAGAAATTATTTCTTTTCAAAATGAAAAACTCAATTTAAGATGGGATTATTTTTATTCTGATGAACTTATCTATTCTGAAACAGAGTCCGTTTCCTTTGAATTACACGAAGTTGAAGACCAGTTATTTATCATTCCTTCAACAATAGTCAATCCCTATCCGATTTATCACATTAAGCATATAAACAAGGATAAACTGGAATTGTCCTATTTCACCGATTTTGAAACTAAAACTAAAATCTATTCGAAAATTGAATCTAAGCCTTTAGTTTCAGATGCTCGAAGTTATAGTTTATGCAACGATCACTATCAAAGCATGTACTATGTAGGAGATGATATAAGATATAGTAAAGGTCTAGAGCGATTAAAAGGTTATTTGCAATCTGGGATGCCAAAAATTTCAGGGCAAGGTTATATTAATTTACATTTTACAATCAATTGTAATGGACATGTCGGTCGTTTTGGGTTAGAATTACTCGATGAAAATTATTCATCAACTGATTTTGATCCCCTCGTAATTAAACATATTGTTGATAAGGTAAGCAATTTAAAAGAATGGGATAATATTGATAAGATTTCTTACAGAGGAGCAAAAGATGCCAAAATGTTTTTTTTATTAAAAATCAAAAATAACAAACTTACAGAGGTATGTCCTTAAAAAATTGGGTATTAATGATATTCATTTGTATTAGTTTCTCGTGTTCAAAAGCTGATAGCGATGAATCAGCTAATAATGAAAGAGAAATGGTTCAAAAGTTAAACATTGAGCATGTAAAAACCAATTCTGCTGTTTATAAAAAAATGAAAAAGGATAAAAGCTATGGAAAAGAGTATGTTGATTTCTCTTATAATTTTGAACAAACCTCTCTTTTTAAAAGGCATTTGAATACTTTGGGGTTAATGATAAATCCTGATAATTCTGAATACATCAGACGTTTTTCTTATTCCTATAAAAAAGCTGGTGAACACGAAAAAGCAATGAAAATGCTCAATCTTGCTTTAGAAACTGATAATGATTCTTCAACTCATCTAAAAAATTTAGACTATGCCGCTTGGAATTACTTGTATTTCTATAGAGACTATGATAACACAATTAAAACTGTAAATGAAATATTGGAGTTAACTCAAAATGATTTGAGCATAAGCTGTCATGGTGAGTCTTGCCTTTTATTAAAGGGTCAAGCATTATACCGTTTAGGAAAATATAAGCAGGCCATTGATGTCTTTGAATCCTATCAGCAAAACGAAATTGAACAAGGATTTGATCCCTTGGATAATTTTTATATAGTTTTTTATAAAGCTATTTGCTTGGCCGAACTTCAGAATCATGAGGCTGCAATCTTTAATCTTTCTCAACTAATAGAAAGATACCCGAGTGCTGAGGTTTCCTACCAGCTTGCCAAATTATACTATTCAAAATCAGATTTAGAAAATTCTAAAAATCAACTTCATGAAGCTGAAAAGGCTTTAGCCAGCGGTTATACATTTAAGGAACCTTATTTTGAAAGATTTGATAAAGTTTTTCAACATCAAATTGAGGATTTAAAAAGAAAATTTGATTTAAAATAGGTTTGAATCATAGCTTGATCTCGACTACTTATGTATTCTTTGATTCTTTCTCTCCAGAGGACAGGCAGGGAATCTATGATTCATGATAAAAGAGATTCTTCAGTCGTCTATTGACTCTTTCTGAATGACTTCGTCGGGCAGACAGGGTATCTTTAAGAACGCACATTTCCACGCCGACTTTAGTGTGACCTATTGCCAAGCTGGATGTTTAAGTAAACGTATAGCGTTAAGAAATGTATCTGAAGGCGTTTAAATAAACGCTACCAAATTCAATATAAAGTCAGTTATAGAAATTGCAGTAGGTTTTAAACCAAAACCGTATTTTTAAGTCTTAGAATTAAATCAAAAAAACATATGAGACATTTAAAGTTTGGTTTGCTCTTATTTATGCTGTGCGTGGTTTCTAGCGTGATGGCTCAATATGACGTCAAAGCCAATTACAACAAACAGGAAGTGGACATCGAAATGCGCGATGGTGTAAAATTACACACGACGATTTATACACCAAAAGATACTTCAGAATCTTACCCTATCCTCATGCAACGGACGCCTTACAGTTCCAGACCTTATGGTAAAGATCAGTTTAGAAGACAGATTGGTCCAAATAAATTCTTGATGGAGCAGGGGAATATTATTGTGTATCAGGATGTACGAGGACGCTGGATGAGTGAAGGTAAATACGAGAATATGCGTGGATATATTCCCAACAAAAAACGCAAGCAAACTGATGAAGCGACCGATACTTATGATACGATAGACTGGCTTGTGAAAAATGTGGATAACAACAATGGAAATGTAGGAACCTGGGGGATTTCATATCCTGGTCACTATGCTGCTATGTCTGTTTTATCTGATCATCCCGCTTTAAAAGCGGCTTCTCCGCAGGCACCGATTGGTGACTTTTATTTTGATGATTTTCATCACAATGGAGCTTATTTGTTGAGTTATTGGATTGCAACTGCCGTGTTTGGTTATGATAAAGAAGGTCCAACACCAGAAGCTTGGTATGAAGTGCCAGATATTGGAACTAAGGATGCGTATCAATTCTTTTTGGATGTAGGTCCGTTGAAAAATTTGGATAAATATTATGGCGAAGACAATCTGTTTTGGCAACAGCTGAAAGATCATCCAGATTATGATGAATTTTGGCAGGAACGTGGATTGGTACAACATATGAAAGATGTGAAGCCTGCAGTATTGACCGTTGGTGGATTATTTGATGCTGAAGATCTTTATGGGCCGTTTGAAATTTACAAAAGTCTGGAGAAGAATAGCGATAACTTCAATGCTTTAGTTTTTGGTCCCTGGAGTCATGGTGACTGGGCGAGATTAAAAGAAAGACAAGCTGTTGGAAATGTTTATTTTGGAGATAATTTATCTGAAAACTTCCAAGTGAATTATGAAACAAAATTTTTCAATCACTTTTTAAAAGGAGAAGGAGAGTTTGATGCCGCTGAGGCTACTGTATATGATACTGGAGCGATGGAGTGGAACGAATACGAAATGTGGCCACCAGAAAATGCAACAGCTACTGATTTTTATCTTGGTGAAAATCAGAATTTGAATATGGAGCCTAATGCAGATTTTCAAAATAAATTTGTGAGTGATATCACCAAACCAGTTCCATTTACTGAGGACATTAAAGTCACTTTTACCCCAAGAAAATTTATGACAGATGATCAGCGTTTTGCAGCACGTCGCCCTGATGTGATGGTTTATGAAACTCAGGTACTCCAGGAAGACATGAAGTTGTCTGGTGAGGTCCTAGCCGCCTTAGAAGTAGCCACTACAGGTACAGCAGCCGACTGGATCGTTAAAATTATTGACGTATATCCCGCAGATGCTGAGGATTCCGAGGAGATGCAAGATCACTTAAAGATGAGTAATTACCATATGATGGTAAGAAGTGAGGTGTTTAGAGGTCGCTACAGAGAAAGTTTTTCTGAGCCAAAACCTTTTGTTCCAGGTAAGAAAACCAGCGTTGATATCACCTTACAGGATGTAAACCACACTTTTGAGAAAGGGCATAAATTACAGATACAGGTTCAGAGCACCTTCTTTCCTTATATCGACAGAAATCCACAGAAGTATGTAGATAATATTTTTGAAGCTACTGAAGATGATTTCGAAACCCACACCCATACGATTTATGGAGACTCCAAAATCGTACTTCCTGTGGTGAAGAAATAAAAGGGTTATAAATAGGTTTTTTTAAGACTAGAATCAAACTGATTTTAAAGAAAAAAAAGACCTCGAGCGATAGCTCGAGGTCTTTTTGGTTAAAACTAATTCAAAAAACTAAACCTAATTGATTAACAACTTCTGCGTTTGAGACTGCTCTTGATTAGTATATCTAATAAAATACAATCCCGTGTTAAGGTCGTTTGTCTCAAAGCGGTGATTAGCATTGAAATTTCCTTTATATTCTTTCAGTAACCTTCCATTGATATCAAATATTTGAACTGTGTCGACTTTATTTGATATAGAGAAATAGTTCTCTGCAGGGTTAGGATAAACACTGTAATTGAGTTTAGAAACCTCGTTGGTATTCAAAGAAGGTTGGTTATTGAAATAAATCCTAAACTCACCAGGATCTAAAGTGACGTTCATATTAATGTCAGTTACATTAATGTTAGTTTCTGACACTGCATCATACCAGGTTCCTGTTTCCTGAAAAAACGGCTGAGTTGTTAAATCAGTGATTCCAAAGTTTCCGACGATGATGACATATTGAGTTTCGCTTCCTGTAGCATTATCATCTACTAGGTAGATTTTCTTTTCATAATCGTTAGCTACTTCAAGTGTATAATTACTAGTCTGAAAAATTGAATTATTTTGTCTAAGGCTTATTAGTTTTGACCAAAAATTGTAAAGATCTTTTCTATCTTGATCATTTAGATAATCCCAACGAATTGGTTTTGATGAGGTTCTACACCCATCATCAATAGTGCCATCTTCGCAATAATTGATACTAAACTCATAGCCTAATTCACCAAACTGCCAGATCATCTTAGGACCAGGAACTGTGAAGTAAAAAGCACCAGCAAGCTCTAACCGGTCAAGTGCTGTACCTAATTCAGTAATGTCATAAGTTCCGTTACTATTACCAAATTCTAAATTTTTGTACATCAATCGCTCCTCATCATGACTTTCCATATAACCTACGACTGAAGGTGTATTCCATCCTCTCGATTTAGCTGTAACTCTGTTGAAATTTGAATTATCGTAACCCATTGTGGCTTGATTGTAGTTGAAATTAACATTTCCCCACACTAGCATACCAGGCTCATTTGCATTTCCCGTAGCTCTATGATTTATAAGTACTCCTTCTTCAGAATCTGGTGCGAAGTGCTCTAATATGACGTATGCATTTTCATCATAACTTCTGATGTCATCATACATTCGGGTAATATTATTTATTCTAGATTGATCATAAGAACTACCGTCACCAGAGGTATTGGTAAAACCTTTAGTGAAGTCAAATCTGTAACCATCGATTTTATATTCTTCTAACCAAAATTTATTTATTTGGTCCATATAATCCTCAGTTGCTTGAGATTCGTGATTGATATCATTGAAAAAACTAAAAGTTGTATTTGGATCACTAATATTGAATATTGGATTTTCAGCAGTTGCTTGTCCATTGTAGCATCCACCACAATCATTGTACATTCTATAGTAAGGATGCTGACCTGTAGCATGATTGAAAACAACGTCTAGAATAACTGCAATTCCCCTTTGATGACACGCATCTACAAAGGCTTTAAAATCATCTGGAGAACCGTAATATTTATCTAGAGCCATGTGTAAAGCTGGATTATACCCCCAACTTAGATTACCATCAAATTCGTTTACGGGCATTAATTCAATAGCATTGATCCCTAAATCTTCAAGATAGTCTAAACGATCGATGACCGCTTGGAAGCTGTGATTTTCATCAAAATCTCTAATTAGCATTTCGTAAATCACTAAATCCTCTTGAGCTGGACGTGTGAAATTCTCAATTTGCCATTGGTAATCTGTTTGATTGACTTTTACCCAACTTACTAATTCAGACGTTTTTACTTCAGGGTAACTTGGAATATTTGGAAAAGTTGAATTTTCAATATACTGGTCGTTAAAAGGATCTAAAACCACTTCAGAATAAGGGTCTGCTACTTCAATATCAGCTTCGATACTATATTGAAATAGGAAATTATCATCGGGAACTGTAAAATCAGTTAAGGTGATCCAATGTTGATTGGTAGCATCATCAAAATTCATCAAATAAGTATTGTCTATGGTCCAATTATTATTGTTGAAATTACCAATGACGTGGACAAATTCTTTTTCAGGGGCAAATAAAACTAATGTAATCTCATTAGGATTACTGTTGTCATAGTTAATACCATTTTTTGCTCCAGCTGGAACTGGTGCGATAGTCACATCTGGTGTAAGAACTGCATTTATATTGAATTCAAAAACTTCACCTGAATTAGGCTCGGTCGCTGTCAGTACAAAATTTGAATCTTGAGTAATAGTAAGATTGTTGGAATACGAAGTAATTCCATTTTGAGTGTCAATAAGACTGCCATTTTGAATTAATTCAAAATTAGCATTAAGGCTTGCAGTAGCTTTTATTGTCAATATATCTCCAGAATTGAGTATGGTAGTAGTTTCTGCAGGATTATCTAAGGTGACTTGAAAACTTCCAACTGGAAAAAGCTGATCTTGAGTTTTCTTGTCTCCAGTGCCATCCTTAGCCTTAATAAGCATACCAATCTCTACTATATCTGTTGAATTATATAATTGAGTAGGGGTGAAGGTGATAGAATAAGTGCCATCGCCATTGTCTGTCATTTTCTGAGCTTCGTCAGAATTTTCCCAGGTTCCATTTGTTGGAGAGATATCTTCATCACCATTAGAATTTTTATACCAAGCCCATAAATAGACATCGGTTACTCCCCATAAACCAGGATCTACATTAGAAACCGTGATGGTGATTTCTTCATTTTGTTCAAACGTAGATGGAGATACTGTAAATACTCCATTCTGTTGCTGTGCAAAACCTAATGTTGTGAATAGGAGCACTGCCAAAAGTAAAATTTTCTTCATAGTTTGTGGATATAAAAAAGGCCTACTTAAATTAAGTAGACCTTTATGTTAGTAAAATTTATTGCCAAGGATAAAAATCAATCGTTGGTGGATTAACTGTAAAGTTCATCTCTACATTATAAATTCCTGGTGTTATCGGAATATTAGCTCCTCCTAACTCTAAAGTACCATCATTGCCATCATCGCCATAATTAACACTCCAGTCTTCATTCTGTCTAATTTTTAATTCACCAGCACTCAACTCAACTCCTTTTAAGTAAAACATCCCCTCATTGATACCGAAATCTGGTAAAAACTTATCAGGATCTGGCGCATCCCAACCAAATGTAGTTGCGTCTCCAACGAGCCCCCACAAATCAGTTTGTTCCAATTCGTAAGTTAAATTGTTTAAGTCAAGTGTTACAATATAATGTCCAGCTTCAACAGGAATATTGTTTCCTCCAGACTCTAAAGTACCATCCAGGCCTGTGTCGCCATACTCAGTAGTCCACTCTTCATTTTGTCTAAACTTAATTTCACCTTCAGTAAAAGTTGCTGCAGCTTTCCAGTTGTCTTGGTAAGGGTTGTATTCAAATTTCACATCTGGTGCTTCCCATCCGAAAACTGTTGCGCCTCCAACAATTCCCCATGAATATTCTTCGACAGACCATTCTAAGGTCTCTCTGTTTACGGTGATTTTGTAAGTACCAGCAGTTACAGGAATATTAGCGCCATTTAGCTCTAACGTACCATCGTTACCGTCATCACCATAGTTTACAGCCCAGTCGTTATTCTCTCTGAATTTCATTTCACCTTCTCTTAATGTTGCGTAGGCAACGACTACATTATTTTCGGAAGTAGAATAAAAAGGAATATCCTGAATAGGAGTTTCACTTGTTGAACCCCAACCTCCTGGAGTTGCACTACCTACAATACCAAGATTTGTTGATAAATCCAATATTGAAGAAAATGGTGTAGCATCAACAACTATAGGTTGAGTATAGCTTTTTTGAGCATCACTTAAACTAACTAGTAGTCTCATTTCAACTTCGTTTACTTGAAGTGGTGTAGCACCTAAGTTTAGTAAAATGCTGTTAAGTTCTTCAGATGTAAAAACCTTTGAAGTGTTTCCACCTACAGCAACAACTCTAGCATTACTAAAATCATTACCCATTAGATCAACCTCTAATGAGTAATCTGGAGCAGACTGAAACCCATAATTTGGTTCTGTCCAAGACAATGTTAATATGTCTTCACTAGCATTATCTTCACTCATCACAACTGATTCAGTTGAAAGTGCTAAAGACGTGCTTGCATTTTCATTGATTTGAACAAATTCTTCATCATCACAGCTTAAAAAACTTAATGCGATGACAAAAGAAAATAACTTCAAAAAAGATAATTTATTAATAGCCTTCATTTTGTCTTAAATTTGGATTAATTGAAAGTAAATCGTTAGGAATTGGAAATAAAGTTCTGTATTCAGGTACTGAAACTCCATTCTGAACATCTCCTTTAAATGGCCATAAATAGCCATCTGTTGTAAAAAGGTTATATCTAATTAAGTCAGTTCTGCGCTGACCCTCCCAATAAAGTTCTCTAGATCGTTCGTCTAAAATAAATTCTAGTGTCAAATCTGAGCCTGTAATATTAGCATTGGTATTGCCGTAAGCTCTTTCTCTAATTTCGTTGATTAGACTTATAGCAGTAGCTTGATTTCCATTACCTCCACGAAGTGTCGCTTCAGCATAATTTAGATAAATTTCAGGAAGTCTTATTACTGGATAGTCCGTATCAACGAAATTACCAGTATTATCACTTCCCTGGTTGCCGTTAGAATCAATATTTTTAAACTTTGTAACTGCAAATCCTTGCTCAAATGGTGGAATATCTTCAATTTCTAAAGATTGACCATCCGTATAAAACATAGCTCTTGCATCAGGTAAATAATTATAAATTGATTCTAGAGAATAAGTATCGTTTGTTAAATCTAATGTTACCAAATATCTACCTGCATCAACGTTAATATTGGTACTACTATTTAGTTCGAGAACACCATCAGTACCTCCATAGTTCACATCCCAACTATTGTCTTTTCTAAATTTCATCTGGCCATCTGTCAATGTTACAAACAATTGATAAATATTAGCCTCTACTTCATACATGTCAGTATCGGGAGCACTCCACTCATTTGGAGTAGCATCTCCAATAATTGCCCAATCTGATAATGTGGTGAAAGATTCATTTAATTCTTCATCAGAATTATCAAATTTATTGACTAGTGATTTAGTAGTTCTAAGACCAGCCCAACCTGAGTTTACTCCATACTCTAGGGCATCCATATTACCACCAATAGATGCATGAGTTAAAAAAGTTGTTCCTCCAAATGTCTGAGATTGTAAACCATCAAAATTTAGTGTAAAAATAAATTCATTTTGAGCTCCATTTACATTATTATCTGCTAAAAATAGTTCATCATAAGCTGATCCGTTTCCGTTGGCATCATTTGTATTAATTGAGTAAGTAGAGTTAATTACTTTCTCAGAAAATTCAACCGCTTCATTGTAACGTGCTTCACCTTTAAAAACTTCAGCATTTAGATATAGTTTTGACAATAATGCCCATGCAGCAACTTCATCAACACGACCGTATTCTACAGAACCATCGTTACCAAGAGTATTTTGAATATCAAGTAATTCCTGTTCTACAAAATCAAATATTTCAGATCTTGTTGCCTGCTCAGGTAAATCAGTTGAAATTTCAGTTGAAAGCGGTACACTACCGTACAAATCCATCAAATTATAATAAGCAAAAGCTCTTAAAAATCTTGCTTCAGCAATGTACTGTTCTACAACTGGATCTGTAAGTAAGGTAGCATTACTAATAAATGAATTTGTAAATGAAACTTCTTGTGCTAGACGATAATACATGGCTTCAGTAAAATCATTATTAGAAGACCAAGACATACCGTGTAAGTCTGGCAGACCTGGATCGCCCCAGCCAACAACAGCATGATCTGTTGTTAATTCATTGAGGTTATACAACATTCTCGTGTACTGAGAAAAACCTTCATCTATTCCAGATATATCTGGCTGTCCTGCAGGACCTTGTTGTCCTGTTAAAGCTAAACTTGCATATAATTTTGCAAGAGCCCCTTTTGCTTGATTTGCATTTGCAAATACATCTTGTTCTGTTACAGAATCTGGATCTATTGGTAATTGGTCTAGATCATCATGACAAGACATCACCATCAATACAGATAATGCAATGAAACTAAATTTTAAAATCGTTCTTTTCATTTTCTTTTTTTTTAAAAGTCTACATTAACACCAATCACTAATGTTCTTGGCCTTGGATAGAAATTATTATCAATTCCTCCAGAAATTTCAGGATCTATACCGTCATAATCAGTAACTATTAAAGCGTTCTGTAAAGATCCATATACCCTAAAGTTAGTATTTTTCGATGGGGTTTCAAAACTATAACCTAAAGTTATATTATCAATTCTGAAAAATGAAGCTTCTTGAATATAGTAATCGCTCAATAAGTTTTGCTCTGTAATATTCTCAAAACCAGTATTAAAATAATCAGAATGTAAGTTAGATAGAATTTGGTTGTCTGTAGCACGTCTTTGATAACCATTTGCCGAAGCTACGTTATCGTATGCATAATTTCCAAGACTTGCTCTAGATTGAACAGATAAATCCCAATTCTTATAACTTAAGTTAGTGTTGAGTCCCATGAATACATCTGCATATGGATCTTCTTTAATATATCTATCATCATTATTGATGATTCCATCATCGTTTCTATCTACGAAAACACCTTCGATAGGACTTCCATTAGCATCATAGACTTGCTCATAAACGTAAAAGCTAAATGGTGTTTCACCTTCTTGGTGAATTTGAATTGTGTTACCAGTACCGCCACTTATACCTCCAACATTTTGTAAATCTGGAAGTCTCGTAATTTCATTATCATTTAGCGATATATTGTAGTTGATATCCCATTGAAAATCATCTGTATCTATTGGTTTTAGATTTAAAGTAAATTCTAAACCTTTATTTACCATATCACCAATATTAGCATCGATTCGGTTACCGAAATTTGTAAATGGATCTACAAGAGTAAATGCAATTAAATCTTTGGTTTCACGCCTGTAGGCATTAACCGAACCAGAAATTCTGTTATCTAAAATAGCATAATCAAGACCTACATTTATTGTTGTTCCCACTTCCCATTTTAAATTTGGATTTACAGGTTCAGGTCTGAAAGTCTGTAAAAAGTTATTTCCAATCTGATAGTTAGCGGTTTGCTGACTCGAAACATAACGCGTTAAAAAGCGATAATCACCTAGTCCATTTACGTTACCAACCTCACCATAACCAGCTCTTAGCTTTAATTCACTAAATAAAGACTCATTTAAGAAGTCTTCATTGTGTAAATTCCATGCTGCTGAGAATGATGGGAAATAGCCCCAACGATCGTCTGGGTTTAGTTTTGATGAAGCATCAGCTCTTAAAGTGGCTGTTAATAAATATTTTTTATTAAAATTATAATTGAAACGACCAAAATATGATAATAGAACACTTCTGGATTTATCTATAAACTCTGACTCTAAGCCTTGTTCTTCTCTCTCACTATCATAACTGAAGTTGTCAAATTCAAATTCCTGGTAAGAATAACCAGCTGTTGCATCTACACTATGTTTTTCATCAAATGTTGCTTTGTAATTTAGGTAAGCATCAAACAATTTATTGGTTTGAGTTTGACTAAACTCAGTTCTTGCTCCAGTTTGAAGTCCACTTCCAGGTGCGTCTGATGTAGGAATATCGCTTGATGTAATACGTCTACCATTACTATTAGATTCATCGTAAGCTACGTTTATGGTAGCCGTTAACTCATCTGTTAAGCTATAGTCTGATTTTAAATTAGTAATTATTCGTCTTACTTCAGAAGTGTCATCAATTAAATTTAATAAAGCAACAGGGTTTGTTGTTGCAAGACCACGTTGACGATCACCATCCAGCCAAGTATAATAACCTCCAAAAGGTGAATTTTCATCATACACAGGTTGTGTTGGGTCAAATGCAACTGCTGCACCAATAGCACCTCGATCTGCAAATGTGTTTTCTACATAAGAACCTCTAGCATTAAAATTCAAAGTTAATTTATCATCCAAAAATGTAGGTGTTAGGTTTAAAGCACCTGTTATTCTGGCAAAATTATCTCCTTTCAAAATACCATTTTGATCAGAATAACCTAAAGAAACTCGCATTGGTACACCATATGCGTTACCTAAAGCACTCGTGTTTAATTCCCCACCAACAGCTCGGTCAGAATAAATTTGATCCTGCCAGTCTGTATTAGCTTCTCCTAATCTTGCTATTTGATTTTCTGTTCCAACAGATCTAACTAAACTTCTGAATTCTGAAGCATTTAATACATCAATGGTTTTAATTGTATTTCTTATTGTTCTATTAAAGGATGTATTAAAACGGAACTCACTAGTGTCTTTACCTTTTTTGGTTGTTATTTGAATGACACCATTTGCAGCACGTGATCCATAAATAGCAGTAGCTGATGCATCTTTGAGGACAGTTATACTAGCAATATCGTTTGGATTAATAATATTAAGTGGGTTACGAGAACCGCCAACACCGCCATTATCTATTGGTACACCATCAATTACATACAAAGGATCACTCGTTAATGACAATGAGCCTAACCCTCTAATTGTGATATTCTGACCGTCACCAGGAGAACCAGAAGCAGAGGTTACGTTAACACCAGCAATTTTACCAGTAATTAATTCTTGAGCAGAGTTAATCGGTCCTTTATTAAAGTCTTCCGATGTAACTAAATCTACGGCACCAGTTAAATCTTCTTTTCTAGCAGTACCGTAACCTATTACAACGACCTCATTTAAAGCTTGAGCATCTTCAACCAAAGAAACATCAATGATTGTATTATCACCATTGAATATCACCTCCTTTGTCCTGTAGCCCACATAGCTGAAGGTTAAGGTTTCACCGTTTTCTAGAACGATTGAGTAATTCCCGTCAAAATCGGTTGTTGTTCCTTTTGTAGTATTTTTTACTGCAATGTTTACACCTGGTACTGGCATACCTAAATTGTCAACTACAGTTCCACTTACAGTGGTTTGGGCAAAAATACTAATAGGCAAAAGCATAAGCAACAGACCTAAAAGTTTAATTGTTCGCATAAAGTATTGTTTTGTGTTATTAATGAGTTATATTTTTACTTCCGATGTTAAAATTATATAAACAAATCCCAACTACCTTAAATGATTCGCAGCTATAACGTTTTCGTGTTGATAACTTTTTATTTTTAAGAAATTAAACAGCCAATTCTACAATTATTGCTTATTTTGATAAATAAAATAACCTAGACTTAAATAATGAAACAAAAACCAACACTAAAAGTTATTGCAAAAGAACTTGATGTATCTGTATCAACAGTTTCAAAAGCTTTAAGGGATAGTAAAGAAATAGGAGAAGAGACAAAACAGAAAGTAAAAGCATTTGCAAAACTGTACAATTACAGACCCAACAACATAGCTTTGAGTCTCAAAAACAAAAAAACCAAAACACTAGGTGTAATAATACCAGAAATAGTTCATCATTTTTTTACAACCGTAATATCTGGCATAGAACACTACGCTAATGATAAAGGTTACAACGTAATTGTAGGTTTATCTAATGAGTCTTTCAAAAAAGAAGTAATAAACTTAGAAATGTTGGCTAATGGAAGTATTGATGGCTTTATAATTTCTGTAGCTAAAGAAACTCTATCTCAGAAAGATTATCATCACTTGTCAGAAACAATTGATCAAGGTATTCCTATAGTCATGTTTGACAGAGTTATTGATGAAATTGAATGTGACAAAGTAATAGTCGATGATGTCAAAACCTCCGATAAAGCTGTTCAAAAATTAATTAATAGCGGCTGTAAACACATAGGTATAATTAGTACTAAAGATTATGTAAGTGTTGGTAGATTGAGAACAGAAGGCTATTCCAACGCGTTAAAGTCAAATGGAATTGAAGTCAACACAGATATGATTCTTAAAATTGATGATAAATTTAATTCTGATGATAATTTAGAATTTCTAGAAAAACAGATTTATAATTATTTCGAAAATAATAAAGTTGATGGTCTTTTTGCTGTGAATGAACTTTACGCAATTACAGCTATGAAAGTAGCTCGTCAAAAAGGATTAAAAATTCCTGAAGATCTTCAAATTATAGGGTTTACAGATGGTGTTCTCTCCAAGCATGCTTTTCCACCCCTTACTACAATAAGCCAACACGGCTTTGAAATGGGTGAGGAGGCTGCAAAACTTCTTATAGAACGCTTGGAAAACACAAACGATGAAGAAGAACCTTTTAAAACTACTGTAGTAAAAACTGATATCATTGATAGAGAGACTACAAAATTGTAGAACATAAAAATTTAAATATATTTGCAACTAACAAGGCTATATTTTTACTTCCAATAGATAGGCTTTGTTATACATAAAGTTTATCGTTTTAATATTCAATAGAACGATATGCAAAAAAGAAAACTAGGTATTATAGAAATTTGGAACCTCAGTTTCGGGTTTCTTGGTATCCAAATGGGCTTCGCTTTACAAAATGCTAATGCAAGCCGAATTCTGCAGAATTTTGGTGCAGATGTACATCAACTCTCTTGGTTCTGGATTATAGCCCCACTTATGGGACTTATTGTACAGCCCATTGTAGGTCACTACAGTGATAAAACATGGACTAAGCTGGGCAGAAGGAGGCCATATTTTTTGATAGGTGCTCTTTTAGCTTCAGTAGGTTTAATATTAATGCCTCAAGCTGATATTTTTATTGCTTTTTTACCCGCACTTTGGGTAGGAGCAGGAATGTTGATGATAATGGACGCATCATTCAATATAGCCATGGAGCCATTCAGAGCTTTAGTTGCAGATAATCTGCCTTCAGAGCAAAGAACCTTAGGCTTTAGCGTTCAAACTGTCATTATTGGAATCGGTGCTGTTATTGGCTCTTTTTTACCTTACATTTTGAGTAACTTTTTTGAAGTCTCAAACAAAGCGCCAGAGGGATCTGTTCCAGATCATTTGGTTTATTCCTTCATTATTGGAGCTTTAATTCTTATAGGTTCTATTTTGGTCACTGTTTTCACAACAGAGGAGTATTCTCCCGAAGAAATGAAAGCTATTGAAGCAACAAAATCCAAGAAAATTGATCAAATTCAAATTGAAGAAAAAGAATCAAAATTGATTGATATATTTTCTGATTTTGCAAAAATGCCAGAAACCATGAAACAGTTAAGTTGGGTTCAATTTTTCTCATGGTTTGGCTTGTTTGGTATGTGGGTATTTACAACTCCAGCAATCGCTCAACATTTTTATAGTTTACCACCTTCTGACTCTAGTAGTATAGCTTACAATGAAGCTGGTGATTGGGTAGGGGTTTTATTTGGTATTTACAATTTTGTATCCGTATTTGTAGCATTATCATTACCTAAAATCGCTCAACATATTGGTAGAAAACGCACACATGCTTTTGCATTAGCTATTGGAGGAGTAAGTTTAGTTTCAGTTTATTTCATGCCTAATCAAGATTGGCTTATTCTATCTATGATAGGTATAGGTGTTGCTTGGGCTAGTATACTGGCTATGCCTTACGCAATTTTGGCAGGAGCAATAAATCCTAAAAAAATGGGAGTATATATGGGGATATTCAATTTTTTCATAGTTATTCCTCAAATTATCAATGCTTTAATAGGAGGACCATTAGTAAAATATCTTTATGGAAACCAAGCGATTTTTGCTTTGGTCACAGCAGGTGTTAGCTTTCTGTTGGCTGCGATATTAGTTGTAAAAGTTAAAGATGAAGACGATAAAAATTTAGAAAACAATGAAATCACAATTTAAAAAGGCTTTTATATTCGATCTCGATGGAGTTATCGTCGATACGGCAAAATTTCACTTTTTAGCCTGGAAAAATCTAGCTGAATCTTTGAATATTTCTTTTTCTGAAGAAGAGAATGAACAGCTTAAAGGGGTGTCAAGAATAAATTCTCTTGAGAAGATATTGAAATGGGGGAATAAAACTATTTCAGAAGAAAAATTTAATAGCCTTATGGCTAAGAAAAACGAAGAATACTTGTCTTATGTTGATAATATGTCCAAAGAGGATATTTTACCTGGCGTGTTGAATACTCTAGAGTATTTAAAAGAAAATAATTATCAAGTAGCATTAGGCTCAGCAAGTAAAAATGCAAGACGTATCTTAAACAAAGTAGGTCTTAATTCTTACTTTGATCATATAGTTGATGGTAACGAAGTTTCTAAAGCTAAACCTGATCCTGAAGTCTTTCTTAAAGGTTGTGATCTTTTAGGAGTAGAACCGAAAGATGCCATAGTTTTTGAAGATTCTCAGGCTGGAATCAAAGCTGCAAATACTGCAGAGATGACAAGTGTTGGAATAGGAGAAGAATCTAATTTAAAAGAAGCTGATTTTAATTTTGAGGGGTTCTCAGAAATTAATCAAGAAACCATACAAACTCTTATCAATTTCAAGAAATAAAAAAATAAAGAAGCAATGAATCAAGATTATATCACACCAGACTCATGGTCAATTATAGAAGATGGCTTTGAAGTGGATCGCGTTCAATCCTCAGAAAGCTTATTCAGTATTGGAAATGGCTCAATGGGTCAGCGTGCCAATTTTGAAGAAACCTATACAGGTCCAACCTTTCAGGGAAGTTACATAGGAGGTGTTTATTATCCAGATAAAACCAGAGTAGGTTGGTGGAAAAATGGCTATCCAGAATATTTTGCTAAAGTACTTAATGCACCCAACTGGATTGGGATCAATGTAATTATCAATGATGAAATGCTTGATTTATTTAGTTGTAAAAAAGTTGAAAACTTTAAGCGTGAACTCAATATGAAAGAAGGCTGGCTTGGAAGAAGTTTTGAAGCCACTTTACAAAATGATATAACCATTAAGGTTGAAGTAAAACGATTTTTAAGCTTAGTGCATGAAGAATTAGGAGTGATTGATTATAAAATCACGCCTGTAAATTCAGATGCTAAAATCACTTATATACCCTATCTAGATTCAGGTATTACAAACCAAGATACTAATTGGGAGGATCAGTTTTGGAAAACCACTCATAAAGAAGTAAACGATAAACAAGGATTTATTGAATGCCATACGTTGAAAACACTGTATCACGTGTGTACTTATATGGAGGCACATTTATTTCTAAATGGGAATAAATCAGAAACCAAAGGAAAGCCACTTCAGAAAGAGATGGAAGTATCAATCTCATTTGAAGAACATGTTGCAAAAGGAAGCACCTTAAGCCTTCAGAAATATGCAGGCTATACAACATCTTTAAATCACGATAAGTCTGAGTTGATTTCAGCAGCGAAATCAGTTTTGAAAAAAGCAACTTCAGAAGGCTTCAAAAATCTATTGAATACACAAAAACAGGCCTGGAGTGAGATTTGGAAAATGAGTGATATTTCCATTGAAGGTGATATAAAAGCTCAACAGGGCATACGTTTTAATATTTTTCAATTGAATCAGACCTATACAGGAACGGATCATCGTTTAAACATTGGTCCAAAAGGATTTACTGGCGAAAAATACGGCGGAAGCACCTATTGGGATACTGAAGCTTATTGCATTCCCTTTTATATGGCGACCAAAGACCAAGATGTAGCTAGGAACCTTTTGAAATATCGTTACAATCACTTAGGCAAAGCTATTGAAAATGCTGAAAAGCTTGGATTTACAGGTGGAGCAGCTTTGTATCCTATGGTAACGATGAATGGTGAAGAATCTCATAACGAATGGGAAATCACCTTCGAAGAAATTCACAGAAATGGAGCTATAGCTTACGCTATTTTCAACTATCACCGGTATACAGGAGATTATTCTTACATTCCGGAAATGGGACTTGAAGTCTTGATTGCTATTGCCAGATTCTGGCAGCAGCGCGCTACATTTTCAAAGCAAAAAGACAAGTATGTGATTCTTGGAGTTACTGGTCCCAACGAATATGAAAATAATGTCAATAATAACTGGTATACCAATTATATCGCCAAATGGTGTATCGATTTTGCTGTAGAAAACCTCAAAAAGGTTGAAAAGGAATATTCAGATGACTATGCGCGAATTATCCAAAAAACAAAACTGACAAATACTGAGATTGATAAAATGGTAAAGGTCGCAGACCATCTTTACTTCCCTTATTCTGAAGAGTACGGAGTTTATCTTCAACAAGATGGATTTTTGGATAAAGAAATGGTGAAAGTGGGAGATTTGGATCAAAAGTTACGTCCTATCAACCAACATTGGTCTTGGGATAGAATATTGCGCTCACCTTATATTAAGCAAGCTGATACGCTGCAAGGGTTTTACTTTTTTGAACATCATTTCAAAAAAGAAGATATTGAAAAGCATTTTGATTTCTACGAGCCATTCACAGTTCATGAATCTTCGCTTTCTCCTTGTGTTCACAGTATTCAAGCTGCTTTATTGGATAGAATGGAGCAGGCCTATGAATTTTACTTAAGAACTTCAAGATTGGATCTCGACGATTACAATAAAGAAGTGAAAGAAGGCTGTCATATTACCAGTATGGCTGGAACCTGGATGAGTATTGTAGAAGGTTTTGGCGGAATGAGAGTGAAGAATGACCAATTGCACTTTGCTCCAAAAATACCTAAAGAATGGACTTCTTACTCTTTCAAAGTGAATTTTAGAAATCATATTTTGAAAGTTAAAATTAGTCACGAGGCTACTAATTTCAGCTTAGAGGCAGGGGAAAAACTACAAATTATTGTCAACGGAGAATCTGTTGAAGTTAAATAAAAATAGAAGTGATATGAAAAATATACTAGCCTTTGTTGGGCTAATTTTAATAACAGTAAGCTCATATGGTCAAAGCTTAAGCTCACCTAATTCTAAACTAGAGCTTAATTTTGAACTTGCAGAAAATGGAACTCCGACTTATACTTTAAGCTATAAGGGAAAGGAAGTCATAGCTCAAAGTAAACTAGGCCTGGAATTGGTAAATGATGATAAATCCTTATTAAACGGATTTGAGGTAAAAGATGTATCAAATTCTTCTTTTGATGATACATGGTCACCAGTATGGGGTGAGCAATCTAGTATCAGAAATCATTACAACGAACTCGCTTTGACACTTAATCAACCTGAGAAAGACAGGCATATTATCATACGCTTTCGTCTTTTCGATGAAGGTCTTGGATTCAGATATGAGTTTCCACAGCAAGATAATTTGGTCTATTTTGTTATTAAAGAGGAACACACCGAATTCGCTATGACAGGAGATCATACTGCTTTTTGGATTCCAGGTGATTACGATTCTCAGGAGTACGATTATACAACCTCTAAGTTATCAGAAATTAAAGATTTATTTGATATAGCTTTAACGGATAATGCTTCACAGGAGCAATTTTCTAAAACGGGAGTTCAAACCTCTTTAATGATGAAAACCGATGATGATTTGTATATCAATTTACATGAAGCAGCGCTAAAGGAATATTCATTGATGAATTTGAATCTAGATGAATCAACTCTGACTTTTAAGTCCTGGTTAACGCCAGATGCTATTGGAAACAAAGGCTATTTACAAGCGCCAGCCGTTTCTCCCTGGAGAACTATCATGGTAACCGATGATGCTAGAGATATTTTAGCTTCTAATATGACCTTGAATTTAAATGAACCCAATGAAATCGAAGACACATCTTGGATAAAACCTATCAAATATATGGGAGTTTGGTGGGAAATGATTACAGGAAAGAGTAGCTGGAATTACACCGATGAACTTCCTTCTGTAAAACTTGGAGAGACTGATTATTCCAAAACCAAACCCAACGAAAAACATGCAGCCAACACAGAACACGTAAAAGAATATATTGATTTTGCTTCTAAGCATGGTTTTGATGCACTGCTAGTTGAAGGTTGGAACGAAGGCTGGGAAGACTGGTTTGGACATTCTAAAGATTACGTATTTGATTTCGTAACGCCTTATCCAGATTTTGATGTGAAGGAAATTCAAGAGTATGCTGCGTCAAAAGATATTGAAATGATGATGCATCATGAAACTTCTGGAGCAATAAGAAATTATGAGCGTCATTTGGATACAGCATATCAATTTATGAACAAATACGGCTATACTTCTGTAAAAAGTGGTTATGTGGGAGATATTATTCCACGAGGTGAACACCATTATGGTCAGTGGGCGATTAATCATTATTTATATGCAGTCAAAAAGGCCGCAGATTATAAAATCATGGTGAATGCACACGAAGCTGTCAGACCCACAGGGCTACGTAGGACTTACCCTAATTTGATTGGAAATGAATCGGCAAGGGGAACAGAGTTTCAAGCTTTTGGAGGATCAAAACCCAATCACGTGACTATCTTACCATTTACAAGGTTAATTGGCGGACCTATGGATTATACTCCTGGAATTTTTGAAATGGACATCAGTAAATTGAATCCAGACAACAATTCTCATGTGAATTCGACCATTGCTAATCAATTAGCACTATATGTTACGATGTACAGTCCGTTACAAATGGCTGCTGATTTACCAGAGAATTACAAACGCTATATGGATGCTTTCCAATTCATAAAAGATGTTGCTTTAGATTGGGATGAAAGTCATTACCTGGAAGCAGAACCTGGAGAATATATCACTGTAGCTAGAAAAGCCAAAGATTCTTCTAGCTGGTTTGTGGGTAATGTTAATGGTACTACCCCTAGAAAGACCAAACTAGATCTCGACTTCTTGGAAAAAGGCAAAACTTACCAAGCCACGATTTATGCTGATGCTAAAGACGCTCACTACAAAACAAATCCACAGGCTTATAAAATTTCTACCAAGAAAGTAACCAGCAACTCAGCTTTGAAATTGAAATCTGCAGCAGGTGGTGGTTTTGCAATAAGTATTATTGAAAAATAAAATCAAATTATGAAATTTAAGCCTCAATTATCGTTTTTAAAATTTGTCTTTGGCTGTTTTTTTCTTCTGAATTTGTTTTCAGTTGACTTAAATGCTCAAGACCTTAGAGTTGAACCACCCAATTGGTGGGTTGGTATGGAGATGAATAACATTCAACTCATGGTCCATGCTGAGGATATTTCAACGTATCAGCCAAAATTGAAATACGATGGTGTTCAAATAGCTGAAGTCCACCAAGCCGACAGTCCTAATTACTTATTTATTGACTTAAGTATTTCAGAAGAAGCCAAAGCGGGAACTTTTGAAATTAAATTCAAAAAAAAAGGAGCTAAAAATTTAAGCTTTGACTTCTCATTAAATTCCAGAGAAAAATCAGCAAAAGATTATGTTAGTTTTAATCATGAAGATGTGGTGTATTTGATCACACCCGACCGTTTTGCAAATGGTAACACAAAAAATGATGTGGTTGAAACCTTGAGAGAAACCAAAGTTGATCGCAATAATAATTATGCTAGACACGGAGGAGATATTCAAGGTATCATAGACCATTTAGATTATATCTCAGACATGGGGTTTACCAGTATCTGGTCAAGTCCATTGCTTACAAATGATATGGAGTCTTCTTCTTATCACGGCTATGCGATTACAGATTTTTATGAAGTTGATCCACGCTTTGGAGATTTAGAATTATATAAAGAACTTTCTCAGAAAGCTTCAGAAAAAGGAATTGGTTTGATTATGGACATGATAGCCAATCATAGTGGTAGTGGACATTGGTGGATGGATGATTTACCATTTTCTAATTGGCTCAATTATCAAGATTTATATGAAGAAGGAAAAGATATTCCTAATTCCAATCACAAACGATCTACAAATCAGGATCCGTATGGATCGGAGCTGGATTCTAAAATTATGCACAAAGGCTGGTTTGTACCTACCATGCCAGATCTGAATCAAGAAAATCCATATTTGGCCAAGTATATTATTCAGAATAGCATTTGGTGGGTGGAAACTCTGGGATTACACGGTATTCGTCAAGATACCTACCCCTATCCTAATAAAGCATTCATGTCTGACTGGGCTGGAGCAATCATGAAAGAATATCCGAATTTCAATATAGTAGGTGAGGAGTGGACTACAGATCAATTGTTGGTAGGTTATTGGCAGCAAGGCCAAAACAACAGCGATGGTTATAATTCCAATTTACGCTCTGTCATGGATTTTCCAATGCAAATGAAAATTGTGCAGGCTCTTAATGAAGGCAACGAAGGCTGGGGAAATGGATTAACTAAAATTTACGAAGGTTTGGCCAATGATTTTTATTATCCGAGACCTAAGGATGTTATGATCTTCCCAGACAACCATGACATGGATAGAATTTTCACTCAGTTGAATAAAGATATTGGAAAAACTAAAATGGCCTTAGGGCTTATCTTAAGTCTGCCAAGAACACCACAAATTTATTATGGAACTGAAATTTTGATGGAGAATTCAGACAAGCGCGGGGATCATGGTTTGATACGGACTGATTTTCCTGGTGGCTGGGAAGGAGATGCTCAAAATGCTTTTACAGGAGAAAACTTAACTGATAAACAGCTAGATTTTCAATCGTTTTTGAAAAAGATTTTAAACTTCAGAAAGACGTCTGAAGCTATTTTGGAAGGAGAAATGGTTCATTTTGCTCCTTTTGATGGTATTTATCCTGTTTTCAGAATTCATGAGAACGAAATTGTTGCTGTTTTTCTCAACACTAATGATACATCTAAAAATGTAGATTTATCCAAATTTGAAGAATTAAATTTAAGTGGTAAACAATTTAATAATGTAGTAGAGGATTCAAATATTAGCTGGGAAAATAATCTTCAATTAAAACCTGGATTTACTATGTATAGTTCCAAAGAGTAATTGAACGCTAACTCATTCGTAGTAATATTTATTCAATAAATAATTAAATATAAATTAAAAATATCATGAGACATATTAAATTTTTAAGCCTTGTAATCAGCTTATCCTTTTTGGTTGCTGCTTGTAATCAAAAATCAAAAGAAGATAAAAAGGACTCTACGGATGATTTTGAACCTATTACAAATGAGGTCTTAGAATCTTCTGTGATTTACGAAGCGAACATTCGACAGTATTCACCAGAAGGAACTTTTGATGAATTTACAAAAGACATTCCTGAGCTAAAAGAACTTGGCGTAAAGGTGATTTGGTTGATGCCAGTTTACCCAATTTCTATGAAAAATAGAAAAGCAACTCCAGATTTATCTATAGAAGATATCGAAGATCCTGAAGAGAAGAAGAAGTACTTAGGTAGTTATTATGCAATTTCAGATTACACGGCTATCAATCCAGAATTTGGGAGTATGGATGATTTTGATGAGCTGGTTAAAACCGCTCATGATAACGGAATGTATGTCATTTTAGACTGGGTAGCCAACCATACAGGCTGGGATCATAAATGGATTGAGGAGCATCCGGAATATTACCATAAGGATAATGAAGGCAATGTAACAGATCCGATAAATCCAGATACTGGTGAGTCTTGGGGATGGACAGATGTGGCACATCTCAATTATGAGAATGATTCTCTTTGGACGGCCATGAAAGATGAGATGGTGTATTGGGTGAAAGAAAAAAATATAGATGGCTTTAGAGCTGATGTAGCCGGAAATGTCACTACAGAATTTTGGAACTATGTCGTACCCAAACTGAAAGAAGAAAAACCAGTATTTATGTTAGCCGAAAGTGAGGATAAAGATTTGTTTTATGAAGCTTTTGATATGGGCTATAACTGGGAAGGTCATCATCTTATGAATGAAATTGCCAAAGGGGAAATGAGTGTAAAGGATTGGGATGCTTATATGGCAAAAATCGATACCACCTATCAAAAAGATGATTATTTGATGAACTTCATTACTAATCATGATGAAAACTCCTGGAATGGAACAGTAGAGGAGAGAATGGGAGATGCGTCTGAAACTATGTTAGCTTTCACTTACGCTTTACCAGGTATGCCTTTGATCTATAGCGGACAAGAATACGGAATGGATAAAAGACTTAAGTTTTTTGAAAAGGATAGTATTCCAAAAGTAAAGGGTAAATTATGGGATGTGCATGTAAAATTAGGTGAGCTTAAAAATACTAACAAAACATTGCATGGAGCAAAAAAAGCAGCTTCTTATAAGCGTCTCTCGACATCCAATGATGAAAAAGTTATTGCTTTTGAGAGGTCAAAAAATGGAGAAACTCTAATCTATCTAGCCAATTTTACTGATGAAAGTCAAGAATTTCAAACTTCGTTTTATGGTAGATATAAAGATTATATGACTTCAGAACCTTTAGAATTGAAAACCGATCAAATTCACAATTTCAAGCCCTGGGAATATAAAATTTTGATAAGTGAGTAATTTTTTACTATTTTTTATAAAATTTTAATAATGTTTATCAGTCGAAATCGTTTTAGTCCATAACTATATTAGTGATTATCTTATATTTAAAATATATTTGAAACAATGAAAAAAGATATTAAGAAAATTGCAGTATTAACATCTGGGGGAGATTCTCCTGGAATGAATGCTGCCATAAGAGCTGTAGTAAGAAATGCAGCATATTCTGGTCTCAAATGTGATGGTATATATAGAGGCTATCAAGGTTTAATAGAAAATGAATTCATTGAACTTGGCCCTCGTGATGTTAAAAATACTATTAATAGGGGAGGAACCTTTCTAAAATCGGCTCGATCTAAAGATTTTATGGACAAAAAAGGTCGTGAAAAAGCTTACAAAAATTTACGAGCCAGACATATTGATGCTTTAATAGTCATTGGTGGTGATGGCACATTCACAGGCGCTTCCGTTTTCAGTAAAGAATTTGACATACCAATAATAGGAATACCTGGAACCATAGACAATGACATTAATGGTACTGATTATACCATAGGTTACGATACAGCTTTAAATACAGTTGTAGAGGCTATAGATAAAATTAGAGACACAGCAAGTTCCCACGATAGACTCTTTTTGATTGAAGTTATGGGAAGAGATGCTGGGGATATTGCATTAAATAGTGGTATTGGGGCAGGAGCTGAGGAAATTTTGATTCCTGAAGAAAATCTAGGTATAGATAGACTTATAGAATCTTTAGAAAAAAGTAGAAAAACAGGAAAATCTTCAAGTATCGTAGTGGTATCTGAAGGAGATCAAATTGGCAAAAACATTACTAAGGTTGCTGAATCTATTCAGGAAAATCTGCCTGATTACGAAGTTAAAGTCACTGTTCTTGGACATATACAAAGAGGAGGATCTCCTAGTTGTTTTGATAGAGTATTAGCAAGTCGCCTTGGTGTCGGTGCTGTAGATGCTTTAATCGAAGGAAAATCTAATATTATGGTTGGTATAGAACATAAAAAAATTGTTCATGTCCCATTTGAAATAGCAATCAACATTAAAAAAATATTGGATACAGATCTAATAAGAGTTGCAGATATTGTATCCACATAAATACGAATAATTTTAAAATTTAATAATTATGACAAAGATAGGTATTAACGGTTTTGGCCGTATTGGTAGAATTGCTTTTAGAATAGCAATGGACAATAAAGACGTAGAAATAGTAGGTGTTAACGATTTACTTGACGTAGATCATTTGGCTTACATGTTAAAATATGATTCAGTTCACGGAAGATTCAATAAATCTGTTGAAGTAAAAGATGGAAACCTGGTAGTTGACGGAAAATCAATCAGAATTACTGCTGAGAAAGATCCTAAACAACTAAAATGGAACGAAGTAGGAGCTGAGGTTATAATGGATTGTACAGGTATCTTTAAAGAAAAAGATAATGCATCTGCACATATAGACGCAGGTGCTAAGAAAGTAGTGATTTCTGCACCATCTAAAACTGCTCCAATGTTTGTGATGGGAGTAAATGAAAATGATGTTAAAGCAGAAGATACGGTTGTTTCTAATGCATCCTGTACAACAAACTGTCTTGCTCCCATGACAAAAGTTATCAACGATAACTTTGGAATTGTTGAAGGTCTTATGACTACAATTCACGCAGCAACTTCAACTCAATTTACAGTAGATTCTCCTTCTGCAAAAAATTACAGAATCGGCAGAAGTGCTATCAATAACATTATTCCAACGAGTACTGGTGCAGCTGTAGCTGTAGGTAAGGTGATCAAAGAAGTAGAAGGTAAATTAACAGGTATGGCTTTTAGAGTGCCAACAGCTAACGTATCTGTAGTAGATTTAACTGTAAGAACTGAAAAATCTGCTACATATGAGGAAGTTAAAGCTGCTATGAAAGCTGCTGCTGATGGTCCAATGAAAGGTGTTTTAGCTTATTATGAAGATGAGGTTGTTTCTCAAGACTTTGTTTCAGAAGCAGCTACATCAAATTTTGATGCTAATGCTGGAATAGCCTTAAATGATAATTTCTTCAAGTTAGTAGCTTGGTATGATAACGAATACGGTTACTCTGCTAAACTTGTAGATTTAGCTTTACATGTAGCTAAATTATAAATACAAATCTATTTTAAAAGCTTATTTCAACTGATGGAATAAGCTTTTTTTATTTTAATCTAAACTTATTTATATGATTATCATAGCAGATGGTGGTTCGACAAAATGCGATTGGATTCTATTAAACGACAAAGGAGAAGTAGAGTTGAAAACGAGGACTAAAGGTTTGAATCCTGCAGTTTTTAAACCGGAAACTTTAAAATCTCGTATAGAGGAGAATGAAGATCTTAAGAAGATAATTTCGAAAGTAACTCGGGTTGACTTTTTTGGAGCAGGATGTGGAACACCAACACCTGTAAAAAATCTTGAACTCATTTTGAAGGATTTTTTCAAGGATGCAGAAATTAATGTGGAAGAAGATATGGTGGCAGCAGCTCTTGCCGCTACAACAGAACCTGGAATTGTTTGCATTTTGGGAACTGGATCTAATTCTTGTTTTTTTGATGGTAAAAAAGTTCATATGGAAATAGAGTCTCTTGGCTATGTGCTAATGGATGAAGCCAGTGGAAATTACTTTGGAAAACGGCTGATAAGAGATTATTACTATAAATTTATGGGTGATGATATGAGTCGTGAATTTTCTAAACGCTACAATTTAGACGCCGACACAATCAAAAGGAACGTCTACAAAGAAGATAATCCCAATACGTATTTAGCTTCTTTTGCTGAATTTATTTTTACATCTGAAGAGCGAAATGGATATTTTTATAAACTGATATATGAAGGTATAGAGAAGTTTATTGAACGTCGGGTCATGTGTTTTAAGCAAGCTCAAAATGTTCCTATTCACTTTATTGGTTCAATAGCCTTCTTTTCTGAAGATATCATAAGAGATGTTGCTAAACGCTACCACCTAGATATTGGTAACATCATAAGAAGACCTATTGATGGTCTTATAGAACATTATAAAAAAAACGTTTTAAAAGTAAACTAGATGTCTTTACAAACCCTTTCACCTGTTAATTTTAAATCTTGGAAAGAACTTGAATCTCTTTCCAAAAATGAATTTAAGCTAAACGCTTTATTTGAATCGAATTCAAAACGTTTTCAAGAGTTTTCAATCCAAAATAAAGACTTTTTAGTTGATTTTTCTAAAAACTTACTTAACGAAGAAGTTTTCGAACAATTGATAAATCTTGCCGGTGAAGCAGATTTAAAAAATGCTATCAAAAGTTATTTTGCCGGTGATAAAATCAATGAAACTGAAGGAAGATCAGTTTTACATACCGCTTTAAGAACTTCTAAAACTAATTCTGCAAAAGTTGAAGGTAAAGAGGTTTTTGAAGATGTTCAGTCCGTGCTGACTAAAATTAAATCTTTTTCAGATCAGGTTAATTCTGGTGAGCGAAAATCATATACTGGAAAGAAATTTACAGATGTTGTCAACATTGGTATAGGAGGTTCAGATTTAGGGCCTCAGATGATTGTAGATGCTTTAGCGTACTATCAAGAAGATATTACACCTCACTTTATTTCAAATGTTGATGGTGACCACGTTTCTGAAACCTTAAAACATCTCAATCCAGAAACCACTTTGTTTCTGATTGTTTCTAAATCGTTTACCACTCAAGAAACTTTGACCAATGCAAATACTGTTAGAGATTGGTTCTTGAAATCAGCTACCAAAGCTGATGTAAAACATAATTTTGTAGCTGTTTCTACAAACATTTCTGCAGTTGAAGATTTTGGTATCGCTAAAGAAAATATTTTCCCAATGTACGATTGGGTTGGAGGTCGTTTTTCATTATGGAGTGCTGCTGGACTTTCTATAGCTGTGAGTTTGGGCTCTAAAAAATTTCAAGACTTATTGGATGGGGCGGAAGACATGGACACACATTTCAAAACTTCTGAATTTGATAATAATATACCTGTTGTACTAGCTTTACTTGGAATTTGGTATAACAATTTTCTAGGAGCAGAAAGCGAAGCTATTATTCCTTATACTCAATATCTTCAAAAATTAGCACCTTATCTTCAGCAAGCCTCTATGGAGAGTAACGGGAAAAGTGTAGACAGAGCTGGTGTAAAAGTGAATTATCAGACAGGAACTATTGTTTGGGGTGAGCCGGGGACCAATTCTCAGCATGCCTTTTTTCAATTGATTCATCAGGGAACCAAATTAATTCCTTCAGATTTTATCGGTTTTAAAAATTCGCTGCACGGCAATTCTAAACATCACGATATCTTGATGGCTAATTATTTTGCCCAAACTGAAGCCTTGATGAAAGGTAAATCTAAAGAGGAAGTTCATAAAGAGCTTGAAAACAATGGCTTAAGTGTTGAAGAGATTCAAAAATTGCTACCTTTCAAAGTCTTCGATGGAAATAAACCTACAACTTCGATTTTGATAGATGAATTAACTCCTAGATCCTTAGGTAAATTGGTTTCTATGTATGAGCATAAAATTTTTGTGCAAGGAGTGATTTGGAATATATTTAGTTATGATCAATGGGGTGTGGAGCTAGGAAAGCAACTGGCGAAAAATACATTGAAGGACATCGAGTCTAGCCAAATAGAGAATCAGCATGATTCTTCAACCACAGAATTATTGAAATATTACAAGTCTTAACATTGATTTTATTATTTTAAACTAAAAACCTCGAATTTATTTCGGGGTTTTTAGTTTAAAATGCTCAAACAATTGAATTAAGTTTTGATTTTCATCAACTTTAAAGGAAAAAGTATATTTTTAGATTAACTAACCACTAATCAATTTATTATGCTTGTAAAAGTTTTTGGAAGTTCAGTTTTTGGTGTTGATGCTGAAATTATTACTATTGAAATCAATATGGAAAAAGGTATTGGCTACCATCTAGTAGGCTTACCAGATAATGCCATTCGAGAAAGTAGTTTTAGAATTCAGGCAGCTTTAAAAAACAATGGTTTTAAATTTCCAGGAAAGAAAATCATTGTCAATATGGCTCCAGCAGATATGCGAAAAGAGGGTTCTGCGTACGATTTAACTTTAGCTCTTGGTATTCTTTCAGCTTCCAATCAAATAAAATCCGATGAAATCGATAAATACATTATCATGGGAGAATTGTCTCTCGATGGTAGTTTACAACCTATAAAGGGAGCCTTGCCAATAGCTATAAAGGCCAGGCAAGAAGGTTTTAAAGGATTCATTCTGCCAAAACAAAATGCAAAGGAGGCTGCAATTGTTGATAATCTTGATGTTTATGGAATCGAAAGTATAAGTGAAGTCATCAGTTTTTTTGATAAAGATGAACCTCTAGAACCTACCAAAATAAATACAAGAGAAATATTTTATAACAATTTAGCTCATCCAGAATTCGATTTTGCAGATGTTAAGGGTCAGGAATCCATCAAGCGATGTATGGAAATTGCTGCTGCAGGTGGACATAATATTATAATGGTGGGTCCTCCAGGCTCAGGTAAAACCATGTTGGCAAAACGTCTTCCAAGTATTTTGCCGCCTATGAGTTTGCATGAAGCTTTAGAGACTACCAAAATCCATTCGGTGGTGGGTAGAGTAAAAGAAAATGTCGGTCTGATGGCAGAGCGGCCGTTTAGAAGTCCACATCATACGATTTCGGATGTGGCTTTAGTGGGTGGAGGAGCTTATCCACAGCCAGGTGAAATCTCTTTAGCCCATAATGGCATATTATTTTTGGATGAGTTGCCAGAGTTTAAACGTACGGTGCTAGAGGTTATGCGTCAGCCTCTAGAAGATAGAGAAGTTACTATTTCAAGGGCGAAATTTACTGTAACTTATCCATCGAGTTTTATGTTAGTTGCGAGTATGAATCCAAGTCCTGGAGGATATTTTAACGATCCCGACGCTCCTGTAACCTCTTCTCCAGCCGAAATGCAACGCTATTTAGGAAAAATAAGTGGTCCTTTATTGGATAGAATAGATATCCATATAGAAGTAACCCCAGTTCCTTTTGATAAACTGAGTGATGAACGTAAAGGAGAAAGTAGTGTAGAAATTAGAAAACGCGTTACTAAAGCGAGAGAGTTTCAAACAGATAGATTTAAAAATTTTGAAAATGTACATTACAATGCTCAGATGAATGTAAAGCATATCAAACAATTCTGTAAGCTAGAAGAATCTTCTAAAACACTTTTGAAAACAGCAATGGAACGGCTCAATTTGTCTGCTAGAGCTTATGATAGAATCTTAAAAGTATCACGAACTATTGCTGATCTTGAAGCTTCACCAGAAATTCAGGGAGCTCATATCTCTGAAGCCATTCAGTATAGAAGTCTGGATCGAGATGGCTGGTTAGGTTGATTTCACTTAAGATTAAGTCTATAAAGTTTCCAAAGTTCTCATCATTCCATATATTTCGATATGAATAAAACTATCGATATAAATTGTGATCTCGGAGAAGGTGGTAAGTTTGATGCTGATATTATGCCTCTTATTTCATCTTGTAACATTGCTTGTGGTGGTCATTTTGGAGATAAGAAATCTGTTGAAAACGCCGTAAATTTGGCTAAAACACATAACGTTAATATTGGTGCTCATCCATCTTATCCAGATTTTGAAAACTTTGGACGAAAGTCAATTGACATAACTGAGAATGACTTAAAAAATCACTTGCATCAACAAATTGACTTGGTTGAGATGACTTGTAAAGCCAATGAAGTGAAGCTTCACCATATTAAACCTCATGGAGCGCTTTACAATGACATGCGTAAAAGTCAAACAATCACTAATTTAATTTTAGAGGTAGTTGCTGAAAGAAATTTAGATCTGATTTTATTTACTCCTCCTTTTGTGAAATTCTCTTCCAAAATTCCAGAATCTATTACACTATGGCTGGAAGGTTTTGCAGATCGAGCATATCAAAATGATTTGAGTTTGGTCTCTAGAGATGAAAACGGAGCAGTATTAAATGATCCAGATTTAATTTCCAAAAGAGTTTTATCGATGGTTCATAATCAAGAAGTTTTGTCTTTATCTGGTGAAATAATTAAGCATGAATTTGATACTATTTGTGTACATAGTGATACAGCTAATGCACTAAAAATTCTTGAAGTTCTGAAAGCAAAACTCATTGAAAATAGAATTAAAATAGGAGAGAATTATGACTCATAAATCACGTATTTTTCAAATTAATGAGACATCAATTCTTGTTGAATTTGATGAAAAAAATGATCAAAACCTTTTAAGTTATCTTCTTAATTTAAAAAAAGAATTATCAACGGATAGTCATGAACAAGTACTTCAAATAATCAATACATATAACTCATTATTAATTATTTACAAATTTACTATAAATAATTTCTATGACGTTAAAAAAAGAATTTTAGAGAAAATCTCAGATGTTAATATAGGTAATAATTTGAAATTACAAATTAAAAAAATACCAGTCTGTTATGATCTGGATTATGGATGGGACTTAGAATTACTTTCAGAAAATTTGGACTTATCAATTGATCAAATAATCAAGAAACACTCAGAAGTAATTTATACTGTTTTTTTTATTGGTTTTCTTCCTGGATTTCCATATTTAGGAGGCTTGGATTCTTTACTTTTTTATAGAAGAAAATCAAAACCACGAAGACAAATTCTAGCTGGATCTGTTGGAATTGCCGACAAGCAAACTGGAATTTATCCAATAGATTCTCCCGGTGGCTGGCAAATTATTGGAAGGAGTCCAATTCAATTATTTAATAAAAATCATTCAGAGCAATTATGTTTTTTGCAAGCAGGAGATAGAATTCAATTTGAGCGTATTTCAAAAGATGAATTTGAGTATATTCAATCCCAAACAAATTATAACAAGTGGTAATATGAGTGTAATTGTTAAGCAATCTGGGCTTTATGCCACAATTCAAGATGAAGGACGCAGTGAAGGAATGCCTCAGGGTATTCCTATCTCTGGAGCTATGGATTTACATCTCTATAGATTTGCTAATCAGGTTTTGGAAAATAAAGAAAATTCTGCTTGTATAGAGTTTTATCAACAAGGATTGAAGCTCGAATTTGACTCTCCTATTTTTATTTGCGTAGCTGTCTTGGGAGGAGTAATACTTTTGAATGATAAAAAAATTGAAACGAAATCTATTATAAAGATTAATAGCGGTGATCAATTAACCATCAAACAATTAACTGAAGGAAATTGGGGATATATTTCGGTAAAAGATGGCTTTGAGTCGAGTACTTTTTTGGGAAGTAAAAGTTTTTATAAGGCTTTGACTCAGTATCAACTTCAAAAAAACGACAAAATTGACTATAAAACTTTTGATGGAGAAAGTGGGGGAGACTGTCCAAAACTAAATATCGATTATTATAAAAATCTATTCTTAGATGTTTTTAAAGGTCCAGAATTTCATAAGCTAAGTCAAACTCTACAGTATCAATTACTGAATGCTGAGTTTTCACTTTCAACTTCACTTAATCGAATGGCTTATGAGATCCAGGAACGTTTAGAAAATAAGCTAGAGGAGATTGTAACAGGCCCAGTTTTGCCTGGTACTATTCAATATACACCCGAAGGTAAAATGTTGGTTCTCATGAGAGATGCTCAAGTAACTGGAGGTTATCCTCGTATTCTTCAGTTATCCGAAAAAGCCATAAACTTAATATCTCAGATGAAAGTAAAATCAAAATTCAAATTTAACCTTATCGAAATAAATTCAGAAAAGATTTAAAAGAATTTACTCGGTTGTATGGTGGATATTTTATTGGTATATCCAGCCAAGTTTTACGATTCACAATTGGTTTTTGTCTTGTAAATGTGTTAAAAGATGCTCTTCCGTGATAGTTGCCCACACCGCTTGCTCCAACGCCTCCAAAAGGCAGTTTGTCATTCACGAAATGTACAATAGTGTCGTTTATAACACCGCCTCCAAAATCAAATTTTTCGTTGACTTGTTTAACAAAATCTTTTCTTTCACTGAAGACATAAAGCGATAAAGGTTTTTCAAAAGACGTTATCATCTCTTCCAGCTCATCAAAAGTGGAGTAGGAGTAAAGAGGTAGAATAGGCCCGAAGATCTCTTCATTCATAAGTGGTGATGATAAATCTGGAGAATCAACCAAAGTTGGTGCTAAGAAATTTGTTTCAGCATCAGATTCTCCTCCATAAATAATGTTTTGATCCTTGAGAAATCCTGTAAGTTTTTCGAAATGGGAGTCATGAATCAACCTGGTGTAATCTTTATATGAAGTTTCAGAGTAAAACTCCTTCAGAGATGAGATAAGTTTTTTCTGAAACTCATCTTTAATTTTTGAGTCAATTATAAGATAATCTGGAGCTATGCAAGTCTGGCCAGCATTTAAAAATTTCCCCCAGCATATTCTTTTAGCGGTTACGTCAATTTTTGCAGTAGAATCAACAATACACGGGTTTTTACCACCAAGCTCTAATGTATGAGGTGTCATATGTTTCGCAATCTGCTCAGAAACAATTCTTCCCACAGGTACGCTACCCGTAAAAAAGACGTAATCCCATTTCTGTTCAAGAAGTATTTTTGCAGTTTCAACAGCACCCGTTATAATCTTTGCTTGTTGATCTTCAAAAACTTCATTAAAAATCTTAACGAGAACACCTGCTGTGTAAGATGCGTGCTCAGAAGGCTTTAGAACAACTGTATTTCCAGTGGCTATTGCACCAATTGCTGGTGTTATGGCGAGTTGAAATGGATAATTCCAGGGAGCGATTACCAAAACTTTCCCCCAGGGCACGTAGTGGATTTTATCTGAAGAAGGGAAATTGAGCCAGGCAGATGAAACTGATTTTGGCTTGGACCATTTTTTTAAATTCTTGATAAACAAGTTTAATTCTTTGTAAACAACAAACAGCTCGGTTGTTAACACTTCAAACTCTGGCTTTTGAAAATCTTTATAAATCGCATCAACTATACCTTGTTCGTGAGCTTTAATACTAGCTTTCAATTTTTTCAAAATTGAAATGCGATTTTCAACTGAAGTTTTAGATGTAGTTTTCAAAAATTCGTCTTGTGACTTAAGTAATTCTATAATATCATTTTCCTTCATGTTCATGTTTATTAAATTTGGACAAGCAATGAAATAAAATTCATTCCTAAACAGTTATTAATGTTCTAAAGATACCGTTATTTGTATTGACTAATTATAATTAAAATGAATCAAAGCCAAAAGTATTTTATTCTTCTTTTGTTTGGTATTTCCATGAGTTTTAATGGGACTGCACAGAGAGATACAATCAGCACAGATAAATTGATTATTATTAAACAGTATTCACCTACTGTTAATGATGCGTTTAAAATCAAACAAAAACCAAGTGAAAAAGATACAATAAAACAAACAAGACAACCAGTATCCTATTCATTTATTGATGTTCCTGTTGCTTCAACATTTACTCCAGCAAAAGGAACTGCTTCTGGGGTGAGAATGTCTGCACCTCAAAAGCTCTATGAAAATTATGCACGTTTTGGAGCAGGAAATTATTCTACTATACAAGCAGACTTTTACAGTAATTTCGAGTTAAATAATGTAAGAAGCATTGATATTGGATTTTTACATTTATCTTCTCAAGGAGGAATTGATGATGTAGTTTTGGATGATGATTTTTCCGACACTTCTCTGGATATAAAACTGACATCCAAAGACCGTTATTTCGAATGGAACACTGGAATTGACTTGAATCATAGAGAAATTAACTACTACGGTCTTCCAGAAACTTATACATCTAGCTTGACTCAAGAGGAGGTTAATTCTATTGAACCGTTACAAACCTACACTAAGTTAGAAGCTTTTGGAGAGATTTTATTTTACGATAATATCCTTAAAGAAGCAAAGCTTAATGTTCAAAACTTTTCTGATGATTATAATAGTTCTGAGCAATTTTTGAATATTGAGTCCTTATTGGAGATCCCTGTAAGATACCAGACTTTATCTCTTAAAGGCGATTTTAGTATTTTGAATGGAGTTTTTGATACGTCCTTCTATGATTTGAATGAAGTTAATTTTCAACAGTTTCAGGCTGGCTTAAATCCTTTTATAGATTTAGATTATGAAAATTTGAGTCTAAAACTTGGTGCAAAAGCAGTATTCTTTAATGATTTTGAAGAAAGCTCAAGCGAAGTTTTCTTTTATCCAGATGTAGATGCTGAATTTTTCTTAAACAATAATTCGATCAAAATAAATGTTGGACTTGGTGGAGATTTAGAAATGAACTCTTTTGAAAACTTTAGTAATAATAACCCTTTTGTCTCTCCAACGCTGTTAATTAAACCCAGTGATAATAAATATAATGCTTATGCAGGTTTTTCTTCAAAATTGCTAGATAACTTGTCTCTTTCAGCAAAGGCAAGGTACTCTAGTACGAATGATTTTGCTTTTTTTAGAGCAAATCCAGATTTAGAAAACAACTCTGTTGCCCCTACCAAAAGAAACTTTGATTATCTAAATTCTTTTGATGTAACTTATAATGATTTAGATATATTTTCTATTTCTGCCGACTTATCTTATCAAATTGAAAGTGATTTAACTTTAGGTTTTTTTGGTAAGTATTCTAACTTTTCAACAGAACAAGGTCAAGAAGCATGGAACTTACCTGAGGTTGAATTAGAATCATATGCCAATTACAACTTCACAAAAAACTGGAGTTTTTCTGCATCGCTGTTTTATGTTGGAGAACGGAAAGATGCTGTAGAAAGTACAGCTATTCGACTAGATGGTGTGCCAGTTCCTAATGATATGAGCGTAAATACTGTAGATGGATATTTGGATTTGAACGCATCCGTAGAATATAAAATAATTCCAAGACTTTCTGCATTTGTTAATGCGAATAATCTTTTAAACAATTCGTATAATCGCTGGCAAAATTATGAGGTACAAGGTTTACAGATTTTAGGAGGTTTGATTTATCAATTTGACTGGTAAACATTTTCTTAATTATCTTAACGAAAAGGAAACATTAGAAAACATTATTTAAGTAGATTTGCGACAAATGAATGCAGAAATAACACTTTCAAATGGCTAAAAAATTTAAGCGCTACGACCGGGATCGTCCTTACTTAAATATACTTGATTTTCTTTCTGAGGAAAAGACATTTTTAATAATAGTAGTAGTTGGAATAATTATAGCCGCTACCTCAACAACAAACGCCAATCTCGCTATGTGGATTGGCTTCTTTTTTGCTGCATATGCAGCCGTTGCCAATGATAGTATCCAATCTCTTGGTACATTTATAGAAAGTAATAAAGCAAATAAATGGTGGATTTTATGGCTATTTATTGGAGGTATATTTTTAGCTACAGTCACTTTTAGTTTTATTTATTTTGATGGAGATGTCACCTACCAAAGACTTACAAACCCAGACGGCTCGACAGATTATCCACATCCGGATAAATTCACTTTTTTTCAAGTTATTGCACCGCTAGTCCTACTTATACTGACTAGATTGAAAATGCCTGTATCAACGACATTTCTTTTACTTAGTGTATTTAGTGCTGATACTTCAGGAATCACCTCGGTTATACTCAAAAGTTGGTCTGGTTACTTACTTGCTTTTGTTATATCCTTTTTAGTTTGGTATTTATCTTACAATACTATTAGAAAATATTTTAAAAGTAGAAAACATAGCAATTACTGGGTTGCAGTACAATGGATTGTCAGTGGATCACTTTGGGCCACTTGGGTGATGCAAGATGGAGCAAACATCGCAGTTTACTTACCTAGAGAACAAAGTGTCATGCAGTTTTCTATATTTGCATTGACTATTTTTTTCGGATTAGGCTTACTCTTTTACTTAAGAGGGGATAGAATTCAAGGAGTAGTAAGTGAAAAAACTCGAGTATCTGATATTCGTGCTGCAACACTAATCGATTTATCTTACGTTATTTTACTTATATATAAACTGTTTATTTCAACGGTTCCTATGAGTACCACTTGGGTCTTCTTAGGAATTATTGGAGGAAGAGAGATCGCTATAAGTTTATCTCGAAAGAAAAAAGGAAACAAGCACAAAAAGAAAGCGACATTTATGATTGGAAAAGATTTTCTTTATGCCATGATAGGTCTACTAGTTTCCATAATACTTGCTGCTAGTGGTAATGCAGCTATTAGAGAAGAAATTTATCAATCCATTGCAAATTTATTTACATGAAATATTTAGTTGTAGTTCTTTTTTTTATTCTGAATTTAATTGTTGTTAGTTGTAACACCAAAGAACAAGCAGACTTGCTTGTCACCAATGCAAAAGCATACACAGTAGACGATGAATTTTCTATCGCAGAAGCTTTTGCTATTTCTGATGGGAAAATTATCGAAGTAGGGACTTCTTCAGAATTAACTAATAAGTATTCTGCAGAAGAAGTTCTAGATGTTGATGGAAAAACAGTTCTTCCTGGACTTATCGATGCTCATGCTCATCTTTACAATTTAGGATTGAAATTGAGTAGAGTAGATCTTGATGGTACTCAAAGTTATGCTGAAGTAATCGTAAGACTTCAAGAGTTTCAAAAAAAATATCCAGAAACTAAATATATAATAGGAAGAGGTTGGGATCAAAACGACTGGAAAACTAAAGAGTTTCCTACAAAAGATACACTAGACATATTATTTCCAGACGTTCCGGTAGCTTTAACTAGAGTTGATGGCCATGCTATGATTGTTAATCAATCTGCTCTTGACATTGCAGAAATAAACGAGTCGACTGAAATTTTTGGTGGAGAAATTCAGAAGAAAAATGGAAAGCTTACA
Source organism: Psychroflexus salinarum (assembly GCF_042677225.1). Classification (NCBI taxonomy): domain Bacteria; kingdom Pseudomonadati; phylum Bacteroidota; class Flavobacteriia; order Flavobacteriales; family Flavobacteriaceae; genus Psychroflexus; species Psychroflexus salinarum. The sequence continues at coordinate 230,665 of NZ_JBHTIV010000013.1, forward strand.
GGTATATTAATTGATAATCCTATGGCGACTGTAAGAGCAACTTTCCCTGATATCGATAAAGAAGCTCAAACAAAAGCTTTACAATCTGCAGAAGAAATAGCAATTTCTCTTGGATTGACAAGCTTGGTTGATGCAGGACTTAATTCTGATGTAATTCACCTTATAGACGAATTGCAAAAAAGTGGTGAGCTCAAAATGAGAATTTATGCCATGTTAAGTAATAATGAAGAAAATATTAATGAATTCCTCAAGTCAGGAATCTTGAAAACAGATAGATTAAATGTAAGGTCTGTGAAAGTTTATGCAGATGGAGCTTTAGGTTCTAGAGGTGCAGCTTTAAAAGAACCTTATTCAGATTTGGAAAATCATTTTGGAAGCATGATTATAGATCTTGATGATTTTCAAACACTTGCTGAACGTCTCCATGATTCAGAATTTCAAATGAATACCCATGCAATTGGGGATTCTGCAAACTATGTTGTTTTGAAAACTTATGATAAGCTATTAAAAGAAGATTCAAATAGACGCTGGAGAGTAGAGCACGCGCAAGTAATGGATGATTCTGACTTCAACTATTATGACGGTGAGAACATTATACCGTCTGTGCAGCCAACTCATGCAACTAGTGACATGTACTGGGCGGAGGATAGATTAGGAGCTGAAAGAGTCCAATATGCCTACGCTTATCAAACTTTGCTTCAAAGGGCTGGTAAAGTTGCTTTAGGGACAGATTTTCCGATAGAAAAAGTAAATCCATTTTTAACTTTTTATGCTGCTGTAGCTAGAAAAGACCTTGAAAATTATCCTAAGGATGGTTTTAATCCTGATGAAAAATTATCTAGAGAAGAAACTTTGAGAGGGATGACAATCTGGGCTGCATATTCCAATTTTGAAGACGACGAAAAAGGAAGTTTAGAAGTTGGAAAATTTGCTGATTTTGTTATTTTGAATCAAGATCCTATGGAAGTTGAGGAGTCAAAGATTCCTAAAACTAAGGTATTATTCACATATATTGATGGAGAAAAAGTGTTTCAACTTAACTAAGCTGAAGCTTTGCTAAAAAGCCATAATGTTCATCACTGTACATAAGCTCACACAAGAAGCCTCTTTTAGAGGCTTCTTTTTTTAATAAATCAAAATCAAGATATAACCAAGGAAATGCATCTGAAATTGATTGCTTATAACTGATTTCATAAGTCAATTCACCGTAATAATTATCTTCTTCAGTTAATTCATCCTCGTATAAAAAAATTAAATCTGACGAGTCAAGTAAAACCTGACTATTTTGATGCATTAAATCTTTTAATTTTTTGAAAAAGACAGGTAAATTATCGATAGATTGAGCGATACCAATGCCATTCATCAACAGTAATATAGTATCGAATTTTTTGTTATCCAATTCAAAGAAATCCAATGATATAGCTTCTTTCAAACCTCTTTTATTACAAATTTTAATACTTCTAGGAGAAATGTCAATAGGTTGAACTTCAAGTCCTCTTGCTGTTAATTCTATGCTATGACTTCCTGCGCAACAGCCTACATCCAAAACTTTACCTTCACATAAATCAATTGCTATTTGCTCCAGTAACGGCATTTCTTCATAATTTCTGAAAAGATATTCAACAGGAATTTCATCATCATAAAAATCTTTATTATGAACTTTGATGGGCGTTTTGTCTTTATTTGTGTAATAGCTTTCTAAAGCTAAACCAAATATATCTTTGGAGGAAGACTTAGGATTCAAATTGTAGATTTTATATTTGTAAAATGGAAGAATTTTTAAATGACTTGCCGAGTCTTGCCAAAGATAAACATAAAACACACAAAGATTTCTTTAAGCGCCTCAAAAAACGACCTCCAAAACACCTTGATCAGACCATGCAGAAATTGCATGATGAAACTTTTGAAGAAATAGACTGTTTAACCTGTGCCAATTGTTGTAAAACTACTGGACCATTGTTTACCAATAGAGATATCGAAAGAATTGCAAAGCACTTCAGGATGAAGCCTTCCGTATTTATCGATAACTACCTTAGAATTGATGAGGAAAATGATTATGTTTTAAAAAGTGTTCCCTGCCCATTTTTAGGTGCTGATAATTACTGTTCAATTTATAAAGTAAGACCCAAGGCTTGTTCCGAATTTCCACATACAGACCGCAAGAAATTTCAACAAATTTCAAATCTTACTTTAAAAAATGTTGAAATCTGTCCAGCTACTTACAAAATTGTAGAAAAAATGATGGAACAGATTAAATTGTAACTAGTTCAGATTCTTTCTCTTCAACATAGGCCTCAAGAACTTTAAAAAAGTTTAATATATCATCTGCTTCATTATTTGAATTGATGGTTACTAATCTAACAAATATTTTTCCTTGAAATTCACCATACCCAACCATTAATTTTCCGTCTTCATATAAAGAATTACATAAATCTTTTGGATCAACATTTTTATAGTTGAAACAAATAGAAATAGAGTCTCCATAAGAATAAAGTTCGTAATCTGGATGATTATTTACATAATTGCGAGCAGTTTCAGCTAATTGAAATTGACGATCCACCATACGCTCAAGACCTTCGGTTCCAACAGATTTCCATAAGGTCCAAAATTTAAGAGCATCATTACGTCTTCCACACTGTAGTGAAGTTTTTCCAAGATTGTACTCATCACCATCAGTTTGATATAAATAATCTGCTTCACAAGCAAAACTATGTTTCAGATTATGTTTTTCTTTTGTAATTATGATTGAACAACTTAAAGGTACATTCAGCATTTTGTGGGCATTAAAGCTAAAAGAGTCAGCTTTTTCAACACCATCAACAAGATGTTTGTAGGATTTGCTGAAAATAACTGAGCCACAATATGCTCCATCAACATGTAACCACAAACCCCTGTAATTTTTGGTGACATTATGGATTTTGTTTATATCGTCAAAAGACCCCAAAACTGTTGTTCCTGCAGTGGCATTCACAAAGAAAGGTTTTAAGCCTGCTTTTAAATCAGTTTCAATTTGATTTTGAAGAGCTTCAGGGATCATTTTACCAAATTGGTCAACTTCAATTTTTCTAATTTGGTTTATCCCTATTCCTCCAAACATCGCATTTTTAGTGATAGAATAATGAGATGCTGAAGATGTGTAAATGATCATCTTTTCAGAAACACCATTAAATTTTATATCTCTATCATAAGCATCCCTTGCCATTAGCATTGCCATAAAGTTACTCATGGATCCACCTGGAGGGAATGTACCGTCAGCATTTTTTCCAAAGTTTAGCATTTGGCAAACTTTTGAAATTATGACTTTTTCGATACCCACTTGTGGTCCACCAACTTTATAAGTATACATGCTATTATTAAGCATTACAGCAAGTAATTCTCCAAGTGTACCTTTGTTATTCCTTCCACCGAATAACTGGTTGAAAAATAATTTGGTAGACGTTCTTGGTGTACTTAATACAACCTCTTCTAGAAGAGATTCCAGTTCTTCTCTTTTTAATCCATTATTACTTACATCAAGGTCAAGTATGTTTAATAACTTTTCAGCTTTTATAGGTTTTACGACGCCGGTTTTTTCCTCATGAGCTATAAGTTTTTTAGAAAGTTTCTGAAATAGTTCAAGGTCTGCTTGCATAAGCCTTATTTGAAATTTATATTTACTATTCTTCGATAGAAATGTATTTGATAAAAATAATTAAAAACAATGGACTCTAAAGAAAACATAAAATCTTTAAAGAAACTTTTAGAAGTTTTGCCAGAATGTGAAGGTCAGGATTATTTTGACATAGCAAGAAATTTATCCATATCAGATGAAGAATTGCTTCCTTTTGCATTTTGGTCTGAAGAGAACTACACGAGAAACTGCGTACATAGAACTGACGATTTTGAGCTTTTACTTTTGTGTTGGGAAGAAGGTCAACAAACTCCTATACATTGTCATAATGGAGAAGAATGTTGGGTTTACCTCGCGAAAGGAAAGCTTAGGGAAAAAAGATATATAGAGGAAAGCGGAGATCTCAAACTAACTGCAGATGTAAAAATGACTCAGGATAAATTGTCTTATATGAATGATGCACTTGGTTACCACTCTTTACATAACTTGAATGATGGTAGATCTTTGAGTTTGCATTTGTACGTAGGACCAATTGACGAATGTTCGGTTTATAAGGAAGAAAAGGATAAATTTGTCTTTAAAGATTTAGAATACCATTCAGAGAATAAAAAAATACTTTCAAATTAAAAAAACTACAGATGAACTGGAAAACGGTAAAAGAGTATACTGATATTACTTACAAGAAAAGTGGAGGAGTGGCAAGAATAGCTTTCAACAGACCAGAAGTAAGAAATGCATTTCGACCTAAAACAGTAGGCGAACTTTTCGAAGCATTTTTGGATGCGAGAGAAGACCCTAATATTGGAGTGGTTTTATTTTCCGGAGAAGGTCCATCTCCAAAAGATGATAAGTATGCTTTTTGTAGTGGAGGAGATCAAAATGCTAGGGGTCACCAAGGGTATGTAGATGATGATGGCACTCCAAGACTTAATATACTTGAAGTGCAAAGATTAATAAGATTTATGCCTAAAGTTGTCATCGCTGTTGTTCCTGGATGGGCCGTTGGTGGCGGGCACTCTTTACATGTTGTTTGTGATCTGACTTTAGCGAGTAAAGAACATGCGATTTTTAAGCAAACAGATGCAGATGTCACTAGTTTTGATGGAGGTTATGGCTCTGCGTATTTAGCTAAAATGGTAGGACAGAAAAAAGCTAGAGAAATTTTCTTTTTAGGTAGAAATTATAGTGCGCAAGACGCTTTTGATATGGGAATGGTAAATGCAGTTATCACTCATGATGAGTTAGAGGATACTGCTTATGAATGGGCACAAGAAATATTAGAAAAATCTCCAACTTCTATAAAAATGCTAAAGTTTGCATTTAATGCAACCGATGATGGTATGGTAGGTCAACAGGTTTTTGCAGGGGAAGCTACTCGATTAGCATACATGACTGAAGAAGCTAAAGAGGGTAGAAATGCATTTTTAGAAAAAAGGAAACCTAATTTCAAAAATATTAAATGGATTTCCTAAATTAGATTTTCAAATTATAACAAATAACAAAAAACTATGCCAATCCTAACTGAAAAAGAGCTTCAAGATATCGTGAATAAGGAGACTGAAGCTAAGTCCAAACTTGAAACAAAAAATCAAGAACTCTTAAAACTTTATAAAACAGAGGAGCATCTAAAATCACAAAGAAAGAGTTTTGTAGCTTCAACTGTCATTTTAGGCATGTTATTTTTAACTCTTCTTTTTACAGTTTTATTTCAGCCTGGTCTTTTGGGACTTAATGAAGGAATTAAAATCTCCGATGACGAAGTAGTTATAAAAAAATCTACTTTAGAAAATTATAGAGATCAAGGTTTAGATTTAGAAGCACGGGCTTCTAAGTATACAAATCCTTTAGAATTAAATGAATTTTATGCAGTTCAACTGGGAGCATTTAAGAAATTTAATACAAAATTATCTTCAGACAGTTACAGTGTTGTTGACAATGCAAATTTCAAAGATTTCAACCTATATACTTTAGGAGTGTTTAAGACAGAAGAAGAGGCAGAAAAGCTTCGGAATGTTGTAAAACAACTTAACTTTAAGGATGCTTTTGTAGGTAAATATAAAGACGGTGAGCGTGTAGAATCTAATTACTAGTATGAATTTTGAAAACTTAGAAATACCAATTTCAGATTTGCCTAATTTTAAATCTGTAGAATTAGAGCCCATTCAGCACCGATACAAAAAACTTATCTGGCTCAATGAGTCTTCTGTATTTATAATATTGTTCGCTCTTTCAATTTCAGGATTTTTCTTTGATAAGTTTCCTTCATGGATACCTTACATTATTCTTGGAATATTGAGTATTGTTTTCATTATAAGGGCAATAGAAATTGAAAAAGGATTTCCTCTAAAAAAGTTTGGAGTAAGGCAATATGATATGATTTATCAGTCAGGTTTTTTTTATTTTACAGAAACTGTTGTTCCCTATAAAAGAATACAACACGTAGAAATCAAGCAAGGTCCATTATCTAGATTATTTTCTCTTTACACACTAAGACTTTACACAGCTGGTGCATCGTCTGGAGATCTTATAATTAATGGTCTAGATAAGTTAACTGCTCAAAAACTAAAGGCCAAAGTTCTTGATAAAACAACCGTAGAGGATGACACAGATTGATTTCTCAATACCAAGGTTACAATCCATCAACGGGATTTTTCTTATCTTTTTTACTGATTTAGTTAAACGAATTCGACAGAACATTTACCTTTTAGCAATACCATTTTTTCAAAAAAATATATTTGAAAGTTATGGAACCTACATTTACATAGGCCTTGCTTTATTAGTTATTCTTCAATTTGTTTTTTCTTATTTGTCTTATAAGAAATTTAAATTCTCAATTCAAGAAGATGCATTTCATCTAGATAAAGGAGTAATAAAATTAAGTCACATTGAAATTCCGTTCGAAAGAATTCAAAATATCAATCTTCAACAAAATATTTTTCAACAAATATTAAATGTTGTTGGTTTTGAGATTGAAACTGCAGGGGAGGGACTAGCAGAAATTAAAATAAAAGCTCTTGATAAGGATTTTGCAAATGCACTCAAAGCCAAGCTTATAGAAGAAAAGAAAAAAGTAGAAGGAGATGAAGAGTTGATAGATGAAAAGGAAAAAGTTTCTTCTATCAACTCCTCAAATCACGTAAACACGGAATCAAAAGATTCAAAAAGATTATTTCAATTAGATTTTATTACACTTCTTAAGGTAGGTGTAAGCTCTAATTTGTTCAAAGGAGTAGGATTGTTATTGGCATTTTTTGCCTATTTGTATAATTTTGTGATGGATTTCCTCACCAATATCTATGATCTCAACTTAGAAGAAGATTTTAAAAACAGGATTCCGGAGACAATAACTTTTGCAACATTCTTAATTTTAGGAATTCTCATCATTGGTTTTTTTATTACGGTTTTAACCACCGTCTTTAAATACTTTAATCTCAAGATAGTTAAAAATCAACAAAATTATGAAGTTGAATACGGTCTCTTCAAGCGAATGAATAAGGTCATTAAAAAGACTAAAACTCAGATTTTTGAAATCAGGACCAATCCTCTGAAAAGTTTATTTAAAATACGAAGTGTTCACGTAAGTCAAGCAGCGTCGAATCAAGTTACAGAAAAACAAAAAATTAATTTAGTTGGATTGTCCAAAGAGAATTTAAAAACTCTTTTTAAATCGTTATTTCAATTAGAACTTCACGATCAGAATTATGAGATTGTAAATTCTCAAAACCGTCTTTTTTTCAGATACTTTTATAAAAATCTAGCTATAATGATTGGACTTTTTGCAGTCGCCTATTTTCTTTATTTCAATTTGGTAAGTGGTGTGTTGTTAATTATGGTTTTTATGGGCTTATCTTGGCTTTCCTATCTAAAAGTTAAAAAGAGTAATGTAGGATTTAATTCAGATCTTATTTCCGTTAGGAAAGGGTCTTTGGATACTAAGTATAAAATAATTGAAATACATAAACTTCAATCCGTTAGACTCTGTAGAAATATATTTCAACAATACAATGGGCATGCAGACATTGTCTTAGAAACTGCTTCGGGAACTATTAATATTGAATACCTCAGAATCAACGATGCTACTCAGCTACTCAATTATTTGATTTTTAAAGTTGAATCTATTAACAAAGGTTGGATTTAATATAAACGATAGGCTAGTTTAAAAGAGATTCATTCTCTAGAGCAATATAATGTTCAACACTATTATTTTTATTTTGAATTGGGAATATTTTTATTTCACACATATATTCACTTCCATCTTTTCTATAATTGACCATAGAAGTTTCGCAGACACATTCTTGGCTTATTTGTGTCCTAATATACTGAAGTGCTTCTTTTGAAGTTTTTTCTCCCTGAAGTATTCTAGGGCTTTTATTTTTTAAAAAAGATAAACTATAGCCAGTCATATCCTTAAACCCATCATTCACCCAAATTATGTTTTGATTTTTATCAGTGATAACTATGGCCTTATATTCATTTTTAAATAAGGTCTCTTCAATTTGGAAATCCCAATGATATTTTGATTGAAATTTGTTCAATCTTTCAACCTCTTGCTTCTTCCTAAGGGTTTTAATTAACTTAAAAAAGTATTCAGAATAAATATCCCACGATAATAAAGGTCCTCTTTTCATAACTTGTTGATTAATTGAATGTTAATCTTCAAATATATATTTTATAATATAGCTGCTTGGTTTTATAATCGTTATATAAAACATAAAAAAACCTTAGCTTTTTTATCAACTAAGGTTTTTTATGATCTGTATTAAGATAGTGTTTACATCAATTCTGGATAATCTTCTGGTTTGAATTCGCGTAAAATACTGTAAGCTTTTTCGTAAATATCTTCAGCTGAAGGTTTTGAAAAATAATCACCATCTGTACCATAAGCAGGTCGGTGAGCTTTAGCTGTCAAAGTTTGCGGTTTGCTGTCTAAATATTTATAACCATTTTGTTCATCTAATATTTGTTGTAAGATGAATGCTGAAGCTCCCCCTGGCACATCTTCATCAACAACTAATAATCTATTTGTCTTTTCTAGACTCTTTACAATGTCATGATGAATATCAAATGGTAATAATGATTGACAATCAATTATTTCCACATCAATGCCTACTTCTAATAAATCTTTAGCAGCCTGTTCTATAATTCTTAATGTAGAACCGTAGGAAACTATTGTTAAGTCGTTGCCCTCTCTAATTGTTTCTACTTTACCTACAGGTGTTTTAAACTCTCCTAGATTATTCGGCTTTTTCTCTTTTAGTCTGTAACCGTTTAAGCACTCTACAATCAAGGCAGGTTCATCACTCTCCAGCATTGTGTTATAAAAACCTGCGGCCTTTGTCATATTTCTAGGAACCAAAACATTAACACCACGAATTAAATTCAAAATTCCACCCATTGGTGAACCGGAATGCCATATACCTTCAAGTCTATGACCACGAGTTCTTACTATAAGCGGTGATTTTTGTTTTCCTTTCGTTCTGTAAGCTGTAGTAGCAAGATCATCACTCATTATTTGCAAAGCATATAATACATAATCTAAATATTGAATTTCTGCAATTGGTCTTAAACCTCTTAGAGACATGCCAATACCTTGACCAAGAATTGTAGCTTCACGAATTCCAGTATCTGCAACTCTCAATTTGCCATATTTTTCTTGAAGACCTTCAAGCCCTTGGTTTACATCGCCAATTTCTCCTGCATCTTCACCAAAAATTAACGTCTCTGGACGAGTTTCAAAGATTTTATCGAAGTTATCTCTCAAAATTACTCTGGCGTCTACGTTTTCAGCATCATCAGCATAAGAAGGTTCTATGGCTTCTATATTGGTGGCTTTACCATCATATTCACTCCACAAATGGCTGCTATAATCAGGTTGTGTGCGTTGGCTGAAATTCTTAATCCACTGGATCAAGTTGGCTTTAGCATCAGATTCTTCACCTCTTACATATCTCAAAGCTTTTCTTGCGGTGGCAAGAATAACAGATTTAATTGGCTCATCATTTTCTTTTAATTCATTGACCAAAGAGGAGATGAAATTTTTATTTTCAGAAGAATTTGCTAAATCCGTAAGTAATTTTACTACTGTTTTATTCTCAGTTTTTGCTGTTTTACCAAAAGCTGTCCACGCAGCTTTCTTTCCATCTCTAACCTCTTTTTTAATGCTTTTTTCTAATTCCTCAAGTTCTTCATCCGTAGAGAAACCATTAGAAATCATCCACTCTCGCATCTTGGTGTTGCAATCGTGTTCTTTTTCCCATTGCAATCTATCTTCGCTTTTATAGCGTTCATGAGAACCAGATGTAGAGTGACCTTGAGGCTGAGTGACTTCAACAACATGTATCATAACTGGAATATGCTTCTCTCTAGCGATTTTCTCTGCTTTTTCATAAGTTTCAATAAGTGCAGGATAATCCCAGCCTTTTACAACTAGAATTTCATATCCATTTGTATTATTTTCTTTTTGAAAACCTTTTAAAATTTCAGAGATATTCTCTTTTGTTGTTTGATGTCTCGCGTGAACAGAAATACCATAGTCATCATCCCATACGTTTATGACCATAGGAACTTGCATAACACCAGCTGCATTAAAAGTTTCCCAGAATAAGCCTTCACTTGTACTTGCATTACCAATTGTTCCCCAAGCTATTTCATTTCCATTTTTAGAAAACTTTTCAGAATCAATACCATCAACATTTCTATATATTTTGGAAGCTTGAGCAAGACCTAATAAACGTGGCATCTGTCCAGCAGTAGGAGAGATGTCTGCACTAGAATTTTTTTGTTCTGTTAGATTTTTCCAACTACCATCCTCATTCAAACTGTGGGTCATAAAATGTCCGCCCATTTGGCGACCCCCAGACATAGGTTCGTCTTCAAGATTGGTATTTGCATAAAGGCCAGCAAAAAATTGTTCAATTGTAAGCTTCCCAATTGCCATCATAAATGTTTGGTCTCTGTAGTAACCAGAACGGAAATCACCATTTCTAAATGATTTAGCCCATGCCAATTGTGGCACTTCTTTTCCATCACCAAATATTCCAAACTTAGCTTTTCCTGTAAGTACTTCACGTCTTCCTAGTAAACTACATTCTCTACTAGTTACTGCTATTTTATAATCTTCTAGAACTTGCTTTTTGAACTCATCAAAAGAAAGATCTTCTTTTTTTTGAACTTTATCTTGCATTATATCAATTTATAGGTCTCTTGCGAATATACTAAATTTCAATGAGAAATTGAATTTGTTATTAGCTCTTAGGATGAATTATTCGCAATAAAATATAGTTTTATTTAATTTTTGTGAATATATATCAATTTTAATGGACTTATATTGACGATACATTAATGATTGAGCTTCAAAATTTATCAAATTCGTTTAAATTTTTTCAGCGTTAAACTTTAGCCAATAACTTTCAACTGACTGTATCCTTGAGCGTTTCTGTCTAGAACAATCTGAGTTTGTATCCGCTCTTTCAATGTACTAACATGGCTTATGATACCAATGGTTTTATTGCTTTCAGCTTGCAGTTTTTCTAGTGTATCCAGAGTTACATCCAGGGTTTCAGGATCTAGAGTTCCAAAGCCTTCGTCGATAAATAAACTATTGATTTCTACATTTCTGGAAGCTAAGTCAGACAGTCCAAGTGCCAAAGCCAAACTCATCAAAAAGGTTTCTCCTCCAGACAAGGTCTTTACAGATCGGCGCATGCCACCCATATGATGATCGATCACATAAAGCTGATCTTTATCTTCATTTGGAAGGTAGCGATCCAGCTCGTAGCGGTCATTCAGGTGCTTTAAACGCTTGTTTCCCAGGTAGATTAAGCGCTGCAAACTCAGGTCTTGAGCAAATTTATTAAACTCAGTTCCAGTAGCATCACCAATCAATTTATTCAAGATCTCCCATTTTCTGTTGGCTTGTTGTTCCTCTGCAATACTTTCTTCAATCCTTTTGAGTTCCGAGAGCAAGTCGCTGTTATTCTTCAATTGCCTTTTGACTTCCTCCAGGTCTTTTTTCGTGTTTTCAAAAGTTTTGGATAAGTCTGCTATAGCCAGCTCAGCTTCATTTTTGTTGGTGAAAAATTCAAATTTTAAGTCTTCAATCTGAGCTTTGATTCCCTTTAGTTTTTCCTTCTGAATTTGTATTCGTTCGCTTAATTCATTAAGCTGTTGGCTTAGTGCCTGGTAGTCTGCCGACTTCATGCGAGATGAATAGGCTTCAGAAATACTTGAAAATGCACTGGCTTTTATTTTAGGCTCTAAGTTCGCCTGAAGTTGTAGCCGTTTGCTTTCAACACGACTTAAGTTTTCTTTCTCGTTGCTTAGTGATTTCCTAGTTGAGGATAAATTCGAATTTAAAGTGATCCAGTTTTTCTTCAATTCTGAAACCAAATCATTCAAATTTTCTCCAGCATACAAAGCCGTCATTTCAGCCTTCAACTGGCGTCCCTCTTCCTTGATCTGATGAAGTTCATCCAACACACTTATAGCATTTTTTAAAGCCTGAATTTCTGCCTGAAGCTGTTTGGTTGTTTCAAGGTTTTCAATCTCTCGATTTGTGGAAAGTTCTATATCTGCAAGTGTTTTTCCTTGGAGTTGAGAAAGAACAAATTCAAAGTGTTTAGCGAAAGCCTCTTTTCTTTGGGCAAGATTAAGCTTTAAACTTTCAGACTCAGCTTCCTGTTCTTCAACTCGTTCTGTTTTAAGATTTTGCTGTGCTTTTAGAGTTTCAATAGCTTTGGAAAGCATCTGAAGTTCATCTTTCTTAGTTTTCAGCGTTTTGTCCAGTTCAGAATCCAGTGCTGGTTTATGTTCCGCATAAGGATGGCTTTTGGATCCACAAACCGGGCAAGGCTCGTTTTCTAAGAGTTGCTTTCTAAGGTCTTCAACCTCTAGTTTTAGGTTTTGATTTTCCTTTTCAGTTTCCAGATGGCTTACCTCTTTTTCAAGGATTTCGAAAGCTGTTTCTTTTTCTGAAATCAGTTTTGGAAATTTAGCCAGCGCTTCTTTATCCAACTTGATTTGATCGTTCAGCTTGGCAGACCTTTCTTCTAATTCAGTTAATGATTTTTTCTCATGTTTAGCGTCCTTGATTTGATTCAACAACTGATTTTTAGCCTTGATACTCTCATCTAAACTTGTATCGTCTTCAAGCTGAATGGCAAAACCTTCAACTTTCTCTTGTGAAACTTTCAATTTGTCCTGAAGTTCACTTCTAAAATCAGGTATCGTTTGTGTTTTGAATTTCAAATCCAAAACTTCCAGTTCTCTGTTCAGAATTTCGAGTTTGGACTTATAGTCACTGAGCTTTATTTGCTTTTGGCTCTCAAGGTTTTGATAGGTGGCAAGCAATTCATCTAAGCCTTTCTCAATTTCATTTTCTTCGATTTCAGTCTTAAGCAGTTCCTGAACTTTACTAATCACATCTTTAATTTGAGTCTGAAGTTGAGCCTGCTCTTGTTCTAAACTTCCAATTTTTTCAACCTGACTTTCCTTTTTTTCTGCTAGGGTATTGTATTCCAGCAGTTCTTCTTCAAAAGCTAAAGTTTTAGAGTGCTTGCTTAATTTCTCAACATTTTTCCTTTGAAAATCCTCAAATTCACGTTGGTACTGCTCAAGTTTTTTGGATTCAGCTTGGAGTTCCAGGTCTCGCTTTTCCTTGGTTTTGAGTTGGTCAAAGTTTTTTTCATAGCGAGAAAGCTTAAGCTGTTGTGCTTGCTCAAGTTTTTCAAGCTCGACTTTGTTTTTCTGCTTTTGATGAAGGTCTTCTTCGCTTAAAAGCTTCAGCCTTAAATCTTCCATCAAGGTTTTCTGACTAGAGATTTTAGACTTTAGTGCATTATATTTTTCAAAAACTTTTCTTCCAATTTGTCTGTAAATAGAAGTATTGGTTATTTTTTCTAAAAGCTCACTTCGCTCTTTTTCGTTAGATTTTAGTAGGGTGGCAAATTCACCCTGAGACAATAAAACAGACTTCACAAATTGATCGTAGGACAAACCGATTAGTCGCTCGATTTCATCTTTATTTTCAGATTTCTTTTCACTAAAGGATTTTTCAATTTGTGCATCCCATAGATCCATGTCGTATTCTCTTAATCCTCCTTTTTTCTTTGACGAAATAGACCAGGTAGCCACAAAGCTTCCCGAATTGCATGAGAACTTTACTTTCGCAAAAGCTTCGGTTTGGTATTTGGTCAGGATGCTGCCGTCCTGTTCAATTTTACTTTTAGTAACACTGGAAATTCGTGGTGTTCGTGCATAAAGTGCCAAACAAATAGCATCCAAAAGTGTACTTTTTCCGCTTCCTGTTGGACCGATAATCGCAAATAATCCACCAGAATTTAAGGGTGATGCATCAAAATTGATTTCGTGTTCTCCTTTAAGAGAATTGATATTTTTAAAATGCAAACGTTCTATTTTCATTCTTCAGGTCTATTCAATTCGTCTAGAATTTCTTCAAAAGCGGACATGAGTTCCAGCTTAGTATTTTCAGTTTCATCTATCCCTTCCAACTTCTTTTGAAACACTTCTTTTGGTGTGAAATCTGAAACCTGACTTTCTACTGTAGAAACGCCTCGCTCAACTTCAGTCATGTTTTTAAAGGTGACTTTATGCTTTACGATGTCGCAATTTTGCTTGTCGAAAGCTTCAATGACTTGTTCCAGTTCATAAGTTTTAGTCGCAGAAAATTCAGCTTCATACAGTTCAATTTCAATTAAAGTTTTTAACGGATACTTGTTTTCGATGTTTTCTAATTTTACTTTGATTTCATCCAGAGTTCCTTTTATCAAAATCAAATCTCTAAATTTTGGAATCGAAATGCTCTCTGGCTCAAAAGACGCTTCAGTATCCAGAACTAAAATGCGTTTATCATTTTTGCGTTCACTAAACGAAAGTGGAATAGGGGAGCCGCTATAAAAAATCGGAGTCTCCGCCTGTAAACGTTGAGGCTTATGAATATGTCCTAAAGCGATATAATTGTAATCATTCCCAAAATGCGTAGCCTCCAGACCAGCCAAATTCCCAATTTGAATATCTCTCTCGCTTTCTGAAAGGCTGGCACCAGTGGCAAATAAATGCCCCATAGCAATCAGTGGTAAATTCGGATAGTTTTCTTTGGCAAGTTTGGCGGTTTCCTGAAAATGGAAAGCGATGCTTTCTTTGACGGCTTCCTGCTTGTTTTCGTAACTTTCAGCATCAAATTGTCGCTGTAAATTTCTGCTTCTTAGATAAGGAATGGCTGCAATAATCAGTTCGATTTCATTTTCAGAAGAAACAGGAATCAAACAGTCTTCAAACTGGTCTGGCATTTGTCCGATGACATGAATATCCAACTGATTCAGAATTTCCTTTGGAGCTTCCAAAACACTAGGAGAGTCGTGATTTCCCCCAGTTATGATGATTTTTAGATTGAAGTTCTTTAGTTTAATAAGCGTCTTGTAGTACTGACTTCTTGACTCGCTGGAGGGGTTTGAAAAATCAAAAACATCACCAGAAATCAAAAGTACATCTACAGGGTTTTCCCTTAAATAATTACATAACCAGTTCACAAATAAGTCAAAATCTTGAGATAAATCTGTTTTATGCAAGCGTTTACCTATGTGCCAGTCTGCCGTATGTAGTATTTTCATGAATTATTTTAAAGTGATTTATAATATCCGAATTTAAACCACAAGCGGTGTCGAAATCTGTCTTCGACTAGATAATCATCAGTTCTGTAATCGAGACCGACTTCAAACTTGTTTTTATCATCAAAGTAGAATCCGTAAGCAACTGCAAATCTGTTTTCCAAATCATCTTCGCTGCTTTGAATCATATAGATGAGTTCGTTGGAAATCGCCAAATAATTTTCACCTGGATCTAATTCCTGACCTTGAAGTGGAATTTGTCCTTTTAACCGATAGCGTGCTCTAAATAAAAGAGGTTCTTCTTTAAAAAAAGTCTGATCAATTCTGATACGATGTCCTATTCTAAAATAGGATTCCCTCTGTAAAATAGATACTTGCTGGATAGATCTGTGTGTGTTTTCTCCTTCTTCCAACCTGTATTGATAGCCAATATCCACTTTTACAAATGGGGAGAGTCTTCTGCCTAAAAAACTTTGTAAATCGGTTAAGCTGTGTTCGTATTCAAGCTCATCATTGAGTCGGTTAGAATCAAATACCCCATGTTGAGATTCAATTTTGTGAGTGATGGAGTATTTTTCGGAAATATTATATTTTAAGGAGGCTTCAGGGAAGAATCCAAAAATAAATCGATTGTTTTGAGCTTCAGCTATTATGGTTGAAAAGGCAAATGCAATGAAAAAAAAATATTTCATATTAATAATCTAAATTATCGGTGGCTTTTATTTTAACGACTCGTTTACTCAGGAAGATACCGTTTTCGTCAAATATGCCTTCCCATAATTCATCATCAGAATCCGATTTTCCGTAGTACTCAATTTCATAATTGATGGTAATATCTTCAAACTCATTTTCATCAATCATATCTTCAAGATCGTCTCCTTCTCCTGTATACTTTTTTTGAATTTTTAAAAATGAATACTTGTTATAATTATTCTTTAAATAATTAATTATGTTTTGGTGCACTTCCTTATCTATTTCCTTTTCCTTAATAAGGACTTCCACATTTTGAACTTCACCTTCAAGATTAAACTCTACACTATGGAGATGTTTTTTATGCTTCAACTTGGCTTCATAAACTTCCTCATCTCCATCGGTTTGGAAATACCATTTGGTTTTCCGTTTATTTTCATAGGCATCTTTCAGCCAATCTACCGCATCTTCGTGAACTTCACTCTTTTTTATTCTTTTTTCAACTTCATTTTTTTCTTGAGCAAAACCAACAGCCGCAAAGAAAAATGTAAATACTAATAACTTGAGTCTATTCATCTTAAAAAATTTTAATCCAAAAAACTTCTGATAGCCAGTTCGTAACTTCTCAACCCAAAGCCTATGATAATTCCAAATGCGTTGGGGGAGACGTAAGATGTTTTCCTAAAGTCTTCCCTGGCGTGAGTATTGGAAATATGTACTTCAATCACAGGTGTGGATATGGCCTTGATCGCGTCTCCAATCGCAACAGATGTATGGGTGTAAGCAGCTGCGTTCAGTATAATACCATCCACATTATCATCTGCTTCCTGCAATTCTGAAATTAATTCGCCTTCAATATTGGATTGAAAGTAAGACAATTCAACGTCTTTAAACTCAAATTGAAGTTCAGTAAAATAATCTTTAAAGGTTGATTTTCCGTAAATTTCAGGTTCTCTTTTTCCTAATATATTTAAATTAGGACCATTGATGACATGTATTTTCATAGAGCTTATCTTAGTTATCAAATTTATTAAAATAAATAATGCCATAAATTTTATTTGATTAGGATTTTTTCCTTAATTTCATGGAATTATTCCTAATTAAGTTTAAATGGTTATGAAATCAGAACTACCACTAGAAATTCAGCGTTTTAAGCAAATTCGAGAAGAAAATAATTTCACTCAATCTGAATTTGCTGAAATTTTAAATATCAAAACCTCTACTTCTGATATTGAAAGAGGTAAAACAAAGCTTTCTGGTCAGGTGGTTATGATGCTTTTAAAGATTTTTGAAGTCAATCCCCTTTGGCTGTATAGCGAAAGCTTTCAGAAGAAACTGGATGTACATCACATCAATTCTATGCCAAAGGTGATCTCTGTCGACGAAACCAATTCAAGGGAAAATATGTTGCTGGTCAACCAAAAAGCAGCTGCAGGTTATCCACAAAACATCGGTGATGCTGAATGGTATCATCAGTTACCAGCTTTCGAAATGCCTATCCCGCAATTTAGAAATGCCTCTTACAGAGGTTTTCAAGTGGAAGGCGATAGTATGGAGCCCAACTTTCATTCTGAAGACTGGGTGCTTGGAAAATCAGTGGAAAGTCTTCAGCAGGCTTTGAATCATAAGGTTTATGTGTTCGTTTTACAAGATTCTGTGATGGTTAAAAAATTGCATAAGCATCCAAATTCGCATAAAATTTCATTGATTTCTACTAATTCATACTACCCTCCTTATGAAGTAGAAGCTTCTGAAGTACAGGAAATTTGGGAAGTAACCAGTAAACTGACTTTCTCTATCAATGAGAATTCTGAAAATAGTATGCTCAAAAAATTGGAGCAGTCTATGGAAGAATTGAAAACTCAACTCAACTCAATAAAACCGAATTAAATGAATTTTGAACGTTTATTTGATTTTCTTGAAACTCTCAATAAAAACAATAGTAAAGAGTGGATGGATGAACATAGAAATCAGTACGAAACCGTAAAAGCAGATTATGTGGAATGGTTGGAAGATCTGGATCTCAAGCTTTCTAAAATTGATGAAAATTATTATTCATCCTCGGGCAAAAAAGCTATCAACCGCATCAATAACAATTTGCTTTACCATCCCAACAAACCCACCTACAAAGATCATTTTGGTGCAGGATTGGATAAACGCCCAAAAACAGGGGATTTTTATATCCATTTAGGAATACAAGAAATTTTTGTGGCTGGAGGGTTCTACAAGCCCAAATCTGAATTGCTCAAAAGTATTCGGGAAGCCATAGATTACAATGGTGATGAATTCAAAGAAATTATCAATTCAAAAACTTTTCAAAAGCATTTTGGAGGATTGATGGAAGATGAAGACAAATTGAAAACATCACCAAAAGGCTTTTCTCAAGATCATAAGCACATTGAATTATTGAGATTAAAAAGTTTTGCCGCTATGAAGTCATTTGAAAGGAAGGACGTTTTGGCTGAAGATTTTAAAGACAAAGTCATCGAAACTTATAAAGTTATGCTACCATTTAGGAGATACCTTAATAAAGCAGTAACTGTTTAATCATTTTTCTTGAATTTTTTCCGTAACAAAAACCAGTTAATCACAGCCTCCCTCTTTATTTTAGGGCTTATTGGATTGTGTTTTGTTGTTCTTCCTGAAGTTTCTTTTCAAGTTATCAATAAGTCATCAATTTGGGTTATCTCCATTTTTGGTAAGTTTTACTTGGTACTCGGGTTATTCATTTGTATTTATCTATTAGTGATCGCTTTCTCTACATTTGGAAAAAAAAGGTTAGGTTCTGGAAAACCAGAGTATAAAACTTTGTCATGGCTTGCCATGATGTATTCCACTGGAATGGGTGCAGGAATTATTTTGAGAGCTGTACAAGAACCTATTTTCATGATGCAACAACCTGGGGTTGAAGTTTTAAGACCAAAGGAAATTCATGGTTTAGAAATGACTTTTTATCACTGGGGATTCACAGCATGGGCTTTTTACGGACTTTTTGCATTGTTCATTGCTTACTTGCTTTTTATCAAAAATAAAAATATTCAGTTGAGTCATTTAATTCCAAAACTATCAAATCCCATAGTTACTCAGCTCATAGATTTACTGGTGATCCTGACCACAGTTTTTGGAGTCGTAAGCGCTGTGGCACTAGGAATTCGACAAGTGGAAGGGGGAATTAATTTCGTTTCAGATTCAAATTTTGGTATTATTTTGAGTGTGGTTCTGTGTGTATTTATCTTTTCATTGGCTCTTTTTTCTTCTATAAAAGGTTTAAGTAAAGGCATAAGGCATTTATCCAACATCAATATTTTTCTTACGCTGCTATTGTTGGCTTATGTAATGTTTAACACTGATGTTTCCTTGATTTTTACTTATTTGATACGAGCTACTTCGAATTTAGTGCAGGATTTCATCCCACTGAGTTTAGCGATGGGTGACTTCAATTTTAGTGAAGCGTTTTTATCAGACTGGACTTATTACTACTGGGCGTTTTGGCTAGCCTGGGCACCATTTACTGGAATTTTTATCGCTAGAATTTCTAAAGGAAGAAGTATAAGACAACTTATTTTAGGAGTGCTTATCGTTCCTAGCTTAGGCTCATTTTTATGGTTTACAAGTTTTGGGACATCGGCTATAGAGTTAATCAATTCTGAAGCTGTTTCAAATACCGCTTTTACTGATGTATTTACAGCAACATTTGTACTCCTGAAACACTTTCCGCTTGGTTTTTATGCAGTGATTTTAGCCATTTTTTTGTTGATAGGATTTCTCATCACCTCCGTCGATTCAGCCATATATGTCTTGAGTATGTTTTCAGACCTTACAAAAATAAAGCCTTCATCGCACCATAAATGGATTTGGGGTATTTTGCTATTTCTAATTACGCTAGGCTTTTTGATGATTGGAAAATTTAGTGATGCCAGTGATGTGTTAGAGGCGGTTCAAAAGCTACTCATTGTTAGCTCACTAGCCTTAGCTTTGCTTAGTATCCTATTTATTATAGGATTTACACTGAGCTTATTTCGAAATCATAAATTCAAGTAGAGTTAAATTCAGAAGTCAATGGATGTCAAAATCTTTTGGGTTGCTCCAGCTTCAGAATTTACAAAATGTCCACAAATTTGTCCACTTTTCTCTCTAAAAGAAGCATCTGAAGCTAGTTTATTGAATAATTCTTCAAATCCTTCTTTAGAATTCACGCTAAACAATCCTCCCAAACGTCTCAACATCTTTGCTTCGGGAAATTTGTCATAATTTTTACCTATTATAATTGGTATTCCAAAGGCCGCTGGCTCCAAGATGTTATGAAGGCCGCTCAAGCCCATTCCTCCGCCAACATAAGCCAAATTGGCATAACTATAGATTTTTGTTAGCAAACCAATTGTATCAATAATAAGAACCTCGCAATCTTGAAGGTTTTGATCCTTTATTTCAGAATAACAAATCACTTTCTTGGTGATGTTTTTTTTCAATTTCTGAATTTGTGTAGTGTTGATTTGATGTGGAGCGATAACCAACTTAATGTGAGTTGGAGCTTTATTAATAGCGTCCAAAGCTATCGATAAGTCTTCAGGCCATGTACTTCCAAATACCATGGTAAGTTCTCCTGAAGCTGTAAAGTCATCCATAAAATCCAACTGATTTTTCATGGCTAACTGTGAAATGACACGATCGTAGCGTGTATCTCCGGAAATGCTAGCCCTCTTAAAACCATGAGACGTCAATAAATTCAATGAGTCTTCATTTTGAACAAAAAGATGATCAAACTTACTTAAAGCCTCAGCCATAAATTTCCCCATTGGCTTAAAATAAAGCTGCTCTGGACGAAATATACCTGAGATAAGATAAGTCTTGAGTTGTCGATCTTGTATTACATCCATCAGATTAGGCCAGATTTCATATTTAACAAAAAAGGCAATTTCTGGGGATAAGATGTCAAGAAACTGCTGAGCATTTTTTTTAGTATCCAGTGGTAAATAAGTGATTATATCAAATTTAGGATCTTTCTTTTTTACCTCATAACCTGAAGGTGAGAAGAAACTCACCGCAATTTTATGATCAGGATGTGTCTGTTTTAAAGTCTCAATTATAGGAACTGCTTGTTCATATTCGCCAAGAGAAGCGGCATGAAACCAGATAACTTTATCATTTTCAGAAACTTGAGATTTCAATTGGGTTATCCAATTCGTTCTCCCTTCCACAAATAATCTCATCTTAGGACTCGCATACTTCAATACTGGCAAAAGAACCTGGAAACTACTTATGATTAGCTGGTATAAAGATTTCAAATTGTATTTTTTTCAAAAATAAGCTTTTAGATGAATTGTCTCTTTAGATACTTAATATTCTTATTTTCGCAAGAGAAAAAAAAGAGACTATGAGAAAATTACAAATGGTTGATCTGAAGGGTCAATATGAGAAGATAAAAGATGATGTCGATAAGTCCATTTTTGAAGTTCTGAATACAACTTCGTACATAAATGGGCCAGCAGTAAAAAAATTCCAAGAGAATTTAGAAAAATACATGGGCGTAAAGCATGCTATTCCTTGCGCCAACGGAACAGATGCTTTACAGATCTCTATGATGGGGTTGGGTCTGCAGCCCGGGGATGAAGTCATTACTGTAGATTTTACATTTGCTGCCACAGTGGAAGTGATTGCACTTCTCAATTTGACACCTGTACTTATAGATGTAGACAAAGACACCTTCAACATAGATTTAAAAAAACTAGAAGAGGCAATTACACCTAAAACCAAGGCAATTGTGCCTGTTCATTTGTTTGGACATGTAGCACAGATGGAAGAAATCATGGAAATTGCTAAAAAGCATAATTTATTTGTGATCGAAGATAATGCGCAAGCGATAGGAGCTAATTACACTTTTAAAGATGGTTCTCAACAAAAAGCTGGAACGATTGGACATGTAGGAGCAACTTCATTTTTCCCTTCTAAAAATTTAGGAGCTTATGGAGACGGCGGTGCTATTTTCACTAATGATGATAAGTTAGCTCACACTATAAGAGGAATTGTGAATCATGGCATGTACGAGCGTTACCATCATGATGTGGTAGGTGTAAATTCCAGATTAGATAGTGTGCAAGCTGCTGTTCTAGACATCAAACTTAAGCATTTAGATGATTACAGTTCAAGAAGACAAAATGCAGCCAGACATTACACTGAAGCCTTAAGCAAATCTGAACACATTGAAACTCCACAAACTGAAACTCACAAAAAATGTGATAATTCTAATGGTATTTGTGATACCTGCGATTGTCATGTGTTTCATCAATATACTATCAAAATTACAAATGGTAAGCGTGATGAGTTAGCAGAGCATTTTAAGAAAAACAATATTCCTCACGGCATTTATTATCCAATTCCTTTGCACTCTCAAAAGGCTTATAAGGACGAACGGTATGATGAAAAAGAATTTACAGTGACCAATCAGTTGGTTGATGAAGTGATTTCTTTGCCTATGCACACCGAATTGGATAAAGAACAAATCGACTATATTACTTCCGAAATTATTAAAATAGTAGGCTAGTTAATAAAAGAACTAAATGAAAAAGAAAAAGCTCCAATTTGGAGCTTTTTTTATACTATTTCAGCGCTGATACCAGCTCTTAAGATTTCGGTACATCTTGGTTTTAAATCGTTAAAATCTCCAGATTTGACAGAGCATTTACCTTTATAATGAATGAGCAATGTACATTGCTCTGCTTGTAACGCATCGTGATCACAAGTTTTAATCAACGTTTCAATGACATGGTCAAAAGTGTTGACTTCATCGTTATAAACAATAATTTCGTGAGAATCTGTCAGTTTTTCCTTTACATCTACTTCTTCTAAGACTTCTTCCTTAACACCCATAATCCAATTTTACTACAAATATATAGAGAAAACTAAAAGCAACTTCTAATTTTTTGTGAATTTGGCAGCTACCCAATTTTCTTTTATTTGATTCTTAACAAATGTCAATTCATTACGAAGTGCTTCTTTTTGAATCAGTTCTAGATCTTCTTTATAAAACCCACTGAAGTAAATCACACCCCCAGAACCAAGATGAGCAGCATAAGTTGTCATGTCTTCCAATAAAATATTTCTATTGATGTTAGCTAAAATTAAGTCATATTCAGTCTTTATTTTTTCAGCACCACCAAGGATAACTTTCCCTTTACAATAATTGCGGTTTAGATTTTCTTCGGTATTTTCTACACACCAGGTGTCAATATCTATATAATCAACAGATTTGGCTCCGCGAATATCGGCTAGAATTCCCAGGACTCCAGTACCACAACCCATGTCTAAAACCCGCTTTCCTGTGCAATCTTCATTTAAAAGCATTTCAGAAATTTGATAAGTCGTAGCATGATGACCCGTACCAAATGACATTTTCGGCTCTATGATGATGTCGATTTCAGAATTCGTTTTAGGATGAAAAGGTGCTCGAACAGTGCATCTGTCATCGATATAAATGGGGTGAAAGTTTTTCTCCCATTCTTCATTCCAGTTGACCTGTTCAATTGTTGATTTGACATAAGAAATCTCAAATTCATCTGAATTTAAAATGTGTATATCTTCTATTAGTGTTTGACTATCTTCCGATTCATCGATATAGGCTAGAAGTCCTTTGTCGAAATCTTCAAAACTTTCAAAAGGCAATTCACTCAATTCAGCCAGTAGAATATCTCTGCCAGGTTGAAGTGGTAGAATTGTAAATTTATACTCTATATAAGTCATACTAGAAAGACATCACAATTTCAGCAAAGCTATCTGCATCCAAAGAAGCACCGCCGATGAGTCCACCGTCAACGTCTTTTTTAGCAAATATTTCTTTTGCATTATTAGGCTTTACACTTCCTCCATAAAGGATAGAAGTTTGGTTAGCCATATCCTGATTGTATTTTTCAGCTAAAACTTTACGAATGTGTTCATGAATTTCCTGAGCTTGCTCTGGTGAAGCAGTTTCGCCAGTTCCGATAGCCCAAACAGGTTCGTAAGCGATTACTACATTCTTCATCTCTGATGCACTAATGTGAAAAAGTCCTTTTTCCAATTGTTCTTTAACAACATCAAAATGTTTTTCAGCTTTTCTTTGTTCTAAAACCTCACCAACACAAAACATGATTTTCAAATCGTGCTTCAAGGCTGCAGTTACCTTTTTAGCTAGTAAAGCATCAGATTCATTATAAATAGCTCTACGCTCACTATGACCAATAATAACGTACTCAACACCAACACTTTTAAGCATTTTTGGAGAAATTTCACCTGTAAAAGCGCCACTTTCATTCTCATTGATGTTTTGAGATGAAATTTTTATTGAAGAGTTTTTTAAATTTTGATGAATAGGATACAAGTTGGTATAAGGAGGAGCTATAATTACTTCAGCATTAGATTTAGAAAAATCTTTTAATTTTAATTCGTTAAGCAAATGAAGAGATTCATCCAAGCTACAATTCATTTTCCAGTTTCCAGCTACAATTTGAGTTCTCATAATTTAGTTTTTTTTAGTTTATATTCTTGGATCTAATAATTTATAAATAATATCAACTAAGATATTAATAATGATAAAAATAATGGCAATCGTTAACACGGCTCCCATGATAATTGGTAAATCTAAGGTATTTAATGCATCTACAATTTCTTTTCCAATACCATTCCAACCAAAAATGTATTCTACAAAAACCGCTCCTGCCAGCATAGAAGCGAACCAGCCTGATATAGCAGTGACTACAGGGTTTAAAGCGTTTTTTAAACTATGATTTATAATGACTGAATAGGAGTTTAATCCTTTTGCTCTGGCTGTTCTGATGTAGTCCTGTTGAAATACTTCCAATAAAGAGCTTCTCATGAGCTGAACAACTACTGCTAATGGTCGAATTCCTAACACAAATGCTGGTAAAATTAAATTTTTAAAGTGAAATATTTTCTCTTCTCCAAAATCATCTAACTCATAGAGATTGCCTGTCATATTTAGTCCTGTATATTCTTTAAGAACATACCCAAAAAGCCAAGCAGCTAATATAGCAGAGAAAAAAGAAGGCAGACTCATGCCAAAAGTGCTTAATACCTGAATGCTTTTATCTATCCAAGTGTCTTTTTGTAATGCTGAAATAATTCCCAATATAATTCCAATAATAAGAGCAATCACAATAGACGAAACTGCCAGAATGGCTGTGTTTGGCAAAGTTTGTTTGATGATGTCAAGCACTTTTTGATCTTGCCGCTGAAAAGAAGTTCTGAGGTAAGGCGTTTTTAAATAAATATCACCTTCAAATAAAGGAAAAATTTGGTTTCCATTGTATTTATCTTCTTCGAAATATGTAAAGTCTCTTTGATCTGAACTGTGCCAAGAAATTGGTAACAAATCGTTGACATAATACAAATACTGCTGACCAATGCTTTTATCGAATCCGTATTTCTCTTTTTGTCGCTTGAGTTGTTCCTGAGTTTCGTTTTGTCCAAGCATCATTTGAGCTGGATCACCTGGCAATACATTAAATAGAAAAAAAATTACAGTAACAACACCAAGAACGGTAAAGAGGGCATAAGTAGTTTTTTGTAAGACTTTTTTTAGCAATTGATATTAGTTTTGAAACTCATCTGTATCATTCCAATGAAGCTTATTTGTAATCGTACCATTTTTAAGAACAACCAATCCCGGACTTGCTCTAATAATTGTTTTAATCGCAGTTTCATCAGCAAAGTAGAAATCAAAATCAAGATTAAAATCTTCTTTGAATTTAGAAATAGCGTCTTCACCTGACGCTGTTAGTCCAATGATTTTGAAATTTTGTTTTGATGCTTTTTGAAGTGCCGACTTAATTTCAGACCAACCTTCGCGTTCAGATTTGGAAAGATTATAAGCAACGACAACAAGCAGTTTATCTTCCTGCATTAATTCTTCAATATAATCTTCACCGTTTTTTATAAAAGAAAAGTCATGTATTGGTGGCATGTAACCTTCATTTATCAATTTTGTTTCAACCCCAATAAATTCTCCAGCTACATCTGGATAACTTCCATTAGTGACATGAATTTCTTTACTTCCATTGACATCAAATGTCCATTCATATTTATACACGGCTTCTTGAGCATCTTCTGGATAAGACATAGCTTCTGGAATATTTGTTCCAATTTTATAAGCTCTAAAATCTATAGTAGGGAGATGCATCAATACATGATACGCAAAGTATAAACAAATAATTGTCGAAGCAAAAACGATCCATTTTAAAGATGCTTTAAAAAAAATGGGTTTGAGATATTTTTCATTAAAAAATAATATTAAAATCAATATAAGGAGTATGATATCTTTTCCAAATGATTGCCAAGGGGTTAATGGAATGGCATCTCCAAAGCATCCACAATCGGTAACTTTATTGAAATAAGCGGAGTAAAATGTAAGGAATGTGAAAAACAAAATCATGAGCAGTAGACTCCATCTGGTAAATTTTGGGGCATAACCAATAAGTAGGGTTAAACCTAAAAGCAATTCATAAATCACAATGAATATAGCTAATACTAAAGCATAAGGTGCCAGAAATTCCAGATTTAGAACGCCTTCTCCAAAATATTCTTCAAGTTTATAAGAAAACCCAATCGGGTCATTTAGTTTTACAAATCCGCTGAATATGAATAAAACACCAACAAATATTCTTGAAAAGCCTACGATATATTTCATATGTTTATTTTTAATGTTTACATGTGACCTTTAATAATACCAGGTTCATTCTTTTTTGAAATTTAAATGAATTAATGCAAATACTGAGTAATTAATAATATCTAGATAACCTGCTTCGATTCCTTCGCTCACTAAGGTTTGCCCCGCATTATCTTCAATTTGTTTAATGCGAAGAAGTTTTTGTAGAATAAGGTCGGTGAGCGAACTGACTCTCATCTTTCTCCATACTTCACCATAGTCATGATTCTTGTCCATCATCAAGGTTTTAGCTTTTTCAACTTGAAGATTGTAATGAACTAGAGCTTCTTCAGCATTAAGATCAGCTTTTTCAGAAATGCCCAGTTCAATTTGAATTAAAGCCATAATCGAGTAATTGATAATTCCAATAAATTCAGAATCCTCGTTTTCTTCGACTTTTTGAGTCTTATTTTCCTGCAGGCTTCTAATTCTACTGGCCTTTATAAAGATTTGATCGGTTAATGAAGTGAGTCTTAAGATTCTCCAGGCTGTGCCATAATCTTTAGTTTTCTTGAGAAAAAGTTCTCTACTGTCCTTTATAATAAGATCGAATTGTTCGTTTGTGTTCATAGCTTAACAAAAGGGTAAATTTCGACTAATTATAATAGAATACAAAAACAAAAGACATAATAATAGTAATTTAGCGTGGCATAGGAATTGAACCTATATAAAATGAATTTTGATTTCAATTGTAAATCAGGATATTTCGAGAAATTTAATAAAAAATGAAAAGTTGAGTCAGTAATTACTGACATTTTGACAAAAAAATAATTATGGCAAAATCCGGACTATTTAATCTAGATAATTTATCAACAGAGAATATCGATGAAGATGCAGAGCTAATACCTCTTATGACTTCCGAAGATGAAGAAGAGATAAATCGTGAATTACTACCAGACGATTTACCAATTCTTCCTTTGAAAAACACTGTACTATTTCCTGGTGTGGTTATTCCGATTACTGCAGGTAGAGATAAATCCATCAAATTAATAAATGATGCTAATAATGGCAGTAAAACAATAGGTGTTGTAGCTCAAAAGAACGATGATGAGGAGCATCCTGCTTATGATGATATTCATAAAGTTGGAGTAGTTGCGAGAATTTTAAGAGTATTAAAAATGCCAGATGGTAACACTACTGTCATTATTCAAGGTAAAAAGCGTTTCAAGATCACTGAGCCTGTAAGTAGTGAACCTTACCTAAGATGCAAAATTGAAGAATTTGAAGAGTTAAAGCCTCTACCAGATGATGAAGAATTCAAAACTATTATAGATTCTGTAAAGGATTTATCACTTCGAATTATTAAGGACAGTCCTAATATTCCTTCGGAAGCTTCGTTTGCAATCAAGAACATTGAGAGTTCTTCATTCTTAATCAATTTTGTGTCCTCCAATATGAGTGTGGAGGTAGAAGATAAGCAAAAGCTTCTAGAAACAAGCGACCTTAAAGATAGAGCACTTTCTACTTTGAAATATATGAATGTTGAGTTTCAAAAATTAGAGCTTAAGAATGATATTCAATCTAAGGTTCAAAGCGACATGAGCCAGCAACAGCGAGAATATTTTCTTCATCAGCAGATGAAAACTATCCAAGAAGAATTAGGAGGTGGTTCTTCTGAAGGTGAAATTGAAGAAATGCGTGAGCGTGCTAAATCCAAAACTTGGAACGATTCTGTAAAGTCTCATTTTAAAAAAGAATTGGCCAAATTGCAGAAAATGAATTCGCAAGTTGCTGAATACTCAATTCAGCGTAATTATTTGGATTTATTTTTGGATTTACCTTGGGATAAAACAAGTGAAGATAATTTTGATTTAAAAAGAGCTCAAAAAGTTCTTGACCGAGATCACTATGGCTTAGAGGACGTTAAAAGAAGAATAATTGAATATCTGGCAGTTCTTAAGCTGAGAAAAGACATGAAATCTCCAATTCTTTGTCTTTATGGCCCTCCAGGAGTTGGTAAAACATCGTTAGGTAAGTCTATTGCTGAAGCTTTGGGTAGAAAATATGCTAGAGTTTCTTTAGGAGGTTTGCGTGATGAAGCTGAAATACGTGGCCATAGAAAAACCTATATAGGAGCGATGCCAGGTAGAATAATTCAAAGTTTGAAGAAAGCAGGCACCAATAATCCAGTTTTTGTTTTGGATGAAATCGATAAACTAGGTAATAGTCACCAGGGCGATCCATCTTCAGCTTTGCTAGAAGTTTTGGATCCAGAACAAAACAATGATTTCCACGATAACTTTCTGGAAGTAGGTTATGATTTGTCAAAAGTGATGTTTGTAGCCACTTCCAATGATCTATCTTCTATTCATCCAGCGCTTAGGGATAGAATGGAGATTATACAAGTGAATGGATATACTGTTGAAGAGAAGATAGAAATAGCCAAACGCCATTTACTTCCAAAACAAATAAGAGAGCATGGTATCAAGAAAGAAGACATCAAAATAGGTAAACAACAATTTGAAAAAATAATTGACGGTTATACAAGAGAATCTGGAGTTCGTAATCTAGAAAAGAAAATCGCTAAAGTGGTAAGAAACATAGCAAAAAGCATTGCTATGGAAGAAGATTATAACGTGAAGGTGACCAATGAACAGATTGAGAAAATTTTAGGCCCATTCAGACCTAAAAATTCTTATGAAAATAATGAAGTGGCAGGTGTAGTTACAGGCTTAGCTTGGACGAGTGTTGGCGGTGAGATCTTATTTATAGAATCTATTCTATCCAAAGGGAAAGGTAATCTAAGCATTACCGGGAATTTGGGTAAAGTGATGAAAGAGTCTGCTACTATTGCGATGGAATACATCAAGTCCAATGCAGAAAAGTTCAATCTGAATCCAGATATTTTTACAGAATACAATGTTCATGTTCACGTTCCAGAAGGAGCGACTCCAAAAGACGGTCCAAGTGCAGGAATAACGATGTTAACTTCTTTAGTATCACTTTTTACACAACGTAAAGTGAAAAAGAATCTAGCAATGACTGGAGAAATTACCTTAAGAGGTAAAGTACTTCCGGTAGGTGGGATCAAAGAGAAAATCCTTGCTGCTAAGCGTGCTAAAATAAAAGAACTTATTCTTTGTGAAGAAAACAGAAAAGATATTGATGAAATAAAAGAAGAATATCTTAAAGGACTTACTATAAATTACGTAAACGATATGCATGAGGTTTTAGAACTAGCACTTTTAAAACAAAAAGTGAAAGACGCAAAAATCCTTTAGTGTATAGATTTTTAAATTTTGTTTTAAACCAGATGAGCAATTCATCTGGTTTTTTTTTGATTTTTTTTTTCAAAATAAATTACATTGCATAACGTTTCCATTTATATTGCTACAGACGCTTCATGAAACATAGATTAATTTTTCTAATTTTAATTTTGGGAATGGTTTGTCCAGCCTTTTCTCAAATTGGCGGTCAAAATACTTATCAATTTTTGAATTTACCTATATCTCCAAAAATCTCAGCTTTAGGAGGAAAAAATATCACAACTTATTCTTCAGATCCTTCAAATGCATTGTCTAATCCTGCGCTGATAAATTTTGAAATGCACAATCAGATGTCTGCAAACTATATGAATTACTTTTCTGATGTTAATTATGGAACAGCTTCTTATGCCTATGACGTGGGGAGAAGGACACAGATGATACAAGCAGGTGTTACATATATAGATTATGGAAGTTTTGATGGTTATGATGAATCTGGAAATTCAATGGCAGAATTTGGTGGACAAGAAGCTGCATTGTCTGTTGGATATGCTAGACGAATAGAACGGACAGATTTTTATGTAGGAGCAAATTTAAAATTGATCTCTTCCAAACTAGAGCAATACTCTTCTTTTGCTGGAGCATTGGACATAGGTGTAAGTTATATTTATCCTGAGTGGGACTTGATTGTTTCTGGAGTTATTAGAAATATAGGAACTCAATTCAAACCTTTTAACGATATAAAAGAGTCAATGCCTTTAGAAGTGGTTTTAGGTGTTTCTCAAAAATTGAAAAAGGCGCCAATTCGTTGGCACTTAACCTTAGAAAATTTACAGCAATGGAATATTGCATTTAGAAATACCGCTAGAGATGAAGAAGATTTAAGTGGTAATATTACTCCAGACGATCCAGGCTTTATAAATAATACTTTAAGACATACTATTTTAGGCGCAGAACTTTTTCCAGATGGAGGTTTTAGTATACAGATAGGATACAATTTTAGGCGTGGTGAGGAATTGAGGATTCAAGACCAAAGAGCTTTTTCTGGACTTACTGGAGGTGTAAGCATTAGATTTAACAAGCTGAAGTTTAGCTATTCGTATGCTCAATTTAATAGAGCAGCAAGCTCAAGCTTTTTTGGACTAAATATAGATCTTCAGTAGTTATTCTTCATGTCTCATAAAATCTGATATTAAATAACTTAAAATCCCTCCAACATTTTCTTTTTTACAGGTTTCAAATCCACAAAGGTGAATAAATTCAACCCTTTCTTTTTTTATCACTTTTATGAATGTCCTGATGTCTCTTTCACTGAATCCTGAAGATGACTCACATGATAACGAAAGTCCTTGAATAGATTTTAGGTCTAACCGAAATCCTAAACTTCCATTCAAAAAATCGATAGAATTTTTGAATTTAACACATTTGTCTAAAGTGGTAAGATGTAAGCAATCTTCATAAAAATTGAAATCTATTTGTTTAGAAGTCGACATTTGATCAAGGTTTTTTTGTGGTATATAATTCTTGTGAAGACCAAATGCAAAATATTTTCTAAATAAGTCAGTATCAAAATAATTAGTAGGACTTAATGTTAAGTGTTTTTTAGATAAATTGAAGTTAGAGTTTGGAGAAAAGTCAAATAAATTAATTGTTTTATCTAGAAATGATCTTAAGCTTTTTGCCATACTTATGGAGTTTCTCAAATTACCTCCGAGCATTATTGGAATTTTTCCAGATTTAAAAATTGCTGTGGTCAATTCAAAAATGATGTTTTCTAATTTATTATAAATTTCAGTGATTTCTCTTTCGCTGGATTCTAAAATTTGCTTGTTAATATCAATTTCTGAATCTATAGGCCTTATGTTTATTTCACCTAAAATAATTAGATCTTCAGCTTTATTAAATTGATTATTTTGAGTGTTCAATAAATCTTTCAATAAGGCTTCAAATTTAATAGGTTTCAAACTGAAACTGTACTTAGTATGACTAACCGTAGGAACTCCAAAAATCACATATTTAGCATTTGAAGTTTCAAGATAATCTAGATCTGGAATAGTTACAATATTTTCACCAAATTTTTCACCAAAATCGTTTACTTCAATATTTTTGAATAAACTTGAAGCCTTGCAAAATTTAAAATAGTCCATAGAAGTAGAATTTATGATTTCTGAAATTATAGAAAAAATCTATCATGTAAAAATTTATACATTAGAATCTAGAAGTCGATGCCAATAAATTAAATTTGATAAAAAAAGAAATGCAAAAAGGAATTAATACAGTATGTGTTCATAGTGGAGAAGTGGAAGATGAAGTATATAGGGGAGCAGTTTCTCCGATGTATCTATCTACAGCTTATGCTTACGATGGTTTAGAAACTTCTATTTATCCGAGGTATTTTAATAGTCCGAATCAAAAAAAACTTTCAGAAAAAATTTCGGAATTAGAACATGCTGAGTCAGCTTTAATATTTGGCAGTGGTATGGCAGCCATAACAACTGCAATGTTGAGCGTTTTAAAATCTGGAGACCATGTCATTCTTCAAAATCAAATTTATGGAGGAACGCGTAATTTTATTATTGAAGAGTGTGAACAATACGGAATTAAATACGATTTTGTTGATGTAAATAACTGGTCCGAATTGAAATCTAATTTGAAATCAGAAACCAAATTAATATATATCGAAACTCCATCTAATCCTCTATTAGAAATTACAGATATAGCTTCAGTTACTAAATTTGCTAAAGAGAATAATATTTTAACAATGGCAGACAATACATTTGCAAGTCCTATTAATCAAACTCCAATAGACCTTGGTATTGATATAGTCATACATAGCGCCACAAAATATCTTGGTGGACATAGTGATATAACAGCAGGTGCAGTAGCTTCTTCTCATGAGATTATGAAAAAAGTTTTTTCTAAAGCCAAAAACTTTGGCGGTAGCCTAGCAGATCAAACTGTTTGGTTACTAGAACGAAGTATGAAAACTCTCAACCTACGAGTCAAGCAACAGTCTATAAATGCTTTAGATTTAGCTGAATTTTTAGAAGATTCAGAATATGTTGAAAGAGTGTATTATCCTGGCCTAAAATCTCATCCACAGCATGAATTGGCAAAATCTCAAATGTCTGGTTTTGGGGGGATGCTTTCTTTCGATTTAAAAGACAAATGTGATATATCAAAGTTTTTCAAAAGTTTGAAACTTATAAAAAATGTTTTGAGTCTAGGTGGAGTAGAAAGTACAGTTCTCTCACCAGAAAAAACATCTCATTCTCTATTAACACCAGAAGAGAGAGAATCCCAAGGTATAAAGTCAAATCTAGTGAGATTCTCTGTGGGTATAGAAGATTCTAAAGATCTTAAGAGAGATTTACAGATGGCTTTTGCTTCAAGTCTTGAGAGTAAATAAGACTATAAACAGAACTTATCCAAGTATAAGAATAGATGTTAAAATTCATAATTATAAAGTGAAATTTATCTGTATTTTTGCACAGTAATTATTAATCAACAAAAAATTATAATATGTCAATAGTAGGAAAAAAATTTCCAGATTTAAAAGTAAACGCCATGGATGAAATGGGGGACACTTTTCAAATCAATATTTTAGAAAAAGCAAAAAAAGAAAATAAGAAAGTAGTTTTATTTTGGTATCCAAAAGACTTCACATATGTATGTCCAACAGAATTACATGCATTTCAAGAAGCTTTACCAGAATTTGAAAAGAGAAATACAATAGTTATAGGCGCATCTTGTGATACTGCAGAAGTTCATTTTGCATGGTTAAATACCTCTAAAGATAACGGTGGAATTGAAGGTGTAACCTACCCAATTCTTGCGGATTCCAATAGAAACCTGAGTAGTAGACTTGGAATTTTAGACATCACAAATGAACGTTATGATGATGAAGATGGCCATTTAACTGTAGATGGTGATAATGTATCTTACAGAGCTACTTATTTAATTGATGAAGAAGGTACAGTATTCCAAGAAAGTATTAACCACATGCCATTAGGAAGAAACGTAAACGAATTTATCAGAATGATAGATGCGTATACACATGTTCAAAAACATGGTGAAGTTTGTCCAGCAAACTGGGAGGAAGGAAAAGAAAGCATGAAAGCAGATAGAGAAGGAGTTTCTTCTTATTTATCTAACAATTAAACTTTCAGTTTCAATTTAAAACTGAATCAATAAAATCAAAATTATGTTTAAAGAATTAGAACAAGATAATTTAGCAGAATCAGTTAAAGAAAACGACACTGTTGTAGTTCAATATTCGGCTACATGGTGCGGAAATTGCAGATTGATGAAGCCAAAATTTAAAAAGTTAGCAAGCGAGAATGAAGATATTCCGTTTATAATGGTAGATGCGGAAAAATTTCCTGAATCTAGAAAATTAGCGAACGTAGACAATCTTCCAACATTTGCAACTTTTGTAAATGGAGAATTTAAAAACCAAGTTCAAACTAATAAGTTTGACTCTTTAAAAGAATTAGTCAATGAAGTTACCAGTAATTAAGCATTTTCAAAAGAATAACGATGTTCAAAAACTTGAACATACCATAGAAGTTTTAGAATCTTTCACAGAACATAGATCTGTGAAAGAAGAAGAGATGGATGTGGTAGGAGAACTAATTACTAATATCGCAGGGGCTATTGAAATGGATAAAATGGTAAAAGATGGTATGTCTGAAAAAGATGCTGCTAATACTTTTGCTAAACGAGTTTTAGGTTCTATCGATAAGTAAAGAAAATCAACTAGTATTGTAAAAGGAAACTGTGAAAACAGTTTCCTTTTTTTATGGAATAATAAAAAGCGTAAATTTCAACTTTGAATTCATTAAATGTTTAGACTAAAAACTATCAAAGAGCGCTTAAAATCTCTTGTTTATGCCTGGAGAGGTTTAATTTATTTACTTAAAAACGAAGACAGTTTTAAGTTTCAGTCTCTGTTCTCTATTATTTTCATCATCGCTGGCTTTTATTTTGAAATCAAAACTTCAGAATGGTTTGCTCAATTGATTGTAATTACTATAGTGTTGAGTATAGAAGGACTTAATTCTGCCATAGAACAATTAGCAAATTATATTCAGCCGGATTACGATGAAAATATAGGAAAAGTAAAAGATATTGCTGCTGGCGCTGTATTGGTCTCTGGTATCTTCGCATTAGTAGTTCTGCTCCTTATTTATATTCCTTATTTACTTGCCATAATTTGATTAGCTAAAGCGGTTAATATTTGTATTTTTGTTCCGCAGTTTACAATCTATATGGCCAAGACTAAACGAAGTAATAAAACTAAACCAAAGCAAGAAACGACTAGCTTCAACCTGAAGGCTTCTAAGCGAACCAAAATAATTTTCGGTAGTTTCTTGATGCTTTTTGCTATAGGTCTTTTTATATCATTTCTATCTTATTTTTTCAATTGGCAGGCAGACCAATCCATGATGGGTAATGTTATGGATAGGGGCGAGCAGGCAAATAATTGGCTTAATAAATTTGGAGCTTATATAAGTCATGGACTAATTTATAAAGGTTTTGGAATTGCGATGATAAGCCTTCCTGCAATGCTTTTTATAACAGGTATTTATCTATTTCTAAATTTAAAACTCTTTAAATTGAGATCTCTTTGGTTCTGGGGGTTTTATATTATTCTTTGGTTGTCTTTAACTTTAGGTTTTTTTGTGACTTCAAATCCAATTTTGGGTGGCGTAGTTGGTTATGAAATAAATGATTTTCTACAAGATTATATAGGTAAACTAGGAGTAGTACTTCTTCTCATTTTTATGTTGATCATTTATTTAGTATCTAGATTGAATATAACACCAGATACTTTATCTAAATCCTTTTCAAATGAGAAACAAGATGTTAAAGATGAAGTGTCTGAAGTGAAATTTGAACGTAAAACAAATTCAGCAGAACCTGAAATTGATGAAGAAATTGAGCTGGTGACTTCAGATAATTCAACTACTACAGAAAATAAAAATCAAGATAAAGACGTCCAGTTAGAAAATTCTTTTAGTGAAAAATCTTCTGAAGAAAAGACTGTTGAAAAAGAAAAGATTGTCATTAAGTCTGAAGATAAGGACGATGTAGAAATGGAAGTTGAAACTGCTGAAGATGAGGAAGAATCCGATCAGCTCAGTAAAAAGTTAGTTGAAGACTTTGGTGAATTTGATCCAACTCTAGAACTAGCTAATTATCAATTTCCAAGTATTGAGTTGCTAAAAGACTACAATTCTGGTCGCGGTATTACGATAGATCAAAAAGAGTTAGAACAAAATAAAAATAAAATTGTTGATACACTCAAGAATTACAAAATAGAAATCGCACAAATAAAAGCAACTGTTGGTCCAACGGTTACTCTTTATGAAATTGTTCCAGAAGCAGGAATAAGAATTTCTAAAATTAAAAACCTTGAGGATGATATAGCACTGTCTCTTTCTGCATTAGGTATAAGGATTATAGCTCCAATCCCTGGTAAAGGGACAATAGGAATTGAAGTTCCAAACCAAAATCCTTCTATAGTTCCGATGAGGTCTGTAGTGGCTTCAAATAAGTTTCAAAATGCAGAAATGGAACTTCCTATAGCTATGGGTAAAACTATATCCAATGAAACGTTCACAGTCGACCTTGCAAAAATGCCTCACTTACTTATGGCAGGAGCTACTGGACAAGGTAAGTCTGTTGGTCTTAATGTTATTCTTACGTCGCTTTTATATCAAAAGCACCCAGCTGAAGTTAAGTTCGTTTTAGTCGATCCTAAAAAAGTAGAATTGACGCTTTTCAATAAAATTGAAAGACATTATTTAGCTAAACTTCCAGATACTGAAGAGGCTATTATTACCGATAATACTAAAGTTATAAATACTTTGAATTCACTTTGCATCGAGATGGATAATCGCTATGATTTGTTGAAAGATGCAATGGTTCGAAATATTAAAGAATATAATGTAAAATTTAAGGCAAGAAAACTAAATCCAGAAAATGGACATAAGTTCCTTCCTTATATCATTTTGGTTGTTGATGAATTTGCAGATCTTATCATGACAGCTGGTAAGGAAGTCGAAACTCCTATAGCTAGACTTGCTCAGCTTGCCCGAGCTATTGGGATTCATTTGATAATTGCAACACAAAGACCCTCTGTAAATGTGATTACCGGTATGATTAAGGCCAACTTTCCAGCTAGAATAGCCTTTAGGGTAACTTCAAAAATTGATTCTAGAACAATTTTAGATGCTGGTGGCGCAGACCAACTAATAGGTAGAGGTGATATGTTATTTACCCAAGGTAACGATTTAATCAGGTTGCAATGTGCTTTTGTGGATACTCCTGAAGTTGAAAAAATAACTGATTTTATAGGTTCTCAAAAAGCCTATTCAGATGCTCACTTACTACCAGAGTATTCTGGAGAGGAATCTGGCATAGGTGTTGATAATGACATCGAAGACAGGGATAAACTTTTTAAAGATGCTGCAGAAGTAATAATTACAGCACAACAAGGTTCAGCCTCTCTTCTCCAAAGAAAATTAAAGCTTGGTTACAATCGAGCTGGAAGGATTATAGATCAATTAGAAGCTGCTGGAATTGTAGGCCCTTTCGAAGGAAGTAAAGCAAGACAAGTTCTTGTTCCAGATTTTATAGCTCTAGAAGAATTACTAAAAAACGAACAAAAATCATAAAACACTACATCATGAAAACAATAAAAATCATAAGCTTGGTTTTTTTAACCATACTGGCTACTAAGATCTCTTATGCTCAAAATGATAATGAAGCCAAAGCCTTAGTAGGACAAGTACTGGACAAAGTTCAATCCTATAATAACTTTGTCATTGATTTCACTTACACTCTCGAAAATAAAGAGCAAAACATGCAGCAAGAAACTCGAGGGGATGTTAGCATCAAAGATGAAAAATATGTGTTGAACCTTATGGGGACAACACAAATTTTTGACGGAAAAAAAATATATACCATCGTACCAGAAGATGATGAAGTTACCATATCTTCTTATGATGAAACCGATACTGAACAAATAACACCTTCCAAGATGCTTACATTTTATCAGGATGGATATCGTTTTAAAATGGATGTATTACAAGATGTAAAAGGAAGAAAAATTCAGTATGTGGAGTTGATACCAATGGATTCTAATAATGAAATGAAACAAATCTTACTTGGTATAGATAAACAAACTAAACATATTTTCAATTTGATTCAAATTCAACCAGATGATACAAGAATAGAATTTAGAGTCACAAAATTTAAAACCAATGAGCCTTTATCTGCAAATCACTTTCAATTTCAGAAATCGAAATATGCAGATTATTACATTAATGAATTAGACTAAATTTTTTGAATTGAAAATTCTAGATCGTTATATTTTATCTTCTTTTGTAAAAACCTTCATCTCGGTTTTTACTATTTTGATGTTTATTTTTATTCTTCAATCTGTCTGGAGATTTATTGAAGAATTTGCTGGAAAAGATATTGATTTAGAAATAATCTCGAAGTTTTTATTTTTTTTACTTCCCAATCTTATTCCAATGGTATTGCCATTGACAATTTTATTGTCATCAATCATGACATTTGGGAGTTTTGCTGAGCAGTATGAATTTGCTGCAATGAAATCAGCAGGGATTTCATTGCAAAGAGCAATGCGAAGTTTAATAGTATTTATATTGATACTTGGAGCTGTTACATTTTATTTTGCAGATACTGTTATACCATACGCTGAGGGGAAAGTTCTAAACATGCGTAAAAATATTGCACAAGTAAAACCCTCTATGGCCATTGTTGAAGGAGCTTTTAATGAAATGGGTAACATAAATATAAAAGTTAGAAAGAAAAGTGGTCCCGATGGTAGAAATTTAGATGACATCATTATTCACAAAAAATCAGAAAGTAGAGTAGGGAACTATACCGTTATAAAAGCAGACCATGGTGAGCTAGAATCTGGTGAAAATTCAAATGTTTTATCTCTCATTTTATATGACGGTAATTATTATGATGAAGTTCCTACCAAAACATATCAAGAAAAATTAAAGTCTCCGTTTGTTAAATCTGCTTTTGATAAATATGTATTGAATATGGATTTATCAGAATTCAACAACGTGGACCTTGATGATGAAAGTTTAAAGCATCCTTACAAAATGTTGAATACTAGTGAGCTTAAAATTCAATTAGATTCGTTTTCTAATGATTTTAATAGAACAATATCAAGCTACGATAGAATAATTAAACAAAGAAGTGGTGCACAGAGAACTTTGAATTCGAGTAAAGAAGTAAAAACAAAAGATGATAAAAGAAAAATTAATCAAAGCACAGAAAAAAAGATAAAAAGCGAAAGCAAGATATCCTATACTGATAATGAAAAATTAATGAAATTGTATTCAAATTCATCAATTGATAGCTTATTCTGGGAGTACGATTTTAGACAAAGAAAACAGCTTTTTAACGTGGCTACCAATTCTGTAAATAGCATAATACCTCAAATAAGCTCAAAAAAAAATCAGCTAAAACAGAAAAAAGTTTTACTGAATAAAATTGAAATGGCAATGCATGATAAATATGCTCTACCATTTGCTTGTGTGATATTGTTTTTTGTTGGTGCTCCGCTGGGTGCTATCATTAGAAAAGGAGGACTAGGATTACCAATGGTAGTTGCAATAACTCTATTTCTAACTTATCATTTCATTGGTCTATTTGCAGGAAATAGTGCTGAAGGGGGAAGCATACCACCTTTTCTGGGTTCATGGTTGTCAACGATCGTTTTATTTCCACTAAGTGCGTATCTTACTTATAGAGCTACAACAGATCAGGGTTTTGTTAATTTAGATTTCATCACGACCCCTATTGAGAATTTGATTAAAAAGATAAAATCGAATGTTTTTAATATCAGAAATAATAAAAAATGACAGAAGGAAAGATTAAACTAGACTCCATACAGGAAGCTATTGACGATGTAAGAGCTGGAAAAGTAATTATAGTAGTGGATGATGAGGATAGAGAAAACGAAGGTGACTTTTTGGCTGCGGCAGAAAAGGTTACTCCAGAAATGATCAATTTTATGGCTAAATACGGGAGAGGTTTAATCTGTTCTCCACTTACAGAAGGTCGCTGTAAAAATTTAAACCTTACTACTATGGTAGGTAACAATACGGACCCTTTAGAAACTGCTTTTACCATTTCTGTTGACTTAAGAGGTAATGGGGTTACAACAGGTATTTCAGCTTCCGATCGTGCTAAAACTATTGAAGCACTATGTAATGAGGAAACTAAACCTCATGATCTCAATCGTCCTGGCCACATTTTTCCACTTATTGCAAAAGAAGGTGGTGTATTGAGAAGAACAGGACATACAGAAGCTTCTATTGATTTTGCTAGGTTAGCAGGTTTAAAACCTGCAGGAGTGATTTGTGAAATCATGAATGAGGATGGAACAATGGCTAGGCTTCCGCAGCTTGTAGAAGTCGCAAAAGCACATGATCTCAAACTAGTTTCTATTGAAGATTTAGTGGCATACAGAATGCAACACGATTCACTTATAGAAAAGTCTGAAGACTTTGAGCTTAATACAAGATTTGGTCAATTTAGATTAAGAGCTTATCACCAAACAACAAATGATCAGGTTCATATTGCTTTGACAAAAGGTACATGGAAAACAGAGGAGCCTGTTTTAGTAAGAATGAATTCAACTTTGGTCAATAATGACATCTTAGGAACATTAACATCCAATGCAGATCAAAAGTTAGATAATATGTTCAAACAATTAAATGTTGAAGGTAAAGGTGCTATCGTTTTTATAAATCAAGATATTCAAGGGCTCAATTTAATTTCAAGGTTGAAAGAATTAAAGCAAAGTCAAAGCGAAGGAATAACAAAAGCACCAAGAGTTGTTATGGATGATAAGGATTTTGGAATTGGAGCACAAATTCTTCATGATTTAGGTGTACATAAAATAAAACTTATGTCCAATTCGCAACAAAAGAAAAGGGTAGGTATGATTGGATATGGATTAGAAATAATTGATTACGTCAATTATTAATTTAATTTTTAATAAAAAAGCTCTTCGAAAGAAGAGCTTTTTTATTATTTAAATTTTTTCCACCTTTCTTGAATATAGTCCCCTTTAGAATTTTTACCATTGTGATACCAAATTCCTTTATTAGTTTCTTTTTTAAACGAAAGTGTGTCTCCAACTATATCTTGATTTTTAGAAAAAAAGTGAACCATCTCATGGTGTTTATCATCTTTAAACTCCCATTTTCCACCGCTAGACCCGAAAAATTCTCCTGTTTGACTATTTAGTGCTAAAATTTGATAATAATTATCGGTCAGCATCTTAAGAGTTTTCCTAGGTTTGTCTTCAATGGTAAGCCATTTCGAACCTCTAAAGGCCTGATGAATTTTCCAACAAGTTATATTCTCCTTTTCAGCTTTGTCTATCCTAGTCCATGTTTCCTCGTTTCTTGAATTTTTATCATAGATTTTTAAAGTATCATTTTTTAATTCATAATCGAAATTCAAATAAGTTCCTGTAACAGATCTAGATCTGGAGTCAATCTCATAATTTTCTATATAATCTGAGTCAGAAAGAGAATAAGTGCCTCCACTTGCTGAAATAAATTCACCTGTGGATTCAAGGTATGTAGAACTTGTAAAGTAAGCATCACTATAAAGCTTAATACTTTTTTGATCTTTTGATTCTTTACTCATTTTTTTCCAAGCTCCATTTAATTCTTGAGAGTGAACTAGATTTATACTCAAAAATGATATTATAAATATGTAAAGTAACTTCATGTATAGAATATTTATAAAAAAAACCCACCATTAAGGCAGGTTTAAATTTAATGAATTTAAAGTCAATTAAACTGCATATTTATTGTCTTCAACAATTTTGTCTGCAATTATATTTCTTAATTCAACGATGTTTGGATAGTTTTCATATTTAGTAAAACGCTTTAATCCCATCAACATCATTTTTTGCTCATCACCTTCGGCAAAAGAAATGATCCCTTCTTTAGCCTTTTCGTTGATTTTATCTACTGCTTTATATAATCTTAATTTTGCCATTGCGATTTGAACTTTTTGAGACTCTTCCCCAAAACGATCAGCATTTTTTTCTGCTCTCAAAATTGCGGATTCAGCCATATAAGTTTCAATTAAAATATCAGCAGAAGCTAACAAGAGCTGTTGTTGATCTTCTAATTCTTCACCATATTTCTGAGCAGCACTTCCTGCAACCATTAGGAAAACTTTTTTAAGTTTTTTCAGCATTGCTTTTTCTTCTGCAAGAAGCTTTGTGTAATCTGGAGTTTCGAACGAAGGTATTCCTGTAAGTTCATCTGCTACAGCTTTCGCTGGTCCTAGCAAGTCTACATGCCCTTTCATCGCTTTTTTAACTAACATTCCAACAGAGAGCATTCTGTTTATCTCGTTCGTGCCTTCATAAATTCTAGAAATACGTGCATCTCTCCAGGCAGATTCCATCGGTGCATCGGCTGAGAAGCCCATACCACCATAGATTTGAATTCCTTCGTCTGTACATTTCTGAATGTCTTCGGAAACGGCAACTTTTAGAATAGAACATTCTATCGCAAATTCCTCAACACCTTTTAGTTCTGCTTCCTGGTGAGAGCTACCACTTTCTTTTCTTAAATTAATTCTGTCTTCTATGTTTTTTGAAGCTCTGTAAGATGCGGCCTCACCAGCATAAACAGACGCTGCCATTTCGGCAAGTTTTGATCTGATGGCACCAAATTTTGAAATAGGAGTATCGAATTGAACTCTGTCATTAGCATAACTCACAGCAGATCCTAAAACTCTACGTTGAGCATCAAGACAAGCAGCAGCTAATTTTATTCTACCTACATTTAATGCATTCATGGCGATTTTGAAACCACCATTTCTTTCTCCTAGTAAGTTTTCAACAGGAACTTTAGTTTCGTTAAAGAAAACCTGTCGAGTTGAAGAGGAATGAATACCCAACTTTTTCTCTTCATCACCCAGAGAAATACCATTTTCAAGGTCTTTTTCAACGATAAATCCAGTGATATTTTTATCGTCTTCAATACGAGCGAATACAATAAATATATCACAGAACCCTGCGTTTGAGATCCACATTTTTTGTCCTGTGATCTTATAATGCGATCCATCTTCTGATAGGACAGCTTTAGTTTTACCAGAATTTGCATCCGACCCAGCTCCAGGTTCCGTTAAACAATAAGCGCCAAACCATTCACCTGTAGCAAGTTTTGGAACGTATTTTTTCTTTTGTTCTTCTGTACCATATAATGTGATAGGTAATGTGCCAATACCTGTATGAGCTCCAAAAGCTGTTGCTATAGAACCTGTAGCTCCAGAGATGTAATCACACACCAACATAGTAGATACGAAATCCATTCCTAAACCATCATACTCTTCCGGTACAGCAACTCCTAAAAATCCAAGTTGACCAGCCTTACGCATTACTTCTTCAGTCAAATCGTAATTCTTTTTCTCGAACTCTTCTTTTCTAGGCCATATTTCTCTATCGACAAACTCCTTTACAGAGTCCCTCATCATTTTTTGTTCATCAGAAAAATCTTCAGGAGTGAAGACTTCTTCTGCTTTAGTCTCTTTTACGATGAATTGACCACCACGGATCATGTCATCTAATTTTTCTTTTGTTTCCATTTTTTTCTGTTTTAATATACTTCATAAATTCCTGCGGCACCTTGTCCAGTTCCAACACACATAGTCACCATAGAATATTTATTTTTTAATTCCCTTTTTTTCATTTCATCAAAAATTTGAACTGAAAGTTTTGCACCTGTGCATCCAAGTGGATGACCAAGAGCTATAGCGCCACCATTGACATTCAGAATATCCTGATTGATATCTAGTTCTCTGGCTACAGCTAAAGATTGAGAAGCAAATGCCTCATTTAATTCAATAAGCTCAATATCATTCAACTTCAAATTAGCCTGTTTCAAGGCTTTAGGTAT
This sequence comes from Psychroflexus salinarum, assembly GCF_042677225.1. Taxonomy (NCBI): domain Bacteria; kingdom Pseudomonadati; phylum Bacteroidota; class Flavobacteriia; order Flavobacteriales; family Flavobacteriaceae; genus Psychroflexus; species Psychroflexus salinarum. The sequence continues at coordinate 274,473 of NZ_JBHTIV010000013.1, forward strand.
AGCTTTTACTGGACCAATACCCATAATTCTAGGCTCAACACCTACGGTTGCATAAGATACCAATCTTGCTACAGGTTCAAGATTAAGTTCTTTAACCATCTCTTCACTCATTATCATCACAAATGCGGCACCATCACTCATTTGTGATGAGTTTCCGGCTGTAACACTACCACCTTCAGCAAACACAGGTCTAAGCTTGTTTAATACTTTTTCAGAAGTATCTGCTCTTGGACCTTGATCTTTATCTACAGTGTAAGTTTTTGATTGTTTTTTTCCATTGGAATCAACAAAAATATCTTCTACTTCTATAGGAACTATTTGATCTTGGAACCTGTTTTCATTTTGTGCTTTTATAGCTTTTTGATGTGACTGATAAGCAAACTCATTTTGATCTTTTGCGTTGATCTTATATTTTTCAGCAACAGCTTCTGCTGTTAGCCCCATTCCCCAGTAATAGCTTTCATTACCGGCTTTTGCAGTTTTATAATTTGGAACTGGTTTGTATCCACCCATTGGAATGTAGCTCATACTTTCAGCACCACCTGCAATAATACAGTCGGCCATTCCACTTTGAATTTTAGCAGAAGCCATGGCAATGGTTTCAATACCAGAAGCGCAATATCTATTGACTGTTACTCCAGGAACTTCTTCAGTTTTCAGCCCCATAAGAGAAACTAATCTTCCCATGTTTAAACCTTGTTCTGCCTCAGGCATAGCATTACCAACTATTACATCATCAATCCTAGATTTATCAAAGTCTGGTAATTGCTTCATCATATAATCAATGGTTTCAGCTGCCAAATCATCGGGTCTCTTGAAACGGAATACCCCTTTAGGAGCTTTTCCTACTGCGGTTCTATATCCTTTTACTATATATGCTGTTTTCATTTTATCAAATTTTATTTAATTCTAAATCTTACGATATTGAATCTTAATTTCTCAGTGGTTTACCTTTTTTGATCATGTTTTGTAAGCGCTCAAGCGTTTTCTTTTCTCCGCAAAGAGATAAAAATGCCTCTCGTTCTAGGTCTAAAAGATATTGTTCAGAAACATAATTTGCATCAGTTAAATCTCCACCAGACATGACGTAAGCAAGTTTATTAGCAATTTTTTGATCATGCTCACTTATGTATTTCCCTGCTCTCATTTGATCAGTTCCTACTAAAAAGGCACCCAATGCTTGTCTTCCTAAAACTTTTACGTCGTTTGTTTTAACAGGCTGGCTATAACCATTTTGAGCCATCAATTTAGCTTGTTCTTTAGCAATTGCAAGCTGTCTATCTCTACTTACAACTACAATGTCTTTACCTCTTTCCAATATATTTAGATCATATGCTTCGTGAGCGGATTTTGCAACTTTCGCCATACCTATAGCTAAAAAGTTTTCTCTCAATCTATTCAACTCAACATCATCTTTTTGAAATGTCATAGCAGCACGGCGAGTCATTTCTTTAGAACCACCACCACCAGGGATAACGCCAACACCAAATTCAACCAAACCTATGTAAGTTTCGGCGTGAGCTACAACTTTATCAGCATGCATTGATAATTCACAGCCACCTCCAAGCGCCATCTGGTGTGGAGCTGCTACAGTAGGAATTGAAGAATAGCGCATACGCATCATAGTATCTTGAAAATACTTGATTGCTCCATTCAATTCTTCATACTCCTGCTCTACAGCAAACATGAAAATCATACTTATATTAGCACCAACGGAAAAATTATCACCAGTATTAGAAATTACTACACCGTCATATTCTTTTTCAGCAATATCCATGGCTGCATTTATGCCATTAAGCACATCACCACCTATTGAATTCATTTTACTTCGGAATTCAATATTTAGAATTCCATCCCCAAGATCTTCAGCAATTAAATCTTTGTTACTAAAAACTTCATGGCTTTCTCTAATATTGTCTAGAATGATAAATGCATCCTGACCAGGTATTTTTTGGTGAGATTTTTTATCAACATCATAAAAATAAGTTTTACCAGATTTCACATTATAAAATGATTTATCTTTTGATTCTGATAAAGTTTTAATCCAATCTGCAACTTCAAATCCCTCATCTTTCATTAATTGGATACCTTTTTCAAGACCAATAGCGTCCCAAATTTGAAATGGTCCGTGTTGCCAACCAAAACCAGCTTTCATTGCATCGTCTATCTTATAGATTGCGTCTGTAATTTCTGGAATTCTATTTTGAACGTAAGCAAACAATGCAGCAAAGTTTTTTCTATAAAACTCACCTGCTTTGTCTTTTCCTTCTATTAAGACTGGAAATCTATCAGCAACGACATCTATGGATTTGGTTTTCTCAAGTGTATCAAATTTTGCTGATTTTTTATCTCTGTATTCTAAAGAATCTAAATCCAAAGACTTGATTTCACTAGAACCATCATCTTTCTTCACTTTTTTATAGAAGCCTTGACCAGTTTTACTTCCTAACCATTTTTTGTCCATCATGTGTTCGATGAAGTCAGGTAATTTAAATAGCTCATGTCTTTCATCCTTAGGAACATTATCATAAAGACCATTTGCAACATGAACTAACGTGTCAAGACCTACTACATCTACAGTCCTGAAAGTTGCAGACTTAGGTCTTCCTATCACAGGCCCAGTTAATTTATCAACTTCTTCAATTGTCATATCCATATCTTTAACCATATGGAATAAACTCATTATACTGAAGATACCAATTCTGTTACCAATAAACGCAGGAGTATCCTTAGCAACAACTGTAGTTTTTCCTAAGAATTTTTCTCCATAATCATTAAGAAAATCTAAGACTTCATCAGATGTGTCAGGTCCTGGAATGATTTCTAACAACTTTAAATATCTAGGTGGATTGAAAAAATGCGTTCCACAGAAGTGTTTTCTGAAGTCTTCAGATCTTCCTTCATTCATAAATTTGATAGGAATTCCTGATGTATTAGATGATATTAAAGTTCCTGGAGTTCTATGCTTCTCTAAATTTTCAAATACTTGTTTTTTAATATCAAGTCTTTCAACGACTACCTCTATAATCCAATCAACACCTTTTACTTTTAAAATGTCATCTTCTAGATTTCCTGTTTCAATTCTCTTAGCAAAATCTTTATGATAAATAGGAGAAGGGTTAGATTTTAAAGAAGATTGTAAAGCTTCATTCACTATCCTATTTCTTACTGAACTATCTTTTAAATTTTTGCCTTGCTTTTCTTCAGCTTCTGTAAGTTCTTTTGGCACTATATCAAGAAGTAATACTTCCACTCCTATATTAGCAAAGTGACAAGCTATGCCACTTCCCATTATACCCGAACCAACTACAGCTACTTTTTTGATTCTTCTTTTCATATGATTATTGAATTTTAGTTTGTTCTCTTTTAAAAATCATTTTTTCTGAAATTAATCGATTTATTTGATCTGTTACCTTTAAAAATATATCTAAATCTTCTTTGGAAATATTGTTTTTTACAGCTTCATCAAAAGATAATACTACATACTTTGAGAATTTTCTCATTTCAATACCAAAATCAGTAAGATATATAAGTACGCTTCTGCCATCTTTGGGATTTTTTTCCCTCTTAATCAATCCTTTTTCCTCCATAGCCTTTAAAGTTCTTGATAGACTTGTAGACTCGACCCCCATTTTTGGACCTAAAGCCGTTGAAGGTGTGCCTTTTTCAGGATCTATACTTAATAAGGCAAATCCAGTGGCCATACTACTGCCTTTTTTATTCGCTTCCTCATTATACATTTTAGCAACAGCAATCCAGGTAGATCTTAAAACGTAATCAATGGTTTTCTCTTTCATAATTATCTATTGTAACAAATATAGCTATTTTTTATTATGCATGCATAGTAAAATTGAATTTTATTTAAACTAATTTAAATGTTTTTCTATTTAAACTAAAGTAGGAGAGCGTGTTATGTTTTTGTGGTAAAAAAGATATAAAAAACCTGACAAAAGGTTTGGTTTGAATAGGAAAAGAGTTGTAGTTTTGCGCCCCGCTAATTGAGGTATTGAGGAAGTTAAC
>NZ_JBHTIV010000014.1:0-1035 GCF_042677225.1 Psychroflexus salinarum
AAAAGATCTAAATCGAAGTATAAGTTGCGAACTTAGAGTGCTTTGGTAGTGTATCTTTTCCGTTTTTAATTTAATCATTTTATAAAAAACGAATCTAAAGGAGTTTTTTTCTTGACTTCGAAGGAAATAAATTGCACTTCGACTTCGCTCAGCAGAGCTATCGAGAAAAATGTCATTCAGACAGAGAAGCTTTTTGCTTCGACGATGAATCTTTAAAGCCTTATCGTTTCATTGTTTTTCGACCAAACTTATGCTTCATTACTTTTTACCATTGCCGTAAAAAGTAACCAAAAAGGTCTAGGCTTATTTTTATGTCTTTAAAAACTACAAAAGCGGCTCCCCCACGCAAAGCAAACCGTTCCACTCGCGCTTTGCTCCTTTGTCCTTTCTTCACCACTTTTTTGTTTTTTTACATCCATAAAAAGTAGGCCGTTTTTTATGATTGCGATTATTTTCAAGCCACTAGTTTACATTCACAAATTATTTCAAATTTTCTATTGTCTAGTTTCCTAATAGTTATGTAACCAGTGACTAGTAAAGAGTGATGAGGAATTGACATTTGCTTGCATTCTGAATTTATAATTTTACTCAATGTCACTTCGAGTTTTTTTCTTGACTGCGAAGGGAAGAAATTGCACTTCGACTTCGCTCAGCAGAGCTATCGAGAAGTAGTTTAATTCTGAAACCTTAAATGAGGTCTCGATACAAATTTTACTTTTTCTCAAAAGCAAAATCCACTCGACCTGACATTACCTCAGCCACCATTCACTATTACGACTCACTAATTATTTCAAATTTTTTATTTCCTACAACCTAAATCCTGAAGCCTATTACCTTGTTCCACTAATAGATCAGTCACTATTCACGGCTCACTATTCACTGGCAACAGACAACAGACTCCCGACAACCGAAACCAGACTCTCGACTACCTGAACTTCCCTGATTAAAGTTGACCGTTATTAAACATTAATTTCATTATTAAAAATAGTAATTGATTGTTGATGAAAAGTACTTTTCATCAACAATCTTTTTTCG
>NZ_JBHTIV010000015.1:0-1192 GCF_042677225.1 Psychroflexus salinarum
ACTCCTTTAGATTCGTTTTTTATAAAATGATTAAATTAAAAACGGAAAAGATACACTACCAAAGCACTCTAAGTTCGCAACTTATACTTCGATTTAGATCTTTTCCATTTTGATATAAACTCAAATTAGAAATTCGGGATTTAAAGCCCATTATCAAGGAGTTGAGTTTATCATTTTAACCTTAATCCAAAGATATGAAAACAGAATTAAAGTTTATCGGAATTGATGTGAGTAAGGATACATTGGATATCTGCATTCTATCTCATGAAACAGAATCTCTTGTTATTAAAAATCAAGAGAAAGCAATTACTAAATTTTTTAAATCCCTTTTAAAAGACAGCTCAATCAAACATCACATTTGTTTAGAAAACACAGGTAAATATTCTTGGGTACTTATCAATGTTCTTGCTGAATTAGAGTGTTGTTTTTACGTGGTAAATCCTTTACATCTTAAAAGAAGCTTAGGGCTTACCAGAGGGAAAAATGATAAGATTGATGCTATACGAATAGCTCGTTTTATTAAGAAGAACCATGATGAAACTGCCCGTTTCATTCCAAGAAGAGATGTCATAGAACAGCTGCATATTCTATTATCTGAAAGAAGATTTAGAGTAAACCATAAAGGACAATTAACAACTAAAAACAAGGAATTAAAAGTGCTTAGAGATAAAAAATTAGCCAAACAAATTAAAAGAGATAATGATAAACTTATCAGTGAAATCATTTTACAAATTAAACGCCTAGAGAGACAAATTAAAGAGTTGATTAAAAGTGATGAAACTTTAAATAAACTTCAAAAACAACTTAAATCTGTACCTGGTGTAGGGGATATACTTTGCTGGAATCTAATTGTAAAGACTAATGAATTTAAATCTATTCAAGACCCAAGGAAATTAGCTTGTTATTCTGGCGTAGCACCTTTTAAAAATACATCTGGAACATCTATTTTTGGTAAAAATAGAGTCTCAAATCTTGCAGATAAATCACTTAAAAGACTACTTCATCTTGGAGCATTGAGTGCTATCAGATTGAACAATGATCTTGCTGTTTATTATCACAGAAAAGTTGAAGAAGGCAAGAATAAAATGAGTGTTTTAAATGCTGTCAGAAACAAAATAATACATATTGTTTTTGCACTTATAAAAAATCAAACTTTGTATCAAAATCGTTTGGTTACGTCATAGAAATCGAA
>NZ_JBHTIV010000016.1:0-1273 GCF_042677225.1 Psychroflexus salinarum
ACGATGCTAATCGCAAAAGACTTGAGCACTAACGTGCCTATATCATCCTTATAAATCTTCAGAACTACAGCCGTTCCAAAAAGGCGTCTCAATTAAATGCAACGGTCTTGGCTATGATGTCGTTGCGGAATCATTCGCAGAATTATTCCGCTGGTAAACGAAAATACACTTTTAACTGGAATTTTCAACAGAAAATTCCAAACCGCAATGCATTATAGCCGTTGTTACACATTGACACGACACGTTCTGATTGGAACGAAGCACTTTTCACGTTTCTGATTTTTTTCGTTTTGCTATTCAATTCCGTCGAGAAGAGCAGAAGTTTTACTTTATAAATCTAAATTTTCAAATTCTGTTCTCAAGAGTAAAGTCATTTGTTTTCAAACTTGCTAAAATTCCGTTGTGTTGTTTTTTTACGTTTTGCAATTCAAATTCAGATAGCTGCTCAATGCTCAACATTCGTCAAAAGTCATATTTAGGATTCTATTTTTTTATTCAGATTTAAAAACCAATTTTCGATAGAAGCTGAGATTTCGACTTTTAAAACAGCTTTTCAATTCGTTTCAGGTAATGCTTGGTAAATTCAGATTCCCAACTGTCATATATCCAACCCGATTTTTTTCGGAGTGTTTATGTGTAACGGTCTTGGCTATGATGTCGTTGCGGAATCATCCGCAGGATTATTCCGCTGGTAAACGAAAATACACTTTTAACTGGAATTTTCAACAGAAAATTCCAAACCGCAATGCATTATAGCCGTTGTTACACATTGACACGACACGCACTGCTTGGAACGAAACACTTTTCACGTTTCCAATTTTTTCCGAAGTGCTATTTTATTCCGTCGAGTAGAGCAGAAGTTTTGCTATATAAAACTAAATTTTCAAATTCTGTTTTCAAGAGTGAAATCATCTGTTTTCAAACGAGCTAAAAATATCGCTTTTTTGAGCTTTGTCAAAAGTCATTTCGTTTAGCTGCTTAATTCTCAACATTTATTTTGAGTGATATTTTTGAATTACGTTTATTCAGATTTAAAAACCAATTTTCACTAGAAACAAAATTTTCGACTTCTAAAAACAGCTTTCAATTCGTTTCAGATAATGCTTGTTAAATTCAGATTCTCAACTGTCATTTATCTGACCCGAGTTTTTTCGGAGTGTTTATGTGTAACGTAAAGCGGATATGACCCGTACCGAGTCAAGACCTTAATGTAAAACTACTACAATTCTTCCAATTGTAATAGTTTATTAAACCATGACGGAAGAGGTATGGG
>NZ_JBHTIV010000017.1:0-1315 GCF_042677225.1 Psychroflexus salinarum
TGAACTTCCCTGATTAAAGTTGACCGTTATTAAACATTAATTTCATTATTAAAAATAGTAATTGATTGTTGATGAAAAGTACTTTTCATCAACAATCTTTTTTCGAATTCTACCGGACTTAACTTTCCGATGTTATTATGTGGTCTTTCTGTGTTGTAATGATTGACCGCCTTTTTCACCATTCGCTTTAACTGGGTGAAGCTCTTGGGATTCCAGTATTCCAAGTAATCATTTTTTATCGTTCTGTTTATTCGCTCAGCATAAGCGTTATCTTGGGCTGTTTTAGCCATGCTTATTTTACAGCCATTCGCTTTCAAAAGAGCTACATATCCATTATAAATATATTGGCTACCCCGATCTGAATGATGTATTTCAGGAGCTTCATTCTCTTTCAAAGCCATCTTCAGAGCCTTTATGTTGGCTACAGCTCTCATGTGATCTGAGACTGTATAACCCACTATTTTCTTGGTGTAGACATCTATTATAAATACAGCATAATAGAACTTATTACCAGCATGGATATAAGTGATATCAGACTGCCATATAACAGAAGGTTTAGACACTATCATCCCTTTAATTAAATTAGGATAATACATCTTCGTTGAATAGGTTGTCCGTCTATAGTTTTTCTTTTGTTTTAAACGATAGCCTAATTCCATAAAGGTCTCTACAAATCTATCTCTTCCAATAAAGTCAGGGCGTAGAGTATCATACATTTTCTCCACCCCACAGCCTGGATGAGCTTCTCTCAGGTCATCTGCTTCTATAACCAAGTTCGCTATTTTTTGATTAAATATAGCTTGACGCTTAGCATATTGATGAACAGCTTGCTTGGTTATCCCTATAGTTTGATATAACTGATTCATAGAAAAGCTTATTTTTTCTTGGTTTTTGCGGAACCATTCGACTGTGGGGTGTTGGAGTTTTTTTTAATATCAATATCTAACTCATCTTTAGCTACATCAATCATTTTTTCGAGGTAATCTATCTGAATTTGTTTCTTACCAACGGTTTGCTCCAGTTCTTTAATGCGCTGCTCTAATAGTTTTAATTTTTTGGTGCTACTGTCTTTCATCTCTACTATGCGTTGACCACGTTCATTAACTTGAGAATATTTGTAGATCCACCTGTAAATGATCGGGGATTTGATTTGGTGTAATCGCTCAAGCTGTAATACGCTAAATTTACCGCTTTCAAAATCTTTAACAATGGAACGCTTAAACTCTTCCGAAAAACTACGCTGCTTTTGAATTAATTTTACATTGGCTTTCATATAAATTGACTTTAAGTGGTCAACCTATATCAGGGACGTACA
>NZ_JBHTIV010000018.1:0-4260 GCF_042677225.1 Psychroflexus salinarum
AAAAGACAAAATCGAAGAACTCGAGTTTATCAAAGAGTTTCAAAGGGATTATATCGCTAATTTAGAGAACCTCTCAGGACTTGATTTAGCAAAAAAGCATTTGCCAGATGCATTGGCCAAAGCGATAGAAAAACGCAAAAGAGACATTTCAAAATGAAATGGGTCTATCAGTGTTTCGGGATATCTAAACAAGCTTTTTATAAACGCTTGAATGTCTTTAAAAAGCGTAACCTGGATGAACAAGTTATTCTGGATCTCATTCGAGAGGCAAGAAAAGAATTACCTAAAACAGGAGGTTTAAAGCTGTATAAAACAATTAAACCTGAACTTGTTCACAATGACATTAAAATAGGCAGAGATCGCTTTTATGAGCTTCTCAGAAGACATCAATTGCTTATTCCTAAAAACAAAAGAGCTTATATCACCACTGACTCTAAACATCACTTTTATAAATATCCTAATCTAATAAAAGGCTTCATCCCTACTGCTGCAGAACAGCTCTGGGTAAGTGACATCACTTACATCAAAACCGATCAAGGCAATGCTTATCTGGCTTTAGTGACAGATGCTTATTCTAAGAGAATTATGGGGTATAAATTAGATGATCATATGAAGACAAGTCTCTGCATCGATGCTTTAAAGATGGCTATCAGCCTAAGAAAATATCCAAATCAACAGCTCATTCATCACTCGGATAGAGGACTACAATATTGTAATCCTACTTACACTAATTTTACAGAAAGCAAAGGCATATCTATCAGCATGACTCAGCAATATGATCCGTATGAAAACGCTGTAGCTGAACGAATCAATGGTACTTTAAAACAAGAATTTGGACTCGGGAAAACAATAGCAACTCTCAAACTGGCTCAAAAAATGATAAAAAAAGCTGTGTGCCTCTACAACTCAAAACGAATGCATTACAGCCTTAATTTTAAAACACCAGACTATGCTCACAAATCGCAAAACCATAATTATAAACAATACAGAAAAATACCGATATTAGTCAACCAATAAGAAAATAGAAAAACCAAAAAAATGGTCAACCTATTTCAGTATGAGACATGAATACGAAACCTACACATATAGTGACTTTTATTTACATATGAATTGGGGATGGAATGACAGTTTCAACACAGACAATAATTGGTTTTTTCATGGCACTCCGAATGTAGGTTGGGCTAATTTTTCGACAGGATACAAAATGATTATAAATATTCACCCTTAAAATACTTTGATTATGAAAGCAATATTAATGATTTTAGCATTTACAGCTCTTGCAGCTTGTAGTCAAGATGATGAAGATATGAATGGATTTAACTTAGAAAACCAAATATATTTTAGCCTTAAAAATTCAGATGGGCAAAATCTTCTTGATACTGAGACAGAAAATTCAATTAACATCAATGACATCCAACTTTATTACCTAATTGATGATGAGCCTGTAGAAGTAACTATTGAAAATGGTTATAATATGGGCAGTATAGAATTAACTTCGGATAAATTACTAAAAGTTTTTACAAATCCATCCTCATCAAATATCATTGATGAAACTTCAGAATATGAAGTTGTGGAAAACATAGCTTATTTAAAATTTTCAGAAACCGACACTGATACTATTAAAACCCATTCTAAATCAAGTCAGAATTATTTCTTACTATCAGAAGTTTGGTATAATGATGAATTAGTTTGGGAAAGAGAAACTGGGGGAGTAATTGAAATAATGAAAGAATAACTACTGGCAACATGGTATATAAAAAATAGCAGAAAAGAGCTAAACCAAAAGGCTTGGCTCTTTCTGTTTTGGCAGTTAATTAACGGAAAGTGACTCCTTCCCTACACGCCACTTTCGTTAACCGGGAACGTTGTGCGTCATATATGAATAAAAAACACTGATGATAAAGATTAAATTTTTTACGGTTGTAGTTCTGTCTCTTATTTTAAATTCTTGTAGCGGTCAAAAAAGCAAGAATGAAATAAAAGAATCTATAAGTTCAGAGAAGAAATTAGAAGAGAGCAAGCCTGATACACCCAATACTGAAAACTTCTTGTTTTATTCAGATATTAATAATCAGATTAGTCAGGTTGTAAGGACAATTTTTCAAGACAGCAAAGGAATTTTTTGGTTTGGAACGCAAAACGGAGCATTTAAGTTTGACGGCAATTCATTAATCCATATCGATAGTATAAAAAATGAATCTGGAAAAGGAGTGACAATAAAAGACATCGCAGAGGATAAAGATGGAAAAATTTGGTTTGGACACGAAGGTGGTATTAGTAGTATAGATAAGAAGGTCGTTACGAATTATTACGAATCTGATGGATTAATAAGCAATGATGTATGGTGTATTACGACTGATAGAAGCAATCAAGTATGGATAGGAACCATTGAGGGTGTCTGCAAGTTTGATGGAAAGAATTTTACATCATTTGAACTTCCAGAAGGTTTAAAAGACACTAAAGTTGGTATTTCAAGTACTAAAATGATACACAACATTATGGAAGATAGTGGAGGTAGAATTTGGTTTAGTACTAATGGAGGGATTTATATAAAAGATAGAACCTCGTTAACAAACCTATCTGAAAAAGATGGTCTCCATACACCCTTTGTGAATGAGGTAATAGAAACACATAAAGGGGATTTCTTGATTTCTACTTCCCAAGGACTCTATAAATATCAGAAAGGTATCATTACAGAGGTAACCGGCAACCTGTTTGAAGAAACAAAAGGAACCGGAAGCATTATCGAAGATTCAAATGGTAATATTTGGTTTAATTGTTCCCGCAGCATATATTCTCTTAAAAATACTGACTTGACTGAATATCGTATATCAGAAGGGAATTATGGTCCGCTTACTTTCCAAATTTATGAAGACCAACAAAAAAGACTATGGTTTGTAGGATACGGTGGAGCCTTCCGATTGGAAAAAGGGAAATTTATAAACATTACAAAAGACAGACCTTGGTAAAAAATACGAACGCACAACAGCGGTAGCCGTTGCAAAAGCTACTACAACTCTAAAAAAACAACTCATTTAAAGCCCTTTTCAGGGCTTTTGTCTTTTTATTTAAGTGGATTTACGCTAAATCAGAAGACCTATCCAAAAGCCTCAGGAGAAGTTGATGAGGTATTGAAGAGCTTTAGGTCTTTATCGGTTTGAAGTTATAAATTGAGCTCATCCTGTACGTAGTTGAAATAAACGTGTATTTTTATCAACATATAACGAGTTGTGCTTAATGTAAAACTGACGATTATAAATTAAAATTTAAGTATTTGAATAGTTTAATCATCAATATACTCTAAAATATCGCCAGGTTGACAATCTAAAACTGAGCAAATTGAATCTAATGTAGAAAATCGAACTGCCTTAACTTTTCCTTGTTTTAATATCGATAAGTTTACTGTTGTTACACCAACTTTTTCGGAGAGTTCTTTTAACATCATTTTACGTTTTGCCAACATCACATCTAAGTTCACTACAATAGCCATATTATTTGATTTATACTGTTAATGAACTTTCGATTTGTTCTAACAAATCATCATAATTCTTTTCATTTTTTCCCCAAGCATATATTTGAAATAGAGTTACAGAGCAAAATTTCATTATGGTTTCATTTTCAGTAGTATAAAAACTTATGTATAAATTCTCACCCCAAGATTTAAAGGAAATAGTCGTAATCGCCAAAATTTCAAATCGGTGTTTATCAGCTTCAATTAATTTAAATTTTGAACCATTTAAAACCTCTATTATTTTTTCAAACATCAGTTCCTTCGGTATATCAAAAGCTTTTTCAGAATTGACCTTTGATGTAAGGAAGTTATATGGATGTGTGAAATATTTTTTAAACGAAAGTGACTTCCTGACAACGAAATTGAAAATAAAAAATCCGATAATTACAAAGGAAGTAATTAAAACTATTGGATTTTTAGGTTCTAAATAATAACCCAAAAAGCCCGGGATGATAACAATTAATAAAAACAAAGCGACCCAAATTTTAATATCCTTTCGAGTTGGAGAATGTTTGATATATTTCATAACAAAAATTTTAATGTTTAATGCAAAGTTAAAATAAAAAACAATGTAAAACAAATATAAATTAATGTTTATCGTTAATTAATAAATGAAAATAATTAAACACTAAGCACAACAGCGTATCCTATGAAAAGCAATCGTCCTGATCTTAGTTCAAATTTATAATATTTTTCTTTTAAGCCCTATCTCATTAATTACTAATTTTTAAATCACGTTTTATAAGGTT
>NZ_JBHTIV010000019.1:0-4414 GCF_042677225.1 Psychroflexus salinarum
CATACCTCTTCCGTCATGGTTTAATAAACTATTACAATTGGAAGAATTGTAGTAGTTTTACATTAAGGTCTTGACTCGGTACGGGTCATATCCGCTTTACGTTGCCCAAAATGTAAAAATGAAATTTCCTTTCAATTGAATTTTTAAAGTAAAATCAAATATTTGCTTTCAATTCAACTTTATTGCGAATGAATTTGACTATCAAAATTGACAAACGAATTTTTAGCCTTCCAGAGAAAATTTCACAATCGAAAAACTTTTGCTTGCCAAAATTTTGTTGACTAATTGACAAGCAAAACACTAAACTTATTTGACTGAAAAGCTGAATTAATTAAACTCAACTGAAAGACTAAAAAAACAACTTCGAACTATTTAAACCCAAAAACTTGCGATTGATTTTGACTTAATTTCGGACAATTTCAAAGGTCAAAGTTTAAAATCGAAATTATTGAAAAATCATAATCTGAAAATATGAGTGGAGCAAGTTTGTGGCTCAGCAGGACGTTAACACTTTGGGCAACAGCGCATATAATTTATGGCGAAAACCTTGCTAGAACGATAATTTTAGTATTTTTAGAAACTTTAAAGCTTAACCGAAAGGCGAGCGGTTTTTAACTTCGCCACAAACCATATGCGCGAGACGTTGCCACACATTTAAACCGACAATTTGAGAAAATATTACATCTTATTTTTATTAACAATTATCGGATATAGTTGTAAGAATAAATTGGAATCAGAAACTGATTTAAAGCCAACCTATTTAAATTTTAAAAATGCTTGGCAGGAGAGAAATTTATATGGAAAAGTAAAAAAGCTAAAGCAGTATAAAGCCACAATTCAAAATAACAAGAATACTAATAAGCAACAGCTAACATTAAAAGAAAATTTCACAGAATTTGGCTCACTTACTAGATCAGAGTTTTTTAATAATTATGGGGAAACGACTCAAGTCGACAAATTTTACTACAATGAAAAGGAATATCTGATAAAATCAGTTTCCACAAACTATCAAGCTAATCGAAAAACCATTCAATTATTTTCTTATGATACTATTATGAAAACATCTACCAGAAGTTTAACAATAAATGATACTGTAAACTATACTTTTATTTCAACCTTCAATAATGATGATCAGATAATAAAGCAAGTTAGAATAGATAGGAAAGATACAATTGTAAGAACTTATGAGTATAAATATGACCAAAATAAAATAATCTTTGAAAAAGAGTTCGAAAAAGGGAAAGAAATATCAGTTGGAACATACAAATACGATAATGAAAATCAATTAACTAAATACCGTACTAAAAACGAATGGATAGAGCTTTTAACAGTAAATAATTGGGCGGATAATCGTATTTTAAAACAAACTAAATATAAAATATTACCAGACTCTAGAAAATATCTTGACGAGATAACAGAATATGACAAACTATTCAATCCTTTAGATTCAAAAATATACAATAACTCGGAATTACATCGAGAATTGAAATATGATTATGAATTTGACGGTTTTGGTAACTGGATTAAACGAACTGTATCAATGAAAGAACATTTTGCTAATTCTAATGAATTCGTTCCAATTTACATTGAATTTAGAGAAATAAAGTATTGGTAATAAAAACGTGTGGCAACACTGCATATCGCTCATTGCGGGGTTTGTGGCTGAAGTCGAAGGTTTGGGATTTTCTGGAAGTTAAAATCTATAATTGAAAAATAATCGCTAATTTTTCCGCAACGAGTCGATATGCGAGAACGTTGTGCCTAATTTGAAAAAATGAACAGATTACTAATCATATCGACATTAATCATTTTGACTTCTTGTGGTCATTCAACAAAATCTGACAATATAAAACAGACCGAGAGGCGAACAGAAAGTTTAGCTTCAATTGAGACAACTAAGGTTGACCAGAAAACCGAGAAAGAAGAATCAGTTGAGAATGTAGAATGCTCCGACATTGACTTTAATTCAGCAAAACACCAAGCAGATTCTTTACTAGCATTTTATAACAAAGCAACAGATTCGAGTTTGAAGAACCGAATAAAATGGGAAGAAAAGTTTTTTTGTGCTTTCCCAAATTCTTTCAAAGAAATGCAGGCATTATTTGGATATGATGATGAAAATGGAGCTGCACCGCTTTATTCAACCGAAAACAACACATACAGTTATACTGACCAAAACATAATGAGTGATGTAATTGGTTTTTTTAGCGAACTAAAGTCTATACCAGATTCAACTTACTATGAAAAATATATTCGAATTAATATTGATGGATATTGGGAAGCGGATAATATAAATGAAGCATTTGGATTTTATTACAGATTAATGAACGATATAGAATCGGCCTGTAGAGCACTTGGAAAATTTACAGACAGGGAGATACAAAGTGTGTTTCATTTCATATTTGACGGACCGCACCCTGAGAATGATTACAACGAAAAACTTTACAAAAACCTTAAACCTGGAATTGACAGTCAAAATAAGAGATTAAGCCGATTATTGACAGAATCTTACGTAAAACTCATGGCTGAAGATGACAGTCATGGACATTAAAAAGAAAAAAACTAGGCACAACATCTAGTATAGCAAATAGCTTTTATGAGCTAAATCCGAAGTTTTGGTATATTTAGAATCTTAAAAGTTAAACTGAAAATTAAGATAGTATTTGCACGCTACTGGCCATACTAGAGAACCGTTAGGCAATATTTAAAAACGGAATCTATGAAACCATTAACAAAATTATATTTAAAGACATTTCTATTGACAGGAATTCCATACGGACTAATAATGATTGGATTTGACTTGTTGGATGGAGAAGGGTTCAGACTGTGGAAATTCGTATTCTTGACGTTCTTTTTCGGCATTACTATGTCATTAATTTTAGTCTCTTTTCATAAATACAGATTAAAAAAGAACGGAGTCCAAGAACTCACAAACGAAAATTTAGGAGTTACACAGACGAAAGAAATAAAAACGAAACTCGGAAGGGCCGAACTAATCAAAAAGCTAAAAACAGACCCTATAATCGGCAAAATGAAAATGAAAGAGACTGAAAATGGAATTGCCTTAAAGACAGATATAACTTGGAAGTCTTGGGGAGAAGAAATTAAAATTGTATTAAAATCTGAATCTGAATCTGACTTTGAATATCAAATTTCAAGCAGCCCGAAATTGAAGACGACTATAGTAGATTATGGAAAAAATCATCAAAATTTAAATAGAATAGAAAGTGTAATAAAAAACATTGCCTAACATCGGTAACCGTTGCACAAGCCAATAAAAATCCAAAAAGCAAGTCATTTTAAGCCCTTTTCAGGGCTTTTATAGTTTTGATTGGGTTGGATTTAACTCAGATTTAGAGTGCTTAAGTTTAAGGTAATGAGGTTTAGATAAGCATCTATTTTAAAAAGCAAAGACCGCAGAGCTTTTGCTCCACTTTTTACCCGCTTTTGAGTGAATTTCAGATACTTCTTCAAGTTATAAGCTATGGCCGAGAGGTGCATTACCTTGTTGGCTTGTTGTAGTCCGATGGTATTGATCTTTCTTAAGCCCATGAATTGTGTTAGTGTCCCAAAAACAGGTTCTACTGTACTCTGGCGTTTGGCTTTCATGTACCTGCCTTGTTTGCTCTCTACTCGTTGGATATTTCGATCATACTCGTCTTTGTAGTAGGTCACTGAGAACTTCTTCTCTTTGGCTGTTCTGCCTAAACATTCAGCTTGCAAAGGACATCCTTTGCACTGTTTACTTGAACTTCGGTATTCTTTCTTTAGGGTTGCTGTTCGGTAATCTTTAAACACCTTTTTGAAGGGAATAATCTCTCCTTGAGGACAGATGTAATGATCTTGCTCCTGATTATATTTAAAACCTTCTGGACCGCCTCTGTAAGTCCCGTGAGCTGGAATAAAACTCTGTAATCCTTTTTGTTCTAGGTAGGCATAATTTTCTCCGCTACTGTAGCCTGCATCTGCAATACAATTTCTCCATAGCAATCCTGTTTTATGCAATCTTGGTTGTAGTCGTCCAACAATATCCTGAAGGTATTGGTTGTCTTTCTTATCTGCATGATAAGCTCTAATATCTGTGATGACATGGTGTCCAGTATCAACGCTTAACTGACTTAGGTAATTCAGCTTTCTGGCTTTGCCTGGTTTAACACTAATGCGAGCATCTGGATCTGTTGGACTGTCTTGCCTCCGACGAGTTAGCTTTTATTAAAAGCGTAACGAGAGGAAGGCATCATTGCTGGTATAGCGAGCCCCTTTGTTTTTTGCCCCTGGACGGTAGTCCTGATCTTTTGACCATTTTTTGTTTCTGGACTTTAGGGCTGCCAGCTCTTGTTTATTAGCACTGATGCTTTGTTGCTCTTTGCTAGCTTTATTCTCCTTAGCTTTTCTATAGACTTCTTTATCTCGG
>NZ_JBHTIV010000020.1:0-5018 GCF_042677225.1 Psychroflexus salinarum
AAACGTGATTTAAAAATTAGTAATTAATGAGATAGGGCTTAAAAGAAAAATATTATAAATTTGAACTAAGATCAGGACGATTGCTTTTCATAGGATGCGCTGTTGTGGTGCGTTTTTCTATTACAGATTGATTGCATATGAATATATTTTTCGAATCGGTTTTCCATAAAGATAAGCTGGTTTCCAATTTGGCATTTCATTAAAAATTTCGACTACTTTTTTATCAATTTTATCATTTATTCCCCTTATCGCCTTGACATTGTCTAATTCACCATTCTCTTTAATTGCAAACAAAATGATCATTCTTGTTTGAATTGTGTCGTTTAATTCTCTATTTTCAATCTTTAATCTGTCATCAATAAATTTCAACATTGCAGTTTTACCACCTGGAAATTTTGCTTCACTTTTCCAATTTTCTGTTTTTTCTAAACTGTCAACTTTTGCAATCGTTTTTTTTAAAAAGTCCTGTCCAAATTTCTTTTTAAGTAAATCAGTCAATTTTAAATCGTAACAACTATAATAGTCCAAAGAGTCCGGGTCAATAAATCTCCATTTTATATTGAAATCATCTCGAAGCACAAAATGATAAGTGTTTTCAATTGGCAAAGATTCTAAAGAATGGAAGTTGTATTTTCCTTCTTTGTAGTCTTTTTTGGCTTTGGATTCCGCTTTTACACAGTCGGTTTGTCCAAAACTAGTTAATCCAATAAAGATAGATAATATGATAAGTGTTTTTCGTTTCATTTCAAATGCACCACAACGGTTCTCTAGTATGGCCAGTAGCGTGCAAATACTAGCTTAATTTTCAGTTTAACTTTTAACTTTCTAAATATACCAAAACTTTGGATTTAGCCTTTAATAGCTATTGGCTATACTAGATGTTATGCATTGTTTTTACTACTTCCCTTTCTATCTTGGTGGTGCTGGAGGTGCTGGAGGTGCTGGTGGTGTTGAATTTGTTTTTTTGTCATTAATTAGCAAGTAGTCTTGATCAATATAGGAAATGACTCCTGATGCTTTATCAAAGACTTTTTCAATTATACCTTTCTTATTTACTATTAAATGAGTTGGATATGCAGTAAGGTTAAGTTCATTCTCAATTAAATGTTCTTGGTTAGGTAAAACATCATATTTAAATTCATTCCTCTTAAGAAAACTTATGAGAGCTTCCTTGTCATCTTGAGCAAGACTCAAAAATTGTAAATTATTATTCTTGTAATTATCAACTAATCTATTCAATTCTGGCATTTCTGCAATACAAGGTTTGCAAGCTATAAACCAAGTTTTGATGACAGTCGTTTTTCCTTTAAATTTTTCATTATTATATTCTATTCCATTAATATCAACTGCTTTAAAATCAGGAAATTTGTTTCCTTCCATTTTATAAAGCTTAAAAGCTCTATAGGAATCATTTTTTATAGTATTTGAAATTCCATTCTCCAATTTTTTTGGGAGATTAAATAATTTGTAAGTGCTAGAACTATCGTTAGATTGTACTTCAATAGTAATAAAGTTCCCAGAAATTAATTTTTTTAAAAATTTTTCTTTTGAAATTTTTTCGGATTTTTCATTCAGTGCTTCAAAATCCAATACTAATGATATCTCATTATAGTGATAAGACCACCATTTATCATAGTCAGATATTAAATCCTCATAATCCATAAGTGGTTTACTTAATTCTTGCTTTTCAATTTCAGATTTTTTTTCTGGACTTTCTTTACAAGAAATAAAACAGAAGAGTAAGATCGATAAAATGATATTCAATTTTTTCATAATGATTGGTTTAATTTTTAGTCAACCTATTTTAGGACGAGACATTTATTTAAATAATGCATAACGTCCCGTATAAAAACTGTGCGGGCTGGCGAGCTCGATTGGCCGGAGGACAATCAGGCGTTGCAAGCGAGCACAGACTTTCGAATTGAGACTGAATTAAGCATTGTTTTTATACAGTGTTGGCAACTGGCTTTTTTAGCACGGGCTCCAATAGTGTATGGAAATCAGTTTACCATTTATAATTTCAAATCCGTAACCATCTTCCTGAACTTTATTTTTATTAGGTATTATTACCACGCCTGTATCAGATGGCAAATCCAGAAAAGCGTCCATACTAAAAATTTTAGCCAGAGTATTAATGTCCGTTTTGGAGTTTATCTGATGACCAGAGTAAGTAAGAACTACAGGTCTGGTTTCAAAATTGATTTTATCTAAAACGTAACTTTCATTGTCGTTGCCGGTAAATTTGAATTCATTATAGTCCAAAGTATAAAAGGGCTTATTCTGTTCCTCAGCAGATAAGAATCCGCATTCATAGTTTGGTTCATAAACTGCTTGAGGACCTCCTAATTTTTCAATTATTTTTTCTTTAGATGAGAAGGGTGAAAGGTTTTGGAATGTAAGCTTATCAAAATCTATAGTTTGAGCGGAGCCACTTTGAGAGATAATAATAGTCAGTGCAAAAATTAGGAATGACTTCATTTTTTTTATTGTTAGAGTTATTTTTAGCTTGTTGCCAACGTTTCTCGCATATGGCTTGTGGCGATGATTTGCAAACAAGCTTTTCAGTTGAGGATTAATTTTTCTAAAAATACAATAAATTTTGTTCTGACCTAAACCTTAGCCATAAGCCATATGCGATGTTCTCTTTTCGGTGCGACACGTCTGAGTGAATTTTTTTTCAGCGTGTTTTTCGGAATGGTTTTGTTAGCGTTGTTTTTAAGTATCCAATCAGAGTTTGAATAAAATCCGAGCGAATTTAACTTTGATTTATTTTCAGCGACCTGGTCATCCTTGGAGTGAATTCAGAGTGTGATTGATTCAGAAGTTGAGTAAAGTTCAGAGTGGGCTTTTAAATTAGCCTAACAGCTTTTATTTAACTTGAAATTCAGCCGAAACTGACTAGAATGCAATACCCGAAAATTAAAGACTCTGAATGAATTCCAGCAAGGAATTTAGTCAGAGCAATGAAAGAGAACGAGATTGGCTATGGTTTGTTGCGTGTCTCGGCATCTAATTTAGCAAATAAAAACCGAATAAAAAATTTGAGAAGATTTTCGCAAGTTGGCAACGACCTAGCAATAAACTATAGCCGGTGTTAGCTAGAGCAGTGCAGCCTGATGTTGCAATTTAAAACTGGCAAAAGATTTATACAAGGGCAACCGAGTCAAAATGCCAGCCAGATTTCAGCAAATAAATCAGACTTCAGAATTTTTAAAAACTTTTAGTTAAACAGCAATTGCCTGAGGGCATTTAGGTTGCCTCATCGTTTTAACCACTGACGCCTTTTTTGGATTAAGAACGGACCAGAACGCTGGCTAGAATTTCGCAAAAAGTCCTTTTTTTCGGATTAAAAATCTAATATCACAAAAAAGCAAAGACCATCTTAGCGTTTAGTTCCCAAAAAAGGATTGTTCAGATTTAGTTTCTTAAAATCCAAAAAAAATTGTGCACTACTCCATCATTAATTAAAAGCCGTGATTTTTGTTTTGCACTGTTATTGCTAACGTTTCTCGCATATGTGTTTGTGGCGGGCAAACAGGTACATGTTATTCGGTTAAGCTTTTATTTTATAAACATACCGAAATTTTCGATTCAGTAAGGCAGTTAGCCATAAAACATATGCGATGTTGGCAGCAGTATTTATTAAATTATTGTCAATTTCTTAGTTTTTATTAACTCGAAAGCTATGTTAAACCTCTCTAGTTCATCACTCCACTTATTTTTCATTTTCCAGGGTCTCTTAATATAGTTTATGAATTTTCTGCCTTGATGTAAAGTGTCTTTTTCACTTTGTGTTAGTTCTAATCTCTCAATTATGTCAACAAACTTTATTTCTTCATTTGGTAGTCGCTTGTCATTTGAGTGCATTCTGATAGAGAGTTCAAAATATGCTGCTTTTTGAAAATCTTCATCAGACATGTCAGGGTCTTTAAGTTCGCCATAAGTCTGAAATATTCTTTGGTAAAAATCTCTCAGACACTCTCCGACTTTGGTAAGGGCAATGAATGCAACGTCGTTCTTCTTAACTTTATTATTAGTTTTTATTTGTCCATTTTCATAGGTTACAATCAAGTCAACCTCTTTTTCAATTTCATTAAAAAATTGGAAATAGTTACCATGTCGTATTGCTGCAAACTCTTTCGCATATTTCGAAGTGTCAAGTTGGTTCTTTTGAACTTTGTACATGTAACCAACTACTATTTCTAATAAGAGTTTCATCTTTTATATTGCTGCCAACGGTTCTCTAGTATGGCAAGTAGCGTGCAAATACTAGCTTAATTTTCAGTTTATTATTTATGTTTATAAATATACACAAACTTTATATCTAGCTCATAATAGCTATTTGCTATACTAGATGTTGTGCCTAGTTTTTATTTCAGAATATTCAATCCAGCTTTTTCGACAATTTTTAAAATCGGTAATATTTTTTCCTCATCAGTATACCAAACGATATTCGTCCAATCCCATTCTTCGTTGTAAATAGCACAAAATTTTGGCAAAATAAAACTGTATCTTCTTCCGCTTTGTGACCATAAATTGTCAAATTCGCATTTCCTTAAAACGTCTTTATAATTCGTTGGTTTTTTCAAAACCATTCGATAATTGCGTTTATATTTCCAAAAATAAATATCAGTTGCTTTATGTAATTCCTCCGCAACCATTTTGAATTTTTTTCTGCGTGCTTTTAATTCGTTTAAATTTTCGTCGACGAAAATCATTTCATTCGCCTCTTCATTTGTTAACCAATGGTCAAAAACACTAATAAAAATTTTTTTATATTTTCCATTTTCAATGAATGAGTCGTCTTGATCAATTATCTTTTTATAATCTGGAAGATTTCGCTTTATTTCTTTTAATTCCGCTTTCGAAATATTAGACATCATAGTTAGTTCGGGCGTTTTTTAAATTAGGCACAACGTAAAGCGGATATGACCCGTACCGAGTCAAGACCTTAATGTAAAACTACTACAATTCTTCCAATTGTAATAGTTTATTAAACCATGACGGAAGAGGTATGG
>NZ_JBHTIV010000021.1:0-8273 GCF_042677225.1 Psychroflexus salinarum
CCAATTTGGAGGTTCAAGATGTTCCTCTTGAAATAATTCTGAAATATGATAAGAATCTGTATTTTTTAGTTTTTCTAGCTTTTTTTGAACTGAAATTCTTAATTCAGGACTTTCTGATAATTTATTTATTATTTCTTCGTTTAGCTTTGTTTGCTTCTCATCTATGTCTATTGTCCTAAGAATATTGTAAAGGTATTGTTGCCCAACTTTTGAATGAGTTCTATCAAGAAACATAAACAAATCGTCAAAATCCAAGTCATTACAGGTTTTATCTGATAATATTTGATATGCTTTTGAATTATCTTTATTTCTAAAGTATTTTTCAATGTAATCAAAGTCAAAAGAGTCATCTTTCGGTTTCCCAAATGATTCTTTTAATCTATTATTTAACTCTTTTTTTCGATTGAATTTTATTTGAGTAAAAGTGTATTTAATTTGATATATAATATCTTTAATCATTCAAAAATTAGTGTAGTGTTTCTGTTTAACGTTACAAAAATATTCAGTTTATTTCAGTTTTTTCGACATTACTAGCAACGTTCTAGTGTATGAGTAGTGGCGGATTAAAAACCACTTACTTTTCGATTAAGCACTTACCATTATTAATATTCATTTCCTTTCAATTTACCACCAAACCCGCTATTGCTTATACACATTGTTGGCAGCAGGCATTATTTATTTTTTGCTCTTTCAGCTAACATTTTTGTCGCAGGAAGATGGAATTTGTCTTCTATTTCCTTCAGTTTTTTAAAGTCGATTTTATGCATTTTGCAATGTTCTACAACCTTAAATTTTAAAAGTCGTACTGCTGTTTTGGAAAAATTCTTGTCGGAAGTCCTATCTGCTATTTCATTTAGCTTGATATTCTTGTCATACCACATTTTAATACCATGATTAACTATGAAGGCAGCAGGAGTCATTTCTTTTGTGCTCACATTTTCAGCAATCTTCAATAGGTTAATAGAGCCTAAGGCATGAATTGCCTTAGTAATAAATCCATGTAATACTCCAAAGTTTACATTCCAATAAATACCTTTAACGAGTTTTTCAAGCTTATCAACGCTTAAGTCTTTTCCATCTTCATTTTCTTCTATGATTTGGTTAATACGCTCTTTTAAAAGATTGACAATGGTTTGTTCTGTCCCTTCATCTTTTATTATTTCAATGAATGAGGTTAAAATTCTTAGGTGTACTTTAAGGCCTTGTTCAAAAATGTATTCAAGACGATTTAAGCTAAGGGAACCCGAACGGTTTTTTATGATAAGACCCATTACTTCAACGGTTTTTATGCTCAATCTTAAATCTCGAAGAAGTTCAGAAGATATCTCATCATTATCTAGAGGAGTACTGTTTGGTGTGTCATTTTTACTGTCTTCAATTTCAGATTTTTCAATCAGCAACTTTTTTCTTTCTGCTTCCGGGTCATGTTGGTAAGAAGGTAAAATTGCCTTAATTATTTTGTCTTCATGTTTATCAAAAAATGATAATTCATCCGTTTCTAAAGTAGCAGGCTCATACCTTTCAAATAGAATTTCGGCATTTATCAAAAGTTCATCAAGTAGGTTGTCTGATTTTGTATGATGTGCAATAAAGACTGTTATGTATGCATTCTCATCCTTGTGAAGATTCGAAAGTATGTTGGTTATTGCTTCTTTTTGTTCAGATTCATGCTCTGAAATGTACTTGGCAACGAAAAAGTAGTATATGTAGGAATAGCAGTAACCGTACTGATTGAAAGAATCAAATTTACATATGTTTACATTGGAAAGTTTTGCCACCAATTCACTTAATGGAATGGGTAAATTAAAGTGGGATTCATAATAATCTGTAAATTCTTCAAAATCATCTCTATCTAAGTTAACTCCATTGTTTTTGTCAAAAATCCAATATGATAATTCAGTCAAAAAGTTGGTATAAATGTCTATTTGTTCATTCGCAACACCTTCTCTTCTTAGATACAAGTAAATCAAAGCCTGATAGCAATGACCTTGTGATGTTATTTCAGAATCGAGAGGTTTTTGTGTGTCTTGAGCTGCAAGGATTGACAGAATGAAAAACGGATATGAAGGCATAATACCTTTTCCAAAAATAATTCCAAGAGAGTTTTCAATTTTTTCAGTTTTATCATCAATGCTTTGTTGTAAGTGATTAGGATTGATTTGTATTTGAGATTCTTCTTTTACTTCAATCCATTTTCTTATTAACTCATTACGTTCTAAGGATGTAAACTCTCTTATTTTAAATTTACTATACTCAGCTATTAACGCTTGGTTTTTAATATTCAAACCAAAAATGTCATCAACTATTAAAACCTGATACCTAAAAGATTCATATTGTTCAATATATTTTTCCTGATATTTTGCAATATGGAAGTTGTCGACAATTGGAACAACTCTTTTAATATCAATATCTTCAAAGGTTTCGAAATCATATTGTTCTAAAAATGCTTTTTCGAGTTTATTTTGAGGATTTCCTAAATATTTGTTTTCATCATCTAGAAAGACAGGAACGAAGTTAAGTTCTCTGTAAATCTGAAATAGAACCTTACAAAGGGTGGTTTTTCCTGCTTGGTTTTCTCCTGCAATAATTAGCTTTTCATAGATAAGTATTTCTGAGTTTAAGTTTTTTGAATCGTACTTATGTGAGACTTCTTCTTCATCATAACATTTTAATCTAGGGTAAACGAATATGTCTTCTAGGTTTAAAATTTCCTTGTTCCTATGTGATTTGGTTAATATATCTGCACCATTTAGAAATTTGTTGAATGGGTCTTTTAATTTCAAGGATTTGATTGTATTCACTGAATGACAAACTTTCATTATCCAATTAATAGCGTCTAACCACCCTTCGTTTTTATCCGAAAATGAAGTCACGGCTTTTCCATCTGTTGGTACTGCTAATAATTCACTTAATTCTTTATGAATAGTCCATGCACATGGACTTAGAATTATTGGAATTACTCTAATTCCTTTAGTCTCTCTTAGTCTAAGGGCAACATCTTTTTCTTCTAAACAAGCATTTGAAGCTAGAAAATTGCTTGAAATCATTAAACAGATTATTTCTGCATTTTCTAAGTTGTTGTCAATATCATTTTGAAACTCTTCTCCTGTTTCAATCTTTCTGTCATACCATTCAGATACAATACCATTATTTTTTAATGGTGCAACATGAGTGATAAAATCTTCAATTAGATTTTCGTCTTTGTGTGAGTAGCTTATAAAAAGTTTATTCATTCGATATGTGTTGTCGTTTTTTTAGCTTGCTGCCAACTAGTTTTTTACTGCAAAAAATACTTGTTAACGAATATTCTTTACGGGATAAACTTAGTATTAAATATTCATAATCATTTTAGAATTTAAACATACACAAACCTCAAACGGTTTGCAATAAAAATCAATGATAATTTCTATAACAAAAATTACTGGAGTCAATTAAAAAATTCAAATCTTTTTATTAAAACTTAAATTCCGAATTTCTCCTTCGCTTGTTTCCAGTTTTTATTTAATATAGGTCTATTTACAGTTGTTTTTCCATTGGAGGGTTCACCTGAATAATGACAATATTTTTCTGGAAAATCAGGATTTTTATATTTGTTCCACATTTTAAAAGCTTCATAATGCATTGGTTTTTCTATATTAAAAGCTATTTCCTTTCCAGTTCTAATGCAATATCCAATTCCATTCTTTATTATGCTATTATCCTCACTTTCCCTTTTCTTAATATTTTTTTTAAAAACTTTATCATAGCTTTTATTATTAAAGAAATCAGAGAGTTTATCTATTTCTATTTCAGACCTAATGTATTTTTTAGAACTCAAAATATTTTTCTTTTCATAAACAGGACTTTTCATAAAAAGTAATTCGGCTTGCTGTAAAACTGTTTCAAAATAGTTCCAAGAATCATCATCTAAACTATTCCTGCTGTTTTCCATTAAAACTCCCGCTTCTATATTGTTATTTTGAGAAAACCCGTAAAGATTCATTGAAGTCAAGATGGAATTAAAGTCGTTTGCATAATATTTAGCATGTAGCCTTTTTTCATGTAAAATTTCAATATTTGGGAACTGTTTAAAAAAATCAAAGTCTTCTTGCTTCATGCTTTTTGACATATCATCTTCATTTTTACCAAACAAAACAGTTATTCTTAAATTGTCATTTTGAAGTTTTGTAAGAAGTGAAGATTTATATCTATCATGAAGTTTAATATATGGAGATATTAAGATAATATCATTCTCTGCAGTTTCAAATATTTTTTCAAGCTCTGAATTTAATTCGTTTCCTTTTAAAAATTTAGCCATTTTTAATTATAAAGTTAGTTCTCGATTTTAAGTTAGTTTGAAAAATAAAAATACATTAAAATTTAAAACTCCGCTTTTTAAAGTATTTTAAATATTAACTTCACAAAACACAATTACCTCTTGAGCTCTTACAAACATCCACTTGAGGATTGAAGAATTTCCTCTTGAGGAAAGTTGCAAAAAGACTAGTCTTTTTAAACAAAAAGAGTACTACTTTTATGGGAAAAGAGTACTCTTTTTTATTGAATTCATTTTGTAAACTACTACTAAAGTAAAGATAAACTAAAATGTTTAATTAGCTCACCCACCAACTAAAAAAACTCAACGCCATGTTACCACAGCGTTGAGCAGTTTAAAACTACAGCTGTCAACCCTTAGGGTTTATTGACTTCCTGTTCCCAGGACGCCCCGCTGATGTCTGTTAGTTTTATAGTGTAAGTGCCTGCCGGTAAATCCTGCAGGACTGGATCCTTAAGAGACAGTTTTGCTTTGGCACCCAGCGGAACCACCAGACTGTGCTGACCAGGCTTGACTTTGGCCACATAATAGTTGGAGATGCTTTCCTCCCCCATGTTGGCTAAGTCAGCTTGGGTATAGTTCAGGATGCTTTGCTGTTGCGCATCCAGGACTTCAATGCCAATGATCCAGGCGCCGTACACATCTACACCTTCGGTCCTGAACACATCAAAGCTTATCGCTTCGTGGCTCATCATCGCCTCCGTAATCTCGAGTTTTGGCTTCACCGATTTGTTATGCAAGGTTCCCCATAGACCGCCATGAAACACCTGGTTGGTCATGAGCGTCATGCCAAAAATCAGAAGCGATCCTATCAGCACTACCTTTGGAAATATGCTATCTCGTATAGGCAGAATGCCAGAACCTAACCATGCAAAGGCTTTGGTTTTGGTCAGGCTATAGTTGTTTTTCATCAGGTAATTGTCCAGTGAATACTTACCACTTCCCGTTAGGAATAAAACAAAACCGGTGGCAATACCCAGCACGCCAATCTGCCATTCATCCAGGCAGGTGGTACCGATCCAGCCCGACCCCAGAAGGATGCCCATAGCCAAACCAAAGACACCTATACTCATGAGACGGGTAAAGAGTCCAAACATGATAAACAGGCCTACAATCCCTTCTATGATAGTAAAGATGACCATATTGATCCACAGGATATCCGGATTTTCTACCAGGTATTGTATAATTGGCTTGATGCCTAACGCATTGGGTAAAAAGTGGTTGAATTTTTCTCCGATGTATCCCGCCTGTTCCGGGTCGAGTTTATCGGCTAAAATCGTTCGTCGCCATAGGGCAGAAAAGTAGGTCCATCCTACAACGAGTCGTATCGCAAGCGTCAATAAGCCTGCGTCGTTTTTGGGTGTTATAGATTTCATAGAGATTTAGATTAAATAGTAAGACTTATAAACCCATTCTTCTTGAGTTGAAATCCATATAAGATCCCGTTGTCCACCACCTCTAAAAGTTCTGGCAACTGGTCTGGGTTAATATTGAATTTATTAAGCGATAGACCACAAGCTGATACTTTCACATTCTGCAGCTTGGCCTGCTTCAAAAGCATAGTAAAGTCAGCGTTATTTTTCATGTCGCTCACGGTCTTTCCACAGAAAATAACCTTGAATTCGCCATAGTTTTCGCCGTCTTCTTCAGCCAGCGAGGTAGCCGTCATCAGGATAGGTTTCAGTTGTTTGATGTTTTTGGACAGCACCACATAATCATGTTGATCTGAATGGTGGTCCTGAGCTTTCATCTCACTAGTTCCCAAAATAAGAAAAAGTAAGGCTGTGATGTATGTTATTGAATGTTTCATTGTTTGTAATTTAAGTTTGAATTTATACTAAAGAATATCAGTCCGCCGAGTAGGGCTATATTTTTAAAAAGAGGCCCCATGCTTTCTGCCTGCCCCACCTGCACCGCAAGTGTAATAGGAACTAAAACCGCTATAAGTACTATAGATGCGATTTTAGTTTTGAAGCCTATAAGCAAGGCTATACCAGCTATAAGCATCACGACTCCAGAAAGGATGACAGCAATTTCAGGGGTTCCCAGTAGCTGACCAATAAATCCCATACTGGCATCCTCCAGTCTCTGTATTGTTTTTTGAGTATTGATAAAATGACTGATGCTGGCTACTATAAATATGAAGCTCAGCATTACCCGAAGTAAGACTACTGAAGTGTAGCTGACCTGCAACGTGTTAGGTTTAGATTTCATTTTAAATGATCTGTGTTTATTGATAACAGTCGCTGTTGAACACTTAAGGCTTTTGCAAGAAGAGAGTTGGTTTTTAGTTCTCGTATCTTCGAGTCATCGGATAGTCATAGGTCTAATAGTCGAGAGGAAGGGATTTAATTATGAATTAGTAATTTTTAATTTCCTAATTCCTACAACCTAAAACCTCTTTTATGTGACTCAAAAACTCACAAACTATTTTCCAAAACCTTTTTTTCTTATAAAAACTCCCTTTAGGGCCAGGGCAAAAAGTTGGTTTTTAGTTTTTCGTGTATTCGAGTCTTCGGATAGTCATAGGTCTAATAGTCGAGAGGAAGGGATTTAATTATTAATTTATAATTTCCTAAAACCTAATTCCTAAAACCTCTTTTATATGACTCACAAACTCAAGAACTCAAATACTATTTTCCAAAACCTCAGTTAGCTAACTGTTTTTACGATTTGTAATTTGATTTAAATACGTTTTTTTGGGTAAGGATTCCCTACAGATAAACCTTGAGATTGCTGTAAAGAATATACAATGGCACTGAAGAGGCCACCTTTGGTCTTGCGTAGTCGTTTTGAATAGAAGCCTGAAGGAAAGTGGCATCAAACTCTACACTAAAATTGATAGGTCCTGCATAGGAAAATTGCTTTGCCTCCAGCTTGCTCGTCGTTGCTTTGGCTTGAACAATCTCCTGCGTTTGGCAACTGAACTGTGGTGCAAGCGACTGACTTTTACTCGACACCTGAGTCTGTTCGACGCCAAGCTCAGCCTGTACAAAATTTCTAACCTTGCACGGTGAAAGTAATAGCAAAAGGGCGAGGCCTAATACAGAAAAAACTGATGCTATGTTTTTCATTCTTTTCACAGCGTAAAACTAATGATTCTTATCACCCACCGCTGCCTTTAAGTATTAAAGTTAAATTAAGAATTTCATAAATAAAACTGGGTCTAAGTCTCAAATTTTGGAAGTCGTCACATTTGCCAACTCTAAAAAAGCCAGTATGAAGCAGGTGTATTACCAAAAGCTGTATTATTTTTAGGGACTAAAACCATCACAAAATGCCCTTAGAACTTCATCCCTCCAAAAGAATGAATTCCATCACCAAAGATGACACCTCGCCTGAAGTGTATATTTTGCAAACCAAAGTAAAGGCAGAGTTATCGATGCAGGAGTTGTGTTACCGCATCAACCAATCCTGCAGCCTCACCGAAGCCGATGTGCTTGCCTGTATCTCCCAGCTCAATCATCAGGTCTGGGATGCCTTGCAACAAGGCTATAAAGTAAATCTTGGCGATCTGGGCAGTTTCAAAATGGCGATCCAGTCAGCCTCCAAACCTCAGCCCTCAGACTTGCGAAAAAGCGATGTCCAGAAGTTAAAAATCAATTACCAGCCCAGCAAACGCCTTAAGAAGCAACTGCGAGGTGGTGTGGAGATGAAGATTGTTTATAAGAAGTAGGGAGGCTACGTCACTTCGAGCCTGCCTTCCAAGTTAACGCAGGCAGACTCAATGACCAACTGGAATTCTGGTGGCTGAGTGTCCGCCTCAGGCGGATGTATCGAGAAGTGGTTTATTATCAAAGCATCGAATAACTAGAAAAAAGTCTTGCGTTGAGTCGAGTTCTCGAAATGTCAGTTCGATTTCTATGACGTAACCAAACGATTTTGATACAAAGTTTGATTTTTTATAAGTGCAAAAACAATATGTATTATTTTGTTTCTGACAGCATTTAAAACACTC
>NZ_JBHTIV010000022.1:0-40315 GCF_042677225.1 Psychroflexus salinarum
AAAAGATCTAAATCGAAGTATAAGTTGCGAACTTAGAGTGCTTTGGTAGTGTATCTTTTCCGTTTTTAATTTAATCATTTTATAAAAAACGAATCTAAAGGAGTGCACGCTTTTTTTCAGCGCGTGTATCGAGAAGTGGTTTAATGCTGAAACCTTAAATGAGGTCTCGATACAAATTTTGCTTTTCCTCAAAAGCAAAATCCACTCGACCTGACATTTCACACAGCCACCAAATCACTAGTCACTATTTACTACTCACTCATCACTATTCACTATTCACTAATGACAGAAACCCACTTCTCCTTCACCACTTCCCAGTCGAAATGCTCAACTTTTTGTCTTCCGGCTTTAGAGAGTTTTAGAGCGAGTTCTGGATTGTTTAAGAGTTTTGACACAGCTCCCGTAAATGAATTCACGTCATCGGGGTTGACCAGTAAGGCATCTTGTTCATCGTCTAAGAGAAAAGGAATCCCACCCACATTCGTGCTCACCACTGGCAAGCCTAGGGCCATGGCTTCTATCACACTTACGGGCGTGTTGTCCACATTGGTCGTGTTGATAAAGATATCAAAGTCTTTGGCGTACTCCAGCCAGTCGGCTTTAGGCATGCCTCCGGTAAAGGTCTCGGGTAAATTATGCTTCTTGGCGTAAGTTTTACAGTCCTCGATAGAATCATCTTTAAACGGGCCTACCATACTGAGTTTAGCCTGAGGATAACTTTTTAGCAATTCTTGTAAAACCTTGAGGGCTAATAGAGGATTGTAAATATGAGCAAAGGACCTAACCCATAGTAAACTGGGTTGTAGTTCTTCGCGTTGTTTAAATGTGTAGTTCTCTAAATTAATACTGTTCGGGATGTATTTTAAATTGGTGTAGCCAGCCTTCTGAAAATGATACATCAGATAGGGAGACGGAGCGACATTGACTTTAGCTCTGCTAAACAAACGCTGGCAGTGTTTAGGATGGGATTTTAGTCGCTTGGGTAAGTCGCCTCCATGTAAAATAGGAATATAATTTAATTTTAACCGATAAGCCAGCTGACTCACCAGATACGCATACCAGAAGGCAGAGGTGCTGTAAGTGTCAATCAATAAAACATGAGTCCTTGAACGGTGCTTTAACACCATCAAAAGCATGTCCAATAAGCGAAGTGCCTGATTCTTCTGGCTGGATCCAGATATCACCTCATAGCCTTCAGCTTCTAAGTGACCAGACAAAAACTCAACCGTGGACACATTCCTCCCCTTAAGTGAGAGCTTGTTGCCGAGGTACAGGAGCTGTTTTGGTTTTGTTTTTTTTCTTTGATTTTGAGGCATAAGTTACAGTTAAAAGTGCAAGTCCATACATAAACCCAGGCAAAGCGACTCGCATCGCCGAATGGTTAATCGTCAAAAACCAAAACGCGACAAAAGGCAGCATAAGCAGGTTTCTATTTTTAGAGAGTAGAAACCCCAAGGGGATTAGTAATAAAATTAATAGGGCTAAAATACCAAGCAAGCCATGTTCTGCCAACATTCTTGAGACTTCATTATGGCTCGCTCCCCCTCCATCTAATTCCTCAATTCTAAAAAACTTACCCATGCCCACTCCTACTCCTAAAAAGGGATCTTCTAGGAAAGCAGACAATTCTTTACTTATGATTTCTCCCCGCCCAGTGGTGATATCTTTTTCTTCGCCTAAGGCATTTTCTCCGGCATAGCGGTTGACAATCAGACCTCCGGTAACAGCAACTACTAATCCCCATAATAAAAAGCCCCCTACACCTAGCCCAACCAGCTTGACCGTAGCCTTCGCCTTCTTAGCTAATGGCGCCCAGTTGATAAATAAGACTGTAAAAACAGCCATCATCAATATAGCTGTGATAAAGCCACCTCTGGAAAAGGTCAGCAAACAGCGATAAGTAAGAAGCCCTAAAAGACCAATGTTAACTATATTCAGAAGTGAATTCCTATATGGGATTAGAAATCTCACATAAGTCAAAAACATACCTAAGCCTAGAACTGTAGCGACCTGATTACCGCTATAACCACCAGAAGCTGCCTGATTGGACTCTGTAGTAAATACAATTTGTTCGAGCGGAGGAGCGTAAAGAATAATATAAACCACCATAGATATGATAGGCAATATCATCATATCTACAACTTTTAACAACGTCTTGAATTTTATTTGCCTATGGTAGCAAAACAAGGCTGTAGCAAATAAGGATAAAGGGCCTGATAAATTGAATAAGATGGCTTTTCTAAAGCTTTCTTCAAAATAATCAAAATTGAGATAAGTAATCACCACACCAGGCAACAACAAGCCTAGGAAAACTAAAACAGGCCAGGCCTTTAACTTAAAGCCTTCATAGAACATGCCCAGCAACATGAAGAAAATCACCATATACTTTCCCAGTTCCCAAAAGGGCATGGCTTTAGTCATTCTTAGGAATATTTCAGCCGCGGCTATATACCCGGCAGCACCAAGCGCATAATAAGTTTTATCTTTTTTGGATATAATTTGGTAAACAAAGTAAACTACGATACCTAACAAATAAAGCTGAGCCATAGCTCTCACCTGACTCACCACAAACCCAATACCGACATGAAATGCCAATAGTTGTAATTGCTTATAACTTGTTTTATCTAAGCCGAACATTTAGAATTTTTTCATTAAGCGCTTTGTAGTAATACGCATATGTAAATCGCTGGGCAAAGGTATAATTTTTAAGCCTAAGCTCATTGAGTTCTGAGTTCGTTAAACCCGACAATTGAAGTAAGCTTTGAACTAAAGCTTTTGCAGATAATTCCTTTAAAAGAAATCCATTATCTCCGTCAGTGATATAATCTTCAATGCAGGACACTTTGGAGACAACAGGAACACATCCGTAAGCCATGGCCTCTCCAACCACTTTAGGAAAACCCTCAGATTTTGAGGGTAAAATTAAAGCATCCGACTGGGCTAAGATGCCGTGCACTTCAGGTTTAGGCAAAAAGCCATGAAACTGTATATCTAGAGGCATCTGCTCAGCTTGCTTTTCATATTCCAGACGATTTGACCCATCTCCTACAAAATGCACTGACTTGACAGGCATTGATTTTGGTATTTCTTTTAATGCTTCCAGAATAAGGGACACCCCCTTATGCTCATTTAAAGCACCTACAAAACATAACGCCCAGCCTCCTCTCTGCGGATCTGATTTTACTTCTAAAGCTGATTTTGCTTCGGTATAAGTTTCGTAGGTAAAACAGGGATTATCAAAACTTAAAAACTGAGGTTTTGATTCCCAGGAACCATTATAGGTCACTTGAGTTTCTGATTCTATATAATTCTGAAGCCATTTTTTCTGGAGTCGATTGCCCAAAGGCATCTCAGGATCTACCCAGTTCCCAGCATATTTCACCCAATATGGCTTCGAATTGAAATATTTAAGGAAAGGCAACACATAAAGCCCCATCCCGGTAGGTGCTCTAAACTGAATGATATCGGCCTGCTCAATTCCCTTTTGAATTTGCTTTAGATTTGAAATGGCATTCCAGGCTAAGCTTAATTTTTGCAAACCTTTTCCTCCAGAAGGTTTTAAAGGGATAAATGTTATGTTGTCAGTATCCGCATAGGCCAGGCTGCTTTTAGGAGGTTGTCCCTCATGCAAAGGTGCCAGATGAATAATGCGATCAAAGATGCCCAGTAAATGATTGATCTCCGTCACCGTCGATCCCCAGGCTTTGATGATACCGTTTTCATCTTGATAATGTTCAGTATGGGAGATGATGCAGAGGGTCATTTTTTTTATCGTTGAGTGTTTACTGTTGTTCGTTTAGCGTTGTTAGTTTAGCGTTGTTAGTTTAGCGTTGTTCGTTTTCAGTTAACGGTTGTCAATTGACAGTAAACCATGAACGGTGTACTGTAAACTATTAGCTATTTTTCTTTAAAAATCGAATTAACCCGTGAATGATCTTCTTCACAGTTTCCGTTTGATTAAAAACTTGATGATCTGATTTGATTAATTTTAATCTCGAAGCTATAATGAGCTGAGTTTCTAGTTCCAAAGACGAACCTAAAGCAATTTCAACAAATCGTTTATAGTCTTTATTAGAGTTTCTACTTTGCCCTTCAGCTATATTTGATGGAATGGAAACAGATGCCCTTCTCAATTGACTTACCAATCCAAACTTTTCTTCATTTGGAAAGTCCTGGGTTAATTCATAAACAAGTTGAACCAGCTTCATTGATTCTTTCCACGCATCAAGATCTTTGTAATCCATAGCAATAGTTTTTCGTTATTCGTTGAGCGTTTACTGTTGCTCGCTTTTCGTTTAATGTTATGCGCTTTCATCTGATGTTAAACTATTAGCGGTAAACTGTGAACGATAAACTGTAAACGAGACAAATATACAATTATACCTCTATGTGATTTTACACCCTCCTCAATCCTCCCTCCAGGGAGGAAATTCTTTTGCAACTATCCCCTTGAGGTGGCATAAGGGGTGTTTTATGACACGGTAAACAGTAAACTAAACACTGTAAACAATTTCACTTCTCCAACTTCTCCAACACCTCCACATACTGCTTTCCAATCTTATCCCAGGTAAAATGGGTACTCCACTCCCTGGCTTGTTGACGGTATTTGCTTTGGTTATTCAGAATATTTTGGACCGCAGCTACAATTTGATTAGTGTCATGAGGATCGACCAGAAGTCCAGAATACTCCTGCCTAATCGCATCTTCAATGCCACAGTTAATGCTGCCGATGGCTGGTAAACCTACTGAATTAGCTTCCAGAATCGCAATCCCGAAGCCTTCCACATCCCCAGTTGAGGTTTTTTCACTGAGCATCACAAATACATCGGATTGATGCAGCAATTGAAATTTCTCTTTTTCTGTCACTCGGCCGTGAAACTGAACATACTTTTCAACGTTTAAGCTTTTCGCCAACTCCATTAAGTGCTTTTGATTGGTCGGAATGCCTACACAATGGTAAATCAGTTTTGGATAAGCCTTTAAAAGTTGAGGCAGAGCTTTAATGACGTTATGTTGCCCTTTACGTTGAGTCAGATTGCCGACGGTGATAAGCTGTATAGCCTCGGCATGTTGAATAGGTGGATAGCCAACTTCAAATTTCGGTTTGTCAAATCCGTTATGAATCACACTAGTGGATGTTAAACCTAAATCTTCAATCAATTTTAGTGTGAATCGAGAAACGGAAATCACATGATCCAAGCGTTTTAAAGACCAATCAGTTAATTTTTTGGCTAACGGATTGGATAGCTGAACTTCACTGCCATGGATGATGCCCACAAAAGGCTTCTTTGACATTAGTGACAACAGCCCACCTAGCCATAAGGGAAATTTACCTGAGAGTAACAGTAAGTCATTTGATTTTAGCAACTTAAAACTGGTCAACAAACGTTGGATGTAAGTAATCACTATGGTTGACTTGCGTTTGACCCGAACCACTGAAAACTTTTGCTTGCTATCAAACTCACGTTCTTCACCTCCATCTTCAGAGCGCTGATCGGCCACTACACTCACCTCATAAAACTCAGATAAATAGTTCGCCAGCTGATGCGCATGATTACCAATTCCCCCGGGCTGGGGAGGAAGCTCGGAAGTGAGGAAGAGGATTTTTTTCAAGTTCGTTATTAGTTTACTGTTGTTCGTTGAGCGTTTTTAGTAGTTCGATTACAGTAAACTGTCAACTGTAAACCAAAAACTAAAGCACAAATATACAATTACGGAAGGATTCAACTATACGATAAAAAATACCCACCTTGCCCTGTCTTTGCCAAGAAAGGCAGGCAGGCTAGGGAGGAATTTTTCCAGGAACTATCCCCTTGAAGGCCTGCCTTACTGGTTAAGTAGAGATTATAGGGATTTTTTGATCTCAATATTTCCGCACTTATACTCAACTACATCAAATTACACCCTCCTCAATCCTCCCTCTAGGGAGGAAGCTGTCACAACCTTATTCTCTTGATTATGAAAGAAAAGTATTAGGTTATTAAAGCGGTAAACTGAAAACGGTAAACAGTTAACAATTTTAAAGCTCTAGCATTACTAAAATACTCAAAAGTACACCCTCCTAACCTCCCTCCAGGGAGGAAGCTCTATAAACTCTATCTCCTTAAGGGGGGATCATAGGGGTGTTTTTTTTGCACGGTGAACGAACAACTGTTAACTCTAAACTATACCACCAAATCAATCGGACTTACAAATTCAATGTCTTGACCAGAAGCTGTCAACTGTTCCAAAAAGTTTTTAAAATTCGCCAGGCTCTCTTTTTTGTTAGGGAAATCCAACATCAAAGGATGGGCGCTGATGGTGTAGGTTGGATGATTGGTGTTCAGAATATGATCTACGATATAAGGGTCAAAACCCGTGTAGTGATTTTCCAGAACGGTGACCCCTTTATAATTGATCACTCGCCCGGTGGGGTTACGTTTGACTTTGAAAAGTTTTTGAACTATGGTTTTAAAAGTCACTCTCACCCATGTATACTGGTTCTTTTTCAATAATTTAATAATCGACTCATTATCTGCCGCC
The DNA here is from genome assembly GCF_042677225.1 of Psychroflexus salinarum. NCBI lineage: Bacteria > Pseudomonadati > Bacteroidota > Flavobacteriia > Flavobacteriales > Flavobacteriaceae > Psychroflexus > Psychroflexus salinarum. The sequence goes on from NZ_JBHTIV010000022.1 coordinate 6,523, forward strand.
TTAAAAAAAGGATACACACCACGGTCTCCCCAACTAAAAGCACCACGCTTTAGCCAGGACATAGGTCGGTTATGTGGAGGCACAAAGCCTGTTATTTTTTGTTGATTTCCAATCGCCTTTTCCAGCGCCAACTGACTACGCTTTAAACTCTTATCTACCTGATTCCATTGAAAAATCGAGGACCACTCGTGTCGCCAGGAATGCGAAGCGATTTCATGTCCGCGTTCGTAAATTTCTTTGATAAGATTCGGAAAGGTATAAGGCTCAATCCCTTCTTCTGCTGAAAATCCAGTAATCGCAAAACAGCATTTGATCTGATACTGATCGAGAAGATCTAAAACTAGTTTGACCTGATCCTGCTCCCGCTTGAGATTTGAATAATTATAGTTATATGGGTAAGAGGCGTTGATAAGTCCAATAGCACCGTCAAAATCCCAGATTAAAATGATTTTTTTCATGAACTAGATATTTTCATCTGAATCTTGATGTGTGTAATAAAAATACCTGCCATCAATTTGTTCTTTTAAAGTTTTATCCTCTGTATAATAAATGATAGATGTTTTTATAGAGTAAACAATTCTTGTTAACCGATGACCCAATTGTATATCATCAAAATTATTTTGAAAACGAATTCTGTCAATTTTATTTGGTAAAAATCCTAAAATAAAATTTATGATACTGTAAAAATGTTCTTTCTTTTCTAGTTCTAAATCAGTAATAAAATAGATATTTCCGTGATGGTAGCCCGAAAAATAGGTATGAGTTAAAACTAAATTGAATAATTTTATGCCAGGGTAATAATCTTTAAAACTATGGAATCTCCAGGCTTTAAAAGAATCGTCAACAGAAATACTCAAACTGTTTTCGTCTCTTTTTGTAAATATTGAATGGTGATCCACTTTAAAAATATCTAACTCTTTAAATTCCTGTTTGTATTTGCTTTGCTTATAAATGCCTAAAAAGGGGTTTTGAACATGTTGCACAAATTTATAGGGCAATTTCTTCATGCGAAGAGGGACATCCAGATAAATAGGAATGAACTCCTTTGAAGAACTCTTTAGTTTTCTGTAGCCAGACCTTAACATAGATTTTTCAGCAGATGGACTTGGATCACTGCCTAGAGTTATCAGTTTTTGTTCATGAGCCGAGGCATACAATTGCTTCGCAACCCCTTTACCTCTATAAGCGGGGTCTACCATCAAGTCGCAGGCCCACTGAGTTTCGATAGACCTATCAACAATTTTTAGTGAGCAGGGAATCAAACCCAACTGACCAATAATTTTACCCTCTGAAAGCGCTAATTTGAAAGAAGTCAACTCTTTTTGAAACTCTCCTCTAAATTTCCAGTAGATATAATCTGGATTTCGGCGTTTTCTCCGCTTGCCAAATAGTTTAGTCGCAAACTCAAAATGCTGCTTTTCATACTTTGGAGAATAGTTGACTATTTCAATCATTGCTGTAATTATTAACTCAAAGTTTATTCTTTAGTATTTTTGTCGTTTACTGTTCATAGTTTAGCGTTGATAGTTTTTTTTAGTTAACCGTGAACCGAAAACCATAAACTCTGAACCGTCAACAGACAACCAAAAACGAACAACTATTCCAACTCTTCAATCTTCGCCCCTTCCTTCAGCTTATCACTCGCCAAGGACCAGGATTTAAAGACCTGAACCAACACCAAAGGGGAGATCAAAACACTTATCAACACACCCACCATCATCATCAACGAGTTACTCTTATAGCGATACGGCATGATGGAACTGGGTACGGTTTTAAGTAAGGCTAGTCTTGCGGCTTGATTGCCGTGGTATTTTCTGAACAAGTAAACCACACTGGGAATGGGTCTGGGATCCAGCCATTTTTTAGGTCTAAATCCATCCCAGCTTCCCATCTGCCGTAAGCCTCCAGACCCGACTTTTAAGTGCAGCCGCTTAGCGTAAGGATTAGAAATGTTTTGATACCCTGCCAGGTAAGCTCGTAGTCCAAACTCACCATCGCCCATACGCTGCTTTTCGAATTGGCGATCGAATAAACCTATGTCTTTAAAAATGCTTTTTTTCAACAATACATTACCAGTATCCAGCTGACTGCTGATCCCAAAATGCGCATAATTAGCGGGTATTTTGGCCCCATGAGTTGAAATCGACACTCCTGAGGACAAATCAGCCTTAAAATAATCTAAGGTTTTAAGGTGTTCAGTGATCCAATCGGCATCCACTCGTGAGTCATCGTCAAAGAGTAAAATGTAATCGCCCTGACTTTTTTTAATAGCTCGATTTCTAGCTAACCAAAGGGCTTTCTCTTCCTGGTACATCAAATTGATATTCAAATTGAATTCCTCATAAAATTCTTTTTGAAAAGGCTCCGACTGGTCGACTACAATCACTTCAAAGTTGGTATACTCCTGTTGCTCTAAATCCTTCAGCACATCTTTGAGGTAGGCATACCGATTTAAGGTCGGAATGATGACAGACACCAAAGGATTTTGCTTTATCAATTCAGATTGAAAGTCCGTATAAGATAGATATTCAATAGGATGTTGATGCTCATCGACACGTTTCACATCTCGTGTTTTAAAATAAGCTGTCACTTCTTTAAAAGGATTGTTAAGTGATATTAGTCGGACAAGTAATATATAAAACACCCAGACTTTATGGAAATTCTTACGGATAAAACGGTATTCATCGATAATTGGTAACTTCTCAAAGTTTTGATAGGTCTCAGTATCTCCGATATAGCCTTTCTGGATCATCCGCCAGGATTGGTCATAGTTTTGTGCTTGCTCAGACTTATAGCTGTTGTCTTCGTTTACCATTTTCAATAAAGACTCCTCAACAGACTCTACATTAGGAAAAATATATCTGGAATCTTTTCGTTGTAGACGAAAATAGTGGGTGGGTTGTAGGTAAGACAGGAATCGGAAAGGCATCTAAATAGGTTTTGCTGGCACTCCAACTAGTTTTGAGTTTTTTTCTAAAAAATCTTTAGTCACACAGGCACTTGCCCCTATTTCAACATTGTCACCTAACATTAGAGGCCCAATTATACAGGCATTCGCTCCTAACTTTATATTATCACCTACTACAAATTGGTTCTTAACACATCTTTTACTTATACCTATGACGTTTCCCCCTACCAAGGATAAATTTTTACCCGCATTTAAACATCCACTTATGGTGACTCCCTGAGATGGATGTAGGACCCTAAGTCCTCCTTTAATGTCTGCCATATAATGAATGTCCATATTTGATATGATTTCTAAAATAAAAAAACCGGGGAGCAAAGGAAGCCTGATTATTGAATAAACTCTACCAAATATTAAATATAAAAATCTTTCTAAACGGTATCTTAACAAGCCATAAAAACATCTTGAAAAGATTAAAATAAGTAATCTCCACTTATTTTTTCCAGCAAGTTTAAATAAATCTTCTAGTAGATAGTTAAATTGAATCAAAACTGCTATCCTTAATTACTCTTTTCATTTCAATAGTTGTTTTACAAACTCCTTAGTGGCTACCTCTCTTCCCCTTTTATTCACATGAATGTCATCATAAAACAAATCAGCTTCTTGATTAAGTAAGGCCGAATGATTAACCATGGGATAAGTTTTAGAGGTATTTTGATGCTGGTTTAACATGGGGGGCTGGTATAAGAGAAGTTCAATACTGTTTTCTTGACAAAGTAATTGAATTTTTTCAAGATATGGGTTATTAAACTGATAATCTGAAACTTTAGGTGTTTTGACCTTTAGGGATTTTCCTAAATCAGGATAGACATAATTGCCTTTGTTGTCAAAGCGATTGCGATAGGTTGGCTTAGCTAAGGCAATTACCGAAGGGTAAAATATTTCTGTATTGTAATAACCTAACCCAAATAGAGGTACCCATTTACTCATTGTCAAAGGAGACCAAGCCTCATTTTCTAAAATAGTAAAGTGATCCTCTATATAATCTTCAGATATAAAAGGTAAAAAGCGATAGTCATTGTTACCGATAGTCGGCGATGCGTTGGCGACATCCCAAGGGGTGATCGCCACTACACAACGTTGAATCTTGCCACCGTTTTCCAGAAAATGCTTAAGCATGAGGTAATGCGTTGGTAAGGCAGTGTCATCCATACTTAGGTTAAGGCCTTTCCATTGGGTTAAGCTATCGATAAGCTTAGTATCCAATGTGGTTAAGCCTGTACTCGACCCAAGCACGATATAGTCCAGTTGTAAATCACTTTGATTCACTGCAAAGGGCGGCTTATAGAATTCAGATTGTCTTAGACTCCAGAAACTTCCCAAAGCCAAAAGGTTGAGGAGCACAAAAAGCAAGCCTCCGTAAAAGATTAATTTTTTAAGGAATTTAGTCATGAATTGATTTCAAATTTAATATATCCTTGTTTTAGCTACATTTTTAATTTAAACAAAAAATTTCGAAGCCAGATCATTATTAAAACTGAAAATAAATAAAATCCGCCTGATTTTTAAACGCGCCCATCACCACTATACATGCAATGATAAATGCTGCTGAATAGGGTTGCAGATGCACTTCTACCCGATGTTTTCTAAAAGCCCTAAATTCAAAATAAAGCATCAGTAAAACACTAAACCCTATAATTGCACTAAACAGAATGTATTTTGATGAATTGATAAAAAAGTTCAAGCTAGTGGAATTAAATTCAAAGACCTGAACAATAAACTGAATCGCTTCTGTAATTGTATCCGCTCTGAAAAACACCCAGGCCAGACAAACAATGCCAAAGGTTAAACCGATTTTAAGCAAATGCCGAATGCGCAAAGCATCCTCACTTAAATACTTTCTATTGAGGTTGAACAAGAGCAATGGCAAAAAGAACAGACCATGCAAAGCTCCCCAGACTAAAAACGTCCAGTTGGCCCCATGCCAAAATCCACTGACTAAAAAAATGATCATGACATTTCTCACCTGCAGAGTTTTTCGCACTCGACTACCGCCTAAGGGAATGTAGACGTAATCCCGAAACCAGGTCGATAAAGAAATATGCCAGCGTCGCCAGAATTCGGCAATATCTCTGGAAAAGTAGGGAAAGGCGAAATTGGTCATCAGCTGGAATCCAAATAACCTTGCGGTTCCAATAGCAATATCCGAATAACCCGAAAAATCACCGTAAATCTGAAAGGCAAACAACACCGCTCCAAGAGCGAGTTCCAGACTTGAGTAAGCCTGAGTCTGGTCAAAAATCTGATTGACAAAAAAAGCACAGTTATCGGCAATGACTACTTTTTTGAATAAGCCCCAAATGATGAGGTAGACCCCTGAGGTCGCCACTTTGTAATTAAAAACTCGCTGCTTACTAAACTGTGGCAGTAAGCGGGTAGCCCGCTCAATAGGACCTGCGACGAGCTGAGGGAAGAAAGCCACGTAAGCCGCGAAATTCAACAGGGATTGAGTTGGCTTTAACTGTTCTCGATACACGTCTATGGTATAGCTTAGAGTCTGAAAGGTATAAAAAGAGATCCCAACAGGAAGAATGATAGAAAGCGTACTCACCTCCATATTTATACCTAAACCAGCAAAGGCTTCTACCCAGGAGTCCACAAAAAAGTTGTAGTATTTAAAGACCCCGAGAAAACCCAGGTTCACGATAAGACTCGTCCATAATAAGGTTTTAGATCTTTGCTTTGAAGTCGATTTACCTAAGGCTAGACCTAGGGTATAATCCAGAAGTGTACTAAAAATAATCAAACTCAAAAACCGCCAGTCCCACCAGGCGTAAAACACGTAACTGGCAATCAGTATCAATCCATTCTGAGCCTTTAGCTTGCCTTTAAATACAAACCAGTATAACATAAATACTGTAGGAAGGAAGATAAAAAAGCTAAGGGAATTGAAAAGCATCTATGTTTATTTTAGATAAAATTCATTGAACTTTTCTTTCTGTTGTTCCGAAGTAAATTCTTTTCTCACTCTTCTTATTGCATTTTCTTGTATTTTTCTCTTATCCTCTTCATTGAGCTGAATCACTTCCAAAATTTTATCTGTTAACAGTCTAGGCTTACTTTTCGGAACGACCCAACCCGTCTGTTGATCTAACACATTTTCAGACAAACCCTCTGCATCAGAAACAACACATAACTCTCCCAAAGCCTGAGCCTCTAAAACAGAATTACAAAAACCTTCTTGTATACTATATTGAAGGTATAGATCTGTTTTTATCAATTCCGTTTTTACTTCTTGATGATCTAGTTTTCCTAAAAAAACCACCTCATCTTTTAAGTTTAATTGATGGGCAGCGTAAGCAACACGTTCATAGTCTTTTCCTTCTCCAATAATATAGTATTTAAATTTAATTGACTTCATTTTTAGTAAGCTTAAAGCCTCTAAAGTATCTGCGAATCCCTTTTTCCAATGCAGACGACCAATGCTTAGAATATGATATGCTTTCGATTTTTTAGGATCAATTGTATCACCTCTATCAAACTGGACTGTGTTGATGGCTGGAGTTATTTTTTTATACTCAGTTTTTGAAGAGAGGCCATGTTTTAGAGCTTTTTTATATAAGTCATCTGAAATGACATGAACTTTATCTATATACTTCCATAACCTAGTATAGCAATTAGGTTGCTTTAATGGATATACTCCTATGTCGTAACCTCTTAAGCTAACTGCTAATTTAGCGCCTATGGCTTTAGCCACTAACTCCCGCTCTAAAGCCATGGTGGCGAAGCCAAAGTGCAGCCAGTCAGTGCTGAGCTTTAATAAAGTAGCATTAATGTATAGCTTTTCGAGTAGTCGCTTAACAGATGTTCCCTCGCTTTTTTCTAGCTTGATGTATTTAGAAACTGACTTCAAATAAGGCAGTAAACCCAAAAAAACACTTATCATTTTAAAGATTTGAACTAGGCTATTCTTGCTGACTTTGGGGTGTTGAAGATGTTGACAAGCCTCAAAGGTCTGATCGGTTGCTCCTGTGACCAAAATCACTTTATGCCCACTCTCTTGGAGGCCTTGAATCTTCGAGCGGAAGAAGGTTTCGGAATAGCCTGGGGGTTGAGGAAGGATGAGTGAAACAATCATAAGTCTTTATATAATTTCTCTCTAGTTTCAATAAATAATTTATGAGAGTACTCTTTAACCACTTTATCACGCATTAACTGACCAATATTTTTTCGTTCTTCGAATGAAAGGGAATTCATTTTATGCAATTTATTAATCAGCTCATTAATATCACTGGCTTTAAACAACCACTCCTCAAACCCCTCTAAAATATCAGTGATACCTGAGACTTTAGAGCCTATCACGGGCACACCCATACTCATCGCCTCTACTGGTGCCAAGGGCATACCTTCTCCTATGGCTTCGGTTGGAATACAGAATAAGTTTGAGATAGCTAAATAAGGTCTAACGTTAATTTGTTTACCTACAAAAATTATACGTTCATCCGCAAATTCATTGATGAGTTTTCTTCCATATGCATTGTTATTATTACCCACAATCAATAATTTGCTATTAGTAATTTCCGCTTCAAAAAATGCTTTTATAAGAGTTTCAATCCCTTTTAATGGTACTAGATTGGCAACAGTTGCAATTATAAAATCTGTTTTCTTAAGACCTAATTCATTCATTAAGCTAACATTTTGCTCTCTTGGCTGAAAATAATCCAAGTCAACGCCTAATGGCAGATAAATTGCATTTAAAGCTTGAATTGGCTCGAAAAAGTTCTTCATCATATCTTTATTGATGGCAATAATCTTATGACTCAATCTGGATTTCCATACCCAGGCCTTATTGCCCCAACCCATATTTTTTTTTGTATACACAAACTTCTTTCCAGATAGCCTTACTGCTAAAGGTTCTGAAACATCTGAACTCCAGTGCCAGGAATGGACTATATCCCAGTCGTGTTGTTTAAAAAACCGAATCACTTTTAACAATCGAAAGGGAAAGGACCAAAACGGTTTATAGTCGGTCTCGTAATTAAACACATGTATTGGCACCCCTAATTGTTCTACTTCCTTAAAAAAAGCCCCCTTGGTATGTTTGACCAAAATCTCTGGAGCAAAATGCTCTTTATCTAATCCCTTCACCAAATCGTAAACCACCTTGCCGCTACCGGCTGTGTCGAAGTTGGGAATGGTGTAGAGGATTTTTAGTTTTTTCATTGTTTCGTGTAATCGAGTAGCCGTATATTGGTGTATTGGTGTATTGGTGTATTCGGTTAATTAGGTCAAAAATAGCATTTCAAATTTGTTTATGTTCAAGTTAAGATCGTAAATATTTACTTCTCGACTCGACTTCGTCAAAGTTTATCCCGAAGGATTGAGGGATTCAGCACATCGCCTCAAGGGAAAGTTTCTTAGTTCCCTTCCATTGAGGGAAGGGTTAGGGTTGGGTGTATTTTGATAATGTTTACACCCTTTGCCTATCGGCATTTCTACTTCGACTTTGCTCAGCACATCGCCTTAAGGAAAGCTTTTGCAATTGCACATAAAGACTTATTACTAGATATGGGTTGTAGCTTTTGTCAGTTCGAGTGATTCGCCGTAAGAAGAATCGTATCGAGAACTTGACTTAGCTCCTAACTATTGTGTAACTGGATTGATTAATACTGTGAACTAAGAAGACTTCTCGATACGATTTGTCTGTTTCTTAGAAAACATCCAAATCACTAGAAGTGACAGGGTGCTCGATAGAGTTTATGTAAAAGATTACTGTGTGTAACACCCTTTGCTTATCGGCATTTCCCTCAAGGGAAAATAGTTAAAATTCTTCCCTTGAGGGAGGTTAGGAGGGTGTAAAACTACCCGAAATCCCTCCTATTCCAAACACTCAACGTCAATAACATACTCACCGGATGTGAATAAAATACAGGATCCTGAGTCTGAAACTTATGATATAGCTCTTTAACCACTTTTGGATCTACAAGGCTGTTGAAATCCTGATCAAACAAATACGACTCCAGCTGCTTTGCATTGGCTTCCCCTAAAAATTGTAATTCCCAATTCCGCTGGATGAATTTTTTCCCCAGTTTTTCCTGAAGCAGGCGCTTCAACTTATCGGTAATGCGATAAGGCAAGTTGTAAGGCGCTTTGTTATTATGGAAATTCATCAAATTAAACGGCTTCTGATCCTGCCAAGTGATTTTGGCGACTTCTGGGTTGTTGCGCTTGATGTATTCAATTTGTAGTTGGCGATCGGCCAGATGAGCTTCGGGTATTTCACAAATTAGCTGACACATCCGGTCATCGTAGTAGGGTAAAGTAATGGGATGTGCCGCTTCAAATACGCTTAGGTTGATGCTGGTCCAGCGCGGTGCCCAGTACATCGATTTAAAGGCTCTGACTTTGGCGGAGGTGTTTTGGATGTCGATGCGATTCAATAAGCTTTGGGTGGTGTCTTTTAAATAGGTGTCAAAGTCCCCTTCCAACTCCCATGACTTCCACAACTGCTGCGCTAGTTCCATCCCGCCTTTTTTGATCACTTTTTTGTGGATGTAACTCACCAGATCTTTATCCTGAATCCCTTCATCGCCACCTTTATCGAACAAGACATCGCCCCAGTGACCTAATGAAAACACCCCCTGCATTTGTTTCAGTTCCTCCAAAACACCCATTTGCCGAGGATGGGTAAATTCTGAATAACACTGATTGATCTCAGCCAACTCATCAATCTTATCCCAAAGATAATTAGGCGGAATCTCAAAAGCCTGAAAATCAAAGCCACAGACCTCAGCGATTTGCTGACTGATCTGATGTTCTTTGTACCCGCCCAGAAAAGAATACGAATACGAGGTCACCTTTTTCCCTAACTTGTGTAAGGCTACCGCCTGACTTCGGCTGTCCAGCCCTCCCGATAATGGTAAAATGGCCTGCTGATCGCCAATTTGTTCGTCGATAATTTGTTCCAACAAGTCCTGATACTGCTGAAGGGAGGTATCGAAGCTTTTGTCTGTAGGTTCGTAAGTCCACTTGAACCAGGACTTCGAACTCACCAAGTAGCCATTTTCATCAATTTCATTAATCGTACCTGGCCTTAATACTTTTTGATGCTTCCAATAGGTAGAATCCTCCCAAAAAAATCCTGTCGCCGCAAACAAACAAATAGCTTTGTAGTCCAGTTCTTCTGGCTCGCCTTTGATCTTGACGAAGGTTTGGTGAATTGGGATGATTGGTTTCTTAATTTTCATGTTAAGCCTTTTTATATTCCTTTGATCAAACGCATTAAAATTCTGGTTTTGTTCAGTTTCGACAAAAAAGGTATAGATACTACTAAAAGATAACACTTAAATAAAACAGTCTGTTTTAAACTTAGAGAAATATAAATTCTGTGATTTATTAAAAATTTATTAAATTTTGATTTGAAACTTTCTTCATTTTGATTAATAAGTTTAGCTAATTCAATAAGAGATTTTCTAAAAAATAAACTTTTTTCATTAGAAACCTTCAAACCATAATATGCTATTTCAAATTTACTTTCCCTTATTGATATGATATCCAGACTACTCCACACACCTCCGCTATGCTTACGATAGTTTCCTGAAACAAAGTTTAGATATTTAGCTTTTCCTAATTTCATTTGTTCAATTAGCATTAACGAGTCTTGTGCAACGATACTGTTTTCCGATATTACTAATTTTTTATTAAGGCGAAAGACTCGAGTCAGAGTAGGTGCTACAAACATTAAATCTTTTTCTTCAAATGTTCTATCTTCAGTATATCCTATAAAATTTAGGTTTTTAATTGCATTATTCTGGTCAACAGTTGAGCAATTTGTAAAACATAATACGTAATCAGTATTGGTTTCTAAAAAACCTACTTGTTTTTGTAATTTCATAGAATCTGTCCAATAGTCATCACCTTCACAAAGAGCTATGTATTTACCAGTAGCTTGTTCCAAAGCCCAAGAAAAATTAGTCGATACACCTTTATTAATTTCATGATTATAAACTTTGATGATTATATCTTCAGGTATTTTGCTTTCTTGCAAAATCTTAGTGATTACTTCAGCCGTTCTATCTGTTGATTTATCATTTGAAATAATAAATTCAATTTGAAAATCACAGTTTTGTATCAATACGCCGCGTATAGCTTCTTCTATATAGGCTTCATGATTATACGTAATCATAACTACAGAAACTAAGGGTAACTTATCCATAATTCAATTTAAATATTTCGGTACAATTCCAGCATACTAGCCACCATCTGTTCCTCACTATGCTGAGCTTCCACTTTCAATCTAGCTTTCTTTTTTATATTAGAAACTTCTTGAACAAGCATTTGACAAAACACTAAAAGTTGATTAGCCATCGCTTCTGCATCACGTTTTGGGACAATCCAGCCTTCTTTGCCATGTGTAATCAATTCTTCCATCCCTCCACAATCAGTAGAGATGACTGGTGTGCCTAAAGCCATAGCTTCTACAACCACGTTGGCGATACCTTCTTCTAAGCTGGGTAATACAAATACATCTGAGGCTATCATCAATTCAAACACTTTCGTTTGTGATAGTTTAGGCGTTAAAACCACTTTATCCTGCAAACCTAAATCATCGATTAAAAATAACAATTCTTCATCGCCTGAAGCACCAACGATGGTATACTTAAAATCAATTCCTTTTTGATGTAATATAGAGCAAGCTTTAATCGCATAATCATAGCCTTTGATCCAATGTGAACGACCCACAGAAATGAGTTGTAAGGTCTCATTTTTGATAACTTCAGACTGAAAATTAAATCTAGATAAATCTAATCCAGTATAGACTACCCGGTCAATTTTATCTGGACTAGAATAGATTTCATCTCCTACTCTTGAAATAGCTTTGGAGACCGAATGAAAACCGTCAAACTTCGGGAGCCACTTTTGTAAATATTCGAAATTCTTTTGATTCACAAACGGGCGAACATTAGTTTGAAACCCTCTTTGAGATAATATAAATTTAAATTCTTTCTTATTCAAATGCGCTTCAAACAAAGATATGTTAGACACCCATTGCACATGAATCAGGTCAGGCTGAATTTGCTCTAAAGCGGCACTTAAATTTTGTCGCTTAAGTTCTGATTTTTGTTCTTTAGCCAAAAGTTTAATCGCCTTCAGTAAATTTCCTTGTTTCAGTCCCCACTTTAAACTCGTCCATGCAAATTTGATTCGATTTTGACTGCTTCCCAGACCTACATAATGAACACCTTTAAGTTTATCACTTAACTCTTCGTTAAAACCTAAGACATAAACTTCTACATCATGATTGACCAAACCTTGAATCAGCCGGTTGATAAAGGCTGTGGTTTTGAATGTGCCGTCAAAAATTACTAGTTTCATCTTTTCGTTTACTGTTGTTGGTTTAGCGTTGAGCGTTTTTTGTTCACTGTATTTGGTTGGACGTTTTCTGAAAACAGCAAACTGTCAACTGTGAACAGATTTATGAAACTCTCCAATTTGCTTTGCCACTACTTTCCAATCTAAATCTAAAGCTTTTTCTCTTAGTAATATTGATTTTGTCTCCCCTTGTTTTTCATCTTCCAACAAGTTAATCACCTCCTGAAACAAAACCTCAGCATTATTTTCAAAACAGGAGTGGGTTCCTTCCAAATAAGCATTGTTCCCACCAACAGCATTGGTGACAATAGGCAAACCACAAGCCATGGCTTCTAAAATAGAATTACAGGCCGTCCCATCCTGTAAAGGCAAAAACATCAGCTTGGAGGTTTGGTACAAACGCTTTAGGTCTTCATCTCCTACTCCTGAAAGTTTGATTATATTTTTAGAATCCTTTACTTTCTTCAATGCAAAAGGCATCCCGACCACCTTAATTTTTAAAGTCTTATCGTAGGCTTGAAATTTTGGAATTGCCCAGTTCAACACCTCAAAATCCCTAAGGTGCTGACCCACAAATAAAATACAGTGTTCTTTTTCTACATCTGGGTATGGCTTAAAAAACTCCGTATCAACTCCATGTGGAATATAAGACACCTGATCTATGCCCAACCATTCTTTGATAAACTCAACCTGATTACTTCCTACACAAATCGCGGCGTCCAGTTTTCTCAGGTACTTGGTTTCAGTGATACGTTCTTTCAATACCGAAGGCGGTTTATGGAAGGTCGCTAAAAACTTGGTATTGGGATAATTTTTCTTAAACTTTAAATTATAACGAATGTCCCGCTCTGCATTGAGGTAATGCACCAGGCATTTATCCTTGGAAGTTTTCTTTAGTGATTTGAAAAGCTCCAGCTCTTTTTGGACACTGCTGCTATCATAGTTCCCAGCTTCGTTAGATGTTCTGCTGGAGAAGTATTTAGATAGCTTGTATGGCAGTTTAGAATCCTTGCCATCAATGACTTTTCCCTCCATGTAAGCTAATAATTTAGCGTATCCAGAATAACTGGAGTGGTGTGGCGAACGGTGATGGACAAATAATTTATGCATGCTGCAAAGTAAAGCAAAAGATGCGTTCTATGGTTTTTACAGGATGCACATGTTGCTCAAAATATAGTCTGGCATTTTTGGATAAGTGCTCCTGAAGTTGTTCATCCTCCAATACTAAATTGATATGACTCACCAATTCATCATCGGTTTTAAAAAATAAGACTTCCCTGCCATGTTCCAATGGAACAGGCAATTCTGCCGTAAGAGGCTCAGCAATGATGACTTTTCCCTGAGAAAGGTATTCTGCCATTTTCCAGGCGGGGGAATTGGCCAAGCCTCTGGTATAAATCACGATTTTAGCAGCTTTTACAGCTTGGAGATAAGCCTGGGGCTCACTTGGTACGTTGGTTAACGCATCACTATAGTTTTGCTTTGCCAGTGGAGAAGCTATAAATCCTCCTTTAAAGTGATCGGGGAATTCTTTTTTTAAAAGCTTGATCAATCGATAGCGGTCGGCATGAATCTGTTGCGTGTCTTTCGAATGTTCATTAGGAAAGACTCGGGTTTGAAATAGAATCGAATTTTCAGTTCCTTTTGCATAACTCTCATAGTTCTCAATTAGACGCTGGCCTTTAATACTTTTGATTTGCTCTTTTAGTTTTTTACGAATATTAAATAGTCGGCTGAAAATAGACCTATCCCATTTCAAGCTAGCAAGACTATTTTGAATCAAGCTACTTACATAAACTTTCTTAGATAGTTCTAAAGCATCATAAACACGAAAGGTTAATCCTAAAGCTTTAATTTTTTGCTGGTACTCTACTGGTAAATTATTGATGTATCTGCTTTCAAAATTTCTTTTAAACACAACATCACAATGTTTTAAAGCGTATAAAGAAAACTGATCAGCAAGGTCATATAAATCAAACCCAACTGTAATAGTTGTTCCAGAAATAAGCTGGATGTCTACGTAAAGCAATTTTGGAAAAGGTGATTTTGGAAACGATTTAAAATCATTTTTACTTGTAATTAACCTCCCCAGCTTTGGATACAATGTAAATTTAAATTGGCAGTCTAATTGATGTACTCTACAATATTCCCTAATTCCCGTTATGATAAATGAAGATTGATTAAACTCTTGCGGTGTATGAATTTGAATACTATAAATCTTCACATTCTTCATCCTAACAAACTTTTTTCAAGGACTTCAAATGTTTTTTCGATACTAAATTCCCTTTGAACTTTTAGAATTGCATTTCGCTTTATGGCGTCTTGATGCCCAGTATTTTGAAAATACTCTAAAATGACCTCTGAATATGTATCTGGCGATGATAAAAGGCCGTTTTCCTGATTTGCAATCACATCTTTAGGCCCTCCAGGACAATCAATACCCGCCACCGGAGTGCCGCAGGCCATGGCTTCAATCATTACCATCCCAAAGGTTTCTTTATTACTGGGCAAGGTAAATAAGTCTGCTTCTTGGAAATATGGTATCAACTCGTGGTGTTCTTTATGTCCTAAAAAGCTAATATTGCTTTTAATATTTAATTCTTCAACTAACTCGTGTAGTTTATTATTGTAAACTTCTGAAAAAACAGGACCAATGATATCCAGTTTTGCATTTTGAAATCCATGATCCACCAAAACCTTTACGGCTTCAATGGCTAAGTGTACACGTTTCCACTCAATAATTCTACCTACATATAGCAGTTTGGGATCTTTATTAAGATTCAGATTTTCATTGGGTTTGAAATATGAAGTGTCTACGCCCAAAGGAAACACTCTTATGTCTAATCCCTTAAATTGGTCTAAAGATTCCATTTCAGCCTTTTGCAGATGCGTATGGACCAAAATATGATCTGCATTATCATTATATTCTTTATTAGAAATCGTATCTGTATAGTGTTGCCCCCCAAGCATAGCCACGTATTTTTTTCCTTGATCCAAGATTTCTTTAGCTAATACATGAGAAAATTTGCTAGAATGCCCAGACATATTGATGATGGTAACATCAGGCATACTCGACTTATAGGCTTTTAAGCAACTAGTTGACTTTTGTTTTTTCCATTTTTTATAATCGCCTTTAAGATCAAAATCAACCGGATAAAAATTATAATTGATTTGACCCGTTTGTGTTGAATACTTAAATAATCGGTGTGTAAAATAATCTATAGAGCATTTGGATTCAGGGTGCTTTTCTGCAAAAAGCTGAAAAGCTTTTAAATGTGGCTGACTATGATAAGTCATGACCGATTTCTCAACAACACCAGCTGCTTTTGGTGTAAAGGGATGTAGGATTTTATAAATCATTAGTTAATTTTAAAAACTATTACTCAAACTGGTAAAGCTAACTATTTCATTCAAAAGTAAGGCTCAAATTTTCTCTGTCTAATGATCCAGTACTGATTAAAGAATCCAAAACTCTAGAAATTACTTTTGCTCCATTGACATTTAAATGACCTAGATCAGCAAATTGATGATTTCTAAGCGAGTACTTTTCAAAATCTATATAGCTAAGTTGTGTAAACCTTTCATTTCTTGTTTGTTGATAAATTTCTTCACTTATGGTATTTTGTAGTTGAGAGTGTTGCGGACTTCTGATTAAAATAACTTTTATTTTTTGATTTTGACAAAGCTTGATCATTTTATCCAAATACATCAAATTAATTTTTGAAAGTTCCTTATTTGTGAGCTGACTTGATCCTTTTGGGTTTTCAAGACCATCATCAGATAATTTATTATTTAAAGATCTATATCCGCCAAGACTATTAGTTGATTTATAATCACCTCTGAATATCGAATATAAATTGGACTTGAGTGCTAATGCATATCCATTTATAAAACCTTTAAAATTATTTTTAAGCAAAGGCATGGTAGAAGAAATTGGAATGAAAGGAGATAATAGGACATATTTTTGTGATATATGTTTATCATCCCATGTCCATTCATTCATTCCTTCTCCTAGTTGGTTATTGGTAAATTCAATAAATACAGCTTTGGGCTTATGGTTTGCTTCTAAAACTTTTTTCAGTTTAAAGTAGCTATAAAAATAAGCTTCACCAGAGGCTGCAATGTTTTTTGTCTTTCTTATCAATTTATCGTTATAGGCGCACTCTGGGTGAGAATGCCCAATGATATAATAATCATAATGTTTAGAAAAGGTGAAATCAGATTGTTGTTCTACATTTTCAGAAGAAACAGAGGACAAAACAAATACAGCCACAAAAGAACTCAAACAAATCAATAGAAGTTTATTAATAAATTTTCTCATTCTAAAATTGAAAGTAAATAAATTCCTGCTTAGAGCCTTGAAAGACAAAAATGCAAATGAAGATTATAATATAAAATGGATATTTTAAATAGTTGAAATCATACAGAACTAGTTTCTCTATTGCGAACTCATTTTTCCTTCCCACCCACTCTACTAAAAAGAAAACAAATAGAAGTACAAAAAGATCTGTGGGTCTTATTGATGGCATGCTAAAAGTATGTTCAGTAAAGATTCTACCTATGAAGTTTAGAGCATGACTTAGATTTTCTGCCCTAAAGAATATCCATGCAAATACAGTAAGAATAAACGTAACAAACATACCTTTCAACTCCTTAAGGCTAGGTAAAGATGCATTTTCAGCAATATCTCCTGTGTAGGTTCGGTTTTTATTTGTCAACATTAAGGGTAAAAAATAAACAGCATTAAGTCCACCCCAAATTATGAACGTCCAGTTGGCTCCATGCCAAAACCCGCTGACTAAAAATATAATAAAAATATTTCTCACCTTCAGTTTAGTAGTTACTCTACTGCCACCTAAAGGAATGTAGAGGTAATCCCTGAACCAAGTCGATAATGAAATATGCCATCGCCTCCAAAACTCTCCGATATCCCTGGAAAAATAAGGAAATGCGAAATTTTTCATCAGTTTAAACCCAAATAAGCGAGAAACACCTATAGCAATATCAGAATACCCGGAAAAATCACCATAAATCTGAAACGTAAAAAACAATGCGCCAAGAATCAAGGTACTACTGTTATACTCTGCGTAATTAGTAAATATTTCGTTAGCGTATCTGGCACAATTATCTGCAATGACTATCTTTTTAAATAACCCCCAAAGTATTTGACGCATCCCCAAAACTGCATAGGCATAATCGAACTTTCTCTTATTGTAAAACTGAGGTAGTAGATTGGTGGCTCTTTCTATAGGTCCAGCAACGAGTTGTGGAAAAAAGCTAACAAAAGCAGAAAACCCAATAAAATCTCTGGTAGGTTTCAGTATTCGTTTATATACATCTATGGTATAACTCAAGGTCTGGAAGGTATAAAAACTAATACCTACGGGGAGAATGATATTTAAACTTGTGGTAGGGATTTCATAACCTAATAAACTAAAAGCTCCACTAAAATTTTCAATGAAGAAATTGAAATATTTAAAGAAACCCAAAAAGCCAAGATTAACGAGAACACTTATCCATAGCAATAGTTTTCTCTTGTTTTGATCATCGGTCTTGGAAAGTTGCAGCCCAACAAAGTAATCTACTAAGGAGCTAAACAAGATCAGGCTTAAAAACCGCCAATCCCACCAGGCATAAAACACATAACTACTTAAGGCTAACAATAAGTTCTGCCCTTTTATATTTTTGCCCAAAACAAACCAATAGAGAATAAAAACTATAGGTAGAAAAATAGCAAAATCAAGAGAATTAAAAAGCATTTAAAGATTAGTTAATTTGATTTTATGAAGATTTTTCACTGTGCCTTGCTATGTGAATGGTACAAATCTTTCTCTTCAAGACCTATAGTCTGTGTTGAAATCGGATGAAAAAGTGAGATAGTTTTCATAATGCTAAAGAAGCTATTTTAGGTTATTTATTGACTAAAAAAATGACTTTTATTCTTGATTCTTTCATAACGTTATAACAATTTATAAAATTGATAATTGACTATCATACTTAAGCGCCTCACCTAAGAGGTCTTCATCATATGCTATCTTTGATTATATAGTTGAAGTGTTTTTCTGAGTATACTTAAAGTTACTCCAGCCAAAATCCTTTTTGAACTTTTATAAAGATTTATCAAATGCATTTATATTAAAAAACGTGATTTTACTTATATTTTTTAGCACTATCTAAATGGTTAAAATCAGTTCTGATGGCAAATATGACTTTTTATACCACATTCAAATTAAAAAGTAAACATTTTGATAATTGATAAAAGTAGACCTAAGTAAAAGGAATCACAATAAATTAAAATTCGTAATTAAATTGTTCTAATTCAAAAGAGTAATTCTTAGTGATCCATTCTTTTTCGTAATCTCCAAGCACTTCCGAGTAATGTCTCTGGTCTTTTCTTTGTACGCCCTTAAACTTTTTCTTGGGCATTTTTATCTCATCGGTTATACTACAAACCTCCCTAAGGTTTGATAGAGCAGAGTCTATATCTTCAAATTTATAAATTTCATCAACCACTATTTTGTCATCAATACAATATAAAGATTTCCCTTTTACATCACCAGCAATTCCAGACTGAATAAAATTTTTCATGGTGCCAAATCGATTTGGGCCACCACACCAATAATACCAGGATATGAACTTGTCATAAGGATTACGTTCAAAACAAAACTTATAGTAATTGTTCCAGATATGATCATCAATATTTTGCGAAATACTTAAAGCTGAGTCGTGGCCTTTAAATTGCTTCCTTGTTCTCTCACGAAGTAGTTTTCGCCAATCTTTTTTGGAATAGTATTTAAAAGGAATATTGACATTCTGACGTATGGACTTTGACAAATCTCCTAAAGATTCTTTTTCTTTATAAGTAATAATGTCCCTAGATCCACAAATTTTGCTTAATGCTATTTCAATACTAGAGCCAGCAGTTTTTGCAGTTTTAATAAAAATGAATTTGTGTTTATGAGATATGATCATGGCAGTATGTTTAAGCAGTTTATGAGTAAAATAATCTATTAAAATATTCTAGTTCTGGTTCTTATTTTGAATATGTTGCAAAGCAAATTCTTGAGTCTTTCTATGAGAATGGTACAAATCTTCATCTTCTAGACCAATGGCCAGGGCAGAAAACGGATGAAGTAAGGAAATGGATTGAAACATTAAAATTTATTTCTAATATCTTTAATTTTTGATTTCCTTCTTTTATTAAGCTTATAAAGTAACTTTATTCTTAGTTTAGATGGCTTTTTAAAATCATACATATTAGGATAATTATTTAAATAAGAGCTATTCTTTAAGAAGTAGTTATATAACTCAATATCTAGAGCATTGTTCTCTATTGCTTTTGCCTTTTGTAAATCAGATAAATCCGAAAATATAATATATTCGTTTTTTTTACTTCTTACATTTTTTTGTTGGGCAGTTCCATAGAATCGTTTATTAAGCAAATGATCTAAATGATTTAGAGATTGGAAATACCGGTTAGCATCTCCAACAAAATCAAATCTATCTAAATAATTAATAGCTTTATCTATATTATTCTCCCCAGCCAGTTTATTGACCATGAAATTATTCATGTATTCACGTGATAGAAAGTGCTCAATATCTCTAGTAAAACCCATCTCTTTATCATGATTATATTGGGACATGTAACGCTCTAAGGGTTCACGAAGGAAAGTGATATTAAAAGATTTCTCTAGCTTCAAAAAATCCAGATAGGGCCTTACAGAATGGCCTCCAATTCCTGAGGGATATAATTTCTTTATTTGTTTAAACTGTTCATAAGTTAAATCATTTTTTCTATCGTTACCGCCAAATTTATTTTTCGTAATATGAATATATCTGAAATAATTAAGTTGCAATAATTCATTAAAACTTGTACCAGCACATTTTTCAATATGGGTGAATATGATTTTCATTTATAGATTTTATTCAGTTTTCCATTAATTCGTTTTTTATAACTTTTCAACTTAAGTCTAAATTTCCTCCTGTTCTCTTTTTTCTCATACCCAAAAAACACATTCTTAAATTTATTAAGCTTTAGTCTTAGTTTAGAAAACGGCTGAAGATGCATCCCAGTGTAAGACACATAAAATGATTTTGGATTATTTACATAGCTAATCTCACAAAACCTCATCATTCGTTTCCAATTGATAAAGTGAAGATACATCACTTCCTCTTGGGTTTTGGTGTTGAGTAGTTTCCCTTTATTCCATATCCAGCGGTTTAACTCATATTCCTGATGTGAATCAATCCCTCGTTCCTGATTACATAAAATCTTATCCCACTTGATTTTAAAATCGTGTTGCGTAGTCTTCAAGTAATTTGACAAGACCTGCTCATCAAACCACATAAAACGTTCTTTTTCAAACAAACTTTGATAATTGGGGACTTGCTTGTAGAGTTGCTTGAGTTCTGCTGTGTTTTTAAACAGGTTAAAATGACCCGAAATATTCTCCTTTCGACTTGAGATAATGTCGTACTTGTCTAAAATGTCAGGCCTCATAAATTTTCGAATATCACCCCAAATGATGTCCATATCACAAAAGCCCCAAAAGTCATAAGATTGAACTTCTTCTTGAAAGATATTACCATAAGCTGGCTTTAAATCGCAGAATTTTCTTGGAGTTAGTGGAACATTAGCTTTTACTACTTGGTTGACGTGTTGGTTAAGCTTAGGTAAAGTTGTCTTTAAAAATTTTAGGTTTTCAGGATAGTCTTCTGGTAACTCACAATCCGTTGGGCATAACCAATCGATACTAGGATTAGCTTTAATGGAACACAAATAGGCCTCAAACCAAAGCGGCCATTGTCCAAAGTAAGGGATGATGAGGAGGATGGATTTCAAATCAGATAGTATTAGATTAATTTAAGATAGCTTTCAGTTCACTTAAATCTTTTTGATTTTCAATTGCTGTATCTCTAGCATTATTAAGCGATGTTAATTCATATCTTAAGCATGATGGATCCTTAAACAAATCTAAGATACTTTTAGCAAAAGAACTCGGAGAGTCTTCTATCTTTATTCCTGAACCCGCAAAATGGTCTAAACCCTGGGCACCAACTGAAGTAGAAATTATAGGCAAACCGTATTCTATTGCTTCTATACTTTTAATTTTAACACCTGAACCTTCTCTCAAAGGAGTTATGGCTAATTTTGCTTCATCATAGTGTATCGACAAATCCTCAACAAAACCCAAAAACTCAATATGATCATCAAAGTCTAAAAATTCAGGACGAATATATTTTTTCACATTACCTATAACTTTGAGCCGGACGTTGTTTTCTCTTGGATATAAAAGAGGCCAGACCTGATCTAAAAACCACTCCAGACCGTAAACATTGGGTCTATAATTAGATCCTACAAAAATAATTGTATTCGATTCAACTTTCTGAGTGATGAATTCTTCATTAATAATTCTTCTTGGCTTAATGACAGGATACAAATCTATGACTTTAGCATCTGTTAGTGGTAAATTTTCAAAAATGAGTCTGTCTCGTTTACTTATGGCTATGACGAGATCAGCCATATTGAGAAGTCGTTTTTCTTCTTCCAGAGTTAGTAAACCAAAATAAGAATTATTTTTACCTACTGAGTAGTGTTGATGCCAAACGTCATGAGTGATGATAGCTTTTATTCCAGAAAATAATTCTAAGCTTTCAGCGAGAAAAAAATAATCCACAAAAACAATATCGTATTCTGATTTAGATATGCCTTTTAAAAATTTAATCTCCCTTTCTGATGGCAGTTCATTATAATATTCTATCTCAGGTTTGAAACCAAAATAATATTTCCACTTAAACAAAAAGAGATACTTTAAGGACACTAATTTACTAGATATAGATATAAATCCTGGAAGCACAAGTTTGTATGGAAGGTCAGTAGTTATAGATTTTCTTATTTTGGAAGATTTAAAATCTAATTTCACTACTGTAATATCATATCCTAAATCGTCAAACCTTTTAATAACATCTAAAAAATATCTTGAAGGAGCTGAATTTCCTTTTAAATCGAATTTCCTTGAAATAAAAAGTGTTTTTTTTTTCATAAACCAAATTTCAACCTTAGGTAAGTAAAGTTGTGTTTTATAAAGCCTTTAATTCGATAAGGTTCAAACTTATTCCATTTAAAATAGTCCATATTAAGCTCCTTAACTTGTTCTCTATTGAGTCTGTATAAGTTTCTATGAAGTTTACGATTTAAATCTGTGAGTCTTTTTTTAAAAAAAACACTAACCTCATCATTTTCTCTATGTAAATGTGATAAAACTTTTTCCAATTGATACCTATTCCACCATACGAATATTTTATCGTGTTTTTTAGAACTCCAAACCCCTCCTTCATGCACTCTATACATAACAGGCTCTATGCTTTCAATATATTTACCTTTACCAAATTTTCCCAAAATCGAAAACAGTAACATGTCACTGTTTAAAATTTTTGATTCGACTTTATTAAGTATATCATGAATGTCATTTAAATTTCTAAAAAACAATGTAGGTGTAAGTATCCAAGCACCTTTGTTTAACTCTAATTCTGTATATTCTTTATCCTGTCTAAGTTTTGGTATAACTCTTTCCTGGGTTTTAGAACTGACAGAATTTAGAAAAAATGCATTATGACAGCATAGCACAAAACCTTTATTCTCCTCTAAAAAATCTGCCTGCTTTTGCAGTTTTAATGGATCGGTCCAGTAATCATCTCCTTCACAAAGGGCAATGTACTTACCTTTAGCTTGTTGTAAAGCCCAAATAAAGTTTGACATCATCCCTTTATTGCCCTTATGATTATAATAGCGAATATGGATATGCTCAGGAATATTTTTTTCTAGGAGTTCATCTATGACCTGATGAGTTGCATCTGTGGACTTATCGTTCGCAATAATCAATTCAATAGTAAAGTCAGAAACCTGGGTTAAAACACCTTGAATGGCTTCTTTAATGAAGTTCTCATGATTATAGGTGATCATGACTACTGAAACTGTAGGTGGTTTAGTCATGGTTATTCTTTACTTAATTCTCTTGCAGGGTTTCCCAGTACAATTGTATTTGGTCTGACATCTTTTGTCACTATTGCTCCTGCGCCTATTATTGCTCCCTTACCTATTATAACTTTTGGTAAGATTACAGCTCCTGCTCCCACCTGGACCTCATCTTCTATTTTGACATGCCCCAACAGCTTACATCCTGGAGATAATTCTACAAAATCTCCGATTTCAACATCATGTGTAATGATACAATCATAATACACCAATACACCCTTGCCAATTTTTACCCCATTAGATAGTTTTGCCCCAGCCATTAGAGTACAGCCTTTATCTATACAAACGTGATTTCCTTTGGTCACACTCTTATCATTTACCGATGTCAGTTGACCTCCAAGTTTCTCAAATCGTTCACATAACACCTTTCTCAATTTAGGCTTACCCAGCCCCAATATAAATCGTTGATCAACTTCAAAATGATCTTTTATCTCTCGATCTGTTTTCAAAATAGGATATATATCATAAAGCTTTTTAGGCATATCTAAATTGACATCGTCAAAAAAAGCCAGGTTTTCAACCTCATCATTCTCCTCAAGAATCTGAAGTATTTCTTTGGCTAATCCTTTGGCACCAACGACTATCATTTTAAATTTGAATTAATGATATCAACAATCCTGTAAAGATCTGCATCTTTTAAATCTACGTAAAGAGGTAAACACATCACGCGCTCGCCTATATCTTTTGCTATTTGACAATTTGACGACTGTATATAAGGTAACTCCTCTAAACTTGGAAAAAAATAGCGTCTCGGGTTGATGTTATTGTTTTCTAAGTTTGTTTTTATATTTAAAAGTTCTGTTTCAGTTTTAAATATCACAGGATAGTAGCTGTAATTCCAGTCAGTGCCTTCCCTAAGTTGTAGTTTACTTAATAGACTAAAATCAAGGTGTTGATCGTAATATTTACAAACCCGCCTGCGCTCAGATATGATTTCTTGCATGTAAGGTAAAACGCTTAAGCCCATCGCAGCCTGTAGTTCGCTCATTTTAGCATTCAATCCTAGTCCGTGATATTTCTCCGGACCATCATGACCGAAATTATGACGATAAAACATTTCATGGTAGATTTGTTTATCCTGGCAAAATAGCGCCCCACCTTCTCCGGTATGAAATAACTTGGTCGCATGAAAGCTACAGGTGGAGACATCTCCATAATTAAAAATGGATTGTCCTTTGTAGGTTACCCGAAAGCAATGCGCGGCATCGTAAATCACTTTTAAGTTGTGTTTTTTAGCAATAGCTTCAATCTCTTCCACTGCGCAGGGATTCCCGTAAACATGAGTGGCTAAAATGGCCGTGGTTTTGTCGGTGATGGCCGCTTCAATTTTGGTCTCATCAATCGTTAAATACTCCGGATGAATATCCACAAAGACCGGCGTACATTTCTCCCAAACAATACTAGCCGTCGTCGCCACATAAGAAAACGGCGTGGTAATCACCTCTCCCTGGTTAGCATAGGCATTTAGCGCAATCTGAATGGGTAAGGTGCCATTGGTCATGGGAATGATATGGTTAGCCCCTAAATAGTCTTGTAACTTTTGAGACAGCTCTTTGTACAACTCTCCGTTGTTAGTAAGCCATTGGTTGTCCCAAATGCGCTCCAAATGCTTTTGGTAATCCTCAATCGGCGGAAAAAATGTTTTGGTAACGTTGATCATGAAATAAAGTTTCTTATAGCTTTATCGAGCAAATTTACATCAATATAAGCTTCTTTGTCGCTTAGCATGTAAGAAATCCAATCCTTCTCTGGGTTGATATATTTTAGCTCGTAAAGTTTGACACCAGACACTTTCGCTAAATTTGGAAAACTTGAATTTTCACCATTATTGTGAGGTCTAAAAATCATTCCTATTGTATCAGGCTTACAAAATATTAAGTTTGCCCAAGCTGCTCCAGCTGGACCAATAATAATTTCTGCATTAAAAAAAAGTTGAATTTGCTCTTTTAAAGTAAGCTCAGAAGGATCAACAATTTCAAAATTGAAATTTTCGACAAGCTTAATTATCTGTTTTTGATTGTACTTTCTATTTTTTTGACTTCTACTTAAATACACCCTCTTCTTTAATATAGTATTTTTAGAATTAATTTCTAATTCAGAGAAGAATCTGTTTCTATAGGATTTTAAAATTTCGGATTGGAAATTTCCAGATCCAAGCTCAAACAATTTATTATCAAATTTTTTATTTGGAAGATTAATAGACGGTGAATCTATATGAATAACCTCATCTATCTTATAAGAAGTTTTTGGATTCAAAACAACTAGTTTATCTCTAGTCGTATGGAAACGTAAAGCGTCTAAATGATTTGCTGAGTTATAATTTTTTTCCGATATCAATATTTTAGTTTTACTAAAATCAAAATCATTGAACTTTAAAACCTCAAGTTTAGGTAAAATTTCTATTAACCAGTGATACCAATTGTAGTCATAAGATCCTGAGAGAAAAATAGCTCTTTGAAGATGTAGGTTCTTAGGCTCTGATTTTTTTGTGAATAAATGCGTATTATTATTAGTTATAGATCCTCTAAAATTTGCATAATTGACATCTTTAATTTGATATGAAAAATCATAATCTTGTTTATAGGCAATATGATCTTTAAACACAAATTCGGAACCCAGAACTACTGTTGCATTTCGAATAATTGCATAACCTATATTGTTTAGCTTTTTAAATGATACCTCTTGATTATCTGTAACATGATCATAAAAACCATAGTTTGTCGTTTTTAAATTCACATCTAGAGCTTTATAGGTCTCTAATTCTGAATTAAATCCAATTTTATATAGTTTAAAGTATTTTCTAAAAAGAAAGATTTTTAATAAGTCAAATAAAAAGCGAGACAATTCTGGTCTAGTGTTTAAAATCCACAGGCTAAAATTATGAACATTTTTTTCAAAAATTTTTTCTAATGCTCTCTTGTATCTATAAGGACTAAAACTCATTCAAAGCATTTATTATTTGATTCTGTTCTTCCTTCGTTATCACAGGACTTAGAGGCAAACTTAAAACTTCGTCATGTATCTTCTCTGTTAGAGGAAATGACAATTGGTTCCATTCTAAAAAGGCTTCCTGCTTATGTGGAGGAATGGGGTAGTGAATCACCGTTTGAATGCCCTTATCATTCAAGTACTGCTGAAGCTGATCTCGTTCTTTACATCGAATCACATACAAGTGAAACACATGATCTTTAACTTCTGGATCCCATTGAGGTAAATTAATCTTTGGATTTTGGATGTGCTGCTGATAATATTGAGCTGCATCACGACGTTTAATGATTTCCTTTTCTAAATACTTAAGCTTCACATCAAGGATAGCCGCCTGCATATCGTCCAGACGTGAATTTAAACCTTTTAATGAATTATGGTATTTTTTCTCACTACCATAATTACCCAGTTGGTGAATAAGCTCAGCTAAACTTTTGTCGTTGGTGGTAACTGCTCCAGCATCACCTAAAGCTCCTAAGTTTTTTCCTGGATAGAAGGAAAACCCAGCTGCTATACCAAAACTTCCTGCTTTTTTACCTTCCTTATTTTTTGCTCCATGGGCCTGGGCGGCATCTTCTATTAAAAGTAAATTATGTTCTTCACAAAATCCACTCACATCTTCTGCGAGTTGTCCATATAGATGCACACATAAAACAGCTTTGGTTTTTGAGGTTATTTTTGACCTGATTCCTTCTAAACTCAAATTAAAAGTCGCAGGATCGGGTTCTACTAATATTGGTTTAAGCTTATTCTCGGTTAGAGCAAGTATACTGGCGATATACGTATTTGCAGGAACGATGACCTCATCTCCGTCTTGAAACTTTCCTTGAATGATCAAGGCTCTAAAAATCAAAATTAAAGCATCCAGACCATTAGCAACACCAATACAATGCTTGGTTCCGCAGTAATTAGCAAAATTAGTTTCAAAACTGGAAACTGAAGTTCCTTTAATATACCAACCTGAATCTAGTACGTTTAGAATGGATGCAGTAATTTCTTCTTGGTATTGCGCATTAATAACTTTTAAGTCAAGAAATTGAATCATTTCAGTTTTTTAATTAATTTAGCTGGAGTACCTGCATAAACAGAATAACTTGGAACATCTTTTGTCACTAGAGAGCCTGCACCTATAACAGAGCATTTACCAATTGTGACATTGGGCAATATTGTCACACTCGCACCCAACCATACTTCATCTTCTATTTTAATAAAACCCTTTTTAGTATATTTTTCTTTAACTCCCTTGATTTTATTAATTTCTACACCATTGTTAGCACAAGAATCAACGACTAAAATAAGATTTGGACCGATCGAAACATTGTTACCTATTTCAACTTTTCGGTTATCACTAAACTCATCTATAGCAATTTTTAAACCTAAATTAGAAAAAGTATTTTGGCCCATTACGATTCCCATTTTTCTTAGGTACAGCTTTCTAACCCTTGCATCTGTGTAATAATATGCTATCAACTTGACAAATCTAGATGGCATTCGAGCGTGAAACCTTGTAAGAAGCCAGTATAGTAATTCGTCTAGATGAGATAAATTAATAATTTTCATATGTAATTTTAAAATCAAAGAACATCTTATCTATTTTATCTTTTACAAATTTATTTGCAGTGTCCAATCTATAGGATTCTTCAAGACGACTTAAATTCAATTCATCTAGTTTTGTTTTCATAACTTTTAAATCGTTAGGATCACAAAAGTAGGCTTCACTTCCAATGTTTTTTACAAAACCTAAAGTTTTATGTGCTTTGGGATCATGACCATAATCTAAAACCATAGTTGGTATATTTTGTGAAAAACCAGCTACTGCACCATGAATTCTTCCAGATATTAATAAATCAAAATTGGCTATAAATCCTTTGGTTTGGTGTTGAGACAATATTTCATCAAGCAGTTTAATTTGATTTTTAAAACCTTTCTTGCTTAACAAATCAAACATCATTTTAGCATGCTTAAAATCTGAGCCAGGAATCTGAACAAAAGGAGTAGGTGGTAATTTGAAACCATTAGCATGAGACATAAAAATAACTTGATAGTCAGGATTTTTTGTTAAGAAATTACTCACCAATTCAACAAACTTGGAATAGTCTGATGCTTCTCTAGGCCATTTATTGTGTGGCCCTTCTTCAAAATTAAAACCACATAAAATAAATCCGAGCGTTTTTTTGTCTTCTAAAAAATACCGTTCTTTTACTACTGATTTAAGCGTTTCAGGCTCAAAAAGAAAAGCGGGACAAGCATAGCTTCCAACTTTTTCTGTATTAATATTAAAGTTTTCTAGCACTTTTAAGCTTTCTGATTCTCTATTTCCGACAAAATTAAAGTTTTCGAAAACTTGTTTAGCTAATTCAAAATTATCGTCTACATCAAAAGGACCTGGTGAAGATGCTATAAAAGCTGTAAATTTTCCTAATTCTTGAGCAACTTGATTTTTTTTAACTCCAACAATAAAACGATCTTTCTTAAGCAAGGATGCATTTTCTCCCCAAATATCACCACTAAAATCAATTACTAAATCGCTTTCCAATACTTGTCTAAGATAAGGAGTTAGGCTATCTTCTTCAATTTCAGCACCCTGCTTTATTTTTTTTGCTAAGCTTACTTCTTCATCAACATCTTTTTCATTTTGAGCTGAATTTAAATCATAGTACAATTCCATGGGAACAGACGAAACCTTTTCTGCTTTACAAAATCTATCTGTAAGTTGTAAAGTTGTTTTTATTATAGAATTTGGAAAATACTCGTGAAGCTTTCTGAAGAATGGTTCTAATATATAATAATTACCAATATTTCCATATTCAATACGGTACATTTCCATAGTCGTTTGACCTATTACAAATATTTTCATTCTATAACGATTTGTAGGTTAATGTGAATTTTAAAGAAGTCAATGCGCCTATACTTTCCTTAAAATTTGAAAGACCTGAGTTAATTTCACCTTCATCACTTGAAGGTCCTAAATCTAATATTTCAGTACTTGTGTTTTTGTAATACTTCAACATTTCAAAAGCTAAAAAGTTCATAGGTCTTGATTTGGAGTATTCAGGTAAATCTCCCCAATAAATTAATTGTTTAGCACTGGCATTAATGCCAAATACTAAAGCTGATGCAATCATAACTTCATCTTTAAAAACAGCAAATACATCGCCTTCAAAATTTGACAAATTAATTATCATTTGCTCTTTGGATATCTTTAAAGGATAAGACTTTGCAATCCGGTTAGCTTTTATGACATCATAAGCAAAGCTATATTCTTTTTGTCTTAGCTTTTTAAATTGAAGAGATGCATTATTCGCTACTTTTAAATTCCTTCTGGCATCTGAGTTTATATATTCTAAATACAAATTCTCTTTAAATAAATTTATATCTAAATGATGATTGTAATCAGTATGTTGGATTATAAAATCTTCATCTAGCAAAGATTTAGTTATTAAATTAATGTAGCGCTTGTCATAAATATTTGATGGAAGTGTAATAGAAATTGTCTTCTTGACTTTAAAAAAATATTCCTTAATAAGTTTTATTACAGATATGTAATTTTCTGGTTTTTCTTGTTTTCTTACACTTTCTATACACCAGTATGGAGCTGGATTTGGTAAATTTAAAAAAGGGCTAAAATCCTCGACTATGTAAAAAAGAAATTTTGTCTTTTGTTTCTCACCAACTATCTTAAAGAAAGAAAACTTTTTATCGTTAGGAAGGCTTTCTAAAAAATGGGTTTTATTATATAGAAATCGAAAATAGTACTGTTGACCTTGATATTCTTCTTTGTCTATTTTGATAATTTGCATTAATTACTTTTTTAAAAAATAATCATAGTCTCTAATATAATCAGATTTTTTATAAACATCTGAAGCTAAACATAACAAAACAGCATTATGTGAAAATTTAATGGTCCGCCAGTGCATAGGTGGAATATATAATCCTACTTCAGGAGAATCTAAAATAAAGGTGGATTTTTCACCGTTAACATTAATTAATTCAAATTCAATTTTGCCATTTACCGCAAAAATGCATTGTTCCAGTGCTTTATGTGCGTGATGACCTCGTGTCACCTTATTTGGAGTATAGTAAGTCCAGTATACGCGCTTTATATTGAAGGGTATATTTTCCTGATATTCGGCTACTGTGATGTAGCCTAGTTCTGATGAGCCTATTGAATTTAAGAAGATCTTTTCGGGCTTTTTTTCAATCAATATTGGACCATGTTTTTTCATTATTATTGGCTATTTTAAGTAATTCATCCGTTTTATTAATTTTGATTTTATAAGATCTCTTAAAATAATTACTAAAATCTTTCTTAAAGTATTTGTTTGATAATTTCCTGATTTTAAGCTCCAGTTTTAATTGTTCAGGAGTTTGTACCTTAGCTGTATAAGAATTCAATTCGGATTTTTTTGTTTTATTTTCTGTTGAAAGTCTAATTCTTCTTTTGAAGAACGGAATCTCAGAATTTATTCCAAAGAGGTCATCAATACATAGTTTTTCTTTCACTAATTTCTCAAAATCAAATATGTGAAATTTTAAATTTAATTCATTAAACACATTAATAACTTCATCGAGTTTGTATGGCTTTACAAATTCTGAGTGCAAAAAAAGTTCAAATGATTTTTTAAGTTTAGGATTTAAATTACTGTGATACTCAGCATATGCTGATGGTATAGCTTTTATAGAGTTTCTGTAGCAATAAGCTAGATGTATATTAAAAGAATCTTGTAGGCAAGCTAATTTCTTAAGGTTACATATCCAATTCTCCCCATATAGTATAAGTTCTTCTGAGTACATCAAGTTTTTGTAATGTGATAAATTATTTAAGTATGAAACAAAATCATTTTTATTTTTATTTCCATAAATATATTTTAAAAAAACATTAGCATGTTTGTTTTTTTTCTCATCATATCTCTTTGGTTTAATTCCTATATATGAAAACCCTCTATCTTCATTGCTTAGTAACCAATGCTGTAGGGATGTCGTACCTGTCTTTGGTGGTCCAAGATGAATTAGTAAATTTTTCTTTTGATTCTGCATTTATTATTTAGCTAATGTAGTTTTTGTTTTTATCAATAATGGCGGCCATACATCAAGGTTATGTTTGACCTGAAAGCTTAACACATCATTAATTCTTAAAAATGGGTTCTTACCATAAGCTTTGCCTACTATTAAATTCATATTATAAATACCTTTAGATAGTTGCAGGTTCTTTACATAAAACACATACGTTAGGTTTCTTTTATCAATACTTTCAAAAATTCCATCAAATGGCTCTAATTGAGCCACTGGTCTTTGTTCTTTATCAAAAATTGTAATATAAGGTACTGGAATCTTATCTAATTTGGAAGTAATCTTTAATTCAATTTGAATATCGTCATTCCAATTAATTTGAAATAGACCATCACTAAAGTCATGGCTTTTTATGTGAATGTAATCTAACACTATATTATTATCAGTGTATAAAATTTTCACATCATTACTTGCAAAACGGGTATAATACAAATCAATCGCTTTAGACACATCTTCTCCCTGAAACTTAGCTTGCCCTTTGTCCATCAAAATGATCTGGTTGCATATTCTGGACACCATAGGCATAGAATGTGAAACAAATATAATGGCTGTATTGGGTAAGATGGTATCAATAGTTTTAAAGCATTTTAAGACAAAACCTAAATCACCCACCGCCAACACCTCATCAATGATCAGGACATCGGGTTCCATTTGAGCAGCAACGGCAAAACCGAGACGTACCTTCATCCCGCTGGAATAATTACGCACGGGCATGTCTATAAATTCTTCCAGCTCGGCAAAGTCTATAATGTGCTGTAGCTTCTCATCTATTTCTTTACGGGTAAAGCCTAAAATAGCGCCATTGTTATAAATATTCTCTCGTCCGCTTAAGACTGGGTTGAAACCAGCGCCCAGCTCAATGAGCGCCCCTACTCGACCACGCATCACCACCTTACCTTCATCGGGGTTGATGAGGCCATTAAGAATTTTAAGCAATGTGGATTTCCCTGCTCCATTATGACCAATCAAGCCCAGACATTCGCCTCGCTTTAGTGTAAAACTGATGTCTTTAACCGCCCAAAACTCCTTAGGTCTTAGCTCGCGTTTTTTCTTATTACCAGAGTAGCCGGCAATCAAGTCTTTAACACCATACCACAAGCTGGTTTTAAGGTCTTTACAAAATTTCTTGGACAGCCCAGTCACCTCCACCAAAGTCTCTTTGCTGGTTGCAACTTCTTTATCTTCCGCTACGGCGATCTCTTGTTCCTTCATTAGTTTAGGCACTTAAACGTTCAACAAA
Organism: Psychroflexus salinarum; assembly: GCF_042677225.1. Classification (NCBI taxonomy): domain Bacteria; kingdom Pseudomonadati; phylum Bacteroidota; class Flavobacteriia; order Flavobacteriales; family Flavobacteriaceae; genus Psychroflexus; species Psychroflexus salinarum. Next base: position 39,130 of record NZ_JBHTIV010000022.1, read on the forward strand.
TATAGGAATCGAAATGCGGTAAAACACCAGCGCTATAAAAAACAAAGGAATACAGGCTGCCAGCACAATGATGAAATAAGTCAAATAGGTAGGTGGCAGGCCAACTGCCAGATTACGTCCTACTGTGATAATAGGGGTTAAAGGATTGAGCTCCATGAGGGTTTTCATCAAACCTGTTTTCGGGACCGCATACACAACCGGAGTAGCATACATCAAAAATTGCATCCCAAAGCTGATAAGCTTTCCAATATCCTGGTATAACATGCCAATTGGCGTGAGCAGTAAACCTATAGTATTGCCTACCACCAGACCGCCTAAAATCGCCAGTGGAAATAAAAGCAAACTCCAGCTTAACTCAATGCCATAAGCGAAAATAAAAATCAGAAGTAAAATGACTTTCACCGAAGAATTAAAGAGCAACTTCAATATTCCAGAGGTAATTAAAGCTTCCTTCGGAAAATTGATTTTAGAAAGAATGGACTTTGCAGAGTTGGTGCTTTGTATGGGTGAATTAATCGCCTCGGTAATAATAGACCACAATAATGTTCCTGCAAAAGCATAAACCGGATAAGGAATACCGGTATCGGTTAACTTTACAGTTCCGCTGGAATTCAAAAACATCCAGACAAAAGCGGTCGCCAGAGGGGTCACAAAAGCCCATAAAATTCCTAGATAGGACTGTCTGTATTGTGCAGAAATATCTCTTTTAGCCAATTGGAAAGCCAAAAAGCGAGAAGCATTGAGATCGCGAAGACTTTCTACCAGTAACTTAGGTAAATTCCGATTGGTTTCTTTTTGGTAAATGCGCGTTTGCATTAGCTAAGTTTTGGTATTATCCATAAAAGGTGAAGTTAACTATAATTCAACGTCTTAAAGTCTTCAAAATTATATACGAAGCTTGCTGAGTTGAGATCGGTTTTAAATTCTTAATTCTGTGCCAAATTTACATTTTTTGTTGGATTTATAGTGACTAGTGAGTCGTGAATCGTGAATTTTGAGTCGTGAGTCGTGAGTAGATTTTCAGTTCTCAGTTTTCAGTTGACAGTTGACAGTTGTTGGTTTTCGGTTTTCGGTAGTCGGTTGTACGTCCCTGATATAGGTTGACCACTTAAAGTCAATTTATATGAAAGCCAATGTAAAATTAATTCAAAAGCAGCGTAGTTTTTCGGAAGAGTTTAAGCGTTCC
>NZ_JBHTIV010000023.1:0-254729 GCF_042677225.1 Psychroflexus salinarum
ACAAAATAATACATATTGTTTTTGCACTTATAAAAAATCAAACTTTGTATCAAAATCGTTTGGTTACGTCATAGAAATCGAAGTGACATTCCTCTCGATACACACGCTTAAGGCGTGCACCTTTCTGCGTTCCCTAGGAAGGCAGGCTCAAAGTAACTTCAGGGTTTAAAATTAAAATATATTAAAAAAATGGCCTATTTTTTATGGAATCATAAAAACCAGAAAGTGGTGAAGATAGGACTAAGGAGCAAAGCACTAGTGAAACGGTTTGCTTTGCGAAGGTGGAGCCGCTTTTGTAGTTTTTAAAGACATAAAAATAAGCCTAGACCTTTTTGGTTACTTTTTACGGCAATGGAAATCGAGGAACGAGATTCACGAACACTTAATACAATAAAAACTTGGGTGAGATAAAAAAGTAATGAAACATGAGTTAGATTCAAAACAAAAATAGATCATGTAGCATTAAACCACTTCTCCATACACGCGCTTAGGGCGCGTACTCGAAGTGACACTCCTCTCGATACATCAGCCTAAGGCAGATACTCAGCCAGCATTCACTATTTTCTATTCTCAACTCAATACTCAAGTTTCTCAAGTTAAAACCTTACTAAACATAGGCTTCGGCTAGAGCAAACAGGCTAATTTTAAAAAAACAATTCAAATGAAGGTTTTAATCACAGGAGCAACAGGATTAGTAGGTCAGGCCCTGGTCGATTTATTTCACAAACACGATATAGAGGTCAATTATTTAACAACAAGTCGTTCCAAAATTGAAATCAAACCCAATTACCAGGGCTATTTTTGGAATCCTTCCACATCTGAATTGGATCCCGAAAGTTTAAAAGGCGTGAGTACCATCATAAATCTTGCTGGAGCTAGTGTAGCCAAACGGTGGACATCGTCTTACAAGAAAGCAATTCTGAATAGCAGAGTTGACAGTCTCATGACATTAAAGTCAGCTTTAACAAAACATGACCACCAGGTGGAACATCTTATCTCAGCCAGTGCAGTGGGACTTTATGAAGATTCACTGACCAAATTCCATGAGGAAGAGGATTATGAAAAGGGCGATAACTTCCTGGCGGATGTGGTAGAGAAATGGGAGGCAGCAGCGGATGAAGTAGGAGAGTTAGGTCTTGAAGTGACCAAAATCAGAATAGGTGTTGTGTTATCAGACCATGGGGGCGCACTAGAAAAAATAAAAGAACCCATAGAAAAGTATGTGGGAGCTCCTTTGGGCAGTGGGAAGCAATGGCAGTCCTGGATACATCTTTCAGATCTGGCTGGAATATTTCATCATGTAATGGAAAAACGTTTGGAAGGCGTGTTTAATGCAGTGTCCCCAAACCCCGTGAATAATAAAGAATTAACCGAATGTATTGCTGACCGTCTTGAGAAGCCATTAATTCTTCCAAATATTCCCGCATTTGTGCTCAAACTCATGTTGGGCGAAATGTCAACAATTGTCCTGGGAAGTCAACTGGTAAGCTCAAAGAAAATTTTATCCACTGGGTTTAAATTTGAATATGCTCAATTAAAGCCCGCTATTGCAGATTTGCTATAGCCAGCTTTTGGTATCGAAATCTTTCTTATTTTTGAAAACGTCTCTCGTTATGAAAAAAATTATCTTACTTTTTACCTTCTTAGTTATGTCAAAGACATTTGGACAGGAACCTTTAAAATATCTTGCCCTTGGGGATTCTTATACCATTGGAGAACAAGTCCTCGAAGAGAAATCGTGGCCTTTTCAATTAACGTCTTACCTAAAAACGAAATCTATAACTATTGAAGACCCGGAAGTTATTGCTGTGACAGGATGGAGAACAGATGAGCTTCGGGATTCTATTGCTACTCAAAATTATAAGCCCAATTCTTTTGATTTGGTTTCTCTTTTAATCGGTGTAAACAATCAATATCAAAACAAGCCTTTTAAACAGTTTAAAACTGAATTTGAGGACTTATTGAAGACAGCTATCTCCTTAAGCTCTCATGATGAAAAAGGGGTTTTTCTTGTAGGGATTCCCGACTACAGCTTATCTCAATTTGCTAAGGATGAACACTTAAAAAAAGTCTCTTCTCGGCTAAAACGATACAATAGATATATAGAGAAAATGAGCCAGCGCTATGGTGTGGCTTACTATCCTCTGCAAAAGCTCAGCAAACCCTTACATAGAGAGAAACGCATGCTGGCTGAAGATTTACTTCATCCAAGTGGTCTTCAGTATAAAATGTGGGTAGATAGCTTTAAGGATCAAGTACTCGATCAACTCAACACCTTGTAAGATGCAGGAAGCCTTTCTCCATAGCCTGTGGAAGTATAAAAAACTGAATACGGATCAGTTAGAAACTTCGCGTGGGGAAGAATTGAAGATTTTGCATCCGGGAATTCATAATGAAACTGAATCAGGTCCTGACTTTTTTAAAGCTGAAATCAATCTCGATGGTCAGCATTGGGTGGGCAATCTGGAAATTCATCTTCGCTCATCAGACTGGTATGCACACCACCATGAGAAAGATCCCGCCTACGACAATGTCATTCTCCATGTCGTCTGGGAAGATGATATGAGTGTTTACAGGAAAGATGAGAGTGAAATGGCCTGCTTAGAACTCAAGAACTATATATCTGAACACCAGATCAGCGTTTACAAGGATTTATTTGATAATCAGATGTCCAAATGGATCAATTGTGAAACGCATTTCCATGAAGTCGACGAATTTAAATTGAATAGCTGGCTAGAACGATTGTATATAGAACGTCTGGAAGAAAAAAATCAACTTATTTTGAACTTATTGAAAGTCTCCAATAATAACTGGGATGAGGTTTGCTTTAAATTGATGGCGAAAGCTTTTGGGCTCAACGTGAATGGGGAAGTTTTTTTGCAGATGAGCTCATCTGCTGATTTCAAAGTGTTTCAGAAATGCTTTCAAAACCCACTTCAACTGGAAGCTTTGTGCTTTGGATTGTGTGGAATGTTACCTTCTGAAAGTGAGGAAGCTTATCCTAAACAGCTTCAGCAGGAATTTGAGTTTCTGAAACAAAAATTTCAGTTGAAGGTGCCAGCTGCAAGTCATGTGAAGTACTTTAGGCTTCGACCCGACAATTTCCCAACCATCAGGTTATCTCAATTTTGTAATTTGTATTCTAAAAGCTCTAATTTGTTTTCAGAACTAATTCAGTGTAAAACCAAAGAAGAGATTTACGAATTCTTAGATGCGAAAACATCGGACTATTGGGAAACACATTATACCTTTGGAAAAGAAAGTAAAGCCAAAGTCAAAAAGGCGAGTGCTTCATTTAAGGATTTAGTAATTATTAATACGCTTTTGCACTTAAAATTTGCATATCAGTCTTATAAAAGTCAGTTGGATTTTGAGGAAAGCATTTATCCGGTAATTACCAGTCTAAAACCTGAAGCAAACAGCATTACCAAAGGTTTTGAGAAACTCAAGCCTAAAGTGGCTGAGTCAGCTTTGGAAAGCCAGGCATTAATTCAGTTAAAAACTCAGTATTGTGATGTGAATCGCTGTTTAAAATGTCAAGTAGGATTAGAATTAATACACTCATGAAAAAATTTATATATAAACTTAGAACCTATTTCGAGAAACACGGTTTTTACGTGAGTTCGAGACTAGCGGACAGATTGGGAATGAAAGCTAAATCTGTACGTATATTTTTCATTTATCTGTCATTTGCTACGTTTGGCTTTGGTTTTGGCCTGTATCTTACACTTGCTTTTTGGCTAAAGCTTAAAGATTTGGTCTATACCAAGCGAACATCAGTATTTGATCTATAATCAGGCGTATGAAACGAAGTGTAGTCACCACCTGCGACGGGTCTAAAACCATACGAATAGAAGAATGGGACGAACATTACCACTCAACTCATGGTGCGATACAAGAGTCTGCGCATGTTTACATTACAGCAGGCTTAGATCATTTTTTATCCTTAAATCAAACCGAATCTATATCCGTTTTAGAAGCGGGTTTTGGGACAGGTCTTAACGCCTTGTTGACAGCGCTTTGGTCAGCCTCCAAAAACATTTCTATAGAGTATCTGGGTGTAGAAGCTTATCCAATTTCCAGTGAGGAAATTCAAGCTTTAGATTATCATAAAACTATTGATGCTGAAAACTCTAAAGAAATTTATGAAAAACTACATCAGGTGCAGTGGGATGAATGGGAGCAGATGTCAAATACTTTTCGATTGAAAAAGCAACAGCAGTATTTCTCTGAAATTGAGCTTAAAAATGTTGCTGATGTGGTGTTCTACGATGCCTTTGGACCTAGGGTTCAGCCTGAATTATGGGAGGAAAGTATATTTAAAGGGTTCTATGAAGCATTGAAACCTGGAGGTGTGTTTGTGACTTATTGTGTGAAAGGAACTGCAAGACGAGCTTTGCAATCTATTGGTTTTGAGGTAGATATTATAGAAGGGCCTCCGGGGAAACGCCATATGATGCGAGCTTTTAAACCGTATTAATTACTTTTGTGAAACAGATATTAAAGTCTTAAAGATTTTAAGACATAGCATTTGAATGGAAACCATATTTTTTGCATCTTGCGGCAGGTTTTTAAATCTTAACTGATTTAAAACAAACGTCTCATTTTGAAATATCAAATTCTAAATAGCCTTATGGTAAGAAATATCACACTGATTGCTTTCCTATTGTTTACTATTTCATTCACTTTTGCACAAGATTTAAAAGTTGAAGAAACAATTATCAATCCATCAGATAAAATCAATGATGGACAAATCAATTTAAATGTTACAGGAGGTGTTCCGCCTTATAAGTATCAATGGTCAAAAAATGATGTGCCACTTTCATCTAGCAGAGCAAGTGATCTTACTGAAGGCATTTCTTATTCCGTAAAAGTATCTGATGCCAATGGGGCTTCTGTGGAAAAGACATTCAAAATAAAAGCGGTTTCTATAGTTGAAAATTTCAACGGCACCTTCCAGCCGGTAGTAGATGCAATGGGTAGTGTTCTTTTCTGGGATCCATTTGATGCTATAGGTATCTATGATCCGGTTGTTTACAGCGATGAAAAGCTATTATTTTCTCCTGGCTGGGAACCAAACACAGGAAGTAAATTCTTACTTAAGGAGTGGCTGGTCGATGAAAATGAGTCTGTAAAAAAAGGTCAGGATGTTGCTATTATTGACATTGACGGGCAGACTCAAACAGTACAGGCTAAGGCAAATGGTAAGATTGAATTTATAACCCCGCAGGGTGAATATATTTACGATCCGGCAAATCAAGAAGACGTGATTGCTCAAAATGCTCATAAGTTTGGTAAAATTTTATATGAAACTCCTATAGTATTGACTAATCCTAACGGGACTCCACTTAAGAAAGGGATTCCTTTTATCGTTATCTGGTTAATCTTCGGTGCTGCATTCTTTACCTTTAGAATGGGCTTTATCAACATTCGTGGTTTTAAACACGCTATTCAGTTGGCGAGAGGTAAATATGACGAACCTAACGCCCCTGGTAGTATTTCCCATTTTCAGGCTCTGGCAACAGCTGTTTCTGCAACTGTTGGTCTGGGTAATATTGCCGGTGTTGCTATTGCGGTTTCACTAGGTGGAGCAGGAGCAACGTTTTGGATGATTTTGGCTGGACTTTTAGGAATGTCTTCCAAGTTTGTAGAATGTACACTTGGTGTAAAGTATAGATTTATCAATAAAGAAGGCAGAATATTTGGAGGACCAATGAATTATTTACGATATGGTCTGGAAAAAAGAAACCTTAGCAAACTTGGTAAAGTATTGGCAGGCTTCTTTGCTGTACTTGGTGTTGGAGCCTCTTTTGGTGGTGGTAATATGTTTCAGGCCAATCAATCTTTTGAAATTTTATCCAATCAGATTCCTTTTTTAGATAGTGATAGTGGGTTCTACTTTGGTATTTTCTTAGCTATTCTTGTTGGTGTTGTAATTATTGGCGGAATCAACAGTATTGCGAAAGTAACTGGTAGGGTAGTTCCTGTCATGGCAGCGACTTATGTTGTGGGAGCTTTGGTAGTAATAGGAATGAATATAGAAAACATAGGGCCTGCATTTAATGCTATTATAAGTGGTGCGTTTACTCCCACTGCGCTTAAAGGAGGTTTTATAGGTGTTTTAGTGGTAGGTTTCCAGCGTGCAGCTTTCTCTAACGAAGCAGGGGTTGGTTCTGCTGCAATTGCTCACTCTGCAGCCAAAACAAATCATCCGCCTTCAGAAGGTTTTGTAGCTTTACTTGAACCTTTTATCGATACAGTAGTAGTTTGTACGCTTACTGCTTTGGTTCTTATTTTTACCGGAATGCACGAAGTTGAAGGTGTATCTGGAGTTCAACTAACTACGGAAGCTTTTGGTAGTGTGATTTCCTGGTTCCCATATGTTCTTTCTGCAGCGGTATTCTTATTTGCTTTTTCAACTATGATTTCCTGGTCTTACTACGGAATGAGAGCCTGGACTTATATCTTCGGAAGAAGTAACCGTTCAGAATTAATTTATAAAGTAATCTTCTTACTTTTTGTTGTTCTTGGAGCATCCGTAAGTTTAGGTGCTGTATTGGACTTCTCTGATATGATGATTTTGGCAATGTCTTTCCCTAACATTATAGGCCTTTATATCATGTCTGGTGAAGTAAGAAAAGACCTAAAAGAATACATGGCTAAATTAAAGTCTGGTGAAATCTTTCAAAAAGAAGTTTTGAAGAAATAATCATTAAGAAATGAGTTCAAATAGAAAATTCCGTTTCGGCTACAGTAAAGGTGATCGAAACGGAATTTTTTTATTTTGCCTTATTTTGATTCTTGGTATTGGAATAAACTATTGGAGTTTAAATTCATTTACCAATTCTAAAGAAACTAAAGGACTTACTAAAGTCGAAGATTCTATTCAGCGCCTTGTAGATTCGTTAAAATATAAACAAAGCCTTGAGTCTCAGAGAACCATTTATCCTTTTAATCCTAATTTTATAACAGATTATAAAGGCTACACTTTAGAGATGTCTGTAGATGAAATTGATAGGTTGCTGGAATTTAGAGCTAAAGACCAATGGATCAATTCTAAAGCTCAGTTTCAAAAAATAACTCAGGTATCTGATGAGTGGATGTCGGAATATGGAGAGTATTTTAAATTTCCTGATTGGGTTGTTGAGGCTGAAAATAAAAAATCTAAAGCTAAAAAACGCAGCTCATTAAGTTATGCTGAAAAGAAAGATCTCAATGCGGTAACAGAATCTGATTTGATAGAAATATCTGGAATTGGTGAGACCTTATCCAGACGGATCATAACTTACAGAGACAAGATTGGAGGTTTTGTTGACATCATTCAGCTGAAAGATGTTTACGGGTTGAAATATGATGTAATTGAAAACCTGAAAGATAAAATTGCTTTGAAAAGTCCGGTTATAGTTGAAAAGCAAAATATCAATAGTATAAGTGTCCTTGAATTATCAGAGTTACCTTACTTTGACTATGAAATGGCAAGAACAATTGTGAATTTTATAAAATTGAGAGAGGGTATAAAGAGTTTTGAAGAATTATCAAAAATTGAAGATTTTCCTAACTATAGATTAGATAGAATTCAATTATATTTGGAAATTATAGAATAATACACAAAATTTAGATATTTAAATATGAATCATATGTATTTCAGTGAAGAACATGAAATGTTCAGAAAAAGTTTACAGGAATTTCTTCAGAAAGAAGTAGTTCCTCATTTGGACAAATGGGAGGAAGAAGGAACTATAGAGCGTTTTATTTGGAAGAAATTCGGTGAAATGGGCTATTTCGGTTTAGCTTATCCAGAAAAATATGGAGGGCTTGACCTGGATCTATTTTATACCATTATTTTACTAGAAGAACTCCAGAAAATCAACTCTGGCGGATTTGCTGCTGCGATTTGGGCTCACGCTTATTTAGCGATGACACATGTCAATAAAGAGGGGAGTGAAGAGATTAAAGAAAAATACCTCTCTGCTTCTATCAGTGGTGATATGATAGGATGTCTTTGTATCACAGAGCCTTTTGGAGGATCTGATGTTGCTGGTATGAAAACCACAGCTGTAGAGAAAGAAGATTCATTTGTAATCAACGGTTCTAAAACTTTCATTACAAATGGAGTATATTCAGATTATCTCGTAGTTGCTGCCAAAACTGCTCCGGAGAAAGGCGGTAAAGGCATGAGTATTTTTATTGTAGATAGAGATACACCTGGAATTTCTGCAACAAAGCTTAATAAGTTGGGCTGGAGAGCCTCTGATACTGCAGAGCTGGCATTTGACAATGTCGAGATACCAAAATCTCATTTGATGGGAGAGCGTAACCAGGGATTCCCGTATATCATGCAGCATTTTGCTTTAGAACGATTAATCATGGGAGTGAATGCCCATGCAAGAGCAGAATATGCTATTGAATATGCTGTACAATATATGTCTGAGCGTGAAGCTTTCGGGCAAACAATCGATAAGTTTCAGGCTTTAAGACATACAATCGCTCAACGAAGCAGTGAAGTTGAAATGGCTAAAGCTTTCAATTATACCACAGCTAAACGTTTGGATGAAGGTGAATATGTAGTGAAAGAAGCAACAATGTCAAAATTACTTTCTACAAAGATTGCAGACGAGGTGATTTATGATTGCTTACAAATGCTAGGTGGATATGGGTATGTTGAGGATTACCCATTAGCAAGAATGTTCCGTGATAGTCGTCTTGGTCCAATAGGTGGCGGGACTTCGGAGATATTGAAAGAGATTATTGCGAAAATGGTAATTGATAACAAAGACTATAAACCGGCAACCTAATCATCATTATGCTGTTTAAAATTAAAACATTAAGGTAATGTCTCCTCGAGCGGAGTCGAGAGGTGTTGTAAAATTCAAAATAAAAATGTTCTCGACTCCGCTCTAACGTGAAACAAGGAATTTACAATCAATACTTTTCACAAAAACGTCACTGATAGGAGCCTGAAGGTAAATGACTTAGATGTTCTTGACAATAGCCCGTCTCGAGGGAAGTCGAAACGCTTGAACTGACAAACCTGATTTTTTTAATTAGTCTATCTTTATGAAACATGCCCAGGCTTTTATAGATTATCTTCAGCTCGAGAAAAATTATGCTCAGCATACACTGACTTCGTATGCGTCAGATTTGGATCAGTTTCAAATTTTTGTTTTAGAAAATTATGAAACAGAAGACTTGGCGGAAGTGAACTATCCTATGATTAGACGGTGGATTGTAAGTTTCGTTGATAAGGAATTAGCTAATAAGACCATCAATAGGAAGTTGTCCACACTCAAAACGTTTTTTAGATTCCTGCTGAAAATAAAAGCAATAGACTCTAATCCAATGCTTCAGCATAAGTCTCTAAAACTTCCAAAAAAAGAACAGGAAGTCTTTTCGCTAAAAGAACTGGAGCAGATTTCAGATTATTTTAATGATTCAACTTTTGAAGGGATAAGAGACCATTTAATAATCGAGTTACTTTACTCTACCGGGATGCGACGTCAGGAATTGATAGATTTAAAGCTTTCTAGTATAAACTTCAGTCAAAATCAATTGAAAGTTCTTGGTAAACGAAACAAAGAGAGAATAGTCCCTTTAATGGGAAAAACCCTAAGTCTCATAAATGAATATTTACAGGCAAGGGAGCTGATTGCTAAAGGGAGTGAAGATTTATTTATAACCAGGAAGGGTAAACCTATTTATCCAAATCTAGTTTACAGGACGGTCAATTCTTATTTCAAAAACGTATCTACAAAGAAAAAATTAAGTCCACACCTGCTTCGACATGCATTTGCATCTCATCTTTTAGAGAAGGGAGCGGATATCACAGCGATAAAAGAATTGTTGGGACATAGTAGCCTAGCTTCAACGGAGGTTTACACGCATTCTAATTTTAAAGAATTAAGTAAAGCACATGCTTTGGCTCACCCCAGATCAGCCGGTGCTGAGAAGGGTTGAGTGGTGTGAAAAATATGATTGAATTATTTTTTGAAAAAAAAGAGGCAAATAATTTTCAGATATCAATATTCGTTTTATATTTGCAACCCGTTACGAAAAGTAGCGTTTGACATACTGATAAGCCGATGTAGCTCAGCTGGCTAGAGCAGCTGATTTGTAATCAGCAGGTCGTGGGTTCGAGTCCCTCCATCGGCTCAAGAATGAAATGAAGTTCATTGCATTCTTTAATGATAACGAGAGTTGATAAGTTTGGGACAAGAAGTTTATTCCGAACGACGTCGAGGGGAGTCCCTTCATCGGCTCATTTATCAGATTTTTGGGGAGATACTCAAGCGGCCAACGAGGACAGACTGTAAATCTGTTGGTTTTACCTTCGCAGGTTCGAATCCTGCTCTCCCCACAACCAAGTCGGATAACATCAGGCTTTGCATTGACATATTGAAGAAAATAAGCGGAAGTAGCTCAGTTGGTAGAGCGTCAGCCTTCCAAGCTGAATGTCGCCGGTTCGAACCCGGTCTTCCGCTCTATTTTTAAATGCAATTTCTGTTTGCCGACGTAGCTCAGGGGTAGAGCGTTTCCTTGGTAAGGAAAAGGTCACGAGTTCAATTCTCGTCGTTGGCTCAATTTTAAAGTCTCAAAACTTGGTTTTGTTGGCTTTTTATGTTGTTATTAACATTAACACTAATATATAACTAAGATTAAATAATTTACTACTATGGCAAAGGAAAATTTTGATCGTTCCAAACCACACCTAAATATAGGTACGATTGGACACGTCGATCACGGAAAAACTACACTTACAGCTGCTATTACAAAAGTTATGGCAGATGCTGGATATTCTGAAGCTAGTGCTTTTGATCAAATTGATAATGCACCTGAGGAAAAAGAGCGTGGTATTACTATCAACTCTTCTCACGTCGAATATCAAACAGCTAATCGTCACTATGCACACGTTGACTGTCCAGGTCACGCCGATTATGTGAAAAACATGGTTACTGGTGCTGCTCAAATGGACGGTGCTATTCTTGTTGTTGCTGCGACTGATGGTCCAATGCCACAAACTCGTGAGCACATTCTTTTAGGACGTCAGGTTGGTATTCCAAGAATTGTTACTTTCTTAAACAAAGTTGACCTTGTTGATGATGAGGAACTTTTGGAGTTGGTTGAAATGGAGGTAAGAGATTTACTTTCTTTCTACGAATATGATGGAGATAATGCTCCTGTAATTTCAGGTTCTGCGCTTGGTGCTTTAGAAGGTGATGAGAAATGGGCTAAAACTGTTCTTGATTTGATGGAAGCAGTTGATGACTATATTGAACTTCCTGAAAGAGATGTTGAGAAAGATTTCTTGATGCCGATTGAAGATGTATTCTCTATTACAGGTCGTGGTACTGTTGCTACAGGTCGTATTGAGACTGGTGTAGCGAATACTGGAGATCCTGTAGAGATCAATGGTATGGGAGCTGAGAACATGAAATCAACCATCACTGGTGTTGAAATGTTTCGTAAAATTCTTGATAGAGGAGAAGCTGGTGATAACGTAGGTATCTTATTGAGAGGTATTGAGAAAAGCCAGATCTCTAGAGGTATGGTGATCGCTAAGCCTGGATCTATTAAGCCACACGGAAAATTCAAAGCTGAGGTTTATATCTTGAAAAAAGAAGAAGGTGGACGTCACACTCCATTCCATAACAACTACAGACCACAGTTCTATGTAAGAACTACGGATGTTACTGGTACAATCAATCTTCCTGATGGAGTAGAGATGGTTATGCCTGGTGATAACTTAACAATCACTGTTGAATTGATTCAGCCAATTGCTCTTAACGTTGGTTTGAGATTTGCAATACGTGAAGGTGGTCGTACAGTAGGTGCTGGACAGGTTACTGAAATACTGTAATTTCAGACAGATATTTTATTACAGTTAAGGTGTTCGCTTTAAGCGGATACCTTAACTTTTTAAATTTCCTTTTTTATGTGCAATAATTTTTGTTTCTTTGCGCGCTTTAAAAAATGTAATATTTACGGGTTTAGCTCAGTTGGTAGAGCACTGGTCTCCAAAACCAGGTGTCGGGAGTTCGAGCCTCTCAACCCGTGCAAATCTTAAAGAAGATGTCAAATTTTAAAAATTATGTAAGCGAGTCTTACAACGAATTAAGAAATCATGTGACTTGGCCAACTTGGGCTGAGGGGCAAAAACTCATGGTGATTGTTGCGGTTTTTTCTATACTTTTTTCGCTTGCTATTTGGGGAGTGGATGAAGTTTTTAGTGCGGCTGTTAAGCAATATTTTAATTGGGTTAAATCATAATTCATGTCTGAGACAGGTTTAAAAAAGTGGTATGTAGTAAGAGCTATTAGTGGTTCTGAAAGTAAAGTTAAAGACTACATCGAGAAAGAAATTTCACATCAGGGTCTTGGCGATTACGTTGATGACATTTTGGTTCCAAAAGAAAATGTCGTTCAGATCCGTAATGGAAAAAAAATCAACAAAGAGAAAGTTTATTTTCCTGGATATATAATGATCAATGCTAACCTTGAAGGTGAAGTTGGTCACGTTATTAAAGGAGTGAATGGAGTTATTGGATTTCTTGGTGAAACTAAAAGAGGTGAGCCTGTGCCGATGCGTAAGTCTGAAGTTAACAGAATGCTAGGTAAAGTAGATCAGCTTTCCGTTCAGAAAGAAAACGTTGCTATACCATTTAATATTGGTGAATCTGTAAAAGTTGTTGATGGTCCTTTTAATAGTTTTACAGGAACTATTGAAAAGATTAATGAAGATAAAAGAAAGTTACAGGTTATGGTTAAGATATTTGGTCGTAAAACACCAGTTGAGCTTAGCTATATGCAAGTAGAGAAAATTTAAATGTTACATATAATATAGAGTTGTTTTTAAATATAATGCTTCCCACTGAAAGCAACTCAACTAAATTTTGAAAAATGGCAAAAGAAGTAAGTAAAGTAGTAAAACTCCAGGTTAGAGGTGGTGCAGCAAACCCATCCCCACCGGTTGGACCTGCTTTGGGTGCTGCTGGGGTGAATATCATGGAATTCTGTAAGCAATTCAATGGTAGAACTCAGGATAAGAGTGGAAAAATCCTTCCTGTAGAAATTACAGTGTATAAGGATAAATCTTTTGATTTTGTTATCAAGACTCCACCAGCAGCAGTACAATTGATGGAAGCATCAAAACTAAAGAAAGGATCTGGTGAACCAAACTCTAAAAAAGTAGGTTCTGTAACTTGGGATCAGGTGAAGGCGATAGCTGAAGATAAAATGCAGGATTTGAATGCATTTACAACAGAATCTGCAATGAAAATGGTTGCTGGTACAGCAAGATCTATGGGTATAACTGTAAAAGGTAATGCACCATTTTAACAAAACGAAATTAACATGGCAAAAATAACTAAAAAGCAAAAAGACGCAGTAAGTAAAGTGGATAAGTCCAAGACTTATTCAGTAGCTGATGCCTCTGCTTTATTGAAAGATGTAGCTTACGCTAATTTCGACGAATCTGTTGATCTAGCCGTAAGACTGAATGTTGATCCAAGAAAAGCTAACCAAATGGTTCGTGGTGTTGTAACATTACCTCACGGAACAGGTAAAGATGTGAAAGTCTTAGCTCTTGTGACTCCAGACAAAGCAAAAGAAGCTGAAGAAGCTGGTGCTGACTACGTTGGTCTAGACGAATACCTTGATAAAATCAAAGGAGGCTGGACTGATGTTGATGTAATTGTAACTATGCCAAGTGTAATGGGTAAATTAGGCCCGTTAGGTAGAGTGCTAGGACCTAGAGGTCTTATGCCAAACCCTAAAACCGGTACAGTAACAATGGATATCGCTAAAGCAGTTTCTGACGTGAAAGCCGGTAAAATCGACTTTAAAGTTGATAAAACTGGAATCGTTCATGCAGCTGTTGGTAAAGTATCCTTCGACGCAGATAAAATTGCTGGAAATGCAAGAGAATTACTAACGACGCTCGTCAAGCTTAAGCCTCAGGTTGTGAAAGGTACTTATATTAAAAGTATCCATATCGCTTCTACAATGAGTCCAAGTATTGAAATCGATACTAAACGATTTACCGAGCAATAATTTTAAGTTATGACAAGAGAAGAGAAATCTATAGTAATAAAAGATTTAACTACTAAGTTAGCAGATTCATCAAATGTATATTTAGCAGATATTTCAGGGTTGAATGCATCCTTAACTTCAGACTTAAGACGTGCTTGCTATAAAGCAGACGTAAAGTTGATGGTAGTTAAAAATACTCTCCTAGCTAAAGCTATGGAAAGTACAGATAAAGAATTCGGAGAGCTGGCAGATATCCTTAAGGGAAGTACGTCAATTATGCTTTCTGAAACTGGAAACGCTCCAGCTAAAGTGATCAAAAGCTTTAGAAAGAAAAATGAAAAGCCTATTTTGAAAGGGGCTTATGTTGCAGAATCGGTTTATGTTGGTGATGAATATCTAGACGCTTTAGTAGACATCAAGTCTAAAGAAGAAGTGATTGGAGACATCATCGGATTGTTACAATCTCCAGCTAAAAACGTTGTATCAGCACTTAAATCTAGTGGTGGTAAACTTTCTGGAATTCTTAAAACACTTTCTCAAAAAGAAGAATAAACACGCACTAATTACTAAATAATAAATTACACTAAAACGATAGAAAATGGCAGAATTAAAAGATTTCGCAGAACAATTAGTTAACCTTACTGTTAAAGAAGTAAATGAGTTGGCTGATATTTTAAAAGAAGAATATGGTATAGAGCCTGCAGCTGCTGCAGTAGCTGTTGCTGGTGGTGGCGGTGCTGCTGCTGAAGAAGCTGAAGAGCAATCAGAATTCGACGTGATTTTGAAAGCTCCAGGTGGTTCTAAATTAGCAGTTGTTAAGCTTGTTAAAGAATTGACAGGTTTAGGTCTTAAAGATGCTAAAGCATTAGTTGATGGTGCACCAGCTCCAGTTAAGGAAGGTGTTGCTAAAGATGAAGCAGAAGCTCTTAAAGCACAATTAGAAGAAGCAGGTGCTGAAGTTGAGCTTAAGTAAGCTCACAACCACTTATATTACTAGGTTTAGACCACAAGATATAGTTTTGTAGGTCTAAACCATTTTGCGTATTTATACGCGACGTGTTTATTTTACTTTTTTACAAGTTAATATTGCTGATGAATTTTCATTGAATTCAAAGCATTAAAATCTTTCTTAGATGTTAGCAATGCATAATGAACGAATTAGTTTTTCTTCCGTACAAAACAAGCCAGATTATCCAGATTTTCTGGATATCCAAGTAAAGTCTTTTCAAGACTTTTTCCAGCTTGAAACTAAACCAGAAGAAAGATCCAACGAAGGATTATATAATACCTTCCAGGAAAATTTCCCAATTACAGATACGAGAAATCAATTTGTACTTGAATTTTTAGATTACTTTGTAGATCCTCCCAGATATTCTATACAAGAGTGTATCGAAAGAGGTCTTACTTACAGTGTGCCTCTTAAGGCAAGATTAAAACTTTACTGTACCGATCCAGAACATGAAGATTTTGAAACGATCGTGCAGGATGTCTATTTAGGTACTATTCCTTACATGACTCCAAGTGGAACCTTTGTGATCAACGGAGCAGAAAGAGTCGTAGTTTCTCAGTTGCACAGATCACCGGGTGTTTTCTTTGGTCAGTCTTTCCATGCCAATGGAACCAAACTTTACTCAGCTAGAGTAATTCCTTTTAAAGGATCTTGGATTGAATTTGCTACCGACATCAATTCTGTGATGTACGCTTACATAGACCGAAAAAAGAAATTACCTGTAACAACACTCTTCAGGGCTATTGGTTTTGAAAGAGATAAAGATATTTTAGAGATTTTCGACCTTGCTGAAGAGGTGAAAGTGTCTAAAACTGGCTTAAAAAAATACCTTGGCAGAAAATTAGCTGCAAGAGTATTGAATACTTGGTATGAAGATTTTGTTGATGAAGATACTGGTGAAGTTGTTTCTATCGAAAGAAATGAGATAGTACTTGACCGTGATACCATTTTAGAAAAAGATCATATAGAAGAGATTTTAGAAACTGGTTCCAAAACTATCCTACTGCATAAGGAAGAGAATTTGACTGGTGACTATGCGATCATATATAATACTTTACAAAAGGATCCTACCAACTCTGAAAAAGAAGCGGTAGAGCATATCTACAGACAATTACGTAATGCTGAGCCGCCTGATGAAGAGACAGCCCGTGGTATTATTGATAAATTGTTCTTCTCAGATCAACGTTATAACTTAGGTGAAGTTGGTCGTTACAGAATGAACAAAAAATTAGGACTTGATATTAGTATGGACAGCAAAGTTCTTACTAAGCTTGATATTATTACTATCATCAAGTACCTTATAGAACTGGTTAACTCCAAAGCTGAAGTAGATGATATTGACCACCTTTCTAACCGTCGTGTTAGAACAGTTGGTGAGCAATTGTCTCAACAATTTGGTGTAGGTCTGGCAAGAATGGCTAGAACCATAAGAGAGAGAATGAACGTTAGAGATAATGAGGTTTTTACTCCTATTGATTTGATTAATGCGAAGACTTTGTCTTCAGTTATTAATTCTTTCTTTGGTACAAACCAGTTGTCTCAGTTTATGGATCAAACCAATCCATTAGCAGAGTTAACAAACAAGAGAAGACTTTCGGCATTAGGACCTGGTGGTTTATCAAGAGAAAGAGCAGGTTTCGAAGTACGTGATGTTCATTATACGCACTACGGAAGACTTTGCCCTATTGAAACACCTGAAGGGCCAAATATTGGTCTTATTTCTTCAATGTCTGTTTACGGAAAAGTGAACAGCATGGGATTCATTGAAACGCCATACCGTAAAGTTGAAAATGGTAAAATTGATTTTGAATCAGATCCACTATATCTTTCTGCTGAAGAAGAAGAAAATAAGTTGATTGCACAGGCAAATATTCCTGTTGCTGAAGACGGAACTATGACCTCAGAGCGAGTTATTGCTCGTATGGAGGGTGACTTCCCTGTCGTAGATCCTAAAGAAGTAGATTACATTGATGTGGCTCCAAATCAGATTTCATCGATTTCGGCTTCATTGATTCCATTCCTGGAACATGATGATGCCAACCGTGCATTGATGGGATCTAACATGATGCGTCAGGCTCTTCCTTTATTAAGAGTTGATGCACCTATTGTCGGAACTGGATTAGAAAGACGTGTTGCTCAGGATTCAAGAGTTTTAATTAATGCTGAAGGTGCAGGAACTGTTGACTATGTAGATGCTAGGAAAATTATTATTTCTTACGATAGAACAGAAGATGAGCAATTAGTGAGCTTTGATGATGATGATAAGACGTATGACTTGATCAAATTCAGAAAAACAAATCAAGGTTCTACAATTAACCTAAAACCTATTGTACGTGTTGGTGATAGAGTGACCAAAGGACAGGTTCTTTGTGAAGGCTATGCAACAGACAACGGTGAATTAGCTCTTGGTAGAAACATGAAAGTGGCATTTATGCCATGGAAAGGTTACAACTTTGAGGATGCCATCGTAATTTCTGAACGCGTTGTTAAGGATGATCTTCTTACTTCCGTTCATATTGATGAATATTCTTTAGAAGTAAGAGACACCAAACTTGGTAACGAAGAATTAACCAGTGATATTCCAAACGTTTCAGAAGAAGCTACAAAAGATTTGGATGAGCATGGTATGATCAGAATTGGTGCAGAGATCAAGCCTGGAGATATTCTTATTGGTAAGATTACTCCAAAAGGTGAAAGTGATCCTACACCAGAAGAGAAATTATTGAGAGCCATTTTTGGAGACAAAGCTGGTGATGTGAAAGATGCTTCTTTGAAAGCTTCACCATCGCTTAATGGTGTGGTGATAGACAAGAAATTGTTTACCAGAGCAGTAAAAGATAAGCGTAAGAGAGCTCAGGATAAACAAGAGATTGATTCGCTTGAAGCAAAATTTCAAGTTAAGTTTGAAGAACTAAGAAACCGTTTAATTGAAAAATTATTCAGTATTGTAGGAGGAAAAACTGCTCAAGGTGTTCAAAACGATTTAGGTGAGGATACTTTACCAAAAGGTAAAAAGTACACACTTAAAATGTTGAACTCTGTTGAAGACTTCAGTCACTTAACAAAGGGAGTCTGGACTACAGATAAAGCTACAAACGCTTTAGTTGCAGATCTTTTACACAATTATAAAATTAAACAAAACGATCTTCAGGGTAACCTAAGAAGAGAGAAGTTTACCATTACAGTTGGAGATGAACTTCCATCTGGAATTTTAAAACTTGCTAAAATTTATGTTGCTAAAAAACGTAAATTGAAAGTAGGTGATAAGATGGCAGGTCGTCACGGTAACAAAGGTATTGTTGCTAAAATTGTAAGAGAAGAGGATATGCCATTCTTAGAAGATGGAACTCCAGTAGATATCGTATTGAATCCACTTGGTGTACCATCTCGTATGAACATTGGTCAGATTTATGAAACTGTACTTGGTTGGGCTGGACAGAAGTTAGGTAGAAAGTTCGCTACTCCAATTTTTGACGGGGCAACTTTAGATCAAATTAATGAACTCACCGACGAAGCAGGAATCCCAAGATTTGGTCATACTTATTTATATGACGGTGGAACTGGTGAGCGTTTTGATCAACCTGCAACAGTAGGAGTCATTTATATGTTGAAATTAGGACATATGATTGAAGATAAAATGCACGCAAGATCTATCGGACCTTACTCACTTATTACGCAACAGCCACTTGGTGGTAAAGCACAATTTGGTGGACAGCGTTTTGGTGAAATGGAAGTTTGGGCACTTGAAGCTTATGGTGCTTCAGCTACGTTGAGAGAGATCTTAACTGTAAAATCTGATGATGTTATTGGAAGAGCCAAAACTTACGAAGCAATCGTAAAAGGTGAACCAATGCCAGAGCCAGGATTGCCAGAATCTTTCAACGTGTTAATGCACGAATTGAAAGGTCTAGGACTAGATATCAGATTAGAAGAGTAATAACAATCCCGCTCTAGGGCGGGAGATGTTATCACATTTATTACAATAATTCTTTAGCACTTGTATTATGACAAGAAATAATGATAAGAATACACAAAAGAGATTTAATAAAATCTCTATAGGTTTATCTTCTCCAGAAAGTATTCTAGCCGAATCTAGAGGTGAAGTTTTAAAACCTGAAACTATTAATTACAGAACACACAAGCCAGAAAGAGATGGACTGTTTTGTGAACGGATTTTTGGCCCTGTCAAAGATTATGAATGTGCTTGTGGGAAATATAAGAGAATACGATACAAAGGAATCGTATGTGACCGTTGTGGTGTTGAAGTTACTGAGAAAAAAGTAAGAAGAGACCGTGTTGGTCACATTAATTTAGTTGTTCCTGTAGCTCACATTTGGTATTTCAGATCTTTGCCAAACAAAATTGGATATCTTCTTGGAATTCCTTCCAAGAAACTTGACATGATCATTTATTATGAAAGATATGTCGTGATCCAGCCAGGTGATGCGAAGAATGAAGAAGGAGAGCCACTTAAAAAGATGGACTTCTTAACTGAAGAAGAGTATCTAAATATTTTAGATGGGCTTCCTCAGGAGAATCAATATCTGGACGATGATGATCCAAACAAGTTCCTTGCAAAAATGGGAGCTGAATGTCTTCTTGAGATATTAAAGCGTCTGGATTTAGACGAGCTTTCTTATGACTTAAGACACAAAGCTAACAACGAAACTTCTAAACAAAGAAAAACGGAAGCTTTAAAACGTCTTCAAGTTGTTGAAGCGCTTAGAGATTCAAAGAACAATAGAGAAAATAATCCTGAGTGGATGATCATGAAAGTGATCCCGGTAACTCCGCCAGAATTAAGACCTCTTGTGCCTCTTGATGGTGGACGTTTTGCAACGTCAGATTTGAATGATCTTTACAGAAGAGTAATTATCAGAAACAATCGTTTGAAGCGATTGATGGAGATAAAAGCTCCTGAAGTTATTCTTAGAAATGAGAAGCGTATGCTACAGGAGTCTGTAGATTCTTTATTTGACAACACAAGAAAATCTTCTGCTGTTAAAACAGATTCTAACAGACCATTAAAATCTCTTTCTGATTCTCTAAAAGGAAAACAAGGACGTTTCAGACAAAACCTTCTTGGTAAGCGTGTGGATTATTCTGCCCGTTCTGTCATCGTCGTTGGACCAGAAATGAAAATGTTTGAATGTGGATTGCCAAAAGATATGGCAGCAGAACTTTACAAGCCTTTTGTCATCAGAAAACTGATAGAAAGAGGAATTGTAAAAACTGTAAAATCTGCTAAAAAAATAATAGATAAAAAAGAGCCTGTAGTTTGGGATATTTTAGAAAACGTGTTAAAAGGACATCCAGTCTTACTTAACCGTGCTCCAACCCTTCACAGACTTGGTATACAAGCTTTCCAGCCAAAATTAATTGAAGGAAAAGCCATACAATTACATCCATTGGTGTGTACTGCATTTAACGCCGATTTTGACGGTGACCAAATGGCGGTTCACTTACCATTGGGACCTGAAGCTATCTTGGAAGCTCAACTCTTGATGTTGGCATCACACAGTATTTTGAATCCAGCTAACGGTTCTCCAATTACCGTTCCTTCTCAGGATATGGTTCTTGGACTATACTATATGACAAAACCAAGATCATCTACTCCAGAACATAAAGTGAAGGGAGAAGGTCTGAAGTTTTATTCCGCAGAAGAAGTTAATATCGCTTACAACGAGAAGCAGGTTGACTTGAATGCTTTGATTACTATCAGAACTAATGATGTTGATGAAAATGGTGAGATCGTTAAGAAAAATATAGAAACTACTGTTGGTCGAGTATTGTTTAACGAATCTATTCCTGACAGTGTAGGTTTCATCAACGATGTCATGACCAAGAAAGCACTTCGTGATGTTATTGCTCGTGTACTTAAGAAAACATCTGTTCCAGAAACAGCTGAATTTCTTGATGAAATCAAAAGTCTTGGATACAACTTCGCTTTTAGAGGTGGATTGTCTTTCTCTCTAGGTGATATTATTATCCCTGAAGAAAAGCAATCTATGATTGATGATGCCAATGAGCAGGTGGAAGGCGTTATAGGAAACTATAACATGGGTCTTATCACCAACAACGAGCGTTACAATCAGGTGATTGATATCTGGACAGCAACCAATGCTAACTTGACTGAACTTGCAATGAAGCGAATTCGTGAAGATAAGCAAGGGTTCAACTCCGTATATATGATGCTTGATTCTGGTGCAAGGGGTTCTAAAGAACAAATTCGCCAGTTAACTGGTATGCGTGGATTGATGGCTAAGCCTAAAAAATCTACTTCTGCCGGTGGTGAAATTATTGAAAACCCGATTCTATCTAACTTTAAAGAAGGTCTTTCAATTCTTGAATACTTTATTTCTACTCACGGTGCTCGTAAAGGTCTTGCCGATACAGCATTAAAAACAGCTGATGCGGGTTATTTAACGCGTAGATTGGTTGATGTTTCTCAGGATGTTATCGTAAGAGAAGAAGATTGTGGAACATTGAGAGGTATTGAGGTTTCTGCTTTGAAAAAGAACGATGAAGTTGTTGAAAGCCTTGGTGAAAGAATTGTAGGTAGAACTGCCTTAAATGACGTCATAGATCCAATTTCGCAACAACTATTGGCTACAGCTGGTGACGAAATTCATGAAGATGCTGCAGAAAAAATTGAAGCTTCTGCTTTGAATTCTGTTGAAGTACGTTCTCCATTAACTTGTGAAGCTAAACAAGGTATATGTGTGAAATGTTACGGTAGAAACTTATCTACCAATAAAACTGTACAACGAGGGGAAGCTGTTGGTGTAGTAGCTGCTCAATCTATTGGGGAGCCAGGTACACAGTTAACACTTAGAACCTTCCACGTGGGTGGTATTGCAGGTAACATTTCAGAAGAAAATAAACTGGAAGCTAAGTTTGATGGTGTAGCCGAAATTGAAGATTTAAAAACGGTTGAAGGGAAAAATAGCGAAGGAAAGAAAATTGATATCGTTATTTCAAGAACATCTGAAGTGAAAATTATAGATAAGAAATCTGGAATTGCTTTAAGTACAAATGTTATTCCTTATGGTTCTGAATTGATGATCAGTCCAGGTGATAAAGTCAAAAAAGGCGATGTTATATGTAAATGGGATCCATATAATGGTGTAATTATTTCAGAATTCTCTGGTAAAATTGAATTTGAAAACATCACTCAAGGTCAGACTTATGAGGTTGAAAGTGATGAGCAAACTGGTTTCCAGGAGAAAGTAATTATAGAATCCAAAAATAAGCGTAAGATACCAACACTTCACATTAAGAGTAATGATGACGAAATATTGAGATCTTACAACTTACCTGTTGGAGCTCACTTGATGGTTGACGATGATGAGGAAATTAAAATTGGAAAAATTTTAGTAAAAATTCCTAGAAAGTCATCAAAAGCAGGTGATATTACAGGAGGTCTTCCACGTCTTACAGAATTGTTTGAAGCGAGAAATCCTTCAAACCCTGCTGTAGTAAGTGAAATTGATGGTGTAGTTTCTTTTGGGAAAATCAAAAGAGGTAACAGAGAAATTATTATAGAGTCTAAGCTTGGTGAAGTTAAGAAGTACTTAGTTAAACTTTCTAACCAGATTTTGGTACAAGAAAATGACTACGTTAAAGCTGGAATGCCATTGTCTGATGGTTCTGTAACTCCAGAAGACATCTTGAACATTAAAGGCCCTAGTGCAGTACAACAATACTTAGTGAACGAAGTTCAGGAAGTATATAGACTACAGGGGGTACAAATTAATGATAAACACTTTGAGGTTGTTGTAAGACAAATGATGAGAAAAGTTAGAATTCAAGATTCTGGTGATACTATTTTCTTAGAAAATCAACTTGTACATAAAGAAGATTTCATTGTAGAAAATGATAATATTTTTGGAAAGAAAATTGTTGAAGATGCTGGTGACAGTTCAACATTGAAACCTGGTCAAATTGTTACTTTACGTGATTTGAGAGATGAAAATTCAATCTTAAAGCGAGAAGACAAACAGTTAGTAACAGCACGTGATGCTGAATCTGCAACTGCTTCACCAATTTTACAAGGTATTACTAGGGCATCTTTACAGACTAAGTCTTTTATATCTGCTGCTTCTTTCCAGGAAACAACTAAAGTATTAAATGAAGCTGCTGTAAGCGGTAAAATTGATTACTTAGAAGGTTTGAAAGAAAATGTTATTGTAGGACATAGAATTCCTGCTGGTACTGGACTAAGAGAATTTGATGACATTATAGTAGGTTCCAAGGAAGAATTGGCTACAATGATGGAGAAAAAACAAGAAGTGAACGTAAACTTTAATTAAGCATGAGTGATCAAGACGACAAAAAGCAACAAAAGCTAAATATCCAAATTGATGATGATGTAGCTCAAGGTATTTATAGTAACTTAGCTATTATCAATCATTCCCAAACTGAATTTGTTTTGGATTTTGTGAATATTATGCCTGGATCTCCAAAGAATAAAGTGAGATCTAGAGTGATTCTTACGCCTCAACATGCCAAGAGATTGTTGAGAGCTTTGAGCGATAATATTAATCGTTTTGAAAAAAGTCAGGGTAAGATTAAAGAACAAGACAAACCCAACGTTCCTTTGAACTTTGGCGGACCTACTGGAGAAGCTTAATCTCCTTTAAATCCGAAAATAAAAAATCCCTCAAATTAACTTTTGAGGGATTTTCTATTTTAATAAAACGCGTTTTGAATATTATTCAGCTTTAAATGCTTTTAAATCAAATGATAGTTTCATCTCATCGCTTACAAAGTTATCTCCAAGATTTTCAATAAAAGATTTAGACATAAATTTGATTCCCCATTCAGTTCTGTCCAATATAACTTCATCAGATGTCAGCATTAAAGAGTCATCAGTCTTATTCATAGAAACATTAACTGGGAAGGTGATGTTTTTCGAAGTTTCTTTCAAAGTTAAATTTCCAGATAACATTGTTTGATCTTCAACAGTTTCCATTCCTGTAATTTCAAATTTCGCTTCAGGATATTTTGTTACATTAAAGAAGTGGTCTTCTTTACCATTGGAATAACCCATTAAATGATTTTCCAAATCTTTTTTATCCTGACCCTCTAAATCTAGTACTTCAATACTTGTCATGTCAATAACGACGTTACCACCAACTAATCCGTTGTCATTTGCTTTCAAAGTACCTTTAGACAAAGAGACAGTGCCATTGTGCTGTCCAGCAGGTTTAGAACCTACCCAATTGATTTTAGACTGCTCTACATCAACGTTATAAGTTGCTGCCATGTCTGAAGTTTCCTTAGCTTCTTTTACATCAGAAGTTTCAGTTTTTTTGTCGCTTTTACAACTAAATGCAGTGGCTACCAATGACAAAACCAACATTGAATTAATTACTTTTTTTCTCATTTTTTGTTTATTTAGATTTTTAAAATCGTATCCAAAAACATTCCATAGTTGTAGTCTGTCATTATGGCATTAAAGTACAAATGGCAACACATTTGACAATTGAATATAAAATAGTAAGAAATGAGCAAAAAGAATATAAAATCAGAAGAAAAAGAACCAGCTGAGGCTAAAGCTAATGAAAAGCAAACTGAAACTTCTGAATCTCAAAATGAAGAGACGTCTTCAGCTGATAGTCAAAACAACTCTAATGCTGAAGTCCCTGAAGTTGAGCTCTCTAAGGAAGAACAACTTCAACAAGAACTTGACGCAAAAGATGATAAATATTTAAGACTCTTTGCAGAGTTTGAAAATTACAAACGCAGAACTTCAAAAGAACGTATTGAATTGTTCAAAACGGCAAGTCAAGATGTAATGCAATCTATGCTTCCTGTTCTTGATGATTTTGATAGAGCAATGTTAGAGATTAAAAAATCTGATGATAAACCGCTAGTAGAGGGCATTGAGCTGATAAATAATAAACTTCGGGAAACCTTGAAGAACAAAGGTCTAGAGGTAATGTCAGTAAAAGCAGGTGATGCTTTTGATTCTGAATTACACGAAGCTATAACTCAAATTGCAGCACCAAGTGACGACATGAAAGGAAAAATTGTTGATGTTGTTGAGAAAGGATATACTCTAGGTGAAAGAATTATACGTTACCCAAAAGTAGTCACGGGAAAATAAAAAATTATGAAAGAAGATTATTACGATATATTAGGCTTATCGAAAGGTGCATCTCAAGCTGAAATCAAAAAAGCATATCGGAAGATGGCTATCAAATTCCATCCTGATAAAAACCCAGATGACTCCGAAGCTGAAAATAAATTCAAGAAGGCAGCTGAAGCTTATGAAGTTTTAGGGAACGAAGAGAAACGACAAAAGTATGATCAATTTGGTCATGGTGCTTTTGATGGCTCTCAAGGCTTTGGTGGCGGAGGTATGAATATGGACGATATCTTTAGTCAATTTGGTGATATTTTCGGCAGTGGCTTTGGAGGAAGAAGTCAAGGGTTCTCTGGTTTCGGAGGAGGCTTCGGAGGAAGACAAAGGGCCAAAGGTGGAAATCTTAGAATTAAAGTGAGTTTAACTTTAGAGGAAGTATCTAAAGGCGTTGAGAAAAAAGTAAAAGTTTCACGTAAGAAAAAACCTTCTGACACAACTTTTAAAACTTGTGCAACCTGTAATGGAACTGGTCAGGTGACTCGAGTTACAAATACTATTTTGGGTAGGATGCAAACCGCATCTCCATGTACAGCTTGTGGCGGTTCTGGTCAGACAATAGATAAAAAAGGTAAAGGGACTGATGCTCACGGATTAAAGATGACAGAAGAAACTGTTTCTATCAAGATTCCTCCTGGAGTTGAAGACGGTATGCAATTGAAAGTTGGAAACAAAGGAAATGAACCTGTTGGAGATGGCGTTCCTGGAGATTTGATTGTTCTTATAGAAGTGAAGGAACACGAAAACTTACAGCGTGACGGAGAAAATCTTCATTACGATCTTTATATCAGCTATCCTGAAGCAGCTTTGGGAGCGAGTAAAGATATCCAAACTGTTGGTGGTAAAGTGAGAATAAAAGTAGAGCCAGGTGTTCAGGGCGGAAAGATTTTAAGACTTAGAAATAAGGGTCTTCCAAATCTAAACGGCTATGGAATTGGTGACTTACTTGTTCATATCAATGTGTGGACTCCGCAGACGTTGTCCAAGGATCAAAAAGATTTTTTTGAATATAACTTAAAGGATTCTAATTTTGAACCTGATCCAAAAAAGTCCGATAAATCTTTTTTTGAAAAAGTAAAAGACATGTTTTCTTAACTTAGTTAACAAAA
The DNA here is from genome assembly GCF_042677225.1 of Psychroflexus salinarum. Classification (NCBI taxonomy): domain Bacteria; kingdom Pseudomonadati; phylum Bacteroidota; class Flavobacteriia; order Flavobacteriales; family Flavobacteriaceae; genus Psychroflexus; species Psychroflexus salinarum. The sequence goes on from NZ_JBHTIV010000023.1 coordinate 26,290, forward strand.
TATTATATATATTTGAACACCGCTCACTTGAGCGGTGTTTTTCTTTTTCATAGCAATTTTTTTCCCATCCTGCTTTTTTGCAGGGTGGGTTTTGTTTTTTTAAAATATAGTGAGGTATAAAATATTCTAAAAAGTATAAAGTAGATGCTCTATAACTTCTGATAAAACTTATATTTAATTCAAAATAACGTGTTATGCCAAGATTACTCATTATTGAAGATGACGATGCTATAAGAAGAGTATTAAAGAAGATTTTACTGGAAGAAGAACAAAAGTATGACATCGACGAAGCTATAGATGGTTTGTCTGGTGTGGAGATGATAAAAAAAAATAAATATGACCTGGTGCTTTGCGATATCAAAATGCCAAAAATGGATGGCTTAGAAGTTTTATCAGCTTGTCAAAAACTTCAGCCTGAGCTTCCAGTCGTTATGATTTCTGGTCATGGCGATCTTGAAACTGCCGTGGAAACTATGAGGATGGGTGCTTTCGATTATATTTCAAAACCGCCAGATCTCAATAGATTATTGAACACAGTAAGAATTGCACTTGACCATACTCAACTTGCCAAGGAAAATAAACAGCTTAAGAAAAAAGTCTCTAAGCAGTTTGAAATGATTGGAAAATCAGAGGAGCTTGGTCAAATAAAATCAATGATCGACAAGGTAGCTCCTACAGAAGCAAGAGTTTTAATTACTGGAGAAAATGGTACTGGTAAGGAACTTGTTGCTCACTGGCTTCACGAAAAAAGCAACAGAAATAAAGGTCCTTTTATTGAAGTCAATTGTGCTGCAATTCCTTCAGAATTGATAGAGAGTGAGTTATTTGGTCACGTCAAAGGAGCTTTCACCTCTGCCAATAAAGATAGGGCTGGCAAATTTGAAGCAGCCAACGGTGGAACTATTTTTCTTGATGAAATAGGTGATATGAGCCTGTCTGCTCAAGCTAAAGTCTTGCGTGCGCTTCAGGAGAATAGAGTACAGCGCGTGGGCAGTGATAAGGATATAAAAGTAGACGTGAGAGTTATTGCAGCTACCAATAAGGATTTGAAAGATGAAATTGAAGATAAAAGATTTCGAGAAGATTTATACCATAGATTGGCGGTCATCATTATTCATGTTCCAGCCCTTAAAGACAGGCGAGCAGACATTCCTGAGCTCATTAAGCATTTCACCGAAAAAATAGCTAAAGAACAAGGCACTAAGCCTAAAGTATTTGTACCTGAAGCTATTTCACTTTTGGAACAACTCAATTGGACAGGGAATATAAGAGAATTACGAAACGTAGTAGAACGGCTTATCATCTTAGGTGATCATAAAATCACAGAAGAAGACGTGAAAAGGTTTGTACAAATAAAAACTACTTAGATTCGGGTTTTGGTGGGGTGTATCTCAAAAAATACATAGTATCTCCACTTGGGTGCTCCCATTCTTTAAGAACTTCGAAGCCATACCTTCTGTAAGCTATGCTCACTTTTCTGATTCGAGTTTCTGCATAGATAGGAAGTTGCATAGCTTTAGATATGCGAAACATCTCATCTTTCATCTTATAGGGAGTTTTATCGCTTGTATTTCCTCGAGCGTCTGGTAGTATTCCCCAAAACCAACAATATAAAAATTCGCCATCATTTGGTCGTTGTTGCCTTACAAACTTCTGAGACTTCAAAGCTTTCAATCCTTTTTTGATGCCAGTAACGTTAATAGCAAGCTTGAGATCTTGAATTAATTCTGACCAAAATCCATCACCTTCTCCATCCATTTTAAAGAAAATGGCGATTCCTCTTCCATCATCTGAAACTAAAAGCGCTTCTTTTTTGATAGCCTTTTCTACCATGTGTCTGGCTAAATAAAGAAATCTCTGTTCTTTTTTAGAGTCATCCTTTACGATTTCCATAGATGTAGGAATTTCCTGCAACAATGACGATACATGTTGAATGACTTCCTCCTTGTCAAAATCTTTTTTCAAGTTTCTTTATTTTCAGAATTAATTCTCAAATATAATGTAAATCCATCATCTTAAAAGCTAAATCTATTTTCTTCGTAAATTCAATAATTACAAATAGACTTTTTATGATTAAATGATAAGTCACAATTCTTTATTCTATTCTCAAAGTGTACTTTTGCTTTCTGAAAAAAGCAGCTTGTGAATCTTTCGATCTATACCAAGGAATTTCCTAAAAATTTCAGTTTAGCCTTACCTATCATGCTAGGTCAGTTAGGTCATGTTTTGGTAGGTTTCGTAGATAATTTAATGATAGGAAAACTTGGAGCAGCGCCATTAGCAGCTGTTTCTCTGGGCAATACTCTTATCTTTTTTGCGCTTTTTCTAGGCATAGGATTTAGCTTCGCCATTACACCACTTATTGCTGAGGCAGATGGAGAAGGCGATACCAAAAAGGGGCGCAGATATTTTCAGCACGGCCTTGTCATGTGCACTGTCAATGGTGTTGTTTTGTTTTTGTTGCTCTTGCTGGCAAAACCTATATTATATCACCTCGATCAACCAAAAGATGTGGTTGATCTGGCTTTGCCTTACCTCGATATCGTCGCTTTTTCCTTGATTCCTCTTATGATTTTCCAGGGTTTTAAGCAATTTGCAGATGGTCTTTCTTTGACAAAATATGCGATGTATGCTACTATACTGTCTAATGTGGTCAATGTTATATTCAATTATTTATTGATATATGGTATCTGGTTTTTTCCTCGACTAGAATTGGAAGGCGCAGCGATTGGAACATTGATCTCACGAGTTTTTATGCTGATTTTGCTTTACTTAATTTTAAGCAGAAGACCTAAATTGAAGTCTTATTTTATACTGATGAAAAAGTCATTGGATAAAGCCATTTTTAAGAGACTTTTCAATCTTGGTTTTCCTACATCCTTACAGATGTTATTTGAAGGAGGTATTTTTACTGCAACTGTACTTCTTGCAGGAACACTAGGGACTAAAGCTCAAGCTGCCAACCAAATTGCACTCAACCTCGCCTCCATGACATTTATGATTGCCGTAGGTCTTGGTGTTACCGCAACTATAAGAGTTGCTAATCAAAAAGGAAAACGTCAGTTTAAAACCTTACGAGATGTTGCTTTTTCAATATTTCTCCAGGTATTTTTGATTGAAGGTGTTTTCGCTTTAGGCTTCATCTTATTAAAAGGCTTTTTACCGACTTTATATATAGATGATGCTGAAGTCCTCATGCTTGCTTCGCAATTATTGATTATCGCTGCTCTTTTTCAGTTAAGTGATGGTCTCCAAGTTGCAATTCTTGGAGCTTTACGAGGCTTGCAGGATGTGAAAGTTCCCACTATAATTTGTTTTATCGCCTATTGGCTCATTGGTTTACCGGTATCTTATTTTACGGGAAAGGCCGAGGTTTTGGGAAGTATGGGAATTTGGTTAGGTTTGCTTTCTGGACTTACAGCTTCAGCTATTATGTTGTACATAAGATTTAATATGCTCTCCAAAAAACAAATTCATACTTTTGGCGAAACTAAATTAACATCCACATGAAATTACCACGATTTATATTAGGTGATAATACAGATTATCCCGAATCCATTTTTATAATTCATACAGAATTTCCGAGATTTATTATCGACTTAAAAACAGATGATATTGAGTGGTTTGAGGAATTTGATGTTGAAAATGAAGAGGAAATGGTAGAAGAGACTAATAACCTGATCAAAGAAGCCTCAGAATTTTACGATAGAGAAGTAGACCGTTACCAGTAGTATGCTAGAAAGACTTCAAAACATAGACAGGGAGGTGTTCCTTTTTTTTAATAATCTGGGAGTAAAAGAGTGGGACTGGTTCTGGGTACTTATAACCGAAAAAGAAACTTCTATACCCCTGTATGCTGTTCTTTTATTTCTAATTTTTAAAAAAATAAAACTTAAAGGTTTAGGCATTACAATTCTTGTAGTAGGCTTGATGATTACTTTTACAGATCAGTTGGCCAATTTAACCAAAGATGCCTTTCAGCGCCTGAGACCCTGCAATGAAGACTTTATAGAATATGGGAGATTTCTTGCTAAACGCTGTGGGAAGTATGGATATTTTTCTGGCCACGCTATAAGCTCTTTTGCTGTAGCTACCCTGGTGTCTAATGTTTTAAAGCCCTACTATAAACATGTGTTTTTCTGGATGTTCTTTTGGGCCATTATTGTGACTTACAGCAGAATTTATGTTGGCGTTCACTATCCTGGAGATATACTTACGGGTGCAGCTGTTGGTATTATAACAGGATACTTATTTTATAAACTCCACAAGTACCTCACCTCAAGGTTTAATAGTAATCAGTAAGCTCATTTTCAGGATTTAGCTTTACTTAAGAGGTATTCCGCAGCTTCAAAGGGGCTTAAGTTATTATTATGTATTTTCTGGAGGATTTTCGGGAATTCACTTTTTATAACTTCGTTCTGGTAAAACTCTTTTTTGAGAGAATCTTCAATGGTCTGTGTGAGCCAGAATTTATTTTGATCAGCTCTTTTCTTTTCAAAATAATTATTTTTCTTAGCTTTTTCAAAATAGTCCGTGAGCATATCCCAAACCTCCTCAATTCCTTCGTTTTTTAACGCACTGGCAAGCTTGACTTTAGGCACCCAGCCATTAGATTTTGAAGGATACATATGCAAAGCTCGGTTGAATTCAACTTTTGCCTTTTTGGCTGCTTTCACGTTTTCTCCATCTGCTTTATTGATGACAATTGCATCTGCCATCTCTATAATTCCGCGTTTTATACCTTGTAATTCATCTCCGGCTCCAGCGAGTTTCAATAGTAAAAAGAAATCTGTCATGCTATGAACAGCAGTTTCACTTTGACCAACTCCTACTGTTTCTATAAGCAAGATATCATATCCAGCGGCTTCACACAGCAAAATGCTTTCACGCGTTTTTCTCGCTACACCTCCCAGAGACTCACCAGAAGCGGTAGGGCGGATGTAAGCATTGGGATGTTGAACCAACTTTTCCATTCTTGTTTTATCACCTAAAATACTTCCTCTTGTGACAGAACTTGACGGATCTACAGCCAATACAGCGACTTTATGACCTCTGTCTACTAACAATAAACCTAGTTGCTCGATGAATGTACTTTTCCCTACACCTGGAACACCCGTAATACCAATTCTCAGAGATTTACTGGAATGGGGTAAACATGATGAAATAATAGTTTTAATGTCTTCAGTATGGCGCTTGCTCTGGCTTTCGATAAGTGTAATTGCCTGACTTAAATCTGTCTTATTTCCGCTTAAAATACCTTCAGTTAATTTTGTGATGTCTTTTGACTTTCGTCTTAGGGCTTTAATTTTTTCTGCAGAGGTCTTACTCAAATTGATACTTGGGTCGCTTTTAGTTTCTTGTAGCGCAGATTTCTTGTTTTTAGACGAAGGCATAATTTACATTTAGTACAAATTTATGAATTCATTTTTTTACAGAGCTCTCGTACTTAGTATATTCGGTCGAACTAAAAATAAAAATTCATGGAAACACTTTATACAGCAAAAGCTACAGCTACAGGAGGCCGCAAAGGTCACGTAAAAACAGAGGACGGTCCTATAGATATGCCATTGAGTATGCCAAAAGCTCTTGGTGGAGATGGAGGAGACGGAGTCAATCCAGAGCAACTTTTTGGTTCTGCATATTCTGCTTGTTTCGGGAGTGCCTTAAGTCTAGTTGCTGAAAAGCACAAAGCAGATTTAGGTGATTTCAGTGTCACAGCTCATATTAGCATCGGCAAAGAAGAAGACGGGAGCCTTCTGCTATCAGCAGTTTTAGACTCTTATCTGCCTGGGGTAGATGATATTGAGACTGCCGAAACACTGGTTAATGAAGCTCACGAAGTGTGTCCATTTTCTAGAGCAACACGTGATAATATCGATGTGACCCTCAATGTCCTGAGAGACGAGTAATAATCATGTTATACTGAATAATTTAAAACCCCAATTTTATTGGGGTTTTGTTAGTTAAAACCATAATGCCTTATTTTTATGCTGAATTTGATGAAAGATCACTTAAACACCTCATTTTTTTCAATTCTTGGCCCAACCTATTCCGAAAGTGACTACGTTTCTTTAGATCTTTCAGACCGAAAAACATCAGAATTGAATATTGATTTATCTACTGAATTTGCTTTACAAGATTATCTGGCCGATTATTTAGAATCCAAAGGTGCTAAAGCTGCTTATGGTGGATATTTAGAAAAAAGGAGTCTTTATGATAGAAGCTCGTATTTTGGGGAAAGTTCACGTTCACATAAAAGAAATATCCATCTAGGTATAGATGTTTGGGCCGATGCTGGAACTCCAGTTTACAGTCCATTATCAGGTAAAATTCATAGTCAAAGAGATAATTTAAATTTTGGAGATTATGGGCCTACGATAATTCTGGAACATCACTTAGGGGATCTCAAATTTTATTCACTTTATGGGCATTTATCTAGAGAATCCTTGTTTAGGTATGAGGTTGGAGAGGATATTTCTAAAGAAAATCCATTAGCTTACCTTGGTACAAACGATGTCAACGGGAATTACGCACCTCATTTACATTTTCAGTTAATTCTGGATATTGACGATAAAATAGGTGATTATCCTGGAGTTTCTTCTGAAGGTGATTTAGAATTTTACAAGAAAAATTGTCCCCATCCTAATCTCCTTCTCAACTTCAAATCCTGATTTTAACACAAGTTCAAGCCTTTGATTTTAAGTAAGTATATTTGCACAAAAATTTATTGTATTGAAACTAAATATTTCCAACGAGACGTCTAGACTGAAAACTGTGATCCTGGGCGTTGCAAATTCTAGTGGTGATCAACCTAAACTAGAGGATGCCTACGATCCTAAGTCCATAAAACATATCAAAGAGGGAACTTATCCTGAAGAAGAAGATATGATTGAAGAAATGGAGTCTGTAGCTGCAATCTTAAAAAAACATAAGGTTGAAGTCTTAAGACCAACAATTTTAAAAGATTATAATCAGATTTTTTCTAGAGATATCGGTTTTGTGATTGATGATAAATTCATCTACGCTAATATTCTACCGGATAGAGAAAAAGAAATTAAAGCTATAGAACACGTTTTAGATAAAATTGATTCTGATAAAAAAGTAAAACTTCCAGAGCATTGCCATATTGAGGGTGGTGATGTAATGCCTCACGGTGATTATATTTTGGTCGGGACGTATAGAGGAGAAGATTATTCAGATTTCATAACGGCTAGAACCAACATGGAAGCCGTTGAAGAATTGCAGAATTTGTTTCCAGATAAAAAAGTCAAATCTTTCAACTTGAGAAAGTCCAATACAGACCCAAAAGCTAATGCACTTCACTTAGACTGCTGTTTCCAGCCAGTTGGAAGTAAATATGCGATTGTTCATAGAAATGGGTTCTTAGAAGAAGAAGAATATAACTGGTTGATAAATCTATATGGGAAAGAGAATGTTTTTGAAATTAACGCTCAAGAGATGTATGACATGAACAGTAATATTTTCTCTATTTCAGAAACTGTAGTCATTTCTGATGAATATTTCACACGCTTAAATGAATGGCTAAGAGCCAAAGGTATTTTAGTTGAAACCGTAAATTATAGAGAAATTGCAAAACAGGAAGGTCTGCTGAGATGCTCGACCCTACCTTTAATAAGAGAATAATGAAACAAATTACAGATACATTAGTGATGATTCGTCCAGTTAACTTCAGAATGAATGAAGAAACAGCTGTGAATAATTATTTCCAAAAATCTACAAGCGATCTTCAAGCAACTGTCAATATAAAAGCACAAGAAGAGTTTGATGCGTTTGTTAAAAAATTGAAAGGGGTAGGAGTGAACATAATTGTAATAGATGATATCGCTACCCAAGATACTCCAGACTCAATTTTCCCAAATAATTGGGTGTCTTTTCACGAAAACGGCGATGTTGCTTTATATCCAATGTTCGCCAAGAACAGGCGTAAAGAGAGACGTGAAGATATTTTTGAAAAGATAGAAGCAGAGGGACGTCTCATAAGAAATTTTGTGGACTATACTTCAGCAGAATTGGAAAACGTGTTTTTAGAAGGAACAGGAAGCTTGATTCTGGATAGAGAAAATAGGAAAGCTTACTGCGCCTTATCTCCACGAGCAGATGAAGATTTGATCATAGAATTTTGCGAGGATTTTGAATATACCCCTGTCATTTTCAATGCTTACCAAAGTCATGAAGGAAAGCGTTTGCCTATTTATCACACCAATGTGATGATGTGTGTTGCAGAAGAATTTGCTGTGATTTGTCTTGATACCATTGATGATAAAAAGGAACTAAAACTAGTTGCAGATAGCCTGGTTCAGGATGGTAAAGAAATCATCACCATTTCTGAAGAGCAAATGAATAATTTTGCTGGAAATATGCTACAAGTTCAAGGTGAAAATGAAAAGTTTTTGGTCATGAGCAAAACTGCTCACGATTCACTAACTGAAAAGCAAATTCAATCTATAGAAAAGCATTGTAAAATTTTGAGCAGCGATTTATCAACTATAGAAACTCATGGTGGAGGCAGTGCGAGATGTATGCTTGCAGAGGTTTTTATACCCAAGGCGATTTAGAAACTGATTTTTGACTATATGAAAAAGCCAATTCATTTGAATTGGCTTTTTTTTTGCAGTTTTTAATACTGAATCAACTATTAATTTGCTTCTTCGCTTATAAATTTAATTCGATAAAGTCTTAGTTCTTCTTCATCGTAATCACCGTCAAACTCGTCTATAGCAGCATTGATACTGTCAGAGTCGGCTTCTAAAAAATAGTCATGAATTTCTTCTTGTTGGTCTTCATCCAAAAGATCGTCCAGCCAGTAATTGATATTGAGTTTGGTTCCACTGAAAACAATAGCTTCCATTTCTTTAATAAAATCCTTCATCTCAAAACCTTTGCCCTGAGCAATATCAGAAAGTGGCAATTTCCTGTCAATGTTTTGGATGATATAAAGCTTGTTGGCACTATTTGCTCCCGTACTTTTTACAACCAAGTCATCAGGTCTTAAGATATCATTCTCCTCAACATAATTTTGAATTAGAGAAATGAATTCTTTACCAAATCTTTTAGCTTTTCCTTCACCTACGCCGTGAATATTAATTAGTTCTTCTGTGCTTATAGGATATTTCAAAGCCATGTCCTCAAGTGATGGGTCTTGAAAAACAACAAAAGGTGGAACTTCTTTTCTTTTAGCAATTTTCTTACGTAGATCCTTTAGCATCTTCAAGAGCTTTACATCCGTTCCTCCCGAAGGTTGGGCTGAAGATGTGGTGACTGTTTTGCTAAAATCGTTATCTTCAGTCATCATGAAAGAAGTTGGATTTTTCAAATATTTTTCTCCTTTTGGAAGAATTTTCACAACTCCATAAGATTCCAGTTCTTTTTTAAGCATACCAGAAATAATGACTTGCCTTAACAAGGCTGTCCAGTAACTGGCTGGTTTATCCTTTCCTGCACCAAAAATATCTAAGCTCTCAACTTTATTTGACTTAATAAGCACATTTGATTTTCCAGAAAGGGTATGTACAATTTCTTTTGATTTGAAAAGTTGTCCTGTTTCTTTTACTGCCTTGAGGATAAGTTGGACATCATCTTTAGCCTCTTTTTTGGTTTTAGGATAACGTACATTGTCATCCATATCACCACCTTCGCCAGTTTTGTTGTCAAATTCTTCTCCGAAATAATGGAGGATATATTTTCTTCGAGAAATAGAACTTTCTGCAAAAGCTACAACATCTTGCAAGAGTGCATGACCGATTTCTTGTTCAGCTATAGGTTTACCGCTCATGAACTTTTCGAGCTTCTCAATATCTTTATGATTGTAATAGGCAATACAATGACCTTCCCCACCATCTCTACCGGCTCTTCCTGTTTCTTGATAGTAACTTTCAATACTTTTTGGAATATCGTTATGAATTACAAAGCGAACATCTGGCTTATCAATACCCATCCCAAAAGCAATAGTAGCAACGACAACATCAATGTCTTCCATCAGGAACATATCCTGATGTTTGCTTCTTGTTTTGGCATCCAATCCAGCATGATAAGGGACTGCTTTTACACCATTGACTTGAAGTGTCTGAGCCAATTGTTCAACACGTTTTCTACTTAAGCAATATATGATACCGCTTTTACCAGAATTCTTTTTAACAAATTTAATTATGTCAGAATCAACATCATCCGTCTTTGGTCGAATCTCGTAATAAAGATTCGGTCTATTAAAAGATGCTTTAAATGTGTTTGCATTAGGAATTCTTAAGTTTTTCAGAATATCTTCCTGTACTTTTGGTGTAGCAGTTGCTGTAAGTCCTATGATAGGAATATTGTCACCAATCCGTTCGATGATATTTTTTAAATTCCTATACTCTGGTCTAAAATCATGTCCCCATTCTGAAATACAATGCGCTTCATCTATAGCCAAAAATGAAATATTTTGTTCTTTAAGAAAATCGATGTATTCAGTTTTAGTAAGAGATTCTGGAGCTACATAAAGCAGTTTCGTGATTCCGTTAGATATGTCTTCCTTTACTTGTTTTACTTGAGTTTTATTGAGCGATGAGTTCAAAACATGAGCGACACCTTCGTGTTCTGAAATATTTCTTATCGCATCTACTTGGTTCTTCATCAACGCAATAAGCGGAGAAACGACAATCGCAGTTCCTTCTTTTATCAAAGCTGGGAGTTGATAGCATAATGATTTACCACCACCAGTTGGCATGATAACAAACGTATCTTCGTTGGCGATGATACTTTTTATAACGCTTTCCTGAAGTCCTTTGAACTCATTAAAGCCAAAGTATTTCTTTAATTCTTGATGTAAATTGATTTGTTCCAATTGAATTATTACTATTTTGTTTTATTTACCTTTGCAGGATTAAATATACGCATTCTTTGAAGGCGCACAATTGTAAACATAGTAATTTATGAAAGATGTAGCAATACAATCTTATGCTAAGGAAATAATTCACATTGAGTCCAAAGCAATTGAAAATCTTGAAAGCTTAATTGATAAATCTTTTTCTGATGCTGTAAATGCTATTTTTGATTCAAAAGGTCGTGTCATCCTTACAGGTATAGGTAAAAGCGCAATCATAGCTACCAAAATTGTAGCTACGCTTAATTCTACTGGAACTCCAGCTATTTTTATGCATGCAGCAGATGCTATTCATGGAGATCTTGGGACTATTTTAAGAGACGATATAGTGATTTGTATCTCAAAGAGTGGAAATACTCCAGAAATTAAAGTGCTGGCACCGCTTATTAAAAATTTTAAAAACACACTTATTGCTATTACTGGTAATAAAGATTCGTTTTTAGGCAAACAAGCAGATTTTGTCTTAAATTCTTATGTTGAAAAAGAAGCCTGTCCAAATAATCTAGCACCAACCACAAGTACTACGGCTCAGCTTGTTATAGGAGATGCCTTGGCTGTTTGTTTATTAAAACTGAGAGGATTTTCAAGCGACGATTTTGCAAGATTCCATCCAGGTGGCTCATTAGGCAAGACTCTTTACTTAAGGGTGAGAGACATTACCTCTCAAAATATGAAACCACAAGTGTCTCAAGAAACTCCTTTAAAAGATGTTATCGTAGAAATTTCTAAAAACATGCTTGGAGTGACTGCTGTCTTGGAAAATGGGGAGGTTGTAGGTATTATAACAGATGGTGACTTAAGGCGTATGCTGAGTTCTACTGAAGATTTTACTAAACTAAAGGCAAAAGACATCATGTCTAAAAACCCAAAGACTATTAAAAACTCTGCAATGGCAATAGATGCCTTGGAGCTTTTAGAAAATAATGACATTACTCAACTTATAGCAGTAGATTCTGGTGAGTATGCAGGTATTGTCCATCTTCATAATCTTGTAAAAGAAGGTATCATTTAATATGGCGAAAAAATCAAAGACGAGAAAGAATCCTAATGATATGTCTTTTTTGGATCATCTTGAAGATTTAAGATGGCATTTACTGAGAGCAACATTGGCAATATTAATTGCCGGTGCTGTAGCTTTTGGAATGAAATCTTTCATTTTTGACGTTATAATTTTTGGTCCAAAAAATGCTGATTTTTATACGTATAATTTACTGTGTAACATTTCAGAATATTTCAATCTTCAGGAAAGTTTTTGTTTTGACGAACTCCCTTTTAGAATACAAAGTAGGACTATGGCAGGACAGTTTAGTGCTCACATCTGGACATCTATAACGGCAGGTTTCATTATGGCATTTCCTTATGTAATCTATCAGTTTTGGGCATTTATAGCGCCAGGCTTACAAACTACAGAGAAAAAATCTGGTAGAGGTTTTATTTTTGTTACTTCATTTTTATTCCTACTTGGAGTATTGTTTGGGTATTATGTAATTACACCATTATCTGTGAATTTTCTTGGTAGCTATACGGTAAGTACACAAGTGTTTAATGACTTCGATTTAAGCAGCTACATAGGACTAGTTAGAGCCTCAGTACTGGCAAGCGGACTTATATTCGAGTTACCTGTTATTATCTATTTCCTCACAAAAGTAGGCTTGGTTACGCCAGATTTTCTGAAGAAAAACAGAAAGTATTCATTGGTCTTTATTTTGATTATTTCAGCATTGATTACTCCTCCCGATATAGCCAGTCAAGTCATTGTTGCTATTCCAGTTTTGGTATTGTATGAAGTAAGTATTTTTATTTCCAAATTAGTAGTGAGAAAACAACGTAAAAAAGAAAAACAAAACACAAATTAGAAATTATGATTGATTTAGTTGATGAATTCGAGGCGTATAGAGCTAGGATGAATGGTAAAATTTTAGACGAAAACAATAAAGTCTTGAAACGTATCTTCAATTTAGACACCAATTCTTTTGCTGAAGGTGCCCTAGATGTTAAAACAAAAGAGCTTTTAGGCTTAGTGTCTTCCTTAGTTTTAAGGTGTGATGACTGTGTGAAATACCACTTAGAATCCTCTTATAAAGAAGGTCTTAATAGAGCCCAGGTAGTTGAAGCCCTAAGTATTGGAACACTTGTAGGTGGAACTATTGTTATACCTCACTTGAGAAGAGCTTTCGAATATTGGGAAGCACTAGAAAATAAATTTGGTAAAACAGAGTAACTCTAAAATTAATCTTATGAAACCTTTATACCCACTTATTATAAGACTTCTTGCTTATGCTGGTCTTATGTTTTTAATTTCTTTGGCAATACAGTTTGATTTTGCTGAAGGTGAAGTGAAAGAAGATTCCTTAATTGAAATCACCCAAGAAGTATTATTACTGATAAGCTCTTTATTGCTTATCGGATTTAACTCAAAAGCTAAAGATTTCAAAATATTCAATCTTACACTGGCTGGATTTTTAGGTGTTCATTTTGTGAGAGAGTTTGATTTTTGGATAAATACTCAGCTTTTTGATAAGGCTTGGCAAGTGATTTCACTTGTGATAGTCATAATCGTTCTTGTTATGATGATTAAAAATTGGAAAAAACTGATTTTAGAAATTGCTTCGATTTCAAAAACCTATGGATTTGCCTTTTTCTTTTCAGGCCTTGTAATTCTTCATATCTTTTCAAGACTCTATGGCCGGAAGTTAATTTGGATAGATTTACTAAGGGATACACACGATAAATATGTCATCTCAGAAAATGGTGAGAAGGTCGTAGCATTAAGAGATTTTATGAGACCTGTGAAAGATGCTTCAGAAGAGAGTATCGAGCTTTTAGCTTATTCTATTATGTTTATAGGTGTTGTTGAGATGATTATCTTTGGAATAAAATCTTCTAGAAAACAATAATTATGAGTACTAACCGAGCAACTTTAAGAGCAGATAATTTAATTAAATCTTACAAAGGCGTAAAAGTTGTAAAAGGTATAAGTGTTGAGGTAACACAAGGTGAAATCGTAGGTCTTTTGGGTCCAAACGGGGCCGGAAAGACAACTTCTTTTTATATGATTGTTGGGTTAATCAAGCCAAATGGCGGTAATATTTACCTGGATAAAACCAACATCACTAAATACCCAATGTACAAAAGAGCTCAGAATGGCATCGGCTATTTAGCTCAGGAAGCTTCTATTTTCAGGAAACTGAGTATAGAAGATAATATTATGAGTGTTCTCGAATTGACTGACTTGAATAAAAAGGAACGCGAAGAAAAAATGGAATCTCTCATAAGTGAATTTGGTTTAAATCACATCAGAACCAACAGGGGAGATTTGCTTTCTGGTGGTGAAAGACGACGGACTGAAATTGCTCGTGCACTTGCTACAGATCCTAAATTCATTCTCCTCGATGAACCATTTGCTGGTGTAGATCCAGTGGCTGTAGAGGATATACAAAAAATTGTAGCCCAACTGAAAGATAAAAACATTGGAATTCTAATTACAGACCACAATGTGCAAGAGACTCTAGCTATTACAGATAGAACCTATCTTATGTTTGAAGGAGGTATTTTGAAACACGGTGAGCCTGAAGAATTAGCCAACGATGAAATGGTAAGAAAAGTTTATCTGGGTCAGAATTTTGAACTTCGAAAGAAAAAACTCTTTAAATAAAGTTTTTAAGTTTTTTGCTTTTTCTTTTCTGCTGCAGGAAATAAGATATTATTCAGAATTAGCCTGTAGCCAGGTGATTTTGGGTGCAATTCCAATTCTGTTTTGGGATCACCAACACGGTGTTGGTAGTCTTCAGGATCATGACCACCATAGAAAGTAAAAAAGCCTTTTCCCTTTATACCATGTATATATCTAGCTTCGTCATTGAGCTTGTTTTTCCCCATGATCAACACGTTAGATTTGATCTGAGTAGGATTGAAAGCTGTTGTTTGTCCCATGAACCCTTTCACGACAGCTGTGTGATTTTGACATAACATAGTAGGAATAGGATCCCATTTAGCAGAGTAATCCATTAATGTAAAATAGTCTTTTGATTTTGGAATATTCCTTTTTTCTGTCATGTCAATTGAGGAGTATTCATAAACCATTGGGTTTTTCTCCAGAATAAAATCAGTAAACGCAAAGGTTTTGGAGTAGTCGATCTTATTTTGGTAACCTGCTTCAGAAGGATCACCATCAAACATAGGTTCACAAATATCTACACCATCTGCAGAAAGAGCAATGTCAAATGAGTCTGTAGCGCTACACATAGCAAACATAAAACCACCACCTATTACATAATCATTTATTTTTTTAGCGACTGCCAGTTTTTCTTCTGAAACTTTATTGTACCCAAGTGATTGAGCTAATGCTTCGGCTTCTTTTTTCTCTTGAATATACCATGGTGCAGACCGGTAAGCTCTGTAAAATTTACCGTATTGACCTGTGAAATCTTCATGATGTAAATGAAGCCAATCATATAAGAGTAGCTCGTCATTAAGAACTTCTTTGTCGTAAATTGTTTTATAAGGAATTTCAGCAAATTCCAAAACCATAGTCACTGCATCATCCCATGGAGCATTTCCCTGTGGAGAGTAAACGGCAATTTTTGGAGCCTTTTCAAGTAAAACAGCTTCCATATTTTGAGACGGACTTCTTATTGTTTTTAAAATTTCTTCTGATTTTGTGTCAGAAATGACTTCAAAAGATACACCTCGTATTGTGCATTCTCTTTTGAGTTCTTCAGAAAAAGGTGAGAGAAAAGAACCACCTCTGTAATTAAGAAGCCACTGTACTTTTTGATCTTTTTCTAAAAGCCAATATGAAATCCCGTATGCTTTAAGGTGATTGTCTTGCGTTTCGAAATCCATAGGAATTAGGATGAAGTTGGAGTGTCCGCTCCAGCCTATCAATACTATCACTACAAATACTAAAACTCTCATTTCTTTTTTTTAAAAAGGGACTTCATCATCGCTTTCATTTCCTAAGTTTTGATGTGGGGGTGTAGAACCAAATACGTCTTCAGCGCTTGGAAATGATGGAGAGTCTGATTTACCAGAATTCATGCTGGAATTAATCTCGAAAGGCGAATCGAAATTATCAAGATTCTCAAACTTACCAAGTTGGCCAATAAACTTCAAACGAATGTTATCTAAACCGCCATTTCTGTGCTTAGCTATAATAAATTCAGCCTGGCCTTGTGTAGGAGATTGAGAATCATCATCCCATTCATCTATGTCATAATATTCTGGTCTATATATGAAAGAAACAATATCAGCATCTTGCTCAATTGCTCCGGATTCTCTAAGGTCACTAAGTAATGGTCTTTTACTTCCGCCTCTTGTTTCTACAGCTCTGGAAAGTTGGGAAAGGGCAAGAACTGGAATACTCAATTCTTTTGCTAAAGCTTTTAAGTTTCTGGAAATTGTAGAAATTTCTTGTTCTCTGTTTCCTCCTTTTTGCGATCCGCCACCAGTCATTAACTGTAAATAATCCACTACAATCAATTTTATACCGTGTTGAGATGAAAGTCTTCTTGCTTTTGCGCGCAAATCGAAAATGGATAATGAAGGGGTGTCATCAATAAATAAAGGAGCTTGCTCGAGGGACTTTACTTTTACGTTCAATTGTTCCCATTCGTGAGGTTCTAGATTACCAGTTCTCAGTTTTTCTGAACTTAATCCAGTTTCTGAAGAAATAAGCCTGGTTATTAATTGGACAGAAGACATTTCAAGAGAGAAAAACGCTACTGGAATATTTTGCCCTACAGCAATGTTTCTCGCCATAGTAAGTGTGAGTGCAGTTTTACCCATACCTGGACGAGCTGCAATAATCACCAGGTCACTTGGTTGCCATCCAGAAGTTAATTTATCTAAATCTGTAAAACCAGAAGGAACTCCACTCAATCCTTCTTTATTTGAAATTTCTTCTATTCTCTTTTTAGCCTGCATCACCAAATTTTGAGCAGTTTCTGAAGAACGTTTTATATTTCCTTGAGTGACTTCGTATAATTTGGATTCTGCATGGTCTAGAAGGTCAAAAACATCAGTCCCTTCGTCGTAGGACTCTTCAATAATTTCATTAGAAATTTTTATCAAACATCTTTGAATGTATTTTTGAAGAACGATTCTGGAATGATACTCAATATGAGCAGAAGAGGAGACCTTTTGAGTCAATTGAATAAGATAATATTCACCACCTGAGGCTTGTAGCTTTTTTGATTTTTTTAATTCTGTGGAAACGGTTAATAAGTCAATAGGATCTCCTTTTTCAAAAAGTACAATAATAGCTTCATAAATATTTTTATGAGCTTCTTTATAGAAAACGTCAGGGTGAAGGATGTCGATTACTTCATCTACACCTTTTTTGTCTATCATCATCGCCCCAAGTATAACCTCCTCAAGATCAATAGCTTGAGGAGGTATTTTTCCTTTTTGTAGACTTATGACATCACTTTTAGGCTTGTTTTGATATGAAGATTGAGTTGCATTTTCCATGCTGCGAATGTATATAAAAGGTTATGAAGTTTGGAGAAAATCGTCGAGCTTAACACTATGCTTTTTCCACAACACCTTGTGTATAACTTCAAATAATTGTGGATAACTAAAAAAATCCAGATA
This sequence comes from Psychroflexus salinarum, assembly GCF_042677225.1. Taxonomy (NCBI): domain Bacteria; kingdom Pseudomonadati; phylum Bacteroidota; class Flavobacteriia; order Flavobacteriales; family Flavobacteriaceae; genus Psychroflexus; species Psychroflexus salinarum. Next base: position 43,763 of record NZ_JBHTIV010000023.1, read on the forward strand.
ATAAAACCTGGATTTTTGAGAAAAATTATGTTCTGTAAGGCTTACTCAGAGTAAATTCCTATATCAATAAATTTCTGCATTCTTTTTTCGATCAAATCTTCTGGGGATAACTTTTTTAAATCATCAAATTCTGAAAGGATAGATTTTGTGACAATATCAAAAGTTTTTTCTCTATTGCTATGAGCTCCTCCAAGTGGTTCTTTGATGATTTTATCAATGATTTTAAGTTTTTTCATGTCGTTTGCTGTCAACTTCAAAGCATCTGCAGCCGTTTGCTTGTATTCCCAGCTTCTCCATAAAATAGAAGAACAAGATTCAGGAGAAATAACAGAGTACCAAGTGTTTTCAAGCATCATGACAGTATCACCAACTGCTATGCCTAAAGCACCACCACTAGCACCTTCGCCAATTATAATGACTATGATCGGAACTTTAAGCTGGCTCATTTCCATGATGTTCCTTGCAATAGCTTCACCTTGTCCTCTTTCTTCAGCTTCAAGACCTGGAAAAGCTCCAGGTGTATCAACTAAAGTGACTATAGGCAAGTTGAACTTTTCTGCTTTTTTCATCAAACGCAGAGCCTTGCGATAACCTTCAGGATTGGCCATCCCGAAATTTCTATATTGACGTGTTTTTGTGTTATAGCCTTTTTGCTGACCAATAAACATAAAACTTTGTTCATTTATCTTTCCAAGTCCGCCAATCATAGCTTTATCATCACCAAAACTTCTGTCTCCGTGCAATTCCATAAATGTATTGCCACATATAGCATTGATGTAATCTAAAGTATAGGGTCTATTGGGGTGTCTGGAAAGTTGAACTCTCTGCCATGCATCAAGATTGGAGTAAATCTCTTTTTTCTTGTTATCTAATTTGAGTTTAATTTGTTTGCAGGTGTCTGTGACATCTACTTCACTATCTTCTCCTATTTCACAAGCTTTTTCATATTGCTCCTGAAGGGCTTTTATAGGTAATTCAAAATCTAAATATTCCATGAATACAGTGTATTTCTTTAAAGTCTAATTAGCAAATATATAAAAGATAAGTCTGATTATTTTAAATTTGGTGGTTAGCGTTTCGATTTGATAAGCAGATAAATAGCAAGAATTCCAAATAAGATATTGGAAAACCAGACTGCCAGAAGCGGGGAGAAGGTTGATTTTTCTGCTATTGTACCAAATACCTTATCTAAAAATATATAACCAAAAGCAATCACGATTCCTATCGCAAGATTTGCTCCCATGCCACCACGTCTTTTCATTGCAGATACAGATACAGCAATAATTGTAAGTATAAATGCAGATACAGGGACACTCCACCGTTTGTAAGCTACAATTTGATAGCTACTTATATTAGCAGAGCCTCTTCTTTTTTCCGTGGCTATAAATTCTTTAAGCTCTCCGTAATCTAAAGTTTCTGCAATGTATTCAACTGGAGTAAGTTCATCAAATTCAAACGGAAGAACAGTATCAATTGAAGATTTTCTATAAATAACATCTTCTCTATCTTTAACAGTGCGTTTTTCATAATTACTTAGAGTATAAGTCGAATCTTCAGGATTGAACTTTAATCTTGAAGCTGAAATTTTAAATTTCATTTCATTGTTTTCAAAATGCTCCAAAGTAAAATTTCTAGCTGTTCTGGTGCTGGGCTGAAAGTTAGTTGCAAAAATATACTCCTCGTCATTAACTTGCCTGTAAACATTTTGTGTTTCCTGAGATTGTTTTCCTTTTTTGAAGTATTGATATTTAAACTCGTTAAAGCCTTTACTAGCATTTGGAACAAGATACATTGTAAATGTCAAGGCCACTCCACAAACCAAAGTAGCTCCAACTATGTAAGGCCTTAAAAAGCGCCAAAAGGAAATTCCTGAACTTAATATGGCGATAATTTCAGTATTGTTGGCCAATTTTGAAGTGAACCAGATGATAGAAAGAAATAGGAAAATAGGAAAAAGTAGATTGGCAAAATAAATAGTGAAGTTTCCATAAAACACCAAAACCTCTTCTAGTGGGACCTGATTTTCTGTGATTTCGTCAATTTTTTCAGATAGGTTGACTATTATTCCTATAGGAATGAACATGAGTAATAGCGCAACAAAAGTGGCTAAGTATCTTTTTAATATGTACCAGTCAATTATTTTCAAAAGCTAATATTATAATCTTACAGATAGTTTTTTTACCATAACGTCTTTCCAGGATCTAAAGGTCCCAGCTTGTATTTGTCTTCTTGCTTCTCTCACTAACCAAAGGTAGAACCCTAAGTTGTGAATTGTAGCAATCTGTTTTCCTAGTAACTCTTTCACTGAAAATAAATGCTTTAAGTAGGCTTTAGTATATTCTGTATCTACCCAGGTATAGCCTGCAGGATCTAGAGCTGAAAAGTCATCCTCCCATTTTTTATTTTTAATGTTGATAGTTCCTTCAGAAGTAAACAACATGCCGTTTCTTGCATTTCTCGTAGGCATCACACAATCAAACATATCTACTCCCAGTGCGATGTTTTCCAGTAAATTTGAAGGTGTTCCAACTCCCATAAGATACCTTGGTTTGTCCTCTGGTAAAATATCTGTTACTACCTCTGTCATTGCATACATTTCATCGTCTGGTTCGCCAACTGATAGTCCCCCAATAGCATTTCCTTCTGCGCCTACATTAGCAATATATTCCGCAGACTGCTTTCTTAAATCCTTATAAGTACTCCCTTGTACAATAGGAAAAAGAGTTTGATCATGACCATATAGAGGAGAAGTTTTCTTCATATGAGTCATGCAGCGATCCATCCAGCGATGTGTCATGTGCATAGAACGTTTTGCGTAATTATAATCACAGGGATAAGGAGTGCACTCATCAAAAGCCATGATGATATCTGCTCCAATTTCTCGCTGTACATCAACAGCACTTTCAGGAGTAAATAGATGAGTTGAGCCGTCTATGTGAGACTTGAACTTAACTCCTTGTTCATTTATTTTTCTATTTGCTGAAAGTGAATAAACTTGATAGCCTCCACTGTCGGTTAGAATATTTCTATCCCAATTCATAAATTCATGAAGCCCTCCAGCCTTTCTTAAGATGCCAGTTCCTGGACGTAAATAAAGATGGTAGGTGTTTCCTAGAATGATATCAGGATTTATTTCTTCCTTCAATTCTTTTTGGTGAACCCCTTTTACAGTGGCGATAGTACCAACAGGCATAAAAATAGGTGTTTCTATGACACCATGGTCTGTCGTAATTTTACCTGCTCTTGCTTTAGAATTAGGGTCTTTACTTAGTAATTCGAATTTCATATATATTCTAATAGCCTGCAAAGATACTCAACTCTATCAAACTTTTTCTTTAGCTAAGATATATTCGGATTGATAAATCTACAGACCAGTATTTTATAATAAATCCTTACTTTTGAGCAACTTAAAATTCTTAAATATCTCATGTCAACAACACAACATTTGCAAGATTTTGTTACTCAAGTCAGAAGAGACATTCTTCGTCAGGTTCATCAAGTCAATTCGGGACACCCGGGAGGTTCATTAGGATGTGCAGAATTCATTTCGATTCTTTATCAGGAGGTGATGGATTATTCTAGCGACTTCGATATGGATGGAAAAAATGAAGATCTTTTCTTTTTATCTAATGGTCATATTTCACCAGTATTTTACAGTGTTTTATCAAGATCAGGATTTTTTCCAGTAGAAGAACTTAAAACTTTCAGAAAAATCGATTCAAGACTTCAGGGTCATCCAACAACACATGAAGGTCTTCCTGGAGTAAGAATTGCGTCAGGTTCTTTAGGTCAGGGAATGTCAGTTGCTATAGGAGCAGCGCTCACAAAAAAAATGAATAAGGATTCTCACCTTATATACAGCCTGCATGGTGATGGCGAATTACAAGAGGGTCAAAACTGGGAGGCAATTCTTTATGCTGGTTCAAAAGGAGTCGATAATCTTATTGCAACTATCGACTACAATAAAAAACAAATTGATGGAGCCACAGATGATGTTTTGCCTTTGGGTAACTTAAAGAAAAAGTTTGAAGCCTTTGACTGGAAGGTTTTAGAACTCAGAGAAGGAAATGATATTGAGGCTATAAAGAAAACTTTAGCCGAAGCTAAAGACTTAACAGGAAAGAAGCAACCTATTGTTATCTTGATGGAAACTGAAATGGGTAATGGTGTTGACTTTATGATGGGTACTCATGCTTGGCATGGTAAAGCTCCAAATGATGAGCAACTAGAAACTGCTTTAGCTCAAAACCAAGAAACGCTTGGAGACTACTAAATTTCAATTCAGAAATAAATACTTATAAAGATTTTACTTAAATGAAAACATATAAAAACACAGGAAATATAGATACCCGTTCTGGATTTGGAGCTGGCTTAGCTGAGCTTGGTAAATCAAACCCAGATGTAGTTGCCCTTTGTGCAGATCTCACTGGATCTCTCAAAATGGACGAATTCAAGGACAGTCATCCAGATCGATTTTTTCAAATAGGTATTGCAGAAGCCAATATGATCGGAATCGCTGCAGGTATGACAATAGGAGGAAAGATCCCTTTTACAGGAACATTCGCCAATTTTTCTACTGGTAGAGTCTACGATCAGATTAGACAATCTGTTGCCTACTCAGGAAAAAATGTAAAAATTTGCGCTTCTCATGCAGGTTTAACTTTAGGTGAAGATGGAGCCACTCACCAGATTTTAGAAGATCTAGGACTGATGAAGATGCTTCCAGGTATGACTGTAATCAACACTTGTGATTATAACCAAACTAAAGCTGCTACTATTGCTATTGCTAAGCATGAAGGGCCAGTTTACTTAAGGTTTGGTAGGCCAAAAGTGGCAAACTTCACTCCGGAAGATCAGAAATTTGAAATAGGCAAAGCAGTAACACTTACAGAAGGTAATGATGTTACTATTATTGCTACCGGACATTTGGTATGGGAAGCATTAGAAGCTGCTAAAGCTCTGGATGAAAAAGGGATTTCGGCAGAAGTGATTAATATTCATACTATAAAGCCTCTTGATGAAAAGGCTATTCTAAAGTCAGTAAGAAAGACAAAATGTGTTGTTACTGCAGAAGAGCATAATATGCTTGGAGGACTTGGTGAAAGTGTTGCCAGGACTTTGGCGCTAAATCATCCAGCTCCCCAAGAATTTGTAGCTACAGAAGATACTTTTGGTGAAAGTGGAGAGCCACTTATGCTTCTCGATAAGTATGGATTGAATGCTAAAGCTATTTCAGAGAAAGCTGAAGCCGTAATATTGAGAAAGGAATAATTCTGATTTATTCTGAATGAAATTTTAAAGCCTTTAGATAATCTCTAAAGGCTTTTTTTAGCTTGATAGTGCCTTAACAAAATCATATAAAACGGTGAGTACAGGGTGATTTTTATTGTCTTTTCTGCTCAGAAATGCATCTTCAAGATTGAGGTTTTCTTCACCTACAATTTCTTTTATCTGTTTATCATTTACTTCTTTATAAGCCATAGACCAGTTTTTAAATTGGCGATCATCTAAATTTCCAGAATCAAGCAAGATCATTTCTGTATGTCTTTTATCTTTGCTTATGGATTTATAAACTTTATCAATTTCTTCAGCTGGCCCTTCAATATATTGAACAAATTTTCCTTGAATAAGCAAAAGAATCCCAGTGATCGCTAACTGCTTATTTTTATCTCTGACTTCAAATAAGAAGTCTTCAATACTCTTTTTGGACATTATACGAGACTGAGAGCTCATATAGGATACAAATTTTAATGACATTCGGGTTAAGCTTGATTAGCATGTAATTTAATATTTTTTTTGAAACTTAACATCCTTTGTCTGAAACTGCTTTAGAGAATACTTCAAATTTTAGTTAATTGAAGATTTCTTTAGCTTCAAATGCTAACTTTGTATCAAAATATTTACAATGGAATTAAAATTGACGCGTCCTATCTGTTTTTTTGATCTTGAAACCACAGGTACAAATATTTCAAAAGACAGAATTGTAGAAATTTCAATTTTGAAGGTTTTTGAAAACAATAATAAAGAAAGCTACACTTGGAAGGTGAATCCAGGAATCCCAATTCCTAAAGAAACCACAGCTATTCACGGTATTAGTGATGAAGACGTAGCTAATGAACCTAAATTTGATGAGCTAGCCCCTAAAATTAATGCGATGATCAAAGGTTGCGATTTGGCTGGATACAATAGCAATCGATTTGACATTCCTTTGTTAGCAGAAGAAATGCTTCGTGTAGGAATTGATTTTGATTTGAAAAAAGTCAATGCAGTCGATGTGCAAACTATTTTTCATAAAAAAGAAAAGAGAACTTTGGAGGCTGCTTATAAATTCTATTGTGATAAAGACCTTACAGATGCTCACAGTGCAGAAGCAGATACAAATGCAACTTACGAAGTTTTAAAATCTCAATTAGACCGTTATCCAGATCTGGAAAACGACACCAAATGGTTGTCGACCTATAGTGCTCATAAAAAATTCGCCGACCTTGCCGGCTTTATTATTCTGAACAAAAAAGATGAAGAAGTGTTTGGGTTTGGAAAATTCAGAGGAAAAAAAGTAGAAGATGTTTTAGAAAAAGAGCCAGGCTATTTTGGCTGGATCCAAAATTCCGACTTTCCTCTCTATACCAAAAAAGTCTTGACAGCTATTAAACTTAGAAAATTAGCGACTAAATAATTTAGACTATGAAACTGATTTGTATCGGAAGGAATTATGCCAGTCATATTTCTGAATTAAATAGTGAAAAACCAGAGCATCCCGTTGTTTTTTTAAAACCAGATTCTTCGGTTTTATTAAAAAACAATCCATTCATTATTCCCTCATTTTCAAAAGATGTCCATCATGAGGTTGAGGTGTTGGTCAAAATCAAAAAAGTAGGAAAACATATCCAGCCCAAATTTGCTCACAAGTATTATGAAGAAATTGGTTTGGGTATCGATTTTACAGCAAGAGACATTCAAAGTCAGTTGAAAGCTAAGGGTCTGCCCTGGGAAAAAGCTAAAGGCTTCGATGGTGCTGCGGTAATTGGAGAGAAGTGGTTTCCAAAATCAAAATTTCAAAATGTCAACGACATCTCGTTCAGATTAGAAAAAAATAAAACAATAGTTCAGTCTGGCTCTACTTCAGAAATGCTTTGGAAGATCGATGAACTCATCGCTTATGTTTCTCAATACTTCACCTTAAAAATCGGTGATATTATTTTCACAGGGACACCTTCAGGAGTAGGTCGGGTAGATGAAGGAGATGTTCTGGAAGGCTTTATAGAAGAGTCTTCATGTTTTTCAATTCAAGTTAAATAAGTTATGCAGGCAGAAATCATTACCATAGGAGATGAGATTCTTATTGGACAAATTATAGACACCAATTCAGCGTATATCGCTAAGCAATTAAACAAAATTGGAGTGGATGTGTACCAAATCACTTCCATTGAAGATGAAAAGTCGCATATTCTCAAGGCGTTCGAAGAAGCCTCAAAACGCTCCAACATTATCATTATCACGGGTGGTCTGGGTCCAACTAAGGATGATATTACCAAACATACCTTTTGTGAATACTTCAATGACGAATTGGTTTTGGATAAAAAAGTGCTGGCGCATGTGGAGGATATCTTCAAAAAATACGTCAACACACCCATTTTAGAAGCCAATCGATCGCAAGCCTGGTTACCTTCTCAAGCCATCACTTTACACAATGAATACGGGACTGCGCCAGGGATGTGGTTCGAAAAAGATGAGGTGGTTTACATTTCTATGCCTGGGGTGCCCTATGAGATGAAATCCATCTTAACCGAGCAGGCTTTGCCAAGACTTCAGGATAGGTTTCAAACTCCTTACATTATCCATAAAACAGTACTTACTTATGGTCTAGGTGAAAGTGCAATAGCAGAACGTATAGAAGATTGGGAAAATCATTTACCATCCTTTATCAAACTGGCTTACTTACCGAGTTTAGGTAGGGTAAGGTTGAGGTTGAGTGCAAGAGGGGAAGATGAAGCAGAGTTAAAATCTGGCCTTGAAAATGCTGTAGAAAGTTTAAACAGAATTATTGGTGATATTATAAAAGGGTATGAAGACGAGCAAACCTTAGAAGAAAGAGTTGCTGAGGCTTTTATTACTCAAGGTCAAACCCTGGTTACTGCCGAAAGTTGTACGGGAGGAAGACTTGCAGCAAAATTTACTGAAATACCAGGTGCTTCATCTTATTTTAAAGGATCTGTTGTGAGTTATGCCACTTCAGCTAAAAATGACGTTTTAAAGATTTCTGAAGAGCTCATTGAAAAATATTCTGTTGTAAGCTCTGAAATAACAGAAGAAATGGCTATAAAAGCTAAAGCAATGTTCAATGCGGATTTTGCTATTGCCACTACTGGGAATGCTGGTCCATCCAAAGGGGATAGCGATGCAGAAATCGGAACTGTTTTTATTGCTATCTCTACTCCAGAAAAAACACAAGTTCATGAATTTCAATTTGGTAAACACCGCGAGCGCGTAACTCAAAAAACTGTAAACAAAGCTTTGGAGTTGATTTATGAAGCTATTTTGAAAAATTAAAAAACAATAAAATTTATTTTTTCTAATTCAGAAAAAAGTCGTTAATTTGCATCCTGTTTTTAATAACACCTAAAAGTATATATAATGTCAAGAGTTTGTGAGCTTACTGGAAAAAGAGCATTGTCTGGAAATAACGTTTCCCACGCATTAAATAGAACTAGACGCAAATTTAGCGTAAACTTGGTCAAAAAGAGATTTTATATCCCTGAAGAAGATAAGTGGATTACTCTTAAAGTGTCAACTTCTATTCTAAAAACCATCAACAAAAAAGGAATTCACGCCGTTTTGAAAGAAGCTCGCGCTAAAGGATTTTTGACGAAATAGAGATTATAAAGCATTAAGATTATGGCAAAGAAAGGCAACAGAGTTCAAGTTATAATGGAATGTACAGAGCATAAAGAATCTGGACTTCCTGGAACTTCACGATACATTACAACAAAGAACAAAAGAAATACTCCAGATAGACTTGAGCTGAAAAAGTTCAATCCTATTATGAAGAAAATGACTGTTCACAAAGAAATTAAATAAGTTATGGCAAAGAAATCAGTTGGTACAATACAGACCGGAACAAAAAGACTTACCAAAGCTATCAAGATGGTAAAATCACCAAAATCTGGTGCTTATGTTTTCGAAGAAAAAATCATGGCTCCTGAGGAGGTTAGTGATTTTTTAAAGAGCAAATAAATTAAAGACTTTATTATATATGAAGCCGTCGCTAACCATGCGATGGCTTTTTTGTTTTTGTCTATCTTTGTTTACAATTAAGTCATAATCTTGATACATATAAAGGATGAGTTTTTTTAAAAAAATATTTTCGAAAGAGAAAAAAGAAAAGTTAGACGAAGGTCTTGAAAAGTCTAAATCTGACTTTTTTGGTAAGTTAAGTAAAGCAGTTGCTGGAAAGTCTAAAGTTGACGAAAGTGTTTTAGATGACCTTGAGGAAATCTTAGTTTCTAGCGATGTAGGTGTGACCACAACTATCAAAATAATAGATAGAATAGAAGCTAGGGTGGCAAAAGATAAATATCTAGGGACAGACGAACTTAATCTAATATTGAGAGAGGAAATTGCTGGCTTGCTTAGCGAATCGGAGAATGGAGAGCTTGAAAGTTTAGAGCTTCCAGAAGGTAAAAAGCCATATGTTATAATGGTTGTAGGCGTAAATGGTGTTGGGAAAACAACAACTATAGGAAAGCTTGCCAATCAGTATAAATTAAAAGGTAAAAAAGTTGTCTTAGGTGCCGGTGATACCTTTAGAGCTGCTGCCGTAGATCAGCTACAGATTTGGGCAGATCGTGTTGGGGTTCCTATCGTAAAACAGAAAATGGGAAGTGATCCTGCTTCAGTTGCTTTTGATACAGTGCAAAGCGCAATCAAACAAGATGCTGATGTAGTTATTCTCGATACTGCAGGTAGACTTCATAATAAAGTCAACTTAATGAATGAGTTGACTAAGATCAAGCGCGTTATGCAGAAAGTGACGCCAAATGTTCCTGATGAAGTTCTTTTAGTTTTAGATGGATCAACTGGGCAAAACGCCTTTGAACAAGCTAAACAATTTACTGCGGCTACTGAAGTTACATCACTTGCGATAACCAAACTTGATGGTACCGCCAAAGGTGGTGTGGTGATTGGAATTAGCGATCAATTTAAAATTCCAGTAAAATATATAGGAGTAGGTGAAGGCGTAGATGATCTTCAGATTTTTAATAAATATGAGTTTGTAGATTCATTCTTTTCAAATAAATAATACATGACAGAACAAAAACCAAAGCCGTTTTCATCAGAAAAGAATAAACTAATTATTACCAAAATAATCGTGATTTACTCAGCGTTTTTCTTGGTATTGAAAATTTCAGCAATAATTCAAGGCGGTTGGGTTGCGGCTAATTTACTAGTTGCCTTACCTATAGTCCTTTTGGGACTTTTAGGGTATTATTTCCTGAAAACCAATACAACCAACTGGGTGTATGCTATCGGTAGCATTGTGATTATTTCTGCTATGCGTTTTTATGAGCAAGAACTAACAGTCTGGCTTCATAATTTTGTTTCATAAATGTAAATTATTTATTTATAGTCTTTTAAATAACCTTTAAGGCTACTTCTTCAATAGTCAGTTTCATAGATCGTATCTTTGCAATTCAATTTTTAAAAATACATGAGAACAAAGTCAATCAAAAAAAATAAAATCAACGTTGTTACTTTAGGTTGTAGTAAAAATATCTATGATTCTGAAGTTTTAATGGGTCAGCTTAAGGCCAGTGGTAAGGATGTTGCTCACGAAACTGAAGGTGATGTGGTTGTGATTAACACCTGTGGTTTTATAGATAATGCCAAGGAGGAATCCGTCAATACGATTCTAGACTATGTTCAAAAGAAAGAGAGTGGAGAAGTTGAGAAAGTATTTGTGACGGGATGTTTGTCTGAACGTTATAAGCCAGATTTACAAAAAGAAATTCCAGATGTAGATCAATATTTTGGTACTACTGAACTTCCGGCTTTGCTTAAAGCTCTTGGAGCAGACTATAAACACGAGCTTATTGGTGAACGCTTAACAACGACTCCAAAAAATTATGCGTTTTTAAAAATTGCGGAAGGTTGCGACAGACCTTGTTCTTTTTGTGCAATCCCATTAATGCGTGGCGGACACAAATCTACACCGATTGAAGATTTAGTTGTTGAAGCTAAAAATCTCGCCAAACAAGGCGTGAAAGAACTTATTTTGATTGCTCAGGATTTGACTTATTATGGTCTGGATTTATACAAAAAACGAAATCTTGCAGAATTACTTAGAGAACTTGTTAAAGTAGAAGGTATCGAGTGGATTCGTTTACATTATGCGTTCCCAACCGGTTTCCCTACCGATGTTCTTGAAGTAATAAGGGAAGAAGAGAAGGTTTGTAACTATATAGATATTCCACTTCAGCACATTTCAGATCATTTATTGAAATCAATGCGAAGAGGAACAACACATAAGAAAACGACGGATTTACTTTATAAATTCAGAAAGGAAGTGCCAAATATGGCGATTAGAACCACATTGATTGTTGGTTATCCTGGAGAAACTGAAGACGATTTTCAGGAATTGAAAGACTGGGTAAACGAGATGCGTTTTGAAAGATTAGGTTGTTTCACCTATTCCCACGAAGAAAACACACATGCATATAATCTGGAAGATGACGTTCCTGAAGATGTCAAAATTCAACGTGCCAATGAAATTATGGAGATTCAATCTCAGATATCATGGGAATTGAATCAGCAGAAAATTGGAGAGACGTTTAGATGTGTCATCGACAGAAAAGAAGGTGGTTATTTTGTAGGGAGAACAGAATTCGATTCTCCAGATGTGGATAACGAAGTGTTGATAGATGCTAAAGCTCATTACTTAAAGACTGGTGAATTTGCTGATATCAAAATTACCGATGCTGGAGATTTCGACTTATATGGCGAGCCAGTCTCTGTAGAAGCTATTTTGAATTAACTTATCTTTTAAAGCTTTTTGAAATACCTCACTTATATTTGTGCTTATTCTAAACTTTTAAAATATGGCTGACTGTTTACCTTTTCGATCTACAGGATACTTTAGTGATCTTATTTCAGATTACATCGAAGAAAAACAAAACCTAAAGCCATTTTACAATAGATTTCCTTCCATAGATAATTTTAAAGATCAAATTGAGGAGAAAAGTAAATCCTATAATTCAGATAATCGAAAGGGTTTAGTAGAAGTACTTAAGAATCAATATGGTTCTTTATCAACTTCAGATAAAACCCAGCAACATATTGATTTATTATTAGAAGACTCTACATTTACGGTGACCACGGGGCATCAGCTGAATTTGTTCACAGGTCCGCTTTATTTTTTATATAAGATTGTATCTACAATCAACCTAGCTAAACAACTCAAAGAAAAATATCCCGATTCCAACTTTGCACCAGTTTACTGGATGGCCTCAGAAGATCATGATTTTGAAGAAATCAATTTTTTCAATTTCAGGCAACAGAAGATAGAATGGAAAAAAGAAACGGAAGGTGCTGTTGGGCATTTATCAACTTCCGGATTAGAAGAATTAGCAAGCAGCATTGAAAAAGAATTTGGGAAAAGTGATAATGCAGAATATCTGAAGGGACTTTTCAAAGTAGCTTATTTAGAGCATGAGACTTTAGCTAGCGCCACTCAGTTTTTGGCTAATGAGCTTTTTGGAGAGTACGGGCTTGTAGTTCTAAATGCAGACGATGCTAGCTTGAAATCCATGTTTTCTAAGCATGTAATAAATGACTTGCTTTATCATACAGCATTTCGTCAAACCGAAAAACAAGCTGATAAATTAGCTGATCTAGGATACAACATTCAAGTCAACCCGAGAGAAATCAACTTATTCTACATGCATGAAGGAATAAGAGAAAGAATTGTCAAGCAAGATGATAAATATCTTGTGATAGATTCAGATCTAAGTTTTTCAGAAAATGAAATCTTAGATTTAGTAGAAAAGTATCCAGAACGTTTTTCGCCAAATGTTGTTATGCGGCCATTGTATCAGGAAGTAATTCTGCCAAATTTAGCCTACATCGGTGGTGGTGGAGAATTGGCGTATTGGTTAGAGCTAAAATCTCTTTTTGAAGCAGAAAACGTAACGTTTCCCATGTTGATGTTAAGAAACTCAGTCTTGATATATTCTGAAAAAACATCAAAAAAACTTGATAGATTAGATACTCCAATTCAGGATTTGTTCTTGACTCCCCAGGCTCTCGAAGCCAAACAAACCAGGAAAAATTCTTCAATCGATATCAATTTTCAAAACCAGAAAAAAACTTTAGAAGATCAGTTTAAAGAATTATATGAGCTTGCGGAAAAAACTGATAAATCGTTTTACGGAGCAGTAGCTGCTCAGGAGAAAAAACAAAAAAATGGTTTGGATCACCTTGAAAAACGTCTTCTGAAAGCTCAAAAAAGAAAATTGAAGGATGAAAACGATCGTGTTTTAGAGTTACAGCGAATGCTGTTTCCTAATGAATCTTTACAAGAAAGAACACTCAATTTCAGTGAAATTTATATTGATCACGGGAGTCAGCTTATTCAAGACTTATTTGATGAGTTAGATCCCTTTCAATTTGAATTTCTTTGTCTAGAATTAACTATTTACAATACTAAATCTTAAGCTATGAAAAGCATGCACGCTGTTGATATGGAGACCGTCGAGATGACACTCGATATCATGAAATATGCGATTAATAGAATATCAAATACATCACCCGAACTCGGTAAACCAAAGCAAGAACATGAACTGCTAAAACTTGTTGGTGATACTGTGACTAAGGAAGGAATAGGAGGAGAGAAAGCTTTTCAGTTATTTCGAGATATTTTGGTAAAAGCCGCCGTGCCGGTAGATCATCCAAGACATCTTGCGTTTGTGCCAGCTGCACCAACGCGAGCAGCCGTTTTGTTTGATTTGGTAACTTCTGCCGCTAGTATTCATGGCGCTTACTGGATGACGGGCGGTGGCGGCATATTTTGTGAAAACAGAGCTATGGAATGGCTGGTTTCTCTTACGGGAATGCCAGAGGGAACTTTCGGTGTTTTCACCAGTGGAGGAACGGCAGCCAACCTTTCTGCTATTGTCGCCGCTAGAGAATACTGGAGATCGCTCAATGATGATAATAAAAAACTAAAAGGGTTAATCATCACTTCCAGCGGAGCTCATTCTTCAGTGAAAGCTATGGCACAGGTAATAGATGCCGATATTATCATGGTAGACGATAATGCTGAGCACAAGCTCACTAAAGAATGCCTTGAAAAAGAAATTAAAAACTTATCAGACTTTGATAGAAAACGACTGTTTGCAGTTGTAGCTACAGGTGGAACTACCAATGCTGGCATTATTGATGATTTAGATGGAGTTGCTAAGGTTGCAGAAAGAGAAAAACTTTGGTATCATGTCGATGCTGCCTATGGTGGTGCTGCTTTAGCAGCGCCTTCTGTAAGACATCTTTTCAATGGTATAGAAAAAGCAGATAGTGTAACAATAGATCCTCATAAATGGATGTTTTCCCCTTACGATTGTGGGGCTATTATCTACAAGAATATGGATTTGGCCAAAAATGCTCATTCTCAAAAAGGAGCGTATTTGGATATTTTCAAGGATGAGGGAGCTCAGGGTTTTAACCCTTCAGATTATCAAATCCAGTTGACTAGAAGACTTCGAGGTCTACCATTATGGTATTCACTTGCAATGCATGGAACAGATCGTTATACCAAAGCGATTGAGAGAGGATTAGAACTTGCAAACAACGCTGCTAAGCAGATAGAGCAATTGCCTCATGTGGAGCTTATTCGTGAGCCAGGACTTTCCTGTGTATTATATTCAAGGATTGGTTGGAGCTCAGAAGATTACAGAGAATGGACTTATAAAAATCATGATAGTGGTTTCGCTTTAGTCACACCTACAAAATGGACTTCTGATGAAGGAGAGATTACCTGTGCCAGATTTTGTTTTATAAATCCAGATACCACAGAAAAAGACATCAAGGAGATTTTAGAATCCATGAAATAAATTTATACACCTAGCTTATTCTGAATTTGAATTCAGTTAACTTGAAGGTTTAAGATACATTTCTTAATCCTTCAAGTTAACCTAATGACCCAATTTTTTATTGAAATAAATTTCAATTTATCTGAATTAATTTTGTCTGTGTGTTTTGGACAGGCAGGTCCAGTTGTTAACCACTTCAAGTATATTATTGAGCTTTCTGAATTGGAACCTCTATAAATGTATCGTCCCATCCCATCAATAGGTCGGACCCGTCTACCGAAGGTTTAAACGTGATAGAGAAATTTTCAACAGAAGCAGCTGTTTGTTTCGCAGGGACTGTAGTTCTTAAAATATCTAAAGAATCGTCGTAACTATATGCGCCCCAAACATTTATTTTCTCATTAATGATTATTATCCATTTCTTTTCTTCGGGAATGGTGTAGAGAGAGTAGGTTCCGGCTTCAATTTCAGTTCCATTAAAAAGAACATCTTCATAAAAAGTAATCTCAGTAGCTTCATTGGCGCCAGTTCTCCATACTTTGTTATAAGGAACAAGTTCTCCGAAAATGACACGATCTTTTTTCTTAGGTCTGCTGTAGATAATTCTTGCCAAAGGCGAGTTATCTTGATTCCTGGTGATAACAGCATCCATTGGACTCTTGTCAATATCAGAAAAGTCCTGAGCTGAAGCAGAAAACGTAATTAGAAAAACAATTAGGCAGCTATTAAATAGTTTCATAAGTCAAATTTTTAGACAAGTGTAGTTTTAAGTTTTGTCTTTGTAAGTTTAAATCTTGTTAAAGTAATATTTATACCGTTACAGAAACACCATTCTAAGCTGAATTTATAAAATGAAGGCTTTACTACCGTTTCCAATTTTAACTTCAACAAAATGGATTTAATAGCGTTAACCGTATCAAAAAACACATCCAATTCACTATATTTGTTCGTTGTTAAACTAATAATAAATTATGAGCGAAGAAGTCAAAAAACATAATTATTCGGCTGATAGTATTCAGGCTTTAGAGGGAATGGAGCACGTAAGAATGCGTCCATCCATGTATATAGGAGATGTTGGAGAAAGGGGTTTGCATCACCTCGTTTACGAAGTGGTCGATAACTCTATAGATGAAGCTATGGGTGGTTATTGTGATAAAATTGACTTGATTATAAATGAAGATGGTTCTATCACCACATCCGATAACGGTCGTGGTATTCCTATCGACATGCACAAGAAAGAAGGTGTTTCTGCACTTGAAGTAGTTATGACCAAAATTGGAGCTGGAGGTAAGTTCGATAAAGATTCTTATAAGGTTTCTGGTGGACTTCATGGAGTTGGAGTTTCGGTAGTAAACGCACTTTCTGTAAAGCTACATGCGCGTGTGTTTAAAGACGGCAGAATTTGGGAGCAGGAATATGAAAGAGGTAAAGCGATTTACCCTGTTAAACCTACTGGAGAAACTGAACTAAAAGGGACTGAAATTACCTTCAAGCCAGATTATGAAATTTTTCAAGAATCGGTTGAATTTAAGTATGAAACTCTGGCAAAACGCTTAAGAGAATTGGCTTTCCTTAATAAGGGTATTAAAATTTCAATCGTAGATAAACGTCAAACCGATGACAACGGCGAATACAGAAGTGATAATTTTTATTCAGAAGAAGGCCTAAAAGAATTTATACGTTTCATTGATGCTAACCGCGAGCCAATCATTTCTGAAGTGATTGCGATGGAAGGTGAGAAGAATGATATTCCTGTGGAGGTCGCTATGGTTTATAACGACTCTTACGGAGAAAATCTTCATTCTTATGTGAATAATATTAATACTCATGAAGGAGGAACTCATCTTTCTGGATTCAGACGAGGTCTTACAGCAACTTTAAAAAAGTATGCCGATAACTCTGGAATGCTAGATAAGCTTAAATTTGAGATTACAGGTGACGATTTCAGAGAGGGACTTACAGCTATAGTTTCAGTAAAAGTGTCGGAGCCACAATTTGAAGGACAAACGAAAACCAAGCTAGGTAATCGTGAAGTAACTTCTGCTGTTTCCCAGGCGGTTACTGAAATGTTAGAAATTTATTTAGAAGAAAACCCTAATGACGCCAAAACCATTGTTCAAAAAGTGATTTTGGCAGCGCAGGCAAGACACGCCGCTAAAAAAGCACGTGAAATGGTTCAGCGTAAAACGGTGATGAGTGGTGGTGGTTTGCCTGGTAAGCTTTCAGATTGCTCTGAGACCGATCCAAATGCCTGTGAAGTTTTCCTAGTTGAGGGAGATTCGGCGGGTGGAACAGCCAAACAAGGTAGAGATCGTAATTTTCAGGCTATTCTGCCATTAAGAGGTAAAATTTTAAACGTTGAAAAAGCGATGCAACACCGTGTTTTTGAAAATGAAGAAATAAAAAATATTTACACAGCCCTTGGAGTAACCATAGGAACAGAAGACGATACAAAAGCACTAAACCTTTCTAAATTAAGATATCATAAAGTGATTATTATGTGTGATGCCGATGTGGATGGTAGTCACATTGCCACTTTAATCTTGACTTTCTTCTTCAGATACATGAAAGAACTCATCGAGGCGAGTCATATTTATATTGCAACGCCTCCTTTATACCTGATCAAAAAAGGGAGTAAAAAACGTTATGCCTGGAGTGAGAAAGAAAGAAACGAAATTGCAAACGAATATAAAGGCGGAGTAAGTGTTCAGCGATACAAAGGTCTTGGTGAAATGAATGCCGAGCAACTTTGGGATACCACGATGAATCCAGAAAATAGGATTTTAAGACGTGTTACTATAGATGACTTAGCAGAAGCTGATAGAATTTTCTCTATGTTGATGGGGGATGAAGTTCCGCCTCGTAGAGAATTTATAGAGCAAAATGCTGTGTATGCAAATATCGATGCATAATAGATTATACATGAAAAGCAAAAAACTTCTCTTTATAATTTTTATTCTACTTTCATTTATGAGTTCATACTCTCAAAATGGAATCGAAAATCTGTTATCTTCTGGTTTAGATGATGCTAATAGATTTGCGAATGCCTATACAAAACCAGGCTCTGATGCAGTCATTTATGGACTTGCCAATGGTTGGTACAATACTGCTAAAGTAAAAGGACTTGGAAGTTTTGAGATTTCAGTCATAGGTGGGGTTTCGCAAATAAATGAAGATAAAACTTCATTTGAATTAAATCAAGACGATTATAATTCATTACAGTTTGAATCGGGCAGCAACTCTCAACAAGTTGGGACTGTTTTCGGTCAAAACTCCCCAGATGTAAGTATGAATATTTCAGAGGGAGGTCAAACAATTGGTTCTATTACCCTACCGCAAGGTCTGGGTTCTGAAAACATTGAGTATCTTCCAAATATTATGTTACAAGGTAGCGTTGGTTTGCTATTTGGTACTGAGTTAAAGTTAAGATTCTTACCAGAGGTTGAGGCTAAAGATGTGACTTCACAGTTTTACGGAGCTGGTTTGCAGCATGAGTTTACAAGCTGGATCCCTGGTATTAAAGTATTACCCATCGCTATATCTGGTTTTATTGGTTACAATAAATTTGAAGGTGAATACAGGTTTTCAGAACAATCTACTTTGGTTTCGGGGTCCAATCAGTCTATCCGTACAGACATAGATTCTTGGCATTACGCCTTAATAGCATCTACAAAACTACCTGTAATTAATTTTTATGGAAGCATAGGGACTGTGTCAGGTTCTGCAGATACAAGATTAAAAGGTGAGTACACTGTAAACACAGGAGTTTCACAAATTCAAGGAGCTACACTTGTGGATCCTTTGAATATTAATTACTCAGTTAATGGATTTAGAGCAACTTTGGGAACCAAATTATCATTGGCATTTTTTAAACTAAACATAGATTATAGTTTCCAGGAATTCAATAGTTTAAATGTTGGAGTCAATTTTGGAATTTAAATATTAATTATAAAAATAAATTTAAGATGAAAATTACAGTAGTAGGTGCTGGCGCAGTTGGCGCTAGTTGTGCAGAGTATATTGCAATCAAAGATTTTGCTTCAGAAGTAGTTCTTCTGGATATTAAAGAAGGATTTGCAGAAGGTAAAGCTATGGATTTGATGCAAACAGCAACTCTAAACGGATTTGATACAACTATCACTGGTACAACAGGAGATTACACCAAAACAAAAGATTCTGAAGTTGCAGTTATTACCTCTGGTATTCCAAGAAAACCAGGAATGACTAGGGAGGAACTTATAGGAATAAATGCTGGTATTGTAAAAGATGTAGCAACTCAGCTTGTTAAGCATTCTCCAAATGTTACCATTATTGTAGTAAGTAATCCGATGGATACTATGACTTACTTAGCACACAAGGAATTAAACTTGCCTAAAAATAAAATTATAGGTATGGGTGGTGCTTTGGATAGTGCGAGATTTAAGTACAGATTAAGTGAAGCTTTGGATTGTCCGGCTTCAGATGTTGACGGTATGGTCATCGGTGGACATAGTGATACTGGTATGTTGCCTTTAACTCGATTAGCTACACGAAATAGTGTTCGTGTAACTGAGTTTCTTTCCGAAGAAAGATTGTCGAAAGTTTCAGAAGATACTAAGGTTGGTGGAGCAACTTTGACCAAATTGCTAGGAACAAGTGCCTGGTATGCTCCAGGAGCTGCAGTTTCATCTTTAGTTCAGTCTATTGCTTGTGATCAGAAAAAAATGTTTCCTTGTTCTACACTTTTAAACGGAGAATATGGGCTAAATGATTTATGCATTGGAGTCCCTGTTATTATAGGTAAAAATGGGATCGAAAAGATTGTAGAAATAGAGCTCAATGACGAAGAAAAAACAAAACTGAACGAAAGTGCTGAAGCAGTTAAAAAGACTAATAGTCTTTTGGAATAACTTCAAACTTTTTTAAACACAACAGACCTGACCATCGTCGGGTCTGTTATTTTTTTGTTTAAAAGTATATTTTTAGGGGGTGAAATAGGGTTTCAAAAGTTAAAATTATCTTTAATAAAAAAATTGCCATTTCTATATCGAAAACCTATATTTGCCTGATTTTATAACAGCACTAATAATTTAAAAATGCAGAATAAAGGACTCATTAAGCTATTTGCTATCTTATTTGGTTTGGTAAGTATTTACCAATTGTCATTTACATATATAGCCAATAATGTTGAAGATAAAGCTGAATCTTACTCAGAAAGACAAATCCCCAAGAGTGAAGAAAACTTCACAGAAAAACGAGCAGTTGTTGCAGAACAATACTTAGACTCTATTGGTGACCAGTCAATTTTTGCTGGTATCACTTACAATACTGCCAAAGACAAGGAGCTTAATAAAGGTTTGGATTTAAAAGGTGGTATAAACGTTATTCTTCAAATTTCGGTTGAAGATCTTTTAAGGGGTTTGGCGAATAATTCCAAAGACCCAGCTTTTAATCAAGCCTTAGCAGAAGCACAAGAAGCTAGGAAAAACAGTCAGGACAGTTATTTAGAGCTGTTTTTTGAAGCATTTGAAACCAAAGAAGGAGCGAGCTTAGCTTCTCCAGATGTTTTTGGTACCAAAGCCCTTGCTGATGAGATAAGTTTTGACATGACAAACAGTCAAGTAAGACCTATCATTAATAGAAAGATTGATGAGAGTATAACTTCAGCCTTTGAAGTCTTAAGAGAACGTATCGATAAATTTGGTGTTACACAGCCTAATATTCAGCGTTTAGGAGATTCAGGAAGAATTCTTATTGAATTGCCTGGAGCTAAAGACATAAGCAGGATTCAAAACCTACTACAGAGTACAGCTCAACTTGAATTTTGGGATGTTTATCAAGCAAACGAATTCTCTGATTATTTAGTGAATGCAGATGCAATTATTGCTGAAAACATTAAAAGCGAAGTTGAAAAAACTGAGAATGAAAAAACTCAATCTACAGAGCAAGAAGAAGAAACTACTGATGAAGATGATTTAGAGGATTTATTATCGACTGAAGAAGATACTGACGAAGATCTTTCTAAATCTAATCCATTATTAAGCCTTGTTCAATCTGTCGGACAACCACAAGGTCCTGTTATTGCTTATTTTGCGATAAAAGATACAGCTAAAGTCAATTCTTATTTAGCTATGCCTCAGGTTAAATCTCAATTACCTTCAGGTAAAAAATATGCTGAATTTGTTTGGGGAAAACCACCTAAGGATTCCGAAATTATTGAACTTTATGCACTAAAAGGTAATAGAAATAATGAGCCACAAATGAGTGGTGCAGTAATCACAGATGCACAACAGACTTATGATCAAGTTGGACGTGTTGCTGTAAGTATGCAAATGGACGGTCGTGGAGCGAAAATTTGGGAGGATATGACTGGCAGAGCTTCTGCCCAAGGTTCTCAAATAGCTATTGTCTTAGATGATTTGGTTTACTCCGCTCCTGGAGTTTCGAGTGGTGCAATCTCTGGAGGTAGAAGTGAAATTACAGGTCAATTTACGATTGAGGAAGCACAAGATTTAGCCAACGTATTAAGAGCTGGTAAATTACCTGCTTCTGCTGATATTGTGCAAAGTGAAATTATAGGTCCTTCATTAGGACAGGAAGCTATTGATAGTGGAATACTATCATTCATTATTGCATTGGTTTTCGTTCTAATATATATGATATTCTATTATGGTAAAGCTGGTTTATATGCGGATATAGCTTTAGTAGTTAATATTCTATTCATTTTCGGAGTACTATCAGGTCTTGGGGCTGTATTAACTTTACCTGGTATTGCAGGTATCGTTCTTACTATTGGTATGTCTGTGGATGCAAACGTTCTTATCTTTGAGAGAATTCGAGAAGAGCTAGCTAAAGGAAAGACGCAAGCCGAAGCGATAAGCGATGGTTTCAAAAATGCATTATCTTCTATTCTTGATGCTAACATAACTACAGGTCTTACAGGTATTATTTTACTTACGTTCGGTACAGGACCTATCAAAGGTTTTGCAACCACCTTACTTATAGGTATCGTTACATCACTATTTTGTGCTATATTTTTAACACGTTTATTTATTTCAGGTGGAGGTAAAAAAGGAAAATCACTTCCTTTTTCTACTGGAATCACAAAAGGCTGGTTTCAAAATATAGACATCAATTTCTTGAAAAAAAGAAAAATAGCATATATCATCTCAGCTATCGCTATCTTGATAAGTATTGGGTCTTTAGCAACTAAGGGTCTTAATCAAGGTGTAGATTTTGTTGGAGGTAGAAGTTATACTGTTAGATTTGACCAGGCAGTCAATCCTTCTGAAGTTGAATCTAAACTTGTAGGAGAGTTACAAAGTGTTGAAGCAAAAACATATGGGTCTTCTAATCAACTTAAAATAACCACTAATTTTAAAATTGAAGAAGAGGGAACTGTTATCGATGATGAAATTCAATCAATTTTATTTAATGGTTTACAAGATTATCTGCCTAACGGAATTACACTACAGGAATTTAAAATAGGTGATAGCAATTCTGATAAAGAATACGGTATTATGTCTTCTATCAAAGTTGGACCAACCATTGCAGATGATATTAAGACAGCTTCTTATTATGCTATTTTGGGATCACTTATCGTTGTATTTTTATATATTCTTATAAGATTTAGAAGATGGCAATTTTCTTTGGGTGCGGTAGCAGCTGTTATTCACGATGTGATAATAGTGTTAGGTTTATTTTCTTTATTATATAATGTATTACCATTTAGTTTGGAGATCGACCAAGCTTTTATAGCAGCTATCCTTACAGTAATTGGTTACTCATTAAACGATACAGTTGTTGTGTTTGATAGAATTCGAGAATTCTTTAATGAGCATCCATCTTGGAAAATGGATAAACTTATTAACCTAGCAGTAAGCTCAACAATAAGTAGAACAATAAATACATCTTTGACAACACTTGTAGTATTGATAGCAATATTTATTTTCGGGGGTGACAGTATAAGAGGATTTATGTTTGCTCTTATAATTGGAGTAATCGTAGGTACTTATTCTTCTGTATTCATAGCTACTCCAGTGATGTTTGATTCAGTTAAGAAAAAAGGAATCGATCTAGCGGATAAAATGCCACAAGAGGAGGAACAAAAAGAAAAATTAAAGATGTAAAAATTCATTAATCAAAAAAAAATCCTGTGAAATTATTTCACAGGATTTTTTTTTGATTAAAACTCAATGAGTGATAACTTTTTACCAGCGAATTATCACACTTCCCCAAGTAAAACCACTTCCAAAAGCTGCAAGAACAACTAAGTCGCCTTTCTTTATTTTATCCTCTTCCCAAGCCTCAGTAAGTGCTATTGGAATAGATGCAGCAGTAGTGTTGCCGTATTTCTGAATATTATTATGAACTTGATTGTCATCAAGTCCTAGTTTATTTTGTATAAACTGGGATATCCGTAAATTAGCTTGATGCGGAATAAACATGTCGATATCTTCCTTTGTAAGGTTATTAAAGTCAAGCCCTTCTTTTATAACTTCGGAAAATCTAACAACGGCGTTTTTGAAAACTAACTGCCCGTTCATCTTTGGATAATATGGAATGTCTTCTTGGGGGTTTTCTGCTATAATCTCAGGAACCCATTTCTCAGTCGATGGACCTCTCAAAGATAATTCATCGATATACTCACCTTCAGAATGTAAATGCGTTGAGAGAATACCAGATTCATCATCACTTCTGGTAAGTAAAGCTGCACCAGCACCATCTCCAAAAATCACGGAAACGTGTCTACTTCTATTCGTCATATCAAGCCCTCCGCTGTGATTTTCGCTACCTATGACAAGTACATTTTTGTACATGCCCGTTTTAATGAATTGATCTGCCACAGAGATACCGTAAACAAAACCACTACATTGATTTCTTACGTCTAAAGCTGGGCAGGTTTTAATCCCAAGCTTTTCTTGGATTTGGACACCACACCCTGGAAAATAGTAGTCGGGACTAAGTGTGGCAAAAACAATAAGCTCAATGTCATCTTTATTTATTTGAGCTCTTTCAATAGCCTGCTTAGCAGCCTTTAAGCCCATTGTAGATGTAGAGTTTCCATCACCTTTCTTAATATGTCTGCGCTCCTTGATACCAGTTCTTTCTTGAATCCACTCATCTGAAGTGTCCATCAGTTGACTTAAATCGTGATTTGTAACCACATGTTCTGGAACATACTTTCCTAATCCTATTATCTTAGATTTGTACATATTTTTTTTAATTATTTTGCAATGCAAGGTAAGGATTATTGGGCATCACATAATCTTTAAACTAAAAAGAAAACGCTCTCTTACTTATTTCAAAGAGCGTTTTCCAACCAACCTAACCAATAATCTTAAATATTTTATATATATTTTTTATAATCGTTGATGTCAACCTTTGCGTTTAAGTCATGTAGTAAGTTGTAAAGGCCAAAAAAAGTTCTGTTTATGTAAAGGAAATGCTTACTCCCTCTATTACCATTCATTTTTCTCAGTTCTTTATCACTGCTGTATTTTTCACTCAATCCAGAAACTTTACTCCAAAATTCTTCGTCTCCAAAATCGAATGTGTCTTTATGGAATGGACTCGTAAATAAACTCAGCATTTCATGGAATAAAGCTGAAAAGTATTCAATTTCTTTTTCTGAATCGTCTGGTCTTATGATTTCTAATTCTTTCAATTTCTGAAGAAAAAAATCAGGATTATTAATGTTTTCAGGTTCAGCTAATTCAAAATACGGAGTATAGAATTTATTAGGTATGTTTTTGATACAGCCGAAATCAATAGCAATAAGATTATAATCTTTATCAATTAAAAAGTTTCCAGGATGAGGATCGGCATGAACTTCTTTTAATTTGTGAAATTGAAACATGTAAAAGTTCCAAAGTGTTTGACCAATTTCGTTTCCAACCTCTTCAGAAAAGTCTTGTTTTACAAATTCACTGAGATGCTTACCTTCCATCCAATCCATAGTGATGATTCGCTCACTGGATAGATTTTCATAATACTTTGGAAATTTAAGACCTGGAATTACTGCGCAGGCTTCAGAAATACGCTTACTTTGTTCTACTTCTAGAATGTAATCGGTTTCTTCAATTAATTTATCTTCAATTTCCCTAAAGTATTTTTCAGAGTCTTTTCCTTTTAAATTAAACATTCTTGTCGCGACTGGCTTTACCATCGCCAAATCAGAACTTATACTATCGGCCACACCAGGATATTGAATTTTGATGGCATATTTGTTTCCATCTTTTTCAGCTCTGTGTACCTGACCAATACTGGCTGCATTAACAGATTCTGAAGTAAATTTATCGAATATTTCCTCTGGATATTTTCCGTTATATTTTTTAAAAGTTTTTCTTACCAATGGTGCTGAGAGTGGAGGAACACTAAATTGTGCTAAACTAAATTTTTCTACATAAGCGCTTGGTAATAAACTTTTCTCCATAGAAAGCATTTGAGCTACTTTAAGCGCACTTCCTTTCAGATTCTTTAATCCATCATAAATATCAGATGCATTTTCTTCGTCTAAACTCTCTCTAGTTAGTTCTGGGTTGAAAGCTTTTTTGGAATAATATTTCAAATAGTTAGCTCCAATTTTAGTGCCAGTACCAATAAGTTTTGAGGTTCTACTAAATTTTCCCGTAGGAATTTTATCAATTGTTTTCATCTATTACTTCATTGTTTCTTTGTAGAGAAATTTTCCAAAATCGAAGACTTTCTCTAAGGGTGTATTATCAAAAACATCAAAAATCGTGTTTACAGATTTTTCTATCGCTACATCAGTTTTTTCAAAATCTGCTGATTTGTCGTCTTTCCAAAATTTGAGTAAAAATAAAAACTGAATCCAAGCACCTTCGGAATAAATTTTTTCATTTCGTTTTAAGAAGCTGTAATTTTTTTCATCGTTATCATCTTCAATTAGTTCCTTGGCAAAAGATTTTATATTTCTCCTAAGACCTTTAAGTTGTTTTAAATTTTTAAGATGTTCATCACTTTCTTCGATCACATAAAGAACATAACTTCTATTTGCAGTTAAGATTTCAAAAAAAGTGTAGAAAAAAGTCAACATTTTTTCTCTGCTGCTGTAAGATTCAATCTCTTCATTATTTGTCATTAAAGTATGAGCATTTTCAAAAAAGCTTTCCCAAATCTCTTCCCTCAAAGCTTCAAAGTTTCCGAAATACTTATAAAAATCTTTTTCCTCAAACTTATGATCCTTGGCAAATTTGTAAACTGATTTAGGCGTATGCTCATGTTCTAATACATGATCCATATAATAGGTTAGAATATCAATTTTTGATATTTTCTTTTCAACTTTAGTTTTAGCTGCCATAATAAATAGTTTATATACAAATATAATTACTGTTTAATCTTGAGGCGTCAACTTTAAACGAAATCTTTTGTTAAATATACAGTTTTCTGTCAGTTTGTCATAAAAGGACATGCGGTATTCGGTTTGTTATCAATGTATAAAATCAAATACAAAACATATGGCTACAGGTAATATTAATGTATCAGTGGAAAACATTTTTCCACTTATTAAGAAATTTCTTTACAGCGATCACGAAATCTTTTTAAGAGAACTTATTTCTAACGCAACCGATGCGACTCTTAAAATGAACCATTTAGTTAGAATAGGTGAATCCAAAATAGATATTGGTCAACCTAAAATCGAAATTAAAATAGATAAAGACAATCAAACTCTTCATATTATTGATGAAGGTGTGGGAATGACTAAAGATGAAGTCGAAAAATACATTAACGAAGTTGCTTTCTCTGGAGCTGAAGAATTTTTAGAAAAATATAAAGATTCTGATGCTAAGGATACAGGTATCATCGGTCACTTTGGACTTGGGTTTTATTCTGCTTTTATGGTAGCAAATAAAGTGGAGATAAAAACCAAATCTTGGAAAGACGAGCCAGCAGCACACTGGACCTGTGAAGGGACTACTGAATTTACTTTAGAAGAAGGCGATAAGCTTGAAAGAGGTACTGAAATTGTTCTTCATATCAATGATGATGAGAAAGAATTTCTGGAAGAGCATAGAATTAATGAGCTTTTAATTAAGTATAATAAATTTATGCAAGTTCCTATCAAATTTGGAACTAAAGAAAAAGAACTTCCAAAAGCTGAAGATGCTAAGGAAGATGAAGAGCCAAAAAAAGTGACTGTTGATAACATTATCAATAATCCAAATCCAGCGTGGACTAAACAACCTGCAGAACTAGAGGATAAAGATTATAATTCATTTTATAGAGAATTATACCCAACCCAGTTTGAAGAGCCGTTATTTCATATTCACTTGAATGTAGATTACCCTTTCAACTTAACTGGTATTTTATATTTTCCAAAATTGACAAACGACTTGTCGATTCAAAAGGATAAAATTCAGCTATATCAAAACCAGGTGTTTGTAACTGATAATGTAGAAGGTATTGTTCCAGAATTTTTGACAATGCTGAAAGGTGTTATCGATTCTCCAGATATCCCGCTTAACGTTTCAAGATCTTACTTGCAGGCTGATGGAGCTGTGAAAAAAATCGCTAGCTATATCACCAGAAAAGTAGCTGATAAATTAAAATCACTCTTTAACGATAACAGAGAAGATTTCGAAAAGAAATGGAACGATATCAAAGTTGTAATTGAATACGGAATGCTGTCCGAAGACAAGTTTTTTGAAAAAGCTCAAAAATTTGCATTGTATCCAACTACAGGAGATCAGTATTTCACTTTTGAAGAACTCAAAAATGATATCACTGAGTTACAGACCGATAAAGAGGGAAAACTAGTTGTTTTATATGCATCCAACAAAGATCAACAACACAGTTACATCAAAAGAGCTGAAGCGAAAGGTTATAAAGTATTGCTGTTAGACTCTCCGATTGTTCCTCACTTGATTCAGAAACTAGAGCAAGAAAACGAGCAAAAAGTGTCTTTCGTGAGAGTAGATAGTGATCACGTAGATAACTTAATCAAAAAAGAAACTGAGCAAGTTTCTAAATTGTCTGAAGAAGAAAAAGAAACCGTAAAAACTAGTTTCGAAACCGTTGTGCCTAAAGAAAGATACACGGTTCAGCTAGAAGCGTTAGATTCTGACACAGCACCAGTCATGATAACTCAGCCAGAATTTATGCGTCGTATGAAAGAGATGCAGCAAACCGGTGGTGGTGGAATGTTTGGAATGGGAAACATGCCAGAGATGTATAATCTTGTGGTCAATATAAACAACCCACTGATTTCAAAAATTCTGAAAGCAAAAGAAGATTCCAAAAAAGAAACGCTGATAAAGCAAACTTTGGATTTGGCATTGCTTTCTCAAAACCTTTTGAAAGGCGAGGAGCTCACCAATTTCGTGGAAAGAAGTTTCAAATTGATAAAATAATAACACAGATGTTTTTAGCTACAAAACCACTTCAGAGAAGTGGTTTTGTGTTTTGAAATAATCAGTTTTATCATGATAATAAAGACCTAAACAAACAAGATTTCATGTTGCAAAGAAATATTAACCTAGTATCTTTGCTTAAAATAAATATCAATGATCAATATTACCTTACCAGATGGAAGTGTGAAGCAATATGAGGATGGAACAACACCTATTCAAGTTGCTTTAAGCATAAGCTCAGGCTTAGCTAGAAATGTGATTTCTGCAAAATTTAATGATACTATTGTAGAAACTACAACTCCACTTCATGAAGATGGTAATTTGGTTTTGCTAACCTTCAATGATGATGAAGGTAAACAAGCCTTTTGGCACTCTACATCACACATTTTGGCGCAAGCTATTGTGAAAATGTATCCAGATGTAAATCTTACTATTGGACCTTCTATTGAGAATGGGTTTTATTATGATGTAGATCTTAATGGAGAGGTTATTTCTGAAAATGATTTTCCTAAGATTGAAGCTAAGATGCTCGAGCTTGCTAGAGGGAAGCATGATTTCGAAATGCGTTCAGTGTCAAAATCTAAAGCTTTAGAGTATTATAAATCTAAAAACAATCCCTTCAAAGTTGAATTGATAGAGAATCTTGAAGACGGTGAAATCACATTTTGTGATCATGATGACTTTACCGATTTATGCAGGGGAGGTCATATTCCAAATACGGGTTTTGTAAAGGCTGTAAAGCTGATGAATATCGCTGGAGCATATTGGAGAGGGGATGAGAATAATCCACAACTCACAAGAATTTACGGGGTTTCATTTCCGAAGCAAAAAGAACTAAAGGAGTATTTAGAATTACTCGAAGAAGCCAAAAAGCGTGATCACAGAAAACTTGGAAAAGAATTAAAATTATTCACTTTTTCTCAAAAAGTGGGGCAAGGTTTACCTCTTTGGCTACCAAAAGGAGCAGCGCTAAGAGATAGATTGGAGAAATTTTTGAAAGACGCACAAGAAGCGGCAGGATACCAGCCAGTGGTTTCTCCGCATATTGGTCAGAAGGAATTATATATGACCTCAGGTCATTATCAGAAATATGGAGAAGATAGTTTTCAAACTATTAAAACTCCCCAAGATGGTGAAGAATACCTTTTAAAACCAATGAATTGTCCTCATCACTGTGAAATTTTTAATTCGCAGGCGTGGAGTTACAGAGATTTGCCACAGCGTTATGCTGAATTTGGGACGGTTTACCGTTATGAGCAAAGCGGGGAATTACATGGGCTTACGAGAGTGAGAGGCTTTACCCAGGATGATGCGCATATCTTTTGTATGCCAGAACAATTGGATGAAGAATTCAAAAAAGTAATCGACTTAGTTCTTTATGTATTTGGTTCTTTAGGATTTGAAAACTTCACGGCTCAGGTCTCTTTAAGGGATCCAGAAAATCCTTCAAAATACATTGGATCAGATGAAAATTGGACAAAAGCAGAAGCAGCTATTTTAAATGCTGCTGAAGAAAAAGGACTTAATTATAAAGTAGAGACTGGAGAAGCTGCCTTCTATGGCCCGAAGTTGGATTTCATGGTGAAAGACGCTTTAGGAAGACAGTGGCAGTTAGGAACTATCCAAGTGGATTATAACCTTCCAGAGCGATTTGAATTGGAATACAAGGGAAGTGACAACGAAATGCACAGGCCGGTGATGATACATAGGGCTCCATTTGGTAGCTTAGAGCGTTTTATAGCGATTCTGCTTGAACATACAGGTGGTAATTTCCCTTTATGGTTGATGCCAGAACAAGCTACTATCCTATCAATCAGTGAGAAATATGAAAATTATTCTAAAAAAGTTTTAAGTTTACTGAAAAAACACGAAATTCGCGCTACGTTTGACAATCGAGGTGAGACCATGGGTAAGAAAATCCGTGAAGCCGAAATGAATAAGATTCCTTATATGTTGATTGTTGGAGAAGCGGAAGTTGATAATGATACCGTTTCAGTAAGAAAACATGGCGGAGATGATTTAGGTGAAATGCCTATAGAAAGTTTTGCCAAGATTTTAAATGCAGAGACAGAAAAAGAAATTTATAAATTCGAAGTTTAATTAAAAAAATATTTAGCCATAGCAATACGTAGAAAAAAATCAAGACAGGCCCCGAGGCAGATCAAAGAGAATCCTCATAAAATCAACGACAAGATAAGAGCTCCAAAGGTTCGTGTCGTTGGTGAAAATGTTGACGTAGACATCTATTCACTCAAAGAAGCTTTGGCCATGGCCGAAGAACAAGAGTTAGATTTAGTAGAAATTTCTCCTAAAGCAGATCCTCCTGTTTGTAAAGTTATGGATTACAAGAAATTCTTGTATGAACAGAAAAAAAGAGAAAAACAGCTCAAGCAGAAAACAACCCAAGTAGTTGTTAAGGAGATTCGTTTTGGTCCAAATACAGACGATCATGATTACGAATTCAAAAAGAAAAATGCTGAGAAATTTCTTAAAGATGGAGCAAAATTAAAAGCTTTTGTGTTTTTCAAAGGTCGTTCCATAGTCTTTAAAGATAAAGGTCAAATTTTACTTTTAAGATTAGCTCAAGATTTAGAAGATTTAGCTAAAGTAGAGCAAATGCCAAAATTGGAGGGTAAAAGAATGATTATGATTCTTGCCCCAATTTCTAAAAAATAATTGCGATAATCCTTAATATATATTCCAGATGCCTAAGATGAAAACAAAGTCGAGTGCTAAAAAACGTTTTAAACTTACCGGAACAGGTAAAATAAAACGTAAACATGCATTCAAAAGTCACATTTTGACCAAAAAGTCAAAAAAGAGAAAATTGAAGTTAACTCATAGCGGTTTAGTAGATAAAGCCGATGAGCACAGCATCAAAACTCAATTACGCTTAAAATAAGCAAACAAGGTTAATTATTAATCCATGGAGATAGGCTCATAAAATGTTATTCATAACTGCCTACTACAAAAAACTTTAAAATATGCCAAGATCAACAAATTCTGTCGCTTCCAGAGCCAGACGTAAAAAAATAATGAAGCAAGCAAAAGGATACTACGGACGTCGTAAAAACGTTTGGACAGTAGCCAAAAACGCAGTCGAAAAAGCAATGTTATATGCTTACAGAGACCGCAAGACCAAGAAAAGAAATTTTAGATCACTTTGGATCATAAGAATTAATGCCGCTGCGAGATTACACGGTTTATCTTATTCTCAATTTATGGGAAAAGTAAAAGCTCACAACATAGAATTGAATAGAAAAGTCCTTGCGGATTTAGCTATGAACAATCCTGAAGCTTTTAAAGCTGTAGTCGATCAAGTAAAATAAATTCTAATTTATTATCGCAATTAAAAAAGCACTTGTTTGTAAAAACAAGTGCTTTTTATTTTTAATCAGTCTAATAATGTATTGTAACGATTTGCTTAATTTTTAACAAAATTACTTTCGCTTCTGTCTATATTGGTTTTAAAATCGGAATAATCCTTAAAACTTAATCATATGGCTATCAGATTTGCGAACAATTGCAGCAATTGTAAAAATTTAGTTGAAAAAACATTTTGTAGTAAGCATGAGGTGTTGGTGTCCCAAAAATACACCTGCGATTTATTTGATATGAAAGCTGAACTTAAAAATGAAAGGAGTTGTACGAATTGTGAGAAACACGAAACTTCAAATTGTGCACATCCTTCTAAAGCGGCTCCCGGAATGTTATGTTCTTCCTGGGCACCTTCAGCATAATTAAATTAAAAACATTAAATTTATACCAGCAGATAAATATCTGCTGGTTTTTTTTAGTTAATTTATGAAAGACCAGTTAAACAGAGCCTTACATTTTGATATTACTCCCGGACGCATCGTATGCCTGGTGCCAAGTCTTACCGAAATGCTGGTTGATTTAGGATTACAGGATAAAATTGTGGGCGTGACAAAATTCTGTGTACATCCCAAAGACATCAGGACAACAGCTGAAATTGTTGGTGGGACCAAAACCATTAAGACAGAAAAGATTGAAGAGTTAAAGCCTGATTTTATTTTAGCCAATAAGGAAGAGAATGATTTCGATATCGTTGAAATCCTTTCGAAAGATTATCTAGTTTACGTTAGTGATATAAATTCAATTGAAGATTTACTTCAGTTGATTTGGGATCTGGGTGAAATCTTTGCTATACCGAACAGGTCTAAGCAGCTTGCCGATGACATCAAAACCAGTTTTATCAATTTCAGAAGAGAAGTGAAAAATTATCCAAAACTGAAAGTAGCTTATTTTATTTGGCGAAATCCTTGGATGGTTGTGGGATCATCTACATTTATCGATTATATGCTAAAACTAAACAATTTTGATAATGTGTATGATGACTTGCCGCGCTATCCTGAAGTCAGTATTCATCAATTGAAATCTGTAGATTATGTATTCCTGTCGTCGGAGCCATTTCCCTTTAAAGTCCAGCATAAAAAGGAATTTGAAATGAATACTCACAAAATACACATTGTAGATGGAGAATATTTCAGCTGGTATGGATCAAGGTTAGTTAAAGCCTTCGACTACTTTAAACAGCTCAGGGACAAATTATAAAGTTTTGCTAGGATTCGGAGACTTTATTTCAGTAATCAGATATCTGTGTATATTTGAAAAAATTATAAATTGATACACCATAACATTTATCTTCATAAATCATCTCAACAGTGGGTGACATTTGTGCATGGTGCTGGCGGAAGTTCTTCGATATGGTTCAAGCAATTAAGAGCTTTCAGAGCTCAATTTAATGTGTTGCTTCTCGACCTGAGAGGTCATGGAAATTCCAATCCTAAACTCCAAGATTCTCTTGATGAAAATTATACATTTGATGCTATTACAAATGATATTGTAGAGGTTTTGAACATCAATGGGATTCAAAAGTCTCATTTTGTTGGCATTTCTTTAGGTACAATTTTAATCAGAAATTTAGCTGAAAATTATCCAGAACGGGTCTCTAGTATGATTATGGGCGGAGCAATTATGAAAATGAATGTGAGGTCTAGATTTTTGATAAATGTGGGAGTAATTTTTAAATCTGTAGTCCCTTACATGATTTTATATAAACTGTTTGCTTTTATTATCATGCCCAGGAAGAACCATAAAAAATCCCGGAATCTCTTCGTAAATGAAGCTAAAAAACTTTACCAAAAAGAATTTATCCGTTGGTTTAAATTGACTTCAGAAATAAATCCTTTGTTAAAATTTTTCAGACAAAAAGCTATCGATATCCCTTCTTTATATATGATGGGCGAACAGGATTATTTGTTTTTACCAGCTGTGAAAAAGATTTCTGAAACGCATAAAGAAGCCAAATTGTTTATTTTAAAGAATTGTGGACACGTAGTCAATGTAGAACAACCGAATGTGTTTAATACAAAAGTTATTGATTTTATCAAAAATTTGGAACCCTTACCATATCGACTAGAAACTACTTAGTCTTGTAGAGCAAAAACCCGTCTCAACAGATCTGTAGATCTTTCATTTAAATTATTCCTGATTTGGATTTCTTCTAATCCAATCATTTTGTAAACTCCCTTTAAAGCTTCATTGGTCACATAATCTGTAAGATTTGGATTGACGCTTTTCGTAAAGGGCACTTGGTTATATCTCTGAATCACATTTTCCCAAATTTGGTCCGCGCCAACTTTTTGAAAATTATCTTTCACGATAGGTTTAAACTTTAGGTACAATTCAGTCTGAGTTTTATCTTTCAAATAAGCAGTAGCAGCCGTTTTTTCTCCGAGCAATATGTTCCGCGCCTCTTCAAATGTCATGTCTTGTATAGCATTCAAAAAGATGGGAGTAGCTTCTTTTACGGCTTGTTGAGCAGTGGTGTTGAGAGCTTTGATACCTTCATCAGCCAAATTACCAAGACCTAACTTACGCATGGTGCTTTCGACAGAAGACAATTCTTCTAGAAGCCCAATTCTGACAAGAGAATTATTATAAAAGCCATCTTCTTCAGTTAATTTAGATACTTCTTCATCTACACCCTTTGATAAAGCTTGCTGGAGCCCATTTGCAATTATCTGATCACTAATTACTTCAGACCTTACAATCTCTTTAGAAAGCTGCTCTAGTTCTGAGCAGGAAAAAAGCAATAACATCAAGAATAAAAAAAATATTTTTTTCACTTTTTCACTTATTTCTAGGTTCAATAGTTGTACTGATCTTTAAAGGGAAAAAATACAAACAACTGACCAGTTCAAAGATATCAAATCCAAAGTCTTGTACAAATTAGATTAAATTAACTTGCCGAAGCAGAGCTACTTAAAGTTTACACAATATTCATTGTAGGGAGTTAAAGAGGAGCATTTTTAAATGGGGAGTATATCATTTTGAGTCTTTAGTTGATTATGCTCAAATTAAAACAGATCTTAGCCATAATGTAAGATAATTCAGGTTCGTTTTTCTCAAGATCGAAAATTGTCTTTTCCTGAAATTGGTTAACCAAAATCAATCATTTTATTCAGGATCAAGATGAAAGGCAAACCACAAGACTGTTCAAAAAAAAAGAGTATCAAAACTTAACTTTTGATAACGGCAAAGAGTTTGCTAAGCACTATGAAATAGAAGAGTTGCTTAAGGTAAATATTTGTTTCAATACTTTATACCTCTCAAGGTAAAGGCGTAGTGAAAAATAGAATAGGTTTTATTAGGAGATTTTTTTCATAAGAAAATCAAACTAAGGAACATATAAGAACAGAGAATAAAAATAGAAAGATTACTAAATTACAGCCCTATTATATTAGAAAGTTTAATTATAAAACCTTATGAAGACTAAAAATAAGTTTATTGCACTTATGAGTTAAATAGAGCATTAAATAAATAAGCCTGCAATTCTATTGCAGGCTTATTTTGGTTTATTCAAAATTCATTTATTTGAAAAAATCAAGTTATTTAATAATCTTCTTAACAGCTTTTTGGTTTCCAATTGAAATTTCTACTAGATAAGTTCCTGAATTTAAATTACTAAAATCAACTTCTGCATTTAAACTTTTAGGTGCTTGAGATACTACATTTTGACCCAAAATATTGAAAACATTGATTTTATCAATTGTTTCCAAAGCAACAATGTTTAATTTATCCACCACGGGGTTTGGATATGAACTAATTTTAAGTGAACTAAAATCCGTTGAGGAAAGAGTTCCTTCATCAAATAAAATATCATCAATGTAATAATTATTATTTGCATCAACAGCAAAAAAGTCAATACCTCCTAAAACAGCATCAGCTTGAAAAGCAGCTGGTGTTGGATTAGCTACTACTCCATCGACTGTTAATTGATATGTTGGAGCAGGACTTGCGTCTAAGTCGAAAAATATTGATACATCAAACCATTGTCTTTCTGGATAATTGAATTCATATCCTCCTTGGTCGTCAACTCCAACTCCAGGGTCAATCCCATCAGGATTGAATGTTATATTTCCAGAATTAAACACGCCTGTAATGGTACCATTAGGTAATTCACCTTGGATATTGAAATATCCACCTCTGCCAGTTGGAAGATACATCTTAAATTGTAATGTGTATTGACCAGTAGTTAAGTTTCCTAAATCTAAAATAGCATCTTGTGGTCCAGGACCAGCTCCAATAAATCCAGATTTCGACCCTGAGAATGATTGGTTTGAAACTACTTCTATACTCTCCTCTGGTAAATATCCATCCGACCACGTTCTCCAGACACTAGGATTTTGTTGCTCCATGGGACCTAGATTGTAACTCTCAAAATCATCATCAATGATTTGTGAATTCATGTTTGTTATTAAAAATAATAACGGAATAAATAAGTAAACTTTTTTCATAATTATGATATTTAAATTAATTTATTTACAAATATAGTATTTTTTGTATTAAATGTTTAATCACTTTAGAATACTGGTAAACTTATTATTTCGTTATTCTAACCTTAAATCCTCAGCTTTAAATTGAATATTTCGTAATTTCACACCGCAAAATCTATATATAATTTAATATCATAATGGAGCAACAAAAACCATATACCCCACAACATCAAATTCGAATTGTCACTGCCGCCTCTTTATTTGACGGCCATGATGCTGCTATCAACGTGATGCGACGCATTATTCAATCCACTGGAGTGGAAGTGATTCATCTTGGACACGATAGAGGTGTTGAGGAAGTCGTTAATACTGCTATTCAGGAAGATGTGAATGCGATTGCCATGACTTCTTACCAAGGAGGTCACAACGAATATTTTAAATATATGTATGATTTGCTTCAGGAGAAAGGAGCAGGGCACATTAAAATCTTTGGTGGTGGAGGTGGAGTTATCCTTACAGAAGAAATTGAAGAGTTGATGGAGTATGGGATTACCAGAATTTATTCTCCTGACGATGGGCGTGAAATGGGATTGCAGGGCATGATTAATGACTTGGTCAAACAAGCTGATTATCCAACGCCTAAACTGAAAGCTCCTGAAAAAACCAAAGAAAATTTAGATCAAAAAGACGTTAACACCATCGCCAGATTGATTTCACTTGCTGAAAATCGACACGATGAATTTTTAGAGGTTTTTGAATCTATTCAAAAAAATAATAAAAATAAAGTACCAGTTTTAGGAATTACTGGGACCGGTGGTTCTGGAAAATCTTCTCTAGTCGACGAGTTGGTTCGTCGATTTTTAGTTGATTTTGAAGATAAACAAATCGGGATTATCTCAGTAGACCCCTCCAAAAGAAGAACGGGCGGAGCCCTGCTTGGGGACAGAATTCGCATGAACGCCATCAACTCTCCGCGAGTGTATATGCGTTCGTTAGCAACAAGACAATCCAACCTGGCATTGTCTAAATACGTTCAGGAAGCTGTGGAAGTTATGAAGGCGGCCAACTATGACCTTATCATATTAGAAACTTCAGGTATTGGACAAAGTGATACTGAAATCTTAGACCATTCTGATGTCTCACTTTATGTCATGACCCCAGAATTTGGTGCAGCAACTCAGCTAGAAAAAATTGATATGTTGGATTTTGCTGATTTAGTAGCTATCAATAAATTTGATAAACGTGGTGCCAAAGATGCCTTAAGAGATGTGAAAAAGCAATACCAGCGCAATCACAATCTGTGGGATTCCAAACCAGAAACCTTACCTGTTTATGGAACTATTGCTTCTCAATTTAACGATCCTGGAATGAATGTTCTTTACAAAAGGATCATGGATCAATTGTCAGAAAAAACATCTACATCACTCAAAAGTGATTACCAAATCACCGATGAGATGTCGGAGAAAATATTTGTGATTCCACCTGCAAGAACACGTTACCTTTCAGAAATTTCAGAAAACAACCGTTCTTACGATGAAAAAGCAAACTCACAAGTGGAAGTCGCACAAAAGCTTTACGGAATCTTCAAAACTCTTGAAAGCGCGACTGATTCTAAACTTGAATTAGATAAAAATGGGATCGAAGAAGCGCATTTGAAAGAAGCAACTACTTCAGAAAATGAAACTTTAGTCGATCTGCTCAAAAAAGAATTCGATCGAGTAAAAATGGATTTCGATCCATACAACTGGGAGAAAATTTTAGATTGGGAAAATGTTGTTCAGAAATATACCGATGAGGTTTATACCTTTAAAGTAAGAGACAAAGAAATTAAAATTGATACGTACTCAGAGTCTCTTTCACATCTTAAAATCCCTAAGGTAGCTCTACCAAAATACAAAGCTTGGGGAGATTTGCTCAAATGGTTATTGCAAGAAAACGTACCAGGAGAATTTCCTTATACAGCAGGGCTTTACCCATTCAAAAGAACTGGAGAAGATCCTACGAGAATGTTTGCAGGAGAAGGTGGCCCTGAACGTACAAACCGAAGATTTCATTACGTAAGTGCTGGTTTACCAGCAAAACGTTTGTCCACAGCTTTTGATTCTGTGACGCTTTACGGAAACGATCCAGACCACCGACCAGATATCTATGGAAAAATCGGTAATGCAGGAGTTTCTATTTGCTGTCTGGACGATGCCAAAAAACTTTACTCCGGATTCGACCTGGCTGATGCCATGACCTCTGTGAGTATGACTATAAACGGACCAGCGCCTATGCTGCTCGGTTTTTTTATGAACGCAGCCATCGATCAGCAGTGTGAGAAATACATCAAGGAAAACGGTCTAGAAAAAGAAGTTGAAGCCAAGATCAAAAAGATATACCAAGAAAACGGCAGCGAGCGTCCAACTTATCAGGGTGAACTTCCAGAAGGAAATAATGGACTTGGATTGATGCTACTTGGGGTTACTGGGGATATGGTGTTGCCTGCAGATGTTTACCATGAAATCAAAATGGAAACCATCGCCGTGGTTCGAGGTACGGTTCAGGCTGATATCTTAAAAGAAGACCAGGCTCAGAACACCTGTATTTTCTCAACTGAATTCGCGATCCGTTTAATGGGGGATGTTCAGGAGTATTTTATAAATAACAAAGTCAGAAACTTCTATTCGGTTTCTATTTCGGGTTACCACATTGCTGAAGCTGGGGCTAACCCAATTACGCAACTGGCTCTGACTCTCTCCAACGGGTTTACATACGTTGAATATTACCTGAGCCGAGGCATGGACATCAATAAATTCGGACCTAACCTGAGTTTCTTTTTCTCCAACGGAATCGATCCGGAATACGCGGTGATTGGCAGAGTGGCCAGACGTATCTGGTCTAAGGCTATGCGAGATAAGTATGGTGCGAATTCGAGAGCACAGATGTTGAAATATCACATCCAGACCTCAGGAAGATCGCTTCATGCCCAGGAAATCGACTTTAATGATATCCGTACGACCCTACAAGCGCTATATGCGATTTACGATAACTGTAATTCGTTACACACCAATGCCTACGATGAAGCGATCACCACACCAACAGAAGAGTCGGTAAGACGTGCTATGGCAATTCAGCTGATTATCAATAAAGAATTAGGGCTTGCCAAAAATGAAAATCCAATTCAGGGTTCTTTTATCATAGAAGAATTGACAGATCTTGTCGAGGAAGCTGTATTGCTGGAATTTGACCGGCTTACAGAGCGCGGCGGGGTGCTTGGCGCTATGGAAACCATGTACCAGCGCAGCAAAATTCAAGAGGAAAGTCTGCATTACGAAACCCTTAAACACACGGGAGAATTCCCAATTATTGGAGTGAATACATTTTTGAGTTCCAAAGGTTCGCCAACGGTAAAACCAAGGGAAGTCATCCGAGCTACTGAAGAGGAAAAAGAATACCAGATCAACACCCTTACCAAGTTGCATCATGTTTATGAAGACAGAGCACAGGATCAGCTGAAACGCATTCAGGAAGCTGCTATCAAGAATGAGAACATGTTCGAAGAATTGATGGAAGCCACCAAGTACTGTTCTTTGGGACAAATCACTGAAGCCTTGTTTGAAGTCGGTGGCCAGTACCGTAGAAATATGTAAACTGAGGGCTCTATTTTGCAAGCTTAAGCTTGTAAAATGGGTACGAATCGCTTATTCAGATGAATGAAGTGATTTCGAGATATTATAAAAAAGCCTGCCCCTGATGATATCTTTCAGGGGCAGGCTTTTTTTATGGTTAACCACTGCAATCCCTCACACAGAGTTTTTCAAAAGATTTAAAATAAAGCAGATTTTATTTTTTTCACTGTTTGAGTTTAGGTTAAAAATCATAATTTTAATAATCTGATAAGTATTGTACATGCAATACCTTGAATAAAATTTGCTTAAATAAAGACTGATTTGAATTCGGAACAAAGTAAAAAAACCTTTGGTACTTTTGCTGGTGTATTTACACCAACTACGCTCACAATTTTAGGTGTGATAATGTACATTCGATACTCCTGGGTGGTAGGTAATGCAGGAGTTGGCGGTGCTATTGGTATTGTCTTACTTGCAGTTGCAATCACCTTCACCACAGCGCTGAGTTTGTCCTCTATTACAACCAATGTGCGTATTGGGAGTGGGGGAGCGTTTAGTTTAATCTCTCAATCTTTGGGAGTAGAAATAGGCGGTGCCATAGGTATACCGTTCTATTTTGCTCAGGCCATTGCTGTTGCTATGTATGTTTTCGGGTTTCGAGAAGGTTTACAAATGCTTTTACCAGAGTTTAATCCTTTGATACTTGATGCAGCTGTTTTTTCGGTAATCATGGTGATTGCTTTTATCAGCACAAGTTTCGCATTTAAAATCCAGTATATTATTTTAGGAATTATAGTGCTCTCTCTGGTTTCTATTTTTGGATCACTTTTTATTCATGATTTAAATTATGACTTTCAATGGATCGGAGATTTTGCAGGCTCTGGCGATGGTACGGGAGGTGATTCTTTTTGGATAGTATTTGCGGTGTTTTTTCCGGCTGTTACAGGCGTCATGGCAGGGGCTAATATGTCTGGAGACCTGACCAATCCCCGAAAAAGCATTCCATATGGTACACTTACATCAGTGGTTTTGACTACGATAATATACATCTCTCTTGCTTTTGTAGCAGCTTTAATTGCAAGTCCAGAGGAACTTGTGAACAATTATAATATTTTCATTGAAAAATCACTATATCCTCCTATTGTTTTAGCCGGTTTACTGGGTGCAACTTTATCTTCTGCACTTGGCTCATTTGTGGGAGCACCAAGAATTTTACTTGCTTTAGGCGAAAAAAATATTCTACCCAAAAGTAAATTTATAGCTAAGCGATCATCACGAAGAGGTGAGCCCGTACATGCCATGTTAATTACAGCAGTCATTGTTATTATTGGATTGTCACTTCGAAATCTTAATACCATTGCTCCTTTAATTACTATGTTTTTCATGATTACTTACGCTATGGTCAATGTTATAGTTTTGATAGAGCAATCTCTCAATTTACCCAGCTTTAGACCTACACTCAGGCTGAGTATGATTATTCCTGCTCTGGGAGCTTTGGGTTCTATTGCTATGATGTTTATTTTAAACGTTATGGTAGCTATTTTTTCACTGGTATTCATCATTGTTTTTTATTTATACCTGATGAGCCTGAGGCTTAAATCTGAAGCTGGTGACTCCAGAAGTGGTTTGTTTACAGCTTTAGCAGAATGGGCTACAAAGAAGAGCAACGAGCTAAGAAAAGAGAAGGAGGTAAGGTCCTGGCGGCCGGACCTGTTGGTTCCTGTTATAAGAGCTAAGGACTTAAGAAGTTCATTTAAACTCATTTATTCTATCATAAAGCCTCAAGGGTCGGCAAAGATTTTGCTGCTGAAAAATACAGATGAAAAAGAGCAGAGGTATCTCCAGTCATTTGTCATAAAATCAGTCAGAAAATTTTCTGAGCTGAAATTATCGGCTTCTTATACCATGGTCGATAATGAAGGCTTTAATCCCACCGTAAATGCAAGTATGCAATCCTTAAATGCAGCCTTTTTTAAACCAAATACAATCTTTGTAAGTTTGGATTCTTCCGATTATGTGCCAGAAAATATAAATAAGTTGTATCAGGATACGCGCAAGAATGATTACGGTATGCTTTTGTATATTCCCTATTCTACGGCAAGCCTGGCTATAGAGAAAAGTATTCACCTTTGGTTAAAAAATATTCCGTCAGACTGGAAAGAATCTTTTGACATTGGGAATAATAATTTGTCAATTTTGACATCAATTCTCATGTCTCAAAACTGGAAAGGAACGCTCAATGTTCATGTCGTTTGTGAAGAGGAGAATTGTTTTACTTCAGATGATATAAAGAGATTAAATTATATGGTGAGATTTCCGAAAAATACAAATCTGGACGTGAGGCAAGGGGATTTGAAAGAGCATGTTGCCAGAGGTCGGAGCGCAGATATTAATATTTTTACCACATTTGAGGATATGAAAATTGAAGATATGGTTGAGCTCGTGAATTCATCCAGAATCTCAGGCCTTTTTTGTTTGGACTCTTCGCAAATCAATGCATTGGTTTAGAGAAAAACTATTGAGATAAGAATGCAGGATAAAGATTTTGCTGAATAGTTAGAGTATTTAGAAACGAGCGAACACTTTACAAAGCTTATAAGCGGACTTATATAAATTGACAAAAAATTGATTACAGAGCCAGGAGGGAAAACCCGGTCATAATTAGTAAAAAAGACCCAGTAAAATGATCGCTGAATAATAAGACACATGTTATATATTTCAGAAAGCCCATTACTATCAACTGCAAATAAGACTAATGGCTAATTTTTGTATTATAACTACTAAACTTTAAAATTCCTTCCAAATAGCTTTGATGCTCTGTATAATCACAGTAGGCGTGATACTTGCAATTGCGAT
Organism: Psychroflexus salinarum; assembly: GCF_042677225.1. Classification (NCBI taxonomy): domain Bacteria; kingdom Pseudomonadati; phylum Bacteroidota; class Flavobacteriia; order Flavobacteriales; family Flavobacteriaceae; genus Psychroflexus; species Psychroflexus salinarum. Next base: position 86,464 of record NZ_JBHTIV010000023.1, read on the forward strand.
GAGTATCCAGATTTTCGATTCGAGTTGCTGAAAAGAAAAAATAGAAGCCAACGCTGGAACAAAATAAGATGTCATTACAGCAGCAAAACACAATGCAATAGCCATCCATACCCATTTGTTACGAGTCACCTGGTTATTGAAGAAATTTTCATTAGCTCCACGCATATTAAAGACATGGATAAACTGACAAAAAGCAAGACTAAAAAAAGCAATATTGTTATTTATAGCTTCAGATTCTCCCCAGACATAATGGGAATAGAGATAAGCACCACTTATTGGTATAGCAATGATGACTCCATAAACTATAATCTGTCTCCAACTTTTTTTGGCAAGAATAGGTTCTTTAGGATCTTTGGGAGGCATTTGCATGACTTTAGAAGTTCCTTTTCCAATTCCTAGCGCAAGTGCAGGAAATACATCTGAGAGCAAATTCAGTAAAAGAAGTTGCAGTGGTAAAATAGGCAGTATAAAAAGTGTAAAACTCATCAAGGCAATAATAAAGATCTCAGCAAGATGATAGGATAATTGGTATACAACAAATTTGCGTATGTTACCGAAGATGATACGACCTTCCCTGATAGCTTCCACAATAGAACCGAAAGCGTCGTCCTTCAGAACCACATCAGAAACTTCCTGAGCTACCTGAGTTCCTCTTCTCCCCATAGCAATACCTATGTCAGCTTTTTTAAGAGCCGGGGCATCATTTACACCATCTCCTGTCATGCCAACAATCTCTCCTTCTTTTTGATAGTGTTTTATCAAACTGAGTTTTTGTCCTGGATCTACTCTAGAGAAGACAAGCGTGTCTTTAATTTTTTCATTGCCTTTCTTTTTCAATTCTACTTGCAGATTCTTCCCATGGAGAACAACCTTATCCTTTACCGCTTCTTCTTCACATAGATGAGTATGTTTAGCCACATTAAAGGCAGTGCCAGGATGGTCACCAGTGACCATAACTACTTTTATTCCTGCTTTTTTTGCTGTTTCTATAGAATCTGCTACTTCTTTTCTTGGAGGATCTAAAAATCCAATTAGGCCAACAAAAACTAGATCTTGTAAGAAATCTTCTTCTTCTTTTCCGTCTGGTAGGGAATCCGTATTCTTAAATGCAAAGGAAAGTACTCGCAAACCGTCTTCTGCAAGAACATTATTTTTATCTTCCCATTCCTTTTTATCATCTTCTGTAATGTTTTTTACTTCTCCATTTATCAGAATACTTTTGGATCGTTTAAGAATTGCTTCTGTTGAGCCCTTCCCAGAAATGTAAAAACCTTCTTCAGTTTTATGAACTGCTCCCATCATCATCGATTCTGAATCGAATGGATCATGAAGCTCTCGGTTGAGTTTTTTGTTTTTCTGATAAAAATCTGAATCAAACCCTTCCACAAACTGTAATAAAGCAATTTCCAGAGGATCTCCGCTAGCCTTAGATTTTTTAATTTTTCCTTTTGGATTGCCCTTCTCTTTTTTAGAGGAATCATCTTCATCATTATCTAAAGAGGCATCATTAGCTAATACAGAAATTTTAAGGATCTGCCTCAAGTTTTTATTCTTAGCTATGTCTTTGGAACCTTTTAGCTTAGGTGGATTTCCTTTTTCCCATTCCACTTTGGTAATATCTTGCTCGGGGAATTGAAAGGTATTAACCGTAAGTTTATTTTCGGTTAAGGTTCCTGTTTTATCAGTAAAAATAACTGTGGTTTCGCCAAGTGTTTCTACAGCTCCAAGTTGTTTTATGAGCACATTTTTTTTGGATAATCGGAACATACCCCTCGCTAGAGCAATACTAGCTACAATAGGTAAGCCTTCAGGAATTGCAGCAATAGACCAAGCGATAGCAGTTTGGACGAGCTGGTAGATCTCTTTTCCTGCAATCCATCCCAATACAAAAAAAGCAGCTGCCATACCTAAAATAACCCAAATGAGGCTACGGGTTAATTTGTTGAGTTTTTGATTGAGCGGGGTTTCTTTTTCGTTTTGATCTTGAACCAAAGCAGAAATATTGCCGACTTCTGTTTCCATTCCAGTTTTAGTCACTATAGCTTTGGATTTGCCTCCAGTCACAGCTGTTCCTTTATGAAGAATATTTATTCTGTCTGCTACCTGCAGCTCTTCTTTTAAAACCTCAGCATTTTTGCTTACAGGAACCGACTCACCTGTGAGTGGAGATTCATCCACTTGTAACTCAGTGGCTTCAATTATGCGTGCATCTGCTGAGACAAAATCACCAGATTCTACGATAAGTATATCACCAGGAACTACTTCTTCTGCATCAATTTGTTTTTTTTTACCCTTTCTAATTACATTAGCTCGAATTTTATCCATTTCTTTAATGGCTTCCATCGACTTTTGAGCTTGAAACTCCATCCAAAACCCTATAATTGTGTTTAAAAGAAGAACTATGAGGATAGCAATTGCTTCAGGTGTGTCTCCAAAAATAAATGCAACTATTGAAGCAACTGTAAGCAAATAAATAACTGGATTATTGATTTGAGAAATCATGATTTCCCAAATAGAACGTTTTTCTTGTTCTTTGAGTTTATTAGGTCCGTGCTCTTCGAGTTTTTTCTTTGCCTCCTCGATGGAAAGGCCTTTTTCAAGGTTGGTAGAAAGGTACTCTACAATTTCTTTCCATTCTTTGCGATATGCATCTTCGAGAGGACTTCCGCTGTTATTTTCTGCCATCTAATTAGAAGTTAGTTGAGTTTCATGAATCAGACCGTAAGAAGTACAAAACATGTAATTTATCTTTGGTATTATTACTCTTATTAGTTCTGAAATCTAGTTTTGAATACAACCTGTTATATAAAAAAATAATTAATCGATTATGAGTTAAATGAATAAAAATATATAATTATTTTAAATTATACCTTTTTAATTGTCAACATAACTTCATGTCTTTGCTTGTCTTTTTTTATGGGGATAATTGCAGGTAAATTTTTGAAAGTTACATATTCTCCATCAATGCTTCCTTCAAGCATACCCGACTGAAGTCCTTCTGGATTTTCTATAGTAATAGAATAAGTTGTTTTGTTGTTATCTAAAACCATATCAATACTATACTCTTTCCAACTTTTAGAAATGGAAGGTTTCAACAAAATGGAGTCGCCATTTAATTGCAAGCCTAAGACAGATTCTAATGCAACTCTGTACATCCATCCAGCTGAACCAGTATACCAAGTCCAGCCACCTTTTCCTGTAAGTGGGGCTTCACCGTAAACATCTGCTGCTACAACAAAAGGTTCTACCTTGTACTTATCTGCTGATTCCTGGTTAAGTGAATGATTTATAGGATTTATCATATTCAAATAATGAACAGCCTTTTCTCCATACCCCATTTCTGCAAATGCTTTGACTGTCCATAAGGCTGCATGTGTATATTGTCCGCCATTTTCCCTAACTCCCGGAATATAGCCTTTGATGTAACCTGGATCTTTATCAGTTTTATTAAATGGAGGTGTGAGTAAACGAATTAAATCGTCATCTTCAGAAACTAGATTTTCTTCTACAGCAGTCAATGCTTGTTTGCTTCGTTCTTCAGAAGCAACTTCTGAAAAAATAGACCAAGCTTGAGAGATAGCATCTATTCTGCATTCATTATTTTTTGAAGAACCAAGAGGTGTCCCATCGTCATAAAATGCCCTTAAATACCATTCTCCGTCCCAGCCTTCTGTGTTGAGTTTTTCTTTAAGATCTGCTGCTAAAGTGTTGTATTCATCTGCCTTAGAAATATCATTCATTATCCGGCAAACTTTTTCAAATCGTATTAAAATATAATAGATAAAAAATCCAAGCCATACACTTTCTCCTTTTCCTTCTTCACCCACTCGGTTCATACCGTCGTTCCAATCTCCTCCACCTATCAGAGGTAGATCATGAATACCAAATTGAAGTGAAATATCAATGGCCTTACAACAGTGTTCATAAAGTGTACCTTTATCTTGAAGTGTATTTGGATGCAGGTAGGCTTCATGTTCAGAAGGCTTAAGATCTCGTGCAAAAATATAGGTTAATTCCTCTTTTAGGATAGATTCATCATTTGTAGATTGTAAATAAAACTCTACCGCATAAGGCAGCCAGAGACGGTCATCTGTAATTTTGGAACGAATTCCTCTCCCTGTTGGAGGGTGCCACCAATGCAGTACATCCCCTTCTTTAAATTGATGTCTGGCATGCAGCAAAATTTGTTTACGGCACAATTGGGGGTTTACATACATTGCGGCAGTGGCGTCCTGCAATTGATCTCTAAAGCCAAATGCTCCTCCAGCCTGATAAAAAGCGGTACGTGCCCAAATTCGGCTGGATATGGTTTGATACATCAACCAACCATTCATCATCACATCCAAGGATTTATCTGGTGTTGTGACTTGAATTTTTGAAAGCAATTTTCTCCAAAAGCCCTTGATATTTTGAAGCTCCGTGTCTGCCTGTGTAATGTCCGAATAATACTGAATGATCGAATCTGCTTCATTTCTTGTTTGGGTTTCTCCCTCCAGAAAGATGAGAGTTACTTCTTCACCAGAAGCTAACTCAAAAATAGTTTGAATTGCGGAACAAGAATCACCCCCTGTCTGAATTCTGTTTTCAAGAAATTCTGTTGAAGTGATCGCAAGTGGCTTGTCCAAAGAGCAATTTCTTCCAATAAATTGCTGACGGTCTGTTGTGAAACGATAACTAGAATCTTGTAAAGAATTGATGACCGAAGTAAATACGGTTCTCCCTGCAAATTCATTATTGTAATTGTTTCTTGCGTATATAGTTTTTCCATCATCAGAAGCTTCCTGAATAACAAATCGGGAAGCGCTTGTTCTTTCAACACCTAAAACCCTCTCTAAATACCTGAATACAGAAAGTTTCTGTATTTCACTTCCGGTGTTTTTCAAAATGAGTTTAGAAATTTTTACGGATTCATTTTCAGGAACGAATTGTATAAGTTTTTGATCTAGATTATTAGAAGTGAGATGGAAGCTTGTGAAACCAAACCCGTGTGTGACATGGTAAAATCCTGGACCAACAACAGGACCAGGTGTAGGTGACCAGTATTTCTTTGTTTTTTCATCCCTAATGTAAAACGCTTCAGAGTGCAAATCTGTAATCGGATCATTAGACCATGATGTTAGTTTATTTTCCCTGCTGTTTTCACTCCAGGTATAACCAGCGCCACGCTCAGAAACTGTAAAACCAAATTGGCTGTTTGCAATTACGTTAATCCATGGTAGGGGAGGAAAAATATGAAAGCCAGTATCTGGATCTTTTTTAATCAGAATATGATATTCTTTTCCATCTTCAGAGAACCCACCATATCCATTAAAGAATTGCAGTTTATGCTGTTTTTCCTTAAATAAATCATCTGTTATAATCTCTGATTCTTTTAGGGGAGAATACTTTGTTTTTTCACCTTCGATATACCATGAATTGGTTTCTGCAGATTCTTTTGTTTTTGAAAAATCAGGTAAGTTTTTGTCAAAAATAGCGTGAGCTACACTGAATAAGAGCGTGAAATCTTCCTCTTTGATTTTATCAGCCCTACATGTAAATACACCTCCTCTTTTATTGAAAACATCCCGCTCAAGTGAAGACTCAATAGCTAACTGAATTGCATCTTGTACTTCATCTATATACCCAGGGGCATGTTCATTTATAATAAGCAGTTCAGATTCTATACCTCGCATTCTCCAGAAAGCATGTGCCTTGAATAAAGATTTCACATGTTTAAGTTGTTTGGTATCATTGATTCGGAATATAACCAATGGAAAATCACCAGATATTCCATATGGCCAAAGGTCATGCTGTTTTTTCTGATTGAGTTGAAGCAGATATTTATTTGTCCTGTACAAGGGGTCTGCATAGTAAATATAAGAAGACAGTTTATGGAAGTAGTGTGCCTGTCTGCTATTTATTGCAATATGATTTAACTGCACCGGCCCATGTACGGCAGCAAGATCAAAAGCCCTGTTAACAGCTTGCTGGCTGTCATAAATATCAGCCATTTGTATAGCCTCATCTCTTGATCTGGCAAAGCCAAGACCGAATGAAATTTTGATTTTTTGTCCGGTATTAAGCTTAACTTTTTTTCGGAAGCTAACGATCGGATCTGATACATTTCCTTGGGAACCTTTAAAACGGTTTCCGTCATCCATTGCCGTTGGATTGCTTAAAGTTCTGCCTTTACCAATAAAATTTGATCTTTCTGTCTCAAATTCCAGCGAATTAGGTTGGTCATGTTCATTGCAAGCAATAGTATGAACGAGCCAAATTGGTTTTTCTTCCTTACTACGTGGTCTTCTTTTAGCCAAAATAGAATGGTGCATTGGTAAATATTCCGTTTCTACAAATAGTTTAGAGAATGTGGGATGCGCATTATGATCAACTATCCTATTTAGCACAATTTCAGCATAACTAGATATCTCAAGAATACGTTCGCGATCAGAATAGTTGGTTAGAGTTAGTCTTCTGAGTTCGATTTGGTGATCGACAGAAACACAAATTTCAGAGGTTGTTTCAATCCAATCGTCAACCCGAGAACATTCAATTTTACCGTTGTGAAACCAGGTATCATATCTGTCTGGTTTTCGTTTAACTGGTTGATGCATTGCAGACCAAAATTTACCATTTTCTGTATCTTTAATGTAAAAGAAAAATCCAAGAGGATCTTCAGTGGGGTCAGGTTTCCAGGAATTTGTCATGATGCCATTTGAAACTGAGTAACCTGTGCCTGCATGAGTTACCATCGCAGAGAAATTGCCATCTGCGAGAGTATGTAATCTTGGGGGACTTATGTCGAGCTCATTTATTCCAGAGTGTTCTGCTGTACTGCTTGCAGACGATTTCACTCTGGGTTCAAGTTCAGCATCAATAGGGTGCGGTTCTTTGATAGGTACTCCTCTGGGTATTCTTTCCTGTAAAATAAGTTCTAAACTTTTTACTGAAGAGTCAGCATGGAAATTATTATTTATAGTCCATCCATTGAGAAAATTATCAAGTGCTATCAGGCTCATGCCGTGATGATGAACCATAAATATTTTTACTATTTTAAAGGGTTCGTCAGCCAACATGTGTGAGGGGGTGTAATCAATGGCATCGTAGAACCCCAAGAGTCCTAAACCGCCAGATTTTTCAATTCTTTTTAAATTTTGAATTGAAATTTCAGAATCCACCATAAGGGCAAGCAAAGAAGCATAAGGTGACACAACATACTCGTCCGCCAAGCCACGTTTTAATCCAAGCCCGGGTACTCCAAATGAGCGATATTGGTATTGCATATCGATATTGAGAAAATAATAAGCACTTTCAGAAAAACCCCATGGAAGATCCCGTTTGTTGCCATATACTTTTTGCCAATTAATTACATTTTTATAAGTATGGCTTAATATAGTATCTTGAAACGAACGCATAAAAAGTAATGGCATTAAGTATTCAAACATGCTTCCACCCCAGGAGAGCAAAATTTCTTCACGATTAATTTTAGTTAGCCTTCTGCTTAATCGAAACCAGTGCTCAACAGGAACATCTCCTTTTGAAATAGCAATATAAGAGGCGATTCTTGCCTCACTTGCCAAGAGGTCATAGGTGCCTTTATCCAGTTGAGCTGTATCTAGGTTATAACCAATACTGAACAAGCCTCTTTTTTTAAGATATAGAAAAGAAAAATCCATATCCTCAATCATTTTTTCTGAAAGTGATATAATATTATTAGCTAGATTTTGCCATTTTTCCAATAGCTGATAACAATCTCGATTATTGTAATTATCCTTAAGTAAAATGCTTAATTCACGAGGAGAATAAGCATGCACATTAATCTCTTCTGGAACGAGCAGGCATTTGTGTTCAGCAATTGCTTTTTTAATTAGCTTTAATGGACTTTCAATCCAAAATAGCATATTCCTGGTTTTTCTGTCATCCATCAAGTCGTCGGTAGAAAGAAGGTTTACAGCACTTAAGTTTACAGCGTCTTGTTTCAAATCTCTAAGTAGATCAAGATTTGTGTGATGATTTAATTTTGCTTCAGAACTTAGTTTTTCAAGCATTAAATTTGTAAAATGAGAAACCTGATTAAAGGAATTTTCAGGAAGTAGATTCTTGTTATTATACTCATCAAAAATTTCTCTTATCGTAAGGAGGGAATCCTGCAAACCGCCTAAAATATTTTTGTTGATACCTCTTGTGTTCATTACCTCTTCAATTGCTTCTTTAACAACAATTAAACTCGCAGCCAGGTTTCCTGAATCTACAGTGGAGATGTATCTGGGGTTCAAAACTTCTCCAAGCCGTGTCTCATACCAGTTAAAAAAGTGACCATTATATTTATCGAGTAAATTTATAGCCTGTAATGATTTTTGTTGCCTTTCTAATAATTCACCTATCGTTATATAGCCCATATTATATGCTACCTGATTGGATACCAGTCCCAAACCCATATTAGTAGGAGAGGTTTTTTCAACAATCGGTAGCGGTGGATCTTCCTGATAATTATCTGGAGGGAGCCAATTATGTTCTTCATTAACAAAACGTTCAAAATAAAACCAAGTACGACGGGCATACATACGAAGTCTTTGCCGGTCTTTTTCATTTACTGTCGTAAATCGTTTTTTTATAGGTTGGCTGATATACCAAACATAAAATGGCGATCCCACCCAAAATAGTGAAAATGGAGTGACAAACCATAGATAAGATGGTGCAATTGCTATAGCGGTTATGAATATGGCAACACCCAATAATATAGGAATTACCATTAAACGAAGATAGGAAATTAGCGAATTTGGACTTTCACCTTCAGAATGAGAAGCTGTTTCCCATTCAAGTAACCCTTTTTTTGATATAAATAGTCGATACAAGGATTTCAAAACAGCATCCAATTGATTGAATGCTTGATGAGGAAAAATTATAACCGTGGATATAGTCTGAACTGTGTTTATTTTCAGATTATCGATAACTTTCTCCATATAAAGTTGCCATCCTACTCTGGCAGGCCGGTTTAACAGATCGCTCGATAGGTTTACATATATTTGAAACGCCAAGATTCCTAGAGTTGCTCCAATCCAAATCCACCATGAACCCGGCAACAAGAATAATCCAGCAATAAAGAAAATAGTTAAGAATAAAAAATTCAATGATCTTCGAAGATTGTCAAATATTTTCCATTTTGACAGAAGGTTTAATGGATTTCGATTTTCCCCGTCTTGTCCAGGAACTTTAGAAAAAAGCCATGCAGCAATTTGCCAATCACCTCTAGCCCATCTATGAGACCTTCTGGTATAACTATTATAAGTGCTAGGATAATCATCAAACAATTCAATATCGGTGGCAAGTCCTGCTCTTAAGTAACCACTCTCAAGAAGGTCATGGGAAAGTATTCTATTTTCTGGAAATTTTTTACATAAAACTTGATTAAAAACCTTGACATCATAAATTCCTTTACCAGTAAAAATTGCTTCTCCTGATAAATCTTGATAAATGTCTGATACAGCTGCAGAATAAGGATCTATCCCTACATTTCCTGAGAATATTTTTGAAAACCATGTATGTCTAGCCGATTCTGGAGAAAAAGAAATACGCGGTTGTATAATTGAATAGCCTCTGGTAATTCTATTCTTTTTAGGATCATACCATGCCCTGTTAAGTGGGTGAGCAATTGTACTTATGAGTTTTTTTGCTGAATCAGGGGGTAATTTTGTATCAGCATCAAGAGTGATTACGAATTGGACTGGATTTGAACTTAATGAATTCAAAAAATCACCTGTAATAAACGTATAAGATGTTTTTGAAGTTGGGTTACAAATCAATGAATTTAATTCTTCCAGTTTTCCTCGTTTTCTTTCCCATCCCATCCAGACATTTTCCACGTTATTCCATAAGCGTTCCCGATGGAGTATAAAAAACCGATTTCCATACTCTGATGAATGTCTGTTATTTAAATCATTAATTGCATTTTCGGCTGTTTTCAAGATTTCATTTTCGCCTTCCAAACTTTTTTCACTTGCATCTCTAAAATCTGTAAGCAAAGCAAATTGAAGGGTGTAATCAGGGTTTGCTAAAGAATGAATTTCTAAATTTTCAATTTGATGCAAAACATCATCTCTGGAGGTTACCATTGTAGGGATAACCACAAGTGTCCTTGATGTAGTGGGTATTTTCTTCCTATAATTCATTTTCGGAAGTACTCTTGGTGATAGCAAAATGTTGAAAACCCTGTTTATAAGCGTTATTGAAAAATCAAGAGCTGGAAAAAAAGCTACAAGAATTACAATTGCTAAAACTGATATTGAAGAATTAATTGCACCAGTCATCTTTAATAAAACCCACACAAATAGTATTGTAAAACAGAAAAGTGTTATTAGGTATAAGTGGAAATGTTTTTCAAAGAGTCTGATAAATCTTTCCCTTATAGGAAATGAATATCCAACTTTTTTAGTAATTTCATCATATCCATCACCTATAAGAAAATAACCGATATGTTGCATAACACGACTATTATCTGGTAACGGCCCATTATCAGCTTTGGGATTTTTCTTTGCCTGTTCTTTTGCTAATTGCAAAGCACAGTTTGAAACCTCGGTTTCTGAAAGGTTTGAACCTCTGCTCAATTTTTCAATGGTTTGTCGATACCTGTCTCTTGTTTGAAAGTCCATTGCTGAGTATTGCTCGGCAGGGTCCATCATAAGAATACGGTCTATTACAGAACAATCCTCCACAAAATCTGACCAATCCGTTTCAGTTATTTCTCGCAAGGAGACGACTGCATTTTGAATATTTAACTGAAGCCTTGACTGTTTTTTTGCTTCTAAAGTAATTGCATCTTCCAGGACTACATTATATTTACTTATGCGGTAATTGAACCAACGTTTTTGCTCTTCTTCAAGCAGGCCTGTAGAAAATAGATGATTATATAACTCTATAAGGTATAACAACCCCAATTTTCCTGATCTAGCTCTTATCCAATTTGATATAGCATGAGAAAATACTCCAGGTTCCTGCAGATTTTTATTATCAATCTCTTTTATGAATTCGTCAACTTCATTTAAGATTTTTTTTTGATCCAGAATATGTGAGGCTTTTTCTGCCAACATTTGTATAAGAAATAAGCGAATCATAATGGGAATGGCCCAAAGCTCACCCAACTTGAGCGTCTCTTCTTCCTGATATGACCGTATATATTCCAACAAGACTTCATTATCTAAAACATTATCAGTATGAATAAGTATGTTGCGTATTACTTCATAAATTCTGGGATAACCTTTATACTCACCTTCCAATAATACGGGAATAGATTTTTGATATGCTCTTGGAAAATCAACAGAAATTTCAACAATCTGTTCCTGAATAATATAAAAATTATCCAGTAGCCATTTTGATGCTGATGAAATTTCTTTTTCAGATTTCAACCTTTTAGAAAGTGTTCGATAAGTTTCATTTAGAATCTGTTTTGAATCTTGAAGAATTGGCTTAATAGGTTTCGGATTACGGTAAGTAGTTGAAACCTTATGAGTTTTGGCCAAATTGATGGCACTCTCTTTCAGAAAACTGATGTTGAACGAAACTGTCTGTTTATCTTTCATATATATAATAATTGAAAGCTGGTATACCCCGCGTTTTCTGTCAATAAATTCTTCAACTAATCAAATTCTGATCAATATTTAAATCAAAACTCAATTACAGATCTCAAGCTTTATTCTTTAACAAAACCAGTAGTCTTGTTAAAAATAATAAAACTTAATTAAATAAGTGCTATTATATTTTTATAATCCTCTGATTTTTAAGGATTAATGATTGTGAGGAATTTTTAAATCAGAATTTTATTTTACTGTAAGTTTTTATTGCTAAGGAAGCATGACAATTCTTAACTCAAACTTATTTTAAATTTTATCAATCTCTATAAAAAGCAAAATTAAGATCTGAAAAAAAACTATTCAGAAATATTCGAAAAGGCTATCGCTTTTCATTTCTAAATTTCCACCTTCAAAACTAAACCTTAAAGTGTCAGTTGTTTGAGTACAAATTATGTATTTTTGCACGCAATTAAATCTAATTGCAATGACAAATTCAAAAGTAAAAGGACTTGGACTTACCTACGACGATGTTCTTTTGGTTCCTGCTTATTCAGACGTTCTTCCAAGGACAGTTAGTATACAAAGCAAATTCACGAAAAATATAAGCCTTAATGTTCCCATAGTTTCTGCTGCCATGGACACGGTCACAGAATCTAGGATGGCCATTGCAATTGCTAGGGAAGGAGGTATAGGTGTTCTTCATAAAAATATGACGATTGATGAACAAGCACTCAAAGTAAGGCGAGTGAAGCGTGCAGAAAGTGGTATGATCATAGATCCTGTTACTTTGCCAATTACCGCAACTGTGAAGGATGCTAATGACAGTATGAGAGAACACAGTATTGGCGGTATTCCTATCGTTGACGATTCTTATAGGTTGATAGGGATTGTTACCAATCGTGATTTGCGTTTTGAGCAAAAAAACGATAGACCTATCAAAGAAGTTATGACTACAAAAAACTTAGTCACTGTAAGCGAAGGGACTTCTCTTAAAGAAGCTGAGGTTATTTTGCAAAAGCATAAAATCGAAAAACTCCCTGTTGTCGATAAAGACAACAAACTGGTTGGGCTTATTACCTTTAGAGACATCACTAAATTAACTCAAAAGCCTTCTGCAAATAAAGACCAATACGGAAGATTGCGTGTAGCAGCAGCACTGGGTGTGACCAATGATATAGTAGAAAGAGCTTCTGCTTTGGTAAAAGCAGGTGTAGATGCTGTAGTAATTGATACCGCTCACGGTCACACTAAAGGCGTGGTTGATGTTTTAAAAATGATTAAAAATGAATTTCCAAAACTAGATGTTGTAGTTGGAAATATTGCCACTGCTGAAGCAGCTATGTATTTGGTTGAAGCCGGGGCAGATGCTGTCAAAGTAGGAGTAGGTCCAGGCTCTATTTGTACCACAAGAATTGTAGCAGGTGTAGGTTCACCTCAACTTTCTGCTGTAATGGAAGTGGCAGAGGCCTTAAAGGGCTCTGGTGTTCCTGTAATTGCTGATGGAGGTATACGTTATACAGGTGATATTCCCAAGGCTATCGCAGGTGGAGCTGATTGTGTGATGCTAGGCTCACTTTTAGCAGGGACTAAGGAATCTCCTGGAGAAACCATCATTTATGAAGGTAGAAAATTCAAATCTTACCGTGGAATGGGTTCTATAGAAGCTATGGACAAAGGATCTAAAGACAGATACTTCCAAGATGTGGAAGCCGACATTAAAAAATTAGTCCCAGAAGGAATTGTAGGTCGAGTGCCTTATAAAGGTGAGTTAGTAGAAAGTATGGTGCAATTTATCGGTGGCCTAAGAGCTGGTATGGGGTACTGCGGTGCTAAAGACATTGAAACGCTTAAAGAGAATGGAGAATTTGTGCAAATCACAGCTTCAGGAGTTATGGAAAGTCATCCTCATAGTGTTTCAATTACTAAGGAAGCACCAAATTATAGTAGATAAATTATAATTCATATATTAAATAAAAAGCTCGAAATGTAAATTTCGAGCTTTTTCGATTCTATGGTTTACTAATTTATTCTGGGATAACTTCTGCATCTTCTTTTACTTCAATCCCTAATTTCTTAAGAACCTTAAGGGTGATGTCAAATTTTGGATCTATGTAAATGATGCTGTTGTTTTCATCAAAAATTTGAGTAAAACCTTCTTCTTTTACAATTGCTTCTATAGCTGTACCTATTTTATTATATAATGGTCTTAGATATTCATCTTGTTGTAGCTGTAACATTTGTGATGAATTTTGTTGCAATTTCTTAAGATCTTCTTCAAGATCAATAATTTCTTTTTGCTTTATTTTTTTCATCACATCGTTCATGCCTTCTTGATCTTTTTCGTTGTACTCAGCAACAACTTCACGATAGGCAGTATACTTTTCTTGTATAGTGCTATCTAGTTTTGCACTATAAACCTTTAGTTTTTCTTCAACATCTTTTATCTCTGGCATCTGAGACAGGATGTATTCATTATTAACGGTACCAACTTTAGTTTGTGCAAAAGAACTTAAGCTAAAAATCAGTAAAGCAATACAAATTATGTGTTTCATTTTTTTTATTTTTTTACAAATAAAGTCAATATATATAATAAAACAAACCTTACTTAATTTGTTTTCACGCTTTTACCATCTTCTATGAAAGCTTTAAAGTCTTGCTGTACTAGTATTGATCTTTTTTTAAATATATCTGGTAGTATTTTACTCACTAGTTTCATGAACCCAGAGAACTTGAATTCACTGTAGGAGGTCCATTTCGTTTTATTTTCACTCAAGGATTCAAAATAATTTTTTTGAATGCTCTCCATCCCTTTCGAGGAATATTTCCCATGCCATTCTTCTGGGAGATCTTTTTTCAATATGGTTTCAGTCATTTTTATAGATTGACCTTCCATATTGATATAAAGTTTTCTCTTACTGCCTACTTCACCATTTTTACCGCTGATGACTCGACTACGTTTAAGACCTCGTTGCCAATGTGGAAGCAAATCAGGGTCTTCAAAGGCTTCAATAATTTCTTTTATGGGTTTATTGATGATGATTGTTGTGGCATATTTCATATGGCAAGATTAGGTTTATCTTTCTAAAATTGAGAAAGTAAGGCACTTTTTTTAAAAAACTTAAACATTGTGTGCATTGGCATTTTTCTTACTTTTGCGCTCAAAATCTTCAGTATGAAATCACTTTTCAGTATTTGTGTATGTCTCATATGTTTTGTTTTTGCAACCAATGCTCAAGTTAATAATGAAGTTCTCTTTAAAATTAATAATAATGAATATAAGGTTGAAGAATTTGTAAACTCTTATCAAAAAAATGCTGATCTAATCACTTCAACTACTGAGTCTGTTGAAGATCACCTTGATCGTTTTATCAATTTTCATCTAAAGTTAAAATCTGCTCATGCTCACCAACTAGATACTCTTCCTTCTTTTAAAAAGGAGTTTGGAAGATATTATAAGCAAATAGCAGATAATTATATTTCAAATGGTGAAGTAACCGAAGCCATGGTGAGAGAAACTTATGACAGAACCAAAACTGAAGTTAGAGCTAGTCATATCTTATTAAACCTTCCTAAATCGGAAGAGGATACAATGGCTGTTTATCAAAAAGCTTTGATGATAAAAAAGCGTATTGAAAATGGTG
Source organism: Psychroflexus salinarum (assembly GCF_042677225.1). Lineage (NCBI taxonomy): Bacteria > Pseudomonadati > Bacteroidota > Flavobacteriia > Flavobacteriales > Flavobacteriaceae > Psychroflexus > Psychroflexus salinarum. The sequence goes on from NZ_JBHTIV010000023.1 coordinate 101,651, forward strand.
AAGATTTTGAAAGTTTAGCGAAACAGTTTTCTGATGATCCTTCGGCTAAAGTTAATGGAGGAGACCTTAATTGGTTTAATACTTTTAAAATGGTTTACGAGTTTGAAGATGCGACATATAATCTTCAAGTTGACGAAGTTTCTGACCCTGTGAAAACCGATTTTGGTTACCATATCATAAAAAAGACTGGAGAGCGACCATCCAAAGGTCAACTGAAAACAGCTCATATTATGTTACTTCCTAGTGATTCACTTCAGGATCCAGAAGTTAGAATTCAGAAGATTTATGAGCGATTACAAGATGGTGAAGACTTTCATGAATTGGCAATAAAATATAGCCAGGATCCTAATACGGCTAGCAGTGGAGGTTATGTTTCCTTATTTAGTCTAGGAGGATTAAATTCAAAAGTCTATGAAAACATGTCTTACGAGCTTGAAAATGAAGGCGACTTTACTAAACCTTTCAAGACGAGATTTGGTTGGCATATAGTCAAACTAATTGAAACAATACCTTTACAGCCTTACGAGGAGGTGAAAGATGACTATAAAAAAAAGCTAAAGAGTTCTTCTCGCTCTAAGTTATTGGTTTCTAAAATCAAAAAGGACTTAGAGGAATTATATGAGGTAGAAATTTATGAGGATGGTGAGAAACATTTTTTGGAGTTAATGAGTGAAAACTTTGCAGAAGGTAAGTGGAAATATGAAGCTGATGAAAATTCGACTTCAAATTATATTTTTCGAGTTGAAGAAAATAAGGTAGATTATAAAACCTTCGGAGAGTATTTAGAAAGGCAGCAACGCAGTTTATCCAAATTGCCAGCAAACAAGATTGTTCTACAAAATGCGATTGATGATTTAGTCTATAGTGAACTTCTTGATTACCATAAGACTAAACTGCCAGAGATTGATAAAGAATTTGGAAAGAAGATCGAGGAGTATAAAAATGGAATTTTGATTTTTGATTACATGAGAACCAAGGTTTGGGAACCAGTATCCAAAGATTCTTTAGCACAAATAGAATATTATAAAAATAACAAAAAGGAGTTTACTATTCCTGCAAAAGCAAAAGGTCAACTATACTCTTCCAAGGATAAAAAGTCACTTAAAGCTCTAAAGTCAGAATTGGGAAATAGAAGAAACGCTGACACTTTGGCTATTGAAATGCCAGACGATATCATTGCTGAAGAAGTAACACTAGCTAAAGATTCACAAAAACTTCCAAAGAAATTTAAATTTAAAGAAGGATGGAGTAAAATATATAAGCATTTGGACCAGTTTATGATAATGAATGTTATAGAAGTTGAAATTCCCAGAATTCCAGAATTTAAAGAGGTGAATGGTAAAATTATAAGTATCCTTCAAGAAGAAAAAGAAGAGCATGTTATTTCAGAATTGAGAAAAAACTATGATGTATTAATTAATGATGAAGTACTAAAAATATTAAAAGAAGAACTTGAAAAATAAACACTTAATAGTATTGATTTTGTTTTCGTTTGCTTTAGGGGCCTGTTCTTTTTTTTCAGAAAAAGAAAATACAGGATATGTTGCTAGGGTAAATACCCATTACCTTTCATTTGAGGAGCTTGATAGTAATATTTCAAAAAACCTATCTCAAGAAGATAGCACAATAGCTGCTAAAAGCTATATTCAAAATTGGGCCACAGATAAACTATTGCTCGACAGGGCAAAACTTAATTTACCGGAAGAAAAGCAAATTGATTATAGAGAGCTAGCAAAAAGATACGAAGAGCAACTCTTTAAGAAAGCCTATAAAGACGCCCTTATAGAAAGGGAGTTGAAAGATAAAATTGATTCTAGTGATGTAAATGATTATTATCAAAATAACAAAGCTAATTTTAAGCTCAATGAAGAGTTAGTTCAATTACGGTATTTGCAGCTAAGTAAAAAAATGAAGGCTTTGAAGGACATAAAAAACCAGTTTTTACGTTTTAATCCTGAAGATATGCTATCATTGCAAGAGAAATCCTTAGAATTCAAATCTTTATCGCTCAATGACTCAATATGGGTTCGAGTATCTGAGGCTATCAAAGAATTTAATGAAAGTAAAGATTTACAAATAGATAAGTCTGAATTTTTTAAACCACAAAATTTTATCGAAATAGAAAATGAAAATGATGTATATTACATTTTTATCAAATCAACTTTAAAAAGAAAAGAGGAAGCGCCGATAAGTTATATTAGGCCTACAATAGAGCAAATATTGCTCAACAGAAAGAAAATTAATATTTCTAAGAAAATTGAAAAAGAGATTACAAAAGATGCTACAAAAAATAATGAATTTGAAGTCTATTAATCTAATTACAGTACTTGTAATTTTATTTACAAGTTTGATGGCTACTGCTCAAGTAACTGTTGATGAAAAAGATAATCTACTCAAAAACTCAGACATTGCTCCAGAAGTACTTGAGGCTACTAAAGTAACAGAGGATGGCAGAATAAAAATTGATGGTGTTGCTGCTGTTGTTGGTGATTATCTTGTTTTAGAAAGTGATATTTCTAAAGCATACTTAGATATGAAAAATCAGCAGGTTGGAGAAATCACCTATTGTGATGTTGCAGAGACTATTATGGAAAACAAACTGTTTGCTCACCACGCAAAGCAGGACAGTTTACCATTCAATCCAGCAAGAGTAGAAAGTTTTACTCAACAACAGATAAGTCAGTTTATAAGTCAAGTCGGAAGTATGGAAAGACTTCTAGAGTTTTATAAAATCGATACTGAGTCTGAACTAAGAGAACAACTCAATGAGATCAATACGCAAAGAATGCTTGCGGAGGAAATGCAGGGATCTATTGTAGATGAGGTTGAAATCACTCCAGAAGAGACCAGAGACTTTTTTGAAGCTATTCCCGAAGATGAAATACCTCTTATCAATGATGAGGTAGAATTGGCACAAATTATAGTCAGACCAAAAGTAGGGGAAAAGGAAAGACAAGCGGTTATTGATAAGCTTAATTCTTATAGAGAGGATGTGTTATCTGGAGGAAGTTTTGCTACCAAAGCTGTTTTGTATTCTGAAGATAGAGGCTCTAGAAGTTCTGGTGGAAAAATCACACTTACCAGAGACGATAATTATGTAAAAGAATTTAAAGATGCCGCTTTTAGTCTCCGAGAAGGAGAAGTAAGTAATCCTTTTGAAACAGAATTCGGATGGCATATTTTGACAGTTGATAAAATACGAGGACAACAAGTAGATGTAAGACATATTTTGCTGTATCCAGAAATTAGTTCTGAGGCTATTGAGAAGGCAGAAGAAGAAATTGAAAAAGTCCGAGAATTAATAGTTGACGGTAAAGTGAGTTTTAAAGATGCTGCAAGAGAAGTTTCAGATGAAAAAGAAACAAGAGAAAGCGGTGGGCAACTTATCAATAACGCTACAGGAGATAGGAGATTTGAACTGACTAAAGTAGATCCAGCAATTTATGGTCAAGTTATAGATTTAAAAGAAAACGAAGTTTCTCCTGTTATAAAAGACACAGAGCCGAGAACTGCAAAGGTATTTTTTAAACTGATTACAGTTACTAAAAAAGTACCGGAACATATAGCAGAATTTAGCGAAGACTATACACGTATTCGTGAACTAGCCCTTCAGCAGAAAAAACTGAAAGAAATTAATACCTGGAAAGAAGAAAAAGTTAAAGACACTTACATTAAGATAAATGGAGATTACAAGACATGCGAGTTTGCAAAGTCTTGGATAAAAGAATGATATGTCGGACGTAGCTGATTTAGATGAGTTTGTAAAGAAGTATAAAGTCTTAAAATCTGAGATTGCTAAAGTAATAGTAGGTCAAGATAAGGTTGTAGATACCTTACTGTTATCTATATTTTCAGGAGGTCATTCTCTTTTAGTAGGAGTTCCTGGTTTGGCAAAGACTTTAATGGTAAATACAATATCTCAAGCTCTTGGTTTGGATTTTACCAGAGTTCAATTTACGCCAGACCTTATGCCAAGTGATATTATAGGCTCAGAAATTCTTGATGAGAATAGATCTTTTAAGTTTTTGAAAGGTCCAGTATTTACTAATATTCTATTGGCAGATGAAATCAACAGGACTCCTCCAAAAACACAAGCAGCACTTTTAGAAGCGATGCAGGAAAAGGCTGTTACTGTTGGAGGCAAAAATTACTTATTATCGAATCCATATTTCGTATTAGCTACACAAAACCCTATAGAGCAAGAAGGAACCTACCCACTTCCGGAAGCTCAGTTGGACAGATTTATGTTTGAGGTTAACTTGAGTTATCCGAGCTTTCAGGAAGAAGTGGATGTTGTAAAAGCTACTACTCAAAATCGTGAGGTTAACATTGAAGCCTTGTTTTCAGCTACTGAAATTATTCAACTTCAGAAGTTGATTAGAAAAATGCCAATTGCAGATAATGTTATAGAATACGCAGTAGGCTTAGTGAGTAAAACTAGGCCTGATATAGAGGAAAGTTCAGAATTTATAAATGCCTACGTAGATTGGGGAGCAGGGCCTAGGGCATCCCAAAACTTAGTCCTTGCAGCTAAAACTCATGCTGCAACACGCGGTAAGTATTCACCAGATATTGAAGATATTCAAGCAGTGGCTTTAGCAATTTTGAGACACCGTGTTGTAAGAAACTATAAAGCTGAGGCCGAGAATATTTCAATAGAAGATGTTATAAACAAGCTGTTATAACAATTATTGATACTCAGTCTAAATTATTTTTTTGAGAGACTAAATCTCACTAATTTCTTTTTCGTTTTTATCAATTTATCAATTTTGTTTTGTAAAAAATGTAAATATGATAATTATGTTTATTAAAAATGATATAAGTGTGAAATATTGTTAGAGATCATGCTCTAATCTTACATATTTTCTAAATTCAAGCAAAAACCTTATTTTTGCAATCTAAATTATATAAACTATGGCTTTTGATATCGATATGATAAAGAAAGTGTATAGCCAAATGTCTGAAAGAGTTGAAAAAGCTCGTGAAGCCGTTGGCAAACCACTTACACTTTCAGAAAAAATTCTTTATTCTCATTTATGGGAAAATAAACCAAATCAAAAATTTACAAGAGGTAAAGATTACGTTGATTTTGCTCCAGACCGTATAGCCTGTCAAGATGCGACTGCACAGATGGCTTTACTGCAATTTATGCAAGCTGGAAAAGATAATGTAGCCGTTCCTACAACTGTGCATTGTGATCACTTGATCCAAGCGAAACAAGGCGCAGCAAAGGATTTGAAAAGAGCTAATGAAACGAGTAACGAAGTGTTTGACTTTTTAGAATCGGTTTCTAGCAAATATGGAATTGGATTTTGGAAGCCAGGTGCAGGGATTATTCACCAGGTGGTTTTAGAAAACTACGCTTTCCCAGGAGGAATGATGATTGGTACGGATTCTCACACCGTAAACGCTGGTGGATTAGGAATGGTAGCTATTGGAGTAGGTGGTGCAGATGCAGTGGATGTGATGGCAGGAATGCCTTGGGAACTTAAGTTTCCAAAGTTAATTGGAGTAAAATTAACAGGTGCGCCACAAGGCTGGACAGCTGCTAAAGATGTTATCTTAAAAGTTGCAGAAATCCTTACTGTAAAAGGTGGTACTGGATGTATTGTTGAATATTTCGGCGAAGGTGCTAAAAACCTCTCTTGTACTGGTAAAGGTACTATTTGTAACATGGGGGCAGAAATTGGAGCAACTACTTCTACATTTGGTTATGATGACTCTATGGAGCGTTTCCTAAGAGCAACTGATAGAAATGAAATTGCAGATGAAGCTAATAAAATAAGAGAACACCTTACCGGAGATCAAGAGGTTTATGATAACCCAGAAGAATATTTCGATCAAGTTATTGAAATTGATTTAAGTACGCTTAGACCTCACCTTAATGGTCCTTTTACCCCAGATTTGGCAACGCCAGTGGGAGAACTAGGAGAAAAGGCTAAGAAAAACGATTGGCCAATCAAAGTAGATTGGGGACTTATTGGTTCTTGTACCAACTCTTCTTATGAAGATTTGACAAGAGCTGCATCTATTGCTAAACAAGCAGTTGACAAAAAATTAATACCAAAATCTGATTTTGGTATTAACCCAGGTTCTGAGCAGATAAGATTTACTGCAGAACGTGATGGTTTATTGAAAGTTTTTGAAGACTTAGGTGCCACTATATTCACTAACGCTTGCGGTCCATGTATTGGTCAATGGGATAGAAGTGATAGAAAAGGAGATGAGAAAAACACGATTGTTCATTCTTTCAATAGAAACTTTTCTAAACGTGCAGATGGAAATCCAAACACTCATGCATTTGTAGGTTCACCAGAGATGGTTGCTGCAATTGCGATTGCAGGTCGATTGGATTTTGATCCTATGAACGATACATTGATTAATGAAGACGGAGAAGAAGTGAAGCTTGATGCTCCACAAGGCATTGAATTACCAGAACTTGGTTTTGATGTAGAAGATAATGGTTATCTAGCTCCTAAATCAGATGGAAGTACTATCAATATAAAAGTGAGTCCAGATTCAAATAGAATTCAATTACTCGATCCTTTCGATCCATGGGATGGAGAAAACTTAATGGGTGCGAAATTACTTATTAAAGCGCATGGGAAATGTACAACAGACCACATTTCTATGGCAGGACCTTGGTTGAAATATAGAGGTCATTTAGATAATATCTCAGATAACTGTTTGATAGGAGCAGTTAATGCGTTCAACATGAAAACTAACTTTGTAAAAAGTCAGTTGGATGGCAAGTATGATGCCGTACCAAAAACGCAACGTGCATACAAAGCTGAAGGAATACCTACAGTTGTTGTTGGTGACCACAACTATGGTGAAGGTTCTTCTAGAGAGCACGCAGCTATGGAACCAAGACATCTTGGTGTAAGAGTTGTATTAGTGAAATCTTTTGCAAGAATTCATGAAACCAATTTGAAAAAACAAGGAATGTTAGGAATCACTTTCGACAATGAGAGCGATTACGATCTAATCCAAGAAGATGATACATTCAACTTCATAGATCTTAAGGATTTCACAGATGGCAAACAATTGACAATCGAAATTGTTCATGCTGATGGATCTAAAGATACTATTAAAGCTAATCATACGTATAATGATACTCAGATTGGCTGGTTTAAAGAAGGGTCAGCATTAAATATGATTAAAAAGCAAAACAAGGCTTAATAAATCATTTTTAAATATATTCACAAGAGCTATCTAATATTAGATAGCTCTTTTATTTTAATTACTATGTCGAAAGAAAAGAATTTTTTACAAAAACACTGGAGCAATATCCTTTTCGGAATATTGATTTTGTTGGTCGTTATACCTCAGACTCGCCAGCCTATTCAGGTGTTTCTAAATCGGATAATTGCTTTTAGTCCTACTGAAATCGACGAAACAGATCGAGAAACTTTAAAAGATTATGAATGGTATTTCAAAAATGAAAACAATAAAACTGTAAATTTTACGCAATCTGAAGGAAAGCCATCCTTGGTCAATTATTGGGCAACATGGTGTGCGCCTTGTATTGCAGAAATGCCAGATCTCCAAAAGCTGTTTACAGATTATAAAGATGAAGTTGACTTTTATTTCATCACTTCGGAAGAACCCAAGGTGGTTAGATCTTTTCTTGAAAAAGAAAATTATAATCTTCCAGTGTATTATTTCCTGTCAAGCCCACCTGATTTACTGAAAAGCTCAAGTTTGCCAACTACTTTTCTTATCGATGCTGAAGGTAAAATTATCATTAAAAAGACTGGAGCTGCCAACTGGTATAGCAAAACAGTAAGAGCAACATTTGATAAATTAAAGTAAAGACCAAAGGTAGGGAGTGAGATTATTTTACATTTGAATAAAAAAAATGAGTAACAGTATACACCAGCTTGTCGCCACAGATATAAAAGGAGAAACTTTTGATTTTTCAACCTTAAAAGGGAATAAAGTCATAGTTGTTAATACAGCTTCAAAATGTGGTCTTACACCACAATATGAGGATTTACAAAAGCTATATGATACTTATAAAGACACCAACTTTAAGATTATAGGATTTCCCAGCAATGATTTCATGGCCCAGGAGCCAGGAAATGATCAGGAGATTTCAAAATTTTGTGTTGAAAATTATGGTGTGTCTTTTCAGATGATGGGGAAAATCAAAGTAAAAGGAGAGGATAAGCACGATGTATATCATTTTTTGACAGATAAATCATGGAACAAAAAGATGGATAGTCAGGTAGAATGGAATTTCCAAAAGTACCTTTTAAATGAAAAAGGTGAACTTGAAAAGGTTGTATCTCCACAAACCTCACCCTTAGATCCAGAGATTGTCGATTGGATTAATAGTTAAATTTTAGAAAGCTTCTCCAACACCTATATAAAATCCATTTTCATCTGGAGTGATAGCATAATCAAATCTCAAGTAGACATCTTTTTGTTGAAATAATAAAAATCTTATACCAGCACCAGTAGCCCATTTTATATCATTAGCTTCTAGTTCATTCCAGTTTGAAAACACGTCTCCAGCACTAGCAAATACGGTTGCTCCTAATCGGTTAGAAAATCCAAGATCTAGGGGTAGCATACGATATTCAATTTGTGCAGCGATTTGATTTTCATCACGAAATCTACCACGAAAGTACCCTCTCATTATATTTTTCCCTCCCATTTGTGAAAGTTGATTAAAAGGAACGTCACCTCCAAAATTGAATTCACCGATAAGTTGCATTGCCAGAACGTTTCTTTTGTTGATCGATTTAAAAAAACGAGTATCTGTAACAATTCTACTAAACTCGACACTGCTTTCCCAAAAGGTATTGTAGTCCAAAAAAGCGATTTCACTAAAAAAAGCGTTTCTCTCATTTAGGACATTCCTTCTTTCGTCGTATATAAGTCCAGCACCAAGTCCAAAGTTTGTAGTTCCTTCTGCTCCAAAAGGAAGAGTAAAATCAACATTTTGATTTCTATTATCTGGATCTTCAAAGTTTACATTATTGAGACTTACAAAGTCAGATTCCAGTCCTACATAAAAATTTTCAGCAATTCTTCTCAAGACGCGCTCCCTTATTTTTATTTGTGTAGCATCTACTAAAGCGATGTTCTCTTCTGGGGCTTTATTTCCTATGCCGTAATATTTGATAGGAAATTTTTCAAAATTAAGATCTCCCAGGAAGAACCACTTATCTTCATTTGAATACATAGCGTGATCAATTCTTAACCCAAATTGAGATTTTAATGTAAAGAAGCCATAGCTGTTTATTTCACTCAAACGATTATCTGTATCTTCATTAGCATAATAAATATAAAGTGAAGCAGCTCCAAACTCTATGCCTGTTTCTGGTCTATATCCTATGATGGGATAAGTAAAGAATTGAGATTTCTCTTGTGAAACTGTATCGTTAACTATTCTGTTGACGTACTCTTTAAGAAAGCCAAACGTTTTAGAATCAGAATCTTTTTCCTGAGCTGATGTATTTGTATTAACTATCAAAGACAATAACCCAATAAAAACATAATATTTTCTCATAAAATTAAAATATCCGTCAAAACTAAATTTTTACATAACTTAGTTTAAATTTATAAGAAGTGATTAACAGATAAGAGAAAAACTTTAGCATTTAATTTTGGATTAGCTTCATCATAAAGCTCTCAAGCAGGTTTTATGTAGGTGAGATAAGTGAAATCATAGTTATGACGTTCATCTTTACTATGGTATTCAGAATGGATAAGCTTCCATTTCGACTCATCGATTTCTGGAAAAAAAGCATCAGCTTCAAAAGTGCCGTGAACTCGTGTCAGTTCAATTTTATCAGCATAAGGCAGAGCTTGTTTGTAGATTTCACCACCACCTATGATAAACACTTCCTTTTCTTCTGAACTAAATTTTAGAGCGTCCTGTAGGCTTTGAACAACTTCGACACCCTCCCTTTTATAATCTTTCTGACGTGTAATAACGATGTGCTTTCTGTTGGGTAATAATTTTGGGAATGTTTCAAAAGTTTTACGTCCCATGATAATGTGGTGATGAGAAGTAATGGCTTTAAATCGCTTAAAGTCATCTGGAAGATGCCATATTAATTCATTGTTTTTGCCTAAGGCATTATTTTCTGCAGCAGCAGCAATCATCGTTATTATCATAAGCTTGTATTCTAATCTTTTTTTTGTGTTTCGGTTTCTATGGGGTGTTTTTGATCCACTTTCTTCTGAAGTTTTCTCACCTTTTCAAGCTGTTTTTCTACAAGTCTATTCATTTGTTTTTCCTCCCATTCTTTGCCCATCAACTCATTAACCATAAATACTTTGATCGCATGGACGATAAGAAAGAACAACCAGATGAGTATAGCAGTTACAAACCAATCCATCCCAAGTGGTTTGAACTCAGATTTGTAACCTATAATTACGTTTAATACAATAAAAATAACAGCACCAGCTATAAAAAATACCAAATGAGTCATCAACTTTTTCTTCTGTTTAATGCGTTGATGTGCATTTTCATAAAGTTCTCTAATCTCTGGGTCAATCGTTTTTTTCGTATCCATTTTAAGTATATTAGGAGTTCAAATTTACTAATACTTTTACTTACATGTCTATAACAAGCTTAAAAAAAGAGTTTCCAATCATTTCATCTTATACTTATCTCAATACTCCTTTTACTGGAATCATACCATCAAGCGTCCAGTCTAAAATACATGAACTTGAAGAAGATTATAGATTGAGAGGAAGTCTATTTAGTAATGATTATGAAGAATCTATAGTCGAGGAAACTAAACATCTTATTGCTGAAATCTATAATGCTAAGCTTGATGCTATTGGTCTTTTGAATAACTTTTCAACAGGACTCAATCTTATATTAAATGATCTCCCTGAGCAGTCCAAGATCGTTTTACTTGCTCAAGATTATCCTTCAGTCAATTTGCCTGTGAAGTCCAGAAACTTCAATGTTTTTGAAGTTGATATCAACCTGAACTTATATGAAAACTTGAAGCAAAAATTTGCTGAAGTCAATCCAGATTTTTTCATATTCAGCATGACCCAATATATAAGTGGGATGCAATTAGACTTAAGAGCTTTAGAACTACTAAAAGAAGAATTTCCTAACATCAATTTCATTGCGGATGCGACTCAATATTGTGGTAGTGAAGCTTTTGATTTTGGAGATTCTCCATTTGATGTGTTTGGAACCAGTGGTTATAAATGGCTTAACGCGGGCTTAGGAAACGCATTTTTCCTAATGAAATCGAGTTTTTTGGAAAAATATGAGTTCAAAACTATCGGAAGTAATTCGCTTACAGCCAAACCAGATGGGAAACCAAGACCTGTAGGTTTTTTAGAACCTGGTCATTACGATGTGATAGCTGTAGCCAGATTAAAATTTGCTTTAGAATATCACTATAAAACTCTTGGTATAGAATTTATAGAGTCAAAAATCAAAGAGTTATCAAAACTCGCAAAATCAGAATTTTTGAAACTGAATTTATTAGATACTACAATTATAGATAAACACTCTCATCAAAATATATTTAGTATTAAAGGTGATCAAAGCCTTGTGGATGAACTGAAAGCTAGAGGAATCCTCTCCGCTTTTAGAGGTGGAAGAATACGTGTAGGTTTTCAGTATTTCAACACTAGAAATGACTTGGATGCTTTGCTAGAAGCTGTGAAAGAACTTAAGAGCTAAAGTTTCTTAAACGCATAATTTTTATAAAATCCATTTTCACTTTCAAAAACTTTATCAATACCTAGGTTTGCTTTTGATGCTAACCATTCTACAGTTTCATCATCATATTTTTGAGAGATTTCTGTATGGATGGTTTCCCATGATTTAAAGTTGATGTTAAGATTTAGTTTGTTTATTCTCACCTCTTGTGCGGCTTTACTAACCAAAAAGCTCTTAGCTGTTCCTGTTTCAGGATCGTAAGTTTCCCAATGAAAAAAGGCATCAAGATCAAAATTACCATCCAGTTCACGATTAATTCTTTCTAATAGATTTTTGTTAAAAGCTTCTGTGATACCGTTGGGGTCATTATAGGCATCGAGTACAGTTTGAGGATACTTCTTTTGATCAAATCCCATAAAAAGCAGATCTTCTGGAGACATATTATTTTGAATCTTTTTCAGAAAATCTATAGCATCTTTATGCATCAAATTCCCGATGTTTGACCCTAAGACCAAAATCACTTTTTGTCTTTTATTATAACTGGACAACTGATTTAACACATCAAAGTAGCTTCCTTGTAGAAGTTCAAAATCAACTTTGGGAAATTCATTTTGTAAAGCAGTCCCAAGCTCGTCTAGCACATTCTGACTAATATCTACAGGCAAATAAGTGAAATTAGCCTTAATGTCAGATAAATGATTTAAAAGGAGCTTTGTTTTTTTGCCATCGCCAGCACCCAATTCTATCAAATCAAACCCGTTTTTAAGACTGAATTTTTCAGCAATAGCTGCGGACTGATTTTTTAGGATGTCATATTCACATTCAGTTAAATAATACTCTGGCATAGCCATGATTTCCTGAAATAATTTATCTCCTTTCTTATCATAAATAAACTTGGAGGACAAATGCTTTGGATACTCAGTAAGCCCTGAGATGACATCCTTTTCAAATGCAGTATAGGTGGTTGGTTTTGTTGTAGGTTCCATGTAGTGTTTGTCGAATTATTTTGCTAGCCTTACGCCGTTTTGTTGCCATCTCATATGAGGATGAAAAAAATTTCTGTATGTTTTTCTAGTATGATCGCCTGAGGTAAAAGCCGAACCGCCGCGAAGTACTTTTTGATTAACCATAAACTTCCCATTGTATTCTCCAAGTGCTCCAGGTGCTTTTTCGTAATTGGGATAAGGCAGATAAGCACTTTCGGTCCATTCCCAGCGATTCCCCCAAGAGAATTGGTCTTGTGATACTTCCCATTCAAATTCTGTAGGAAGTCTGTATCCTTTCCATTGGGCAAATGCAGATGCTTCAAAATAAGAGACGTGACTTAAAACATGATTTTGATTTAATTTTTCTAGACCGGATAAGTGAAATTCTTTCCAGCCTTCTTTGGTTTTTTGCCAATATAGAGGGTGTTCTATTTTTTCATTTTGTATCCAGTCCCAAGCTTCAGCATGCCATAGCAAGGGTTTTTTATAGCCGCCATCATTTATAAATTCTAAAAACTCTCCGTTTGTGACCAAACGATTACTTATTTCAAATTTCTGTAAGAAGACTTTGTGAGCTTTGGTTTCATTGTCATAACAAAATCCTTTTTCCTGATGACCTATTTCAAACAGGCCTTCCTCAATACTTAACCATCTTTGTTGTGAATCTTCAGAAGATTTTTCATCAAAATCACTCTTATAAATAGGATAAAGTGGATTATGGCCAAAACAATATTTGATGTCCATCAGGAGTAATTCCTGATGTTGCTTTTCATGATGAATACCAATTTCAACCAATTTCAAAAGTTCTTTTTCTTCTGAAGTTTCAAGTAGTTCTTTCAAAGCTTTAGTAACATAAGTCCTATACCTGAAAATCTCATCTACAGTTGGTCGAGATAAATTTCCGCGATGAGCCCTCATTACTCTATCTCCTTTGGCTTCATAATAACTATTGAAGAGGTAAGGAAAGTTTTTATTGTAAAGCTTGTAGCCTTTTTTGAATTTGGTTAAAACAAACACTTCAAAAAACCAAGTGGTGTGGGCTAAGTGCCATTTAGTTGGAGAAACAAATTCAACAGGTTGAATGACAAAGTCTTCGGTTTGTAAAGGCTTGCAAAGTTCTTCTGAATATGCTCTCGTTTTAATGAATTCTTGAATCATGAAATTGATTATATTTTTAAAATACTAAAAAAATATGTAGTTGAGATGGGTCTAAATAAAGAATTAACCAAAGTTTAAATTGCTACCTTCCCTTTGATGTGAGGATGAGGATCATAATTTTCTAATTTAAAGTCATCAAATTCAAATTCAAAAATCGACTTCACCCCTGGATTTAATTTCATTATCGGTAATGGTCTAGGACTTCTTGATAGTTGAAGTTCAACCTGTTCAAAGTGATTATTGTAAATATGAGCGTCGCCAAAAGTATGAATGAAATCACCTAATTTTAAGTCGCAAACCTGTGCCACCATCATAGTAAATAAAGCGTAAGAAGCAATATTGAAAGGAACACCCAAAAATACATCCGCACTTCTCTGGTACAGCTGACAAGATAGTTTTCCATTGGCGACATAAAATTGAAAAAAAGCATGACAAGGAGGGAGTGCTGCTTTTCCATTGGCTACATTAGTCTCAAAAGATTTTGAAGTATCCGGCATCACGCTAGGATTCCAGGCAGAAACCATCATTCTTCGGCTATTGGGATTGGTTTTTAACGTGTGAATTAATTCTGAAATTTGGTCAATGTCTTCAGAATTCCAGTTTCTCCATTGTTGGCCGTACACAGGGCCTAAATCTCCATTTTTACTGGCCCATTCATTCCAGATTTTCACCCCATTTTCCTTCAAATATGAAATGTTGGTGTCACCTTTAAGAAACCATAGGAGTTCATAAATGATAGATTTAAGATGAATTTTCTTAGTTGTCACCAAAGGAAAACCTTCGTTAAGATCAAACCTCATTTGGTAACCAAACACACTTTTTGTTCCAGTACCTGTCCTGTCTCCTTTTTGGACTCCGTTTTCAAGAATATGCGAAATAAGGTCGTGATACTGTTTCATAAAATTGGGTTTGTTGTATAAAAATAGAAATTTTATTGATTAGACTTGAAAATTTTCAAAGAGAATTCACCAATTAATTTTTGTATTTTCTACTCGTCTGATGATATTTTTTGAGAGGTATTAGCCTATAATCATTCCAGCTATTGTAGCCGACATTAATGAGGCTAGTGTACCACCAATCAGAGCTCTCATGCCAAATTCCGAAAGTGTTTTTCGTTGGCTAGGAGCTAAAGAGCCAATACCACCAATTTGAATACCAATAGAGGCAAAGTTTGCAAATCCACACAGCATATAAGTTGCCATGATGACTGATTTTTCAAAATTCAAGCTGAGTACGTTTGCTGTATTTTTAAGTTCAGCAAGCTGGATGTATCCTACAAATTCACTAGCTACCAATTTGATACCGAGAAGTTGTCCCATCAACATGACATCCTCTTTAGCCACGCCGATTAACCACATTAAAGGTGCGAAAATAATTCCTAAAATAGCCTCTAGAGAAAATTTACCATAAGGTGTGTTTTCAGCCACGAGAGAGTTTAGACTTGTTAATTCTCCTATCTTTTCAAACCCGTAATTTATAAAAGCAATTAAAGCTACAAAAACAAGCAGCATTGCAGCAACATTGGCTGCTAGTTTTAGACCTTCAGTAGTTCCATTGGCTATGGCGTCAAGAATATTTGATCCAATTTTTTCAGAAGAAACTTCAACATTAGTATTTACTTTTTCTTGTTGAGGGTATAAGATCTTTGAAATAACAATAGCACCAGGAGCTGCCATAACAGAAGCAGCTAGAAGGTGTTTTGCAAATGCTAGTCTCATTATAGGATCATCGCCACCAAGGAAACCAATGTAGGCCGCCAGAACCCCTCCAGCAACAGTAGCCATACCACCAATCATGACCAATAGTATTTCTGAACGTGTCATTCGTTCTAGATAAGCTTTTATCATAAGAGGAGCCTCAGTTTGGCCCAGGAATATATTTCCTGCCACACTCAAGCTTTCTGCTCCAGATATTCCTAACAATTTTGAAAGTACCCAAGCTAAACCACTCACAATTTTTTGTATGATCCCAAGATAAAAAAGAATAGAGGTTAAAGCTGAAAAGAAAATGATAGTCGGAAGAATCTGAAATACAAAAATATAACCGTAAGTACTCGTATCCATTAAGTCACCAAGAAGAAACTCAGATCCCGCTGCTGTAAAATCTAGTATTTTCACAAAAATATTGCCTACAAACTCAAAGGCTGATTGTACAAATGGTATTTTCAAAACACCAATAGCCAAAATCAATTGAGCAAGCAAGCCAAAACCTACTGTTTTCCAATTAATTGCCTTTTTATTCTTGCTTAGAATAAAGGCTATCAGAAGAAGGGTAAACATACCTAAAACTCCCCTCCATAAACTATTGAAGCTGAAATTTTGGTTTGCTATAATTACTTTCGAGTTTAACTCATCATCAGAAGCATTGTAAATTTTGGTATTTTGTTTCTTCAGTCGAAGTTGAAATGCTTTTGAGGATAATGTAAATAAAGAGTCAGAAGTGAACTGGATGGCAAACTTGGTTCTATCTAAAGCTCTTAAGTTTGGAATAAGTTCTAACGTATCATTGTTTACTTGGAAGTTACCTTCATAGATAAGTTCTTTCTGAGCATGTTTGATGCTAAATAAAGAATCTTGAAAACTAATAACTTGTTGATCCTCAAAATAAAAAGTTGAATCTTGATTTTGTTCTAATTCTATTTTCCAATTACCTTGAAATGATTGAGAAAAAAGTAGAGTGGGAAGGCACATTAACAGTGCCCAGGTAATGTTTTTCATTCTTTAGCTTCGTTTAGAAATTTCATCACGAATTTTAGCTGCTCTTTCATAGTCTTCGTCATTTACAGCTTTTTCTAAAAGTTCGTTTAGTTTTTTTGTAGTCATTTGGCTAAACTCACTTTTAAAGGAAGATTTTTTTTCATCCATTTTACTATCTCCAGTATTTTCAAGATTATCTGTGCTGTAAATATCTGCGTCTTGATTTTTATCACTGAGATAAATTCCAGCTTTATCTAAAATATTCTTGTAAGTGAAAATTGGAGCATCAAATCTTAATGCTAAAGCTATAGCGTCGCTTGTTCTCGCATCTATAGTTTCTTCAATGCCATCTCTTTCGCAAATAAGGCTAGAGTAAAAAATGCCATCTACAAGCTTATGTATGATGACCTGCTTTATCAAAATTTGAAACCTATCAGAAAAGGTTTTGAATAAATCATGTGTAAGCGGGCGAGGAGGTTTGATTTCTTTTTCTAATGCTATCGCTATCGATTGTGCTTCAAAAGCGCCAATAACAATAGGCAGTTGCCTGTCACTATCCATATCACTCAAAAGTAAGGCGTAAGCTCCATTTTGGGTTTGGCTGTAAGAAATTCCTTTTATGCTAAGTCTAGCTAAGCTCATACTATAATATATTGAAAAAAAAGGCGGTCTAAATTTAAGAGCTGCTTAAATATTAGACCGCCCTTAATAAGGGCACAATTTATAAAAATTATGAGTTATTCGCCTTAAATTCCTTTAGTTTTTCAATCAATTCAGGAACTACTTCAAAAGCATCACCTACAATTCCATAATCAGCTGCTTTAAAAAATGGAGCTTCCGGGTCTGTATTAATGACAACTTTATTTTTAGAAGCACTGATACCAGCCAGATGTTGGATCGCACCAGATATACCTATTGCGATGTATAAATTGGTTGCGACAGGCTTACCTGTTTGTCCTACGTGTTCACTGTGTGGTCTCCAACCCATATCACTTACTGGTTTAGAACATGCTGTAGCCGCGTTAAGAACATCTGCAAGTTCTTCAATCATTTCCCAGTTCTCAGGTCCTTTCATTCCACGGCCAGCAGAAACTACAACTTCAGCATCTGCAATACTCACCTTGTCTTTATTTTTATCGACAGATTCAACATCGATTCCAAAATTATTGTCTGAAAGTTCTGGAGAAAAATCTTCTTCTGAAATTGATACTTCATTTTCTTTAAGTCCAAAAGAATTACTAGATAATCCCAAAACTTTTATATCCGTAGAGATTGAAGTCATATTGAATGCTTTGTTAGTGAAAGCTGTTCTCTCCACTATAAAACCTTCATCTAGATTTGGAAGGGATACCACATTGGAAGTGTATCCAGCTTCTAGATTTACTGAAAGTAAAGGGGCTAAGTATTTAGCATTAGCACTTTGACTAACAACCACAACTTTAGCCTCTTCTTTTTTGGTTGCTTGAGTAATTACTTCGGCGTAAGCATCTGCATTAAATTTCGAAAGTTTGTCATTAGACACTTTCAAAACTTTTTCTACTCCGTAGTTTTTTAGCTCTTCAACGTTTTCTGCATTAACAGTAACAGCCGTGACGCTAGTTCCCATTAAGTCTGCAATTCCTTTGGCATAAGAAGCAACTTCAAAAGCTGCTTTTTTAAGCTTGGCATTTTCTGATTCTGTATATACTAAAACTGACATAAATATTATTTTTTAAGTTATATAGCTTTTGCTTCGTTATGGAGCAAGTCTATTAATCTATCTAAGTTATCCGCATCCACCATAGTGATTTCTCCTTTAGGTTTTGGTTTTCTGAAACTTTTTGATACAGTTAATGTTTCTGCTGAAGACGGTTCAACGACATTAAGCGGTTTTTTTCTAGCCATCATAATTCCTCTCATATTTGGGATTTTAAGATCGCTTTCTTCAACAAGGCCCTTTTGTCCTCCGATAACTAGTGGTAATGAAGATTTTAAAGTTTCTTTACCTCCGTCTATTTCTCTTATAGCAGTGGCAGTATCACCTTCAACCTCAAGGCTAACACAAGTATTTATGAAATTAGCACCGATTAATTTTGCTAGCATTCCAGGAACCATACCGCCATTATAGTCAATTGATTCTCTTCCTGCAATAATTAAATCATACTCACCATCCTTAGCAACTTTAGCTAGTTCTTTAGCTACTTGAAAGCCATCAAGTGGTTCTGTATCAACTCTATGAGCAGTGTCAGCTCCTATCGCTAAAGCTTTTCTTATAGTAGGTTCAGTTTCTTTTCCTCCAACTGTTACAACATCAACAGAAGCTCCTTGTTTTTCTTTAAACCACATTGCCCTTGTTAATCCAAATTCATCGTTTGGATTAATAACAAACTGAACTCCTGTAGTATCAAATTTTGTATCATTTTCTGCAAAATTGATCTTCGAAGTCGTATCAGGAACGTGACTAATACATACTAATATTTTCATGATTTCGATTTTTTTTCTTGAACTTTACAAATATAGTAGTTTTAAGACAAAAATACTATGCATGCATAATAAAATTTTTACAAGTTTATTATGGTATAAAGAAATTTGAATTGCTATTTTTGTGTTTTCTTTTTAATAAAAGTAAATACACATAAATGAGGACAATTCAATTTAGAGAAGCTATTGTAGAAGCAATGAGTGAAGAAATGCGAGCTGATGAATCTATATACTTGATGGGTGAAGAAGTAGCAGAATACAATGGCGCTTATAAAGCTTCCAAAGGAATGTTAGATGAGTTTGGGGAAAAGAGAGTTATAGATACTCCAATTTCTGAGTTAGGTTTTTCAGGAATTGGGATTGGGTCGGCAATGAATGGTAATCGACCAATCATAGAATTTATGACTTTCAATTTTTCTTTGGTTGGGATTGACCAAATCATAAATAATGCTGCCAAGATGAGACAAATGTCTGGTGGGCAATTCAATATTCCTATTGTTTTTAGAGGCCCAACGGCTTCGGCAGGACAGTTGGGAGCTACTCACTCGCAGGCTTTTGAAAGTTGGTTCGCCAACACTCCGGGCCTCAAGGTTGTTGTTCCTTCAAATCCTTATGACGCTAAAGGTCTTTTGAAGTCAGCTATAAGAGATAACGATCCAGTTATTTTCATGGAAAGTGAGCAGATGTATGGGGATAAAGGAGAAGTTCCTGAAGAAGAATATACCATTCCATTAGGTAAGGCAGATATAAAAAGAGAAGGTACAGATGTGACTATTGTTTCTTTTGGAAAAATCATAAAGGAAGCTTATAAAGCAGCAGAGGAGCTGGAAAAAGAAGACATCTCTTGTGAGATTATTGATATCAGAACAGTACGTCCTTTAGATTACGAAGCAATCCTTAAATCTGTAAAGAAAACTAACAGACTTGTGATTTTAGAGGAGGCATGGCCTTTTGGGAATGTTGCTACAGAAATTACTTATAAAGTTCAAAACGAAGCATTTGATTACTTGGATGCACCAATCGTAAAATTGAACACAGCTGATACCCCAACACCTTACTCTCCCGTTCTGCTAGAAGAATGGTTGCCAAATAGTAAAGATGTTGTGAAAGCGGTGAAAAAAGTATTATATATTTAACATATATCAACTCAAATAATAAGCTTCATTTGTATAAGATTGCATTTGAAGCTTTTTTTTATTTAATGAAAAATATTTTATCCTTCATATTCCTGCTTCTGGCATTATCGTCTTTTGCTCAAACCAAAGTTAGTGGTTATGTTAAAGACACTAGTGGAAATCCTATACCCTACGTAAATGTTTTTTTTGAAAATTCATCTGAAGGTACAATATCCGATGAAAATGGGAAATTTTATCTTGAGTCCAATAAAACATATTCAGTATTAGAGTTTTCTTTCATGGGCTTTGAAAATCTAAAGTTACCTCTTGAAGAAAAATCTACTTATAATATAGAAGTACAACTTAAAGAAAATTCTTCGGAATTAAGTGAAGTGATTGTTTACAGTGGAAAAACTTCAAAAAAAAATAATCCTGCTGTGGATATCCTCAAGAAAATTTGGGAAAATAAACGAGAAAATGGTATCAGGAAGTTTGATCAATATCAATTTGACAAATACGAAAAACTTGAATTTGACCTTAACACCATAGATAGTTCTCTTATAAACTCCAGAATTTTTAATGGTATGGCATTCATTTTTGATGATTTGGATACTAATAATGTTACTGGCAAAACATACTTGCCAATATTTTTAAATGAAGCAGCTTCCAAAGTATATGGCAGTAATGTTCTTGATACTGAAAAGGAAATCCTACTTGGGAATAAAAACTCAGGGTTTAATAATAATCAAAATCTTATTGCATTTATAAAAGACCTCTATGCAGACTACAATATTTACGACAATTACCTGAAGTTTTTCAGTAAAAGCTTTGTAAGCCCTTTATCTACAACTGGAGTTGATAACTATAATTACGTTCTTACCGATAGCACTTACATCAAAGATAAATGGTGCTACAATATTGTGTTTTATCCTAGGCGTAAAGGAGAACTGAATTTCAAAGGTGATTTCTGGGTGAATGATACAACATGGGCTATTAAGAAAATCAACCTTTCAATGTCCAAGGGAGCTAATATCAATTGGGTAAAAGATGTATATATAGAACAAGAATTTGATGTCCTTAACGATTCTGTTTTTTTAATTACAAAAGACTTATTTATGACTGATTTTTCTATAAATAAAAAAGAAGAATCTAGGGGTGTCTATGGAAAAAGAACAACGCTTTACGACAATTATATTTTTGATAATCCCAAAGGAAAAGCCTTTTACAAGTATCAGCCAGATGTTTTCAACGAACAAGTTTACAATAGAGATGATGAATTTTGGACTCAAAACAGACAAGAAAACCTGAATAAGGATGAACGTCAAGTTTATAAAATGCTCGATACTCTGCAAACGGTAGATGCTTTTAAAAGACTTTACAATGTGGGGACTATTTTGGCTACTGGATATTGGGAGCAGGATGGTTGGGATTTTGGACCAGTATTTTCAACCTTCGGTTACAATGAAGTAGAAGGAATCCGTTTGAGAATAGGAGGAAGAACCTATTTCACTCAAAATGATACTTGGAGATTACAAGGTTTTTTAGCTTACGGCTTTGGTGATGATAAGTTTAAGTATGGATTGTCTGGAAAGTGGATGATAGATCCAAAAATGAGACTTATTATCGCTGGAGGAAACCGAAGAGATGTTGAGCAACTTGGAGCTAGTCTTACTAATACAGCAGATGTGTTGGGCAGGAATCTTGCATCTTCATCTGTACTTACAGTTGGTTCCAATACTAGTCTTACAAATATCAATCTTACTAGCTTTTCATTAAGTTTTGAAGCTTTCAAAAACTTCAATTTAAGGTTTGAAGGGAACTTTAAGATTTTGGAATCTGCTTCAGATCAGTTTAGCCTTGATTATTTCTCTAATCCTGAAAGGACAGAGACTAAGTCTGTTACAGAACAAGTGGAAATTTCCACAGTAGCCCAGTTTTCACCAGGTCGTGAAACAACAGGTTATGGTGTTGAAAGAGTTACGGTAAATACAGATAAATATCCAGAATTTTTACTTAATTATACAAGAGGCTTAGGAAATATTACTACATCAGACTTTGATTACGAAAAACTTCAGTTCTATTATAGACAACCTATACAAATAGGAGGGTTTGGTAAATTTGTTTCTAGCATTGAAGTTGGGAAAACCTTTGGTAAAGTGCCTTTGAGTTTGCTGGATATAGTTCCAGGAAATCAAACTTTGTTCTCCATACAAGGAACTTTTCCTCTTCTAGACTTCTATGATTTTGTTACAGATACTTATGCAAGTGTCAATTTTGAACATAATTTCAACGGTAGATTCTTTTCAAGGATACCATTTTTAAGAGAATTGGATTTGAGAGAAATTATTTCCGTTAGAGCAGTTTCTGGAAGTATTTCAGAAGAAAATCAATTACTGAACGCTTCTTTTACAAATCCAATATTAAGGGCACCAGACCAGGAACCTTATTGGTCATATAGTATAGGTGTGGATAATATATTTAGAATATTGAGAATAGACTTTCATTTCAGAGGAAATTATAACGATATTCCAGGAGCTAGAAAATTTGGAGTCACAGGTGGCTTTGGGTTCAGTTTTTAAAAAAAATCAAATTAAACGTAGGGTAGATTTTCTTAGTGTTGTTTTATAAATGAACACAAAAACAATTACACTATGAAAATTTTAAAACCGATAGCAGGAATTTTAGGAATAGCACTTCTATTTTCTTGCTCTTCAGACGACTCAAGTACAGATCCTAATACGGGAAACGTACCAAAATCCAACCTGGAGATTAAAGCTACAGCTTCTGGTGCTTCAAGCCAGGCAAAAGCAGAAAATGTAGAAGTATCAGAATTTTTGATTAATATCAAAAATATCGAATTTGATTTCGCAGATGGCTTTGGAATACCTAGTAATTCATCTGGTAGTTCTGATGACGACGATGATAATCTTTCTTTTGAAGAGTTGCCAAATGAAATTGTAGATTATCTAGATGAGAATTATCCTAACGATCCTTTTTGTAAAGGTGAATTGGAAGATGATGACGAGGATGAAGATCCTTACAGATACGAAATCGAATTACAAAGTGGAACTGAAATTTATTTCAAAGAAGACTTTAGCGTGTATGCTATAGATCCTGATGATGAAGGATGTGAAATTGAAGACGAAGAAGATGATGACAGATTTGATTCTGATGATGAATTCGAACTTAGAGGTCCGTTTGAGCTTAACTTAAGTTCTGGTGAGGTGACTGTAGTAGAAGTAGAAATTCCAGTTGGGGAATATGAAGAAGTCGAATTTGAAATGGACAGAAGTAATAACCCAACAAGCGACTTATACCAAAAGTCAATCTTGATGAGAGGAACGATTTCTGGAACACCTTTTGAATTTTTCCATACATTCAGTGAAGATTTCGAAGTAGACTACGAAGATGCAGGTCAAAACCTTGTCATTACAGAAGACAATAACAATACAGTAGTTTTCGAATTTGATTTAGTATCTGTTTTCAACCTGATAGATCTTTCTAACGCTAAAGATGAAAATGGAAATGGAACTATAGAAATTAGTCCGGAAGACAATGACGGCAACAATCAGTTGGCTAATAGAATTAAAAATGCTATAAAAGATTACGTAGATCTTTTAGATGACTAATTAAAGTTTAGGTCTCAATTTTAAAATCTCTGCTACAATTGTAGCAGAGATTTTTTTGTTTATAGTTTTGAGAATTTCTTCCGAATTTAACTCTGTTCTCTTGAATTATCAAGATAGTTGCCTTTTGATTGTACAAACTTAAAAGAGGTGCTTTGAGCTTCGTTTTCACCTGAAGGGTTTGATGAATTTACATGTTTTTAATCATTTATCATTCACAATTTGAATTCATCTCTGGAAGGGATTTTTTTTGAGTTGCTCTGTCAGTTCATTCTCTTTTCCCAAGATATGGTGGCAGCTACAATGAGTTCAAATAATTTGTAGTATTCTTCTATTTTAAGAGTATTGGTAATCTTAGCGTAATTTTTATCAAGATGAGCATAGTCTTTATCTATAATAGCTGTAATGTAATTTAAATATCTTATCGAATGATATATTCCTGTTATCCTTTATGATCTTACTTAGCCAAAAATGGAGGTCTTTTATTAAAACGTAACGGCAGTGAAACAATAATTCACTTCCGTCTACATAATATTCTCGTCTTTTGAATTGGTCTGAAGCCTATATCATTCAGGAAGATCTATGCTTCCCAGCTTTTTCTACCACTAGAGTAGTTTTTAATAATCTTTCAGTAGCATCTTTATCCATTTTATTTTGTTGAAAAGTGCGTGTTTGCTTTACTAACATTATACCTACACATCAGTTTAATTTTTGAGAATAAAAAAAACTGCTTCCCAATCTATCAGGAAGCAGTTTTGATTAGTTTTTAAATCCAATCTAGTGTTCTATCTCTTTTTTGACCTTAGATTTAATCTGGCTTAAGATAATGAGTATCGCAACAATAGGAATCGTTCCTATGAATAGGGTTGTGGTTTCATCACCAGTAATAAGTCTTGAAATAATAAAACCTAAAAAGATAATCCATATAATAAAAATGGCATAGAAAATTGCATTCAATATTTTCAATTTTGCTTTAAGGTCCTCTTGAGAGGGCTTTTCTTTTTCATCCATATTTTATTAGTTTAAATCTTTTCAAAAATTAATAGGCTCTCTTCTCCGGTATCATCGTCTTTATCCAACAATTCAATTTTATTTGGATTTGCAAAAGCTTCAATGAGCCAGTCTTCATCGAGTTCATCCAAAATATCGCTTTCTTGAAAGTCTATGTCAAAAATGAATTCATCTTCATCAATTTCAGCAAACCAAACTCCTGTGAACGTATTGCCGTTAATTATGTTTTCCGCCAAAATTGTATTATTCGTATCGAATGTAAATCTATAATCTTCATATATAAGAGTTTCATTATTTCCATCATCAACAAAATTGATAATTATAAACTGCCCTGAAGTTATGAAAGTAATAAATTGCTGCAATCTGGAAAAGTTGTTATTATTTAAAAGAGTAGGATTGAAACATTCTGTAGGAAGAT
Source organism: Psychroflexus salinarum (assembly GCF_042677225.1). Classification (NCBI taxonomy): domain Bacteria; kingdom Pseudomonadati; phylum Bacteroidota; class Flavobacteriia; order Flavobacteriales; family Flavobacteriaceae; genus Psychroflexus; species Psychroflexus salinarum. Next base: position 126,771 of record NZ_JBHTIV010000023.1, read on the forward strand.
TCTCAATAGCAGAGTTCAGGTCTAAATTAGATGATATAGATTGAATATTCCCATTAACAGAAATATTTATTGGATATACGATTTGGTAAAAACTATTATTTTGTCTAAGATTTTGTATTAAGTTGAAAAGTTGAGCTCTGTTACCTACTGTTTTTCTAATGGTAACCGCATTATCTGCATCAAAAATATTCACATTTAAAGGGTAATTATACTCTAAACAATTGATCTCAGAACTTCCCTCTACGCTAGCATTTACCGCATCAAATTCAGCTTGATTTTGAATCGGGACCAATTCGTAATTAGGTAAGGAAACATCCACAGGATAGTTTATCGTAATGGTGTAATCTTCAGTTTGAGAGGATAATTCATCAATGAGAGGTTGATAGTCTGAAAGCTGAGTTAAACTAAATGTAGTTTCAGAATTGACAGTCACCTCAAAAGGGAATTCAAGACTTAGACTATTAGAGTTGTCTATAAAATCATCAAAAGCTGTTGGATTTTGGGTGAGTCTAGCTATAAGTTTACTCAACTCACTCTGGCTGGATAAAGTAGTGCTGTTTTCAACTTGTTCAAACAATTCTTCGTCTTGGCAGCTAGCGAACAGGAATATTAATACTATTAGGTAAAAATGTTTCATCGTTTGTAAATTTATTAAAAACCTTCTTACATATAACAAACAAATTTCATTTTACCCTAAGTATGAGATAGGGAAAATTTATATTAAATTGTTTTATATGTGTCTAGAGTATTGCATATTTAGCCTATGGAAAAACAGCTTGTCGATAATGTCTGCGAAGAAAAAGTTTATGAACGTATTTACAATACTTATTCTGAAGTTATAAACAATTATTTCTATTACAAATTTGGAAATCAAGAGATGGCTGAAGAGTCTGTCCAAGAGGCCTTTATAAAGCTATGGGAAAATTGTAGAAAAGTTCCCTATGCGAAGGCTAAATCCTATTTATATACTATTGCCAACAATTTGTCACTAAACAGATACAAGCATAAAAAAGTAGTTCTTAATTATGCTAAGACAGTTCCTCAACAAACGGAAGACAGGCAAAGTCCAGATTATAAAATGGAAGAGGAAGAGTTTAAAATTAAACTAGAGAGAGCAATTCAAGATTTATCAGAAAAGCAAAGAATTGCCTTTTTACTTCACCGTATTGATAAAAAATCTTATAAAGAAATTGCAGAGATCTTGAATATAAGCGTAAAAGCAGTTGAGAAACGAATGCAAAAAGCTCTCGAAAGTCTTCGAGAAAAAATTGAAGCATTTAAGTAGGGTAGGACAAGATTGAGGTGTTATAGTTATAGAATATAATCCGATGAAAAAAAAATACAATTTAGCCGACTGGCTTGACAATAAAGTGGATGATCAGTCTTTAAAAGATACTGATGGTTTTGATACGCTTAAAAAAATCAAATATTATTCAGCTCAATTTGAAAAACCAAATTTCAAAAAAGCGGAAGTATTTGAGGAATTAAAAGATCGACAAAGCAACCAAAAGAAAAAATTTAATTGGTCTATTGCAGCCTCTATTTTATTGATTGTTGGTATTTCTTCATTAGTCTTTATATTATCAGTTAAAGATTTTACTTCGCAAATCAACTCTCAGCAAACTGTTTTATTACCAGATGATTCAAAAGTTATTTTGGCTCAAAATAGTAAGTTTCAATTTAATAATTGGTTTTGGAATTTTGACAGGACAACTAAACTTAAGGGGCAGGCCTACTTTGAAGTAGCTAAAGGAAAAACCTTCACTGTCAAAACTAATTTTGGAAAAGTAAAGGTTCTAGGAACTCGCTTTGATGTAAAATCAAGAGATTCAATTTTTAAAGTTATATGTTACGAAGGTTCTGTAAACGTTATTTTTAAAAATGAAAAAAATACACTTCAGAAAGGTCAGTTTATAACTTATCAAAATGGCGAAAAAATTGAGCAGAGTAATGTCTACAATGAAAAGCCAGAATGGGTGTCGAAAACTCATCAATTTAAAAGTGTAAGCCTCACAGAAGTAATGCATCAGTTAGAAAAAGATTATCAAATAGAAGTAGATATATCAAAAGTAACTGAAGATAAGAGTTTTACAGGAACATTGCCTTCGGATAGCTTATCCCTTGCTTTAGAGATTTTGAGCAAAACTTATCAAATGAATTTCTCAGTCACCAACGAAAATAAATTTATTTTTGTTGACGATGTTCAAGAGTGAATTTAATACAAACATATTTTTTGTAGTTTTTCTGATTTTAATAGGCTACAACCTTCAAGCTCAATCTTTAGATAAGATTGAGCTTGCTGTCTTGTTGAATGAATTGGAGGATGAGCACGAGGTTAGCTTCAATTATTTATACGAGGATTTAGAAAACCTTGAAGTGTTGAGGCCTCCTAGCGTTTTTTCATTAGAAGAAGTGTTAGATTTTATAAGTCAGCAGCTTACTGTAGAATTTACATTCATTTCAGAAACCAGTATTTCTGTAAATTACTTCAGTACTCTTAATTGCCTGAGTTTTTATGACGCTACAACAAGCAAATCTATAACTGGTGTAGAAGTAAGGTTTAATAAACAAAAATTAGGATACTCCAATACTTTCGGTAAAATTTTTATCGATGAATCTATAGATGTATTACAACTTAAATTTGCTCATCCGAATTATTACGATACTGGCATAAATTCTCCAATACAAAATACAGAATCCTGCAAAACTTTCTATCTGTATCCAGAAATTGAACTTGATGAGGTGTTGATAAAGGAATATTTAACCAAAGGTATTTCTCTGAACTCCGATAATAGCTTGAAAATAATTCCTCAAGATTTTGGAGTTTTGCCAGGTCTTATCAATGCCGATGTTTTGCATAGTTTACAATATGTTCCTGGAATTGTAAATACTGAAGAAACTATTGCTCAAATAAATGTTCGTGGTGGAACTCACGATCAAAATCTTGTATTGTGGAATGGCTCAAGGATGTACCAAACGGGTCATTTTTTCGGGATGATTTCAGCAATAAATCCATTGGTAAATCATGAAATCAAAGTCATTAAAAATGGAAGCTCTGCTTTTTATAATGAAGGCGTTTCTTCTGTAATTGATATTTCTTCAAGAGAACATTCTCAAGAATTTAATCGCACTTTGCAATTAGATTTTTTAAGTGCAAATGCTTCCGCAATGTTTGAATTGAATAACAGATCCAACCTTCAAGTTGCGTTAAGGCGATCGTTGACAGATGTTTGGGAATCTCCAACTTATAGCGGATTTACTGACAAAGTTTTTCAGAATACCGAAATTCAAGATCTTCTTCAGGGCAATGATAACAGGATTACAACTCAGCAAGAGTTACAATTTTTTGATGCGTCGCTCCAATACGATTATGAATTTGACTCCGGAGATAAGTTAAATTTGGATGTTTTAGCAATACAAAATGAACTAACATTTGATGAAGTTTTAGAATCAACTTTAGAACAAAAACGTAACGATTTTAAGCAAAGTAATTTTCTAGCCAATTTAAACTATAAAACCGACTGGAGTGATAAACATTCTTCCTCGTTTGCTTTTAATGCTTCCTTGTATGAATTGGAAGCATTTAATCAATCTGTGCTGTCCAGCCAAGAATTGTTGCAAACCAACCAAGTTGTAGATCTTAAATTTAGCCTTAGAGATTCCTACCAACTTTCAGAGCTTTTTACTTACAGTAATGGATTTCAATTCAGTGAAGTAGGAGTTAGGAACAATAATGAAGTTACCTCACCAGAAGTCATAATCAGAGAAAAAGAAGTGCTTAGAACTTATTCTGGAATTAGTGAGCTAACGTATAATTCCAAAAATGAAAAAATAATGACTCGTATAGGAATTCGAGCTAATTATTACTCAGGTTTTGATGATTTAAGGTTAGAGCCACGAATAAATTTTAGTTACCAAGTAAGTCGTTATTGGCGTTGGAATTTACTTGGTGAAATCAAAAATCAAACACTTACACAAGTTATCGATCAGCAACAGGATTTTCTGGGCGTAGAGAAAAGACGCTGGATTCTTGCTGACGAAGAAAACTTTCCAATTATAAACAATCAACAAATTGAGGCCGGTTTTAATTTCAATAAAAGAGGTTGGTTGTTACAAGGGAGTTTATACCACAAAATAGTTGAAGGAATTTCATCTGGGAGTCAGGGATTCCAAAATCAACTAGAATTCTTGCAAATCAATGGAGATTATGAAGTAACGGGAGCAGAGATATTGGTTCAAAAGCGAGTCAATGATTTTAATTTTTGGTTCAATTTTTCTGTAATGGATAATACCTATGATTTCACTGATTTCAATCCTCAGCAATTTGCCAATAATTTAGAGATTACTCAGAGTTCAGCTTTTGGGACAAGTTATACAACAGATCAATTAAAAATCTCACTTGGTGGTCGCTATTTTGCAGGACGACCAACTACTGAGTTAGATTCTGAAAATCCTATCTTAACACCCGAAACCAACCCGCGACTCAATTTTTTAGATCCCAACGAAAGTAATCTCGAGGATTATCTGCAAATCAATTTTACCGCTACTTACCAATTTCAACTTTCCAATTCTTCAATAAAGACTGGTTTCAGTATTTTGAATTTGTTTAATACCAGCAATATCACACAGCAATTCTTTAGACTAGACAACTCCAATACATCTGTGGAAAATGTTAGAATCAAAAGCCTTGAGTTGACACCCAATGCTTTTATTTCATTTCAGTTTTAGGAATTAGACAGGATTTTCAGTTTCTTCTGAATTAAATACCGTTCATCTAGAGCATTCTTCAGTTCATCAATTATTTCAGAATAAAACTAGAGCTCCTCTTTAATTTCGGATTGAACTTAAAACCTGAAGATCATGAAAAATTTAGTAAGATTAGCTTTAATGCTTGTAATGTTTAGTCATCAAAGTCTCGTTGCCCAAGAAAAAACAACACTTATAGTAGAATTTGAAAACATTCAAAATACTTCTGGTACACTTTATATTGGAGTTTTTGAAAAAGAAGATTTTCTCAAAAGGCCGATTTCTGGAAAAAGAATTGATGTAAAAAACACAACTCATAGTATTCAGTTTAAAGATTTGGATTATGGAGTTTATGCAGTTTCTGTTTTTCAAGATTTAAATGGGAATGGTACTTTAGATAGAAATAGCAATGGTATGCCTTCTGAGCCATGGGCAATGTCGGGCGCAGCAAATCCTTTTGCACCTCCATATTGGGAGGATGTGAAATTTACTTTTGATGAAAAGAATAAGATAATTAAACTCAAAATTTGACTTTAAAGCTATAGCCTGATAAACATTTCTCGTGTATATCAGGTTTATTTGGTTATTGTTGATAGAGTAGTCAAAGTTTTTCTTATTTTTGCCGTCCTTAAAATTTATATAAAATATTGATTATGACATTTGATGTGTTGATAGAGATTCCTAGAGGAAGCAGAAATAAATATGAGTATGATTTCAGACTGAAACAAATACGTTTTGATAGAATGTTACATACGTCTATGATGTATCCAGCAGATTATGGATTTGTTCCTGAAACTTTGGCGCTTGATAACGATCCTATTGACGTACTTGTGTTGTTCACAAATCCTGTAGTTCCAGGATGTGTTGCAGAAGTGAGAGCAGTTGGAGTACTTAATATGTCGGATGAAAAAGGTCCTGATGAAAAAATTATTTGTGTTCCAGTAGCAGATCCTATGGGCGATGATGTTCACAAATTTTCTGACTTAAACCCTCACACCATTAAGGAGATTGAACATTTCTTCAGAACTTATAAGGATTTAGAAGATAAAGAGGTGAATATTGGAAACTGGGGTGATGAGAAAGAGGCTAGCGAACTTGTAAATAAAGCTATTGTTCGTTACAAAGAAAGCGATACGGTTGCTCATAATTTCAGTATATAAAGTCATTCACCATTATAAATAAGCACAGACCACTTCATATGAGGTGGTTTTTTCGTATATTAAATCTTCAATATTAGATTTCAAATTCCTATTTTTGCTAAAATTCAATAGAACATATGTTTGATAGTTTAAGTGATAAGTTAGATAAGGCCTTTCATGTATTAAAAGGTCACGGTCAAATAACAGAGGTAAATGTAGCAGAGACACTTAAAGAGGTGAGAAGAGCACTGGTAGATGCCGATGTTAACTTCAAAACTGCCAAAGAGTTTACCAATACGGTTAAAGAAAAAGCTCTAGGTCAAAACGTATTGAAAAGCTTGAAGCCTAACCAGCTTATGGTTAAAATCGTCAAAGACGAATTAACCGAGATGATGGGGGGCGATGCAGAAGGTATCGATTTATCCGGAAGCCCAAGTGTCATTTTAATGTCTGGTCTTCAAGGTTCTGGTAAGACTACTTTCTCAGGTAAACTGGCTAACTTTCTTAAAACAAAGAAATCTAAAAATCCTTTGCTTGTAGCTTGTGATGTTTACAGACCTGCTGCGATCGATCAATTGCATGTGGTTGGAGAGCAAGTAGGAGTTGAAGTTTTTTCTAATAAAGAAGAAAAAAATCCCGTCACTATTGCCGAAGCTGCAATTGCTCATGCTAAGCAAAATGGGCATAATGTTGTTATTTTGGATACCGCAGGTCGACTTGCAGTGGATGAAGTAATGATGAATGAGATATCAGATATCTATAAAGCTGTTCAGCCTCAGGAAACATTGTTTGTAGTTGATGCAATGACAGGGCAAGATGCTGTGAACACAGCAAAAGCGTTTAATAAAGTACTAGATTACGACGGTGTCATCTTAACAAAATTGGACGGTGACACTCGAGGTGGGGCAGCTATCTCCATCAAATCTGTAGTGAATAAGCCAATAAAATTTATTGGTACCGGAGAAAAAATGGATGCTATCGATGTGTTTTATCCTTCCAGGATGGCAGATCGTATTCTTGGCATGGGTGATGTAGTTTCTCTTGTTGAGAGAGCTCAAGAGCAATATGATGAAGAGGAGGCTAGGAAAATCCAGAAAAAAATTGCGAAAGATAAATTCGGGTTTGATGATTTCTTGAAGCAAATTCAGCAAGTCAAGAAAATGGGTAGCATGAAGGATTTGATGGGTATGATTCCTGGTGCTGGAAAAATGATGAAAAATATGGATATAGATGATGATGCTTTTAAGCACATTGAAGCCATGATCCACTCCATGACTCCGCTAGAGAGAGAAAACCCTACAAGCATAAATGCTAGTCGCAAGAAGAGAATAAGTAAAGGCTCTGGAACATCTGTTCAAGAAGTAAACCAACTGCTAAAACAATTTACTCAAATGAGTAAAATGATGAAGATGATGCAAGGCGGTGGTGGAAAGAAGATGATGCAGATGATGAAAAATCTTCAATAAAGTTATTTCAAGATTTAATAATCTAATTATTTCAAGAATCTATTGTTCTTCAATAGATTCTTGTTCAATTTTCCATTCCTCGTAAGACGTTAAATCTTTGTTTATTAGCTTTAATACAAATCCGAATACAGTTAAATCATCTAGATAACCGACAAAAGGTATAAAATCTGGAATAAGATCTAGTGGATTGATGATGTAAAGTATGGTGAAGATCATCGCCGCTAAAGTTTTCCAAGGTGTTTCAGGATAATTTTTCTGTTTTACATCCTTTAAAAACTGAAACATAAGAATGATTTTATCCTTATATTTTTTCCAATCAGGATGGTTTATTTTTGCAAAGAGTTGATCTTTTTTGTCAAGAGCGACTTTAAAATCAGTTTCTGATACAGACTTGATACCATCTTTCACATAATTTTTATCAACTTTCTTTTTCTTCTTCTTGTCTAATATTTTCATTTAGTTTCTTTTCAGCTTCAGATTCAAACTCTCCGTATTCTTTTTTATAGATCATAACTATCAGTAAAAATAAGGATAATAACAATGGTCCAAAAATTAGACCAATAAATCCAAATAATGGAACTCCAATAACCACACCAATTAAGGTGATAAGTGGATGTTCATTGGCCATTTGCTTAAGAACTACCAGTCTTATGATATTATCAGATGAGCCAACGACTATCAAGCCGTAACTTAAAACACCAATAGCAGAAGCGGTATCTCCCTGATAATACATTAATAGAGTTACTGGAATAAAACCTACAGCTGTCCCTATAAAAGGAATCATAGAGCCTATTGTGGTAATCACAAACCAAAACATGGCTTCAGGAACACCGAAAATCCAATAGCCAATTAATGAGATAACTCCTTGAAACAATGCTACTAAAGGAATTCCGATTGCATTGGCCTTTACTTTCTTAGCGGATTCAGATGCTATTAATTTCAGATTTTCTACATCTATGGGAATATAAGTCTCCATAGAAATAGTAAGTTTTTTCTCATACAGAAGCATGTAGTATAATAAGAAATACATAATACTTATGGCAATAAAGATCTCAAAAGTACCGCCAGCTAGACCTTGAAGATTGCTTGAAAGCCAGTCAGTTATTGCTGAACTATCTATTTTATCACTGATTTTATAACCGCTGATTTCTTCCAATTGAACAAGCTGTGCTTTTGTAGCTTCAACAACTTTTTCAGAATTTTTAATTGCTTTGCTCACTTTTGAAGATAGCATCAAAATTATACCAAGTACTGGTACTAGTATCAAAATAAAGGAGCCTAACATCAAAATGCTCACGCTTAGAATAGCATTCCAGCCTTTGCTAAGCATTCTTTGCATAAGCCCTTTTAGTAATACATAAAAAGTAACTGCTCCCAGAACACCGGAGATATAAGGTAAGATTTCAAAAAAGATAAGTCCTCCTAAAGCTATTATTATTAAGAGGATGAAAAGTTGCCTTACTAATCTTGGCGAAAGCTTTTCCATTTTTTATTTAGCAAAAACTTGGTTCATATCTTTGAAGCTTTTAAATTCAAGAGCATTTCCACTAGGATCTTTAAAAAACATAGTGGCTTGTTCACCTGGTTTATCTTTAAATCTTATATAAGGTTCAATTACAAATTCTATCTTATTTTGTTTTAACCTATTAGCAAATTCATGAAAAGCATCCCATTCTAGTACAACGCCAAAATGTGGAACAGGAACTTCATGACCATCTACAATGCTAAAAGCATCTGGATTGGGTTGATGACTTTTGTCTTCATGAATTACAAATTGATGTCCAAAAAAATCATAATCCACCCAATGAGAATCACTACGGCCCTCCTTGAAGTCTAGTGTGTTTGTATAAAACGATCTTGCTTTGTCAAGATTATTTACTGGAATTGCTAAGTGGAATGGATTTAGAGAGTTCATTTTATTATGATTTAAAAAGTTTACTAACTTTGATAAAGGTCTTTTACTTCGTCTTTTGTGAGATGTCTGTATTTTCCTTTTTCTAAGTCTAAATTAATGTTTTTTATTCTTGTACGTTTCAAAGTCCTCACCCTATAATCCAAAGCCTCACACATTCTTCTTATTTGACGGTTAAGGCCTTGAGTCAAAACAATTTTAAAGCTTCTGTCCCCTAATTTTTCAACTTCACATTTTCTGGATATAGTGTCCAAAATAGGAACACCATTTCTCATTTTAGTAATAAATTCATCTGTAATCTGCTTATTCACAGTAACAAGATACTCTTTATCGTGGTAATGTCTAGCTCTTAGGATATGATTTACAATTTCGCCATCATTTGTCATTAGTATGAGTCCTTCACTCATTTTGTCCAAGCGACCTATAGGATAAAGCCGAGTAGGATAATTTACAAAGTCAACAATATTATTTTTTTCAACTTTAGAATTTGTAGTGCAAACTACACCTTTTGGTTTATTGACTGCCAAGTAAACCTTTTCTTCAGTTTCGAATTCTACCAAATTTCCGTCAACAGATACCTGATCACCAGGATTTACTTTGGTGCCCATTTCAACGAATTCACCATTGATAGTGACTCTACCCTGCTCAAGGAGTTTGTCTGCTTCTCGTCTTGAACAAAATCCAGCCTGACTTAAATATTTATTTATGCGAATTCCGCCTTCACTCATTTCTATTGTTTTAAAAACATTAAAATATCTTTCCGAATTTCATCCTTATTTAGAGAGTGTCCAGCACCTTCTGTAATTTTAAGTGTAGAATGCTTCAGGTTTTTATGTATTGATTTGGCTGCTGATACTGGTGCAACTCTATCAAACTCATCGTGTATAATCAGAGCTTTTTTTTCAATATTTTTTGAAAACTTTGCTATGGAAAATTCATTAAAATGATAGTCAAATTTCTCTTTGAAAAAGTTATCTAATGCCACCATAAAGTTTTCTTTTAGTCCTAATATTCTTTTGTAATCACTCATAATCGCTGTCATTTCTGAAGGTGCTCCGAGTAAAACTATCTTATCTAGGAAAGTACTTTGCTTTAAATATTGATTGTAAATTATGGTCATCGCACCAACACTATGACCTATTATAAAATCTGGCCGATATAATTTCAGCAAACGGTCAAGACATATTGAATATAAAGGAACACTCAGGATTTTGCCTTCAGAATATCCATGAGCCGGACCGTCAAAGGCGATAATATTATAATCTTCTTTTTGTAGGTCCAGAATTAAATCTTTCCATCTGTAAGTATTGCTGTCCCATCCATGTACTAGGATAGCTGTCTTACTATTGCCTTTCCAGTGATAAATCTGTACTTTATTTGACTCAATTTCTATAGAGGTTGCCTTGGCTTTATTCAAGAACTCTTCCTGCTCAGGTTTTACCTTTCCTTTTCTTGGGGAAGAAAATAATTTATAAGCTTTCAAAACCGCCTTTTCAGGTTTTATTCTGAAAAGCGAGTTCAACCTCAATCCTATAATTTTCGGCAAATACTTTTTGACAATTTTTTTTGAAGCTTTCATATAAAGTGAAAATTATAGATTAATAAAAGGATATAACCTACAAGCTAGGCTCCTCAAATCTTAACCAGAAATATTTAAAAGGAGCTTCGTTTGGAATTTGGTTAGCTTCGATTTTAACTTCAGAATCAAATTTTAGCTTACTAGGTAAGTGCTTTTTATCTATTACAATATAAGCACCTATTTCGTCAATGCTTAATATCACACTATTAATACTGTTTTGAATATTATCGATTTTATAATTTTCATAGATTGTTTTGAAATTACTATCGACGCTTAATCCTTTTTTTGTCTTGTATTTTGGATCTAAAATCTGAATTTCATTAATAGTAAAAAGAGAGTCGTTTTGATAATTAGGTTCAATTACAATAGAAACTTTACCTTCTTTATTGAAGACTTCAATTTCATTAACTCTATTCAATCTGGACTCTAAATCAAATTCAGCAATAGAATCATTTTTCAAAATTGTATTTATCTCATTCACTTGAGTTGTTGGTGTGAGAAGACCCAGCCGATTTTTAGCAATAATTGTTTCAGAATTAGAGCTATCACAACTTGTTGTAATAATTATTAATAAAATGGAAATTACTTGTATAAACTTCATTGGGATTTTTTTTCAAAAATAAATAAAGTCACCAACATGAAAGCATGCTTTAGATTATATAAGTAGAGAATTATGTTTTAATTCAAAACTTGCTTTCAGTATCTTTGCAACATGCAAAATAAAAATATAGAGAAACTTGTACATAAAGGAGTGATGCTTCCGCTGATGGAAGAATTTTACACCATACAAGGAGAAGGTTATCATACAGGGACTGCAGCTTATTTTATAAGAATTGGAGGCTGTGATGTGGGTTGCCATTGGTGCGATGTAAAAGAAAGTTGGGATCCAGAAAAGCATCCGCCAACTCAAATTGGCTCTATAATTGAAAATGCAAAAAAGTACAGTAACACCATAGTCATTACTGGCGGAGAGCCATTGACATGGGACATGTCTCAGCTTACAGAAGGTTTAAAGACAAATGGGCTCAATATTCATATAGAAACTTCTGGAGCTTATGACATGACAGGTGTGTGGGATTGGATTTGCTTATCACCGAAGAAAATAAAACTACCGAAACCTGAAATTTATCCTCGAGTGGACGAGCTTAAAGTCATTATCTATAACAAAAGTGATTTTAAATTTGCAGAAGAACAAGCTGAAAAGGTTAGCGAAAACTGTGAATTATTTTTACAACCTGAATGGAGTGTAAGAGAAAAAATGACACCTCAAATTGTTGAATACGTGATGAAGCATCCAAAATGGAGAATTTCTTTGCAAACTCACAAATACTTAAATATACCTTAAATAAACCCCGGCTTAGTTAATAAGTGTTAATAATTACGCTTTATAACAAAAAATTTAAAACCGTAGCTTTCTATCTTTCGTAACTATGTTAAACAAATAAACATATAATTATGAAAAGATTTAAAAACTTTACTTTACTATTATTCATGAGTGTGATTTTTGCCTCATGTGAAAACGATGACGATTTGAATCCAGTCACAGATCCTATTCTGGATAACACAGAATATGATTTAGAAGAAAGGTCTGATTCGGGAGTGAGTGGTGAAGCAACATTTAGCGAACAGGAAGATGGTTCAGTACAACTTATCTTAGAATTAGAAGGAACTTCAAGTGGAAATTCACATCCTGCTCATATTCACATGAATTCTGCTGCTCAGGGCGGAGACATTATTGTGCCTCTAGAAGATGTAGACGGTGAAACTGGGTTAAGCATCACAGAATTTTCCAGTGATGTGGATGGAAATGCAATTAGTTTTCAAGACATTCAAGATCTTGATGCCTACATCAATGTACATTTAAGTGCTAATGATGATACAGTGGTGGCACAAGGTGATATTGGCCAAAATGACCTTACCGGAGAATCAAAAAGTTACGATTTAGACGAGAGAGCCGTTGATGGTATAAGTGGAACTGTTTTATTTGAAGAAAGAATAAGTGGTGAAGCGCTAGCAACGATTAGTCTAGATGGAACTCCAGATGGTGGCGAGCATCCAGCTCATATCCATATGAATTCTGCTGCAGAAGGCGGAGACATTATTTACACTTTTACACCAGTAAATGGAAGCACAGGTATCAGTAGATCTCATGTTGGAGCTTTAGATGATGGAACTGATTTCGTCTATGCTGATGTCTTGGAAGTCGATGGTTACGTCAATGTGCATTTAAGTGCAGATGACTTAGGAACTATCGTTGCTCAAGGTGACATTGGTGAAAACGAATTAACGGGGGAATCTAAAAGTTACGACTTGGACGAGAGAGCTGTTGATGGTATAAGTGGAACTGTTTTATTTGAAGAAAGAATAAGTGGCGAAGCGCTTGCGACTATAAGTCTAAATGGAACTCCAGATGGTGGTGAGCATCCAGCTCATATCCATATGAATACTGCTGTTGAAGGTGGAGGTATTATTTATAGTTTTAACCCAGTAGATGGTACAACAGGAATGAGTCAGTCTCATGTTGGAGCTTTGGATGATGGAACAGGATTCGGTTATGCAGACGTGCTTGATGTGGATGGTTACGTCAACGTACATTTAAGTTCTGCAGATCTAGGAACGATTGTTGCTCAAGGTGACATTGGTCAAAATGAATTGACTGGTGAAGAGAAAAATTACGATCTCGATGAAAGAGCTGTTGACGGAATAAGCGGTTCAGTCTTATTTCAAGAAAGAGTGAATGGTGATGCTTTAGCAACAATTAGTTTAGAAAACACACCTGATGATGGAATGCATCCAGCACACATCCATATGAACACCGCAGTCGAAGGTGGAGGGATACTTTATACTTTTAATACTGTAGATGGGACAACTGGAATGAGCCAGTCTAATGTAGCAACATTAGATGACGGAACTACATTTGGTTATGCAGATGTTCTGGATGTAGATGGTTACGTCAATGTTCACTTGAGTGCAGATGACTTAGGAACTATAGTAGCTCAGGGAGATGTTGGTCAAAATGAACTGACTGGTGAATCTAAAAGCTATGTTTTAGAAGAAAGAGCTGTTCCAGGAATAAGTGGTACTGTCCTTTTTGAAGAAAGAGTAAATGGAGAAGCACTTGCCACTATCAGCCTTATGGGAACACCAGACGGTGGTGAACATCCAGCTCATATTCACGAAAACTCAGCTTCAGAAGGTGGTGGAATTATATACACCTTCAACCCTGTAAATGGAACAACTGGTATGAGTCAATCGAATGTAGCAGAGCTAGATGATACTACATCTTTTGGTTACTCAGACGTACTTGAAGTTGATGGCTACGTCAACGTGCACTTAAGTGCTGCAGATTTAGGAACTATCGTTGCTCAAGGTAACGTAGGAGCTAATGAATAATAGGTATTACTTTTAAGATTATAATTTAAAAGCGGCCAACTGGCCGCTTTTTTTATGGATTCAAAAATTGTCCTTGCCAGTTATCAGACTTGTCAAATCTTGCCCTAATATGATTTGGCCGTTTGAGCTCTAGAGATTCCATGCTTTCTGGTACTAGTTTTAGTAAGCAGAAATGATGCTCATTTTCTTTATAATCCACTTGATCTGGACTATCAATAGGAGTTCCCGGTGGTATTTTGGTAATAAAATCTTTTTGAGACTTGCCCTGAACTTTGCTCCAATAGGATTCATATTCCTTTCCAGACCTTATTATTTTCATTTTACCTTCAACTTTAACTTGAAGGAGTTTTTTGGGATTATAAAATAAAAGACTAACATTGGGATTAAGTTCAAACTGATTGATTTTGTCACTTCTTTCATCGGTGTACATCACCAATTCAAAATCATCTGTTGTGTCTCTTAAAACAACTGTTCTTTGTGTTGGAGAATTCTCTTCGATGCTAGCTAAACTTGGATAGCGAAAGGGATGTTTCTTTTTAAGGTAACCGAACTTAACTTCATTTTTTAAATCTTCTAAAATCTGATTTAGCATTTTTGTTTAAAATTAAAAAAAGAGAGGGTAAACGGAAGCCAGTTTTATCGCAAATTTATACTTTTGCCTATGCAAAAAAATGTCCTTATTCTCGATTTTGGATCGCAGTACACACAGCTTATCGCAAGAAGAGTTCGTGAACTTAATATCTACTGCGAAATACATCCATATAACAAATTACCTGAAGATTTATCTGTTTTTAAAGCAGTTATCCTCTCTGGAAGTCCTTTCTCTTGTAGAAATGATGAAGCTCCACGGCCAGATCTTAGTCAGATAAAAGGGCATATTCCTTTACTTGGGGTATGTTTTGGTGCTCAATTTATGGCTCACAATTTTGGTGGTGAAGTTGCTGGTTCAAATACACGTGAGTTTGGAAGAGCAAATTTATCCTTCATAAAGGATGGTGAAATGCTTTTTGAAAATATTCTAGAACAGTCGCAGGTTTGGATGTCGCATAGTGACAGTATTAAAGATCTTCCAGATCATTTCGAAAGAATTGCAAGTACAAATGATGTTTTGAATGCGGCTTACAAAATTGACGGAGAAGATACATATGGAATTCAATTCCATCCAGAAGTTTATCATTCAACTGATGGTGCACAGTTGCTGGAGAATTTCTTAGTTAAAATTGCTAAAGTTCCTCAGTCTTGGACGCCTTCTGCATTTGTAGATATGACGGTTTCAGAATTGAAAGAAAAAATCGGAAGCGATAAAGTTATTCTAGGTCTTAGTGGCGGTGTAGATTCTACTGTAGCCGCTACCTTACTTCATAAAGCTATTGGTAAAAACCTGCATTGCATTTTTGTGAATAATGGTTTGTTGAGGAAAAATGAATTTGAATCTGTTTTAGACCAATATAAAGATATGGGTCTTAACGTAAAAGGAGTTGATGCTACCGATAGATTTATGGAAGCCTTAAAAGGAATCTCAGATCCAGAGAAAAAACGTAAGGCTATCGGAAATTCTTTTATTGAAGTGTTTGATGATGAAGCTTCGCTGGTTGAAGATGCTACCTTTTTAGCACAAGGCACTATATATCCTGATGTGATAGAATCTATTTCGGTAAACGGTCCTTCAGCTACAATCAAATCTCATCACAATGTTGGAGGACTACCGGATTTTATGAAATTGAATGTAGTTGAACCTTTAAGAATGCTTTTTAAAGATGAGGTTCGACGCGTAGGGGCAGAGATGGGTATTGATTCAAAATTACTAGGCAGACACCCATTTCCAGGGCCTGGATTGGCTATCAGAATACTAGGTGATATAACCAAAGAGAAAGTCCGTATCTTACAAGAAGTAGATGCGATATTTATAGATGGTCTTAGAGAATGGCATCTTTACGATAAAGTATGGCAGGCAGGAGCTATTCTTCTTCCTGTTGACTCTGTAGGTGTAATGGGTGATGAACGTACCTACGAAAAAGTTGTAGCTTTAAGGGCTGTGGAATCTACAGATGGGATGACCGCAGATTGGGTAGATTTGCCTTATAATTTCTTGCAAAAAGTCTCCAACCAAATAATAAATCGAGTTAAAGGCGTTAATAGAGTAGTATACGATATCAGTTCTAAACCGCCTGCAACTATAGAATGGGAATAATGAAAAATTTTTTGCTAAATATCTTTTTACTGCTTTTTGTTTTAAGTTCAACCGCTCAAGACTTAAAAACATATCAAGCCAGTTCTAATGAAGACCTGGAAGATATTGCTTCTAGGTTTCAGGTGGATATGACTACATTAAAAAAGTTAAACCCGAACATCCAAAATGAAAGGGATCTTTCTAAAACTCTTTTAGTGGTTCCTGCTCAACCAAATTTCAAATTGAATCCAAGAATCCAACTTATTGCTTATGAGGTAAGTCCAAAAGAAACGCTTTATAGCATTTCAAAATCTTATAACCTAAAGGTTAAGGACCTTAGAAGTTATAATCCCTTTCTGTATGAAAGAGAACTGGATTACAACGATGTGATAAGAATACCAACTTATGAGCTGAAAGATAAAGATTTGGACATCAATCAAAGTGTGAAGAACTCGGAATTCAGTACTTTGATGCACTTGGTGCTTCCCAAAGAAACCAAATACGGAATTTCAAGAAAATATGGACTGACTGTAAAAGAATTGGAAGATTTAAATTCAGGAATAGATGAAAAGGAAATACAACCTGGACAATTTTTAAAAATAAAGCGTCCAGTTGATACTTTAGAACGTCGACTACCTAAAAACCAAAACTATGCTTTTCTGAAGGTGGATTCTGAAAATTCAATCAAATCTATTTCTGAAAGTTATGATGTTACAGAAAAAGAGTTACTTGAATCTAATCCTTCTTTAAAATTCGAAGGTATGAGTGAAGGACTAGTTTTGAAAATTCCACAAGTAGAAGAAATAGATTATTCAAAATATGAAGTTTTTTCATTGGAAGATAAGCTAAAGTATTTCAATACTAAAAAAATTGCGGTCATGCTTCCTCTGAATTTGGAAAAAACTGAAATTGATACGATTTCATCAAAATCTTTACTCAAGAATAGTGGTTTGCTAAGAATTTCCTTGGACTTTTATGAAGGAATCCAAATGGCAATAGACTCTGCCAAGACAAAAGGTATTTCTGTAAACCTAGATGTTTACGATACAAAAAATGATCCGTATCATGTAAATCAACTACTGAATGAAAATTTTAAAAATTACCAAGCTGTAGTTGGGCCACTTCTAGACCCAAGTCTTAAGATTGTTGCAAATTATCTTGAGCGAGATAATGTTCCTGTCATATCGCCATTAGTCAATCCGAATTTTGAATTTGAAAATTTATTTAATACTCTTCCTAAAGATGAAGAAATGCAAGAAGTACTCATCACTTACTTGCAAAATACTCATACCGACGAAAATTTAGTTATTCTTTCAGATAGTATTTCAAAACCAATACAAAGGAAATACACTTACACGTTTCCCGAAATGAAAATTGTAAAACAAGCTGAAGATGGTTACTTAAAAAGATCAGATTTAAGACCTCATCTAGATTCCCTTGGTACCAATTGGTTTGTTTTGGAAACACGGAACTTGGGAATTACAGAATCTACTGTTTCTTTTCTAAAGTCTTTTCAAAGAGATGGTTTTGATATAAGATTATTTACTTCAAAAAGAGGTGCTTTTTATGATGATGAGATTTCTAATTACTATTTAAGTGACCTAAGATTTACATTTCCATCAATATCTAAAACGCAACTTATATCAGATGACAAAACACATAACAATAGCTTTTTAGAAAAGCATGGTGTTTATCCCAATCGATATGTAATAAGAGGTTACGATGTAATGATGGATATATTACTAAGGTTGTCTTATGCAAAAACTCTTCAGGCATCTGCAGAAATTAAAGGATTTACAGAGTACGCTGAAAATAAATTTAGTTACAAGAAAAAAGAGTTTACAAAAGGATATGAAAATGATGCTATTTACCTTTTACAATATCAAAAAGGTTTAGAAATAAAAACCTTAGATTTAGCTGAATTTCTAGCTATGGATGCAAACTAGATAAACGTTGATATAATTTAAAACTCAATTGCACTAGCTTCAATCTTTGCAGCTTCAAATTCAGAAATTAAATTTTCCATAATTTTTTTAGCTGGTAAAATTTCGTTTATAAGCCCTGAAATCTGACCAATTTCTAATTCTCCTTCTTCTAAATCGCCCTCAAACATACCTTTTTTGGCTCTTGCTCTGCCAAGTAAGTCTTGGAGATCTTCTTTAGTCGGGGATGTTGAATATAGCTTTACGACATCTTCGTAAAATTTATTCTTAAGCAGTCTCACTGGAGCTAATTCTTTTAATGTCAATCTTGTATCTCCTTCTTTCGCTTTAACTACCTCTTTTTTGAAATTTATATGCGAGGAAGCTTCTTCACTTGCGACAAAGCGTGTTCCAATTTGAGTAGCATCCGCTCCAAGAATCATCGCAGCAAGAATACCTGCACCTGACGCAATACCACCTGCTGCGATAAGAGGAATAGATAGCTCTTTTTTCACCATTGGGATAAGCGTGAACGTAGTAGTTTCTTCACGGCCATTGTGCCCGCCTGCTTCAAAACCTTCGGCGACAACAGCATCTACACCAGCTTCCTGAGATTTTAAAGCAAATTTGACGCTGCTTACCACATGAACAACTTTTATATCATGAGACTTCAGATGAGGAGTCCAGGTTTTAGGATTGCCTGCTGAGGTAAATACTATAGGAACTTCCTCTTCGATAATAATTTCCATAATCTTATCCAGATCTGGATAGAGCATGGGCACGTTGACTGCAAAAGGCTTTGAAGTTGCTTTTTTGCATTTTTGAATATGCTCACGTAAAACATTTGGGTACATTGAGCCAGCACCTATAATTCCTAAACCTCCAGCTTTGCTTACTTCGCTTGCTAATTTCCACCCACTTGCCCAAATCATTCCTGCTTGGATAATTGGATATTTTATATCGAATAACTCTGTGATTCTGTTTTCTTTCATGAGATAATTTTAAGCGATTACACCAGAGCCTATAAGCTCATCGTTTTGATACCAGGCAACAAACTGACCTTCTGAAATAGCAGTTTGTTCATTTTCGAAAATAACATAAAGTTCATTTTTCATCTGGAATAGTTTAGCATTTTCTAAAGGCTGTCTATATCTTATTCTTGCTTTTACGTCCATAGTTTCACCTTCATTTAGGCTTAAGTCTGGACGTATCCAGTGTACTTCATCATTATTTACCCAAAGTCCTTTTTTATGAAGTCCTGGGTGATTTTTCCCCTGACCAGTGTATAAGATGTTGTTTTCAACATCTGTGTCAATTACAAAAAGAGGCTCTTTGGTTCCTCCAATCGCTAAACCTTTTCGCTGACCTTTAGTAAAAAAGTGGGCCCCATCATGAGTGCCTAGCACTTTCCCGAATTCTGGTTTTAAATCAAGCTTTCTGCTGTCTTTTTTTAGTTGAGCAATCAATCCAGAACTGTTCTCTGTCTCTGCTAAATTTTTAAATACTTCGTGTGAGGACTCGATTTCAATAACTTGACCCTTCTTAGGTTGAAGTTTTTGCTGAAGAAAATCTGGTAATTTTACCTTTCCGATAAAACAAAGTCCCTGAGAGTCTTTTTTCTCGGCTGTGATTAAACCTTGTTCTTTAGCGATTGTTCTCACTTCATGCTTTTGAAGTTCACCTACTGGGAACAGGGTTTTTTCTAATTGTTTCTGTGAGACCTGACATAAGAAGTAAGACTGATCTTTATTCTGATCCTTTCCAGCCAATAATCTGTAATAGGTTTTGCCATTCTTCTCAAGGCTATCCTTTTTACAATAATGTCCAGTCGCCACATAATCTGCACCAAGTGAAGTAGCAATGTCCATAAAGACATCAAATTTTATTTCTCTATTGCAAAGCACATCTGGATTTGGAGTTCTCCCTTTTTCATATTCTGCAAACATATAGTCTACAATACGTTCTTTGTATTGTTTGCTTAAATCTACAGTTTGGAAGGGTATACCTAATTTTTCTGCAACCAGCATAGCATCATTGCTATCTTCTAGCCAGGGGCATTCATCACTGATGGTGACAGAATCATCGTGCCAGTTTTTCATAAAAAGACCTATCACTTCATAACCTTGCTTTTTACATAAGTAAGCAGCAACGCTGGAATCTACACCTCCACTAAGTCCCACTACAACTCTTTTCATACTTCAAATTATTGATTTGCAAAAATACAAAAACAATTAAAGAGAAGACACCATACTGTTAAAGCTATAAGATACTTTTATTTTGTTTAATTTATTTTAACGAAAGCTAAACAAAAATGAATTCTTTAAATAATAACTTTAAAAAAAAATGTTATGAAAATGAAAAAAACAGTATTACGATTAATTTTATTTACAGCATTTATTGTAGGATTAAGTTCCTGTTCAGATGATGATGCAGCATCTCCAATTTCGAGTGAGCCTACTACTTTTGAAATTATTGCAGACAGTCCTGATCATACAATTTTGGAGGATTTACTGGTGAGTACAGGTTTAGATGATGCATTAAATTCCTCAACTTTTACCATTTTTGCCCCAACCGACATGGCTTTTGGAAATATTGATACGTCAAGTTTGACAACCGAAGAAGTGACTAATATTTTATTGAATCACGTTGTTGAAGGCGCAGCTGAGTCTTCAGATCTGCAAACTGAATACTTAACTACTTTAGCTACTGAACAATTTACAGGGAATGAAAATAATTTGAGCCTCTACGTTAATGTAGGGACCGACATTACCTTAAATAATTTAGCTACAGTAACGGGTCCAGACCTTTTGGCTTCCAATGGAGTAGTACACGTAGTCAATGAAGTGATTAGCATTCCTGATGTAACTACATTTGCTGCTGCAGATCCAACTTTTGAAACTTTAGTACAGGCGCTAACAAGAGAAGATCAACCTGATTTTGTTGGGACTTTAAGTTCATTTGAAAATCCTGCACCTTTTACTGTATTTGCTCCTACAAATGATGCTTTTACATCTTTGTTAAGTGAGTTAGAATTCAATTCACTTGCAGATATAAGTGGAGAAGTTTTAACATCAACATTAAATACGCATGTTATTGCAAATGCTAATATCACATCGTCTACATTACCTTCTGGAACAGTTGAAACTTTAGGTGAGACTTTTGAACTTAATGGGACAACTATAACAGACCAAAATGGAAGGGCAATTGAAATAGTCGTTACTGATGTTCAAGCAGGAAACGGAATTATACATGTTGTGAGTACGGTAATTCTCCCGGATTTAGGCTTAGAACCTGAACCAGCTCCGAATACTGTAGAAATGACCGTAGATAATGACGGAGCACAGGCTTTTTATGTGAGTAGTATTACGGGTAGTGAGCAGCCAACAAGTTTAGATTCTAATAATAGTACCTGGACACTTACAGAAGGAACACGTTATGAATTAACCATAACAGGTGCTAGTTCACACCCATTTGAACTAAGAAATGCAAATGGAGATGCTCTCTTGAGTCAAAGCGCACAAGGCTCTTTCGAGGCTGATCCTGATGTAAATTTTGTCACTGATGGAATGCAGTTTGATTTTACGCTTACAGCAGAATTAGCTGCGGAAATCAATGATTACATCTGCACTATACATTCAGGGATGAATGGTGATATCAATGTTAATTAATATAGGCTATAGCTTTTAAACATAAAAAGGAGTCCAATTTGGACTCCTTTTTTTTAATTTTATAAGGCAACTATTTCTTGTCTATTTTCTTATTATCATCTTTGTCACCTTGTTTCTTTTTCTGCTGTTCAGCTGCTTGTTCCATTATCTCCTGAAACTTCTTACCGAACTTACCTTTCTTTTTAGGTTTTTTCTTTTTCTCTTCGATTTTGGCTAAGATTTTATTCTCATCTATTATCACATGTTTTATAACTAACATGATACCTATGGTGATCAAGTTTGAAATGAAATAGTATAGCGATAAACCACTCGCGTAATTGTTGAAGAATATAAGCATAACCAAAGGTGCAAAGTACATGATCACTTTCATGTTTGGCATACCTGGTTGTGAGCTTTGCTGCATATTTTGACCTGCAGTCATCTGCGTGTAGAAAAATATAGCAACCGAAGCAAGAATAGGAAATAAGCTTATGTGGTTACCGTAAGCCCATGATACAAGCGGTATATACGTATCCCATTCATAAATAACATCGTAACTCGATAAATCTTCAGCCCATAAGAATCCTTTTTGCCTTAAATCGAAAGCACTTGGGAAAAACTGAAAAAGTGCGTAGAAGACGGGGATCTGTAATAGTGCAGGAATACATCCGGCTAGCGGACTTACACCTGTTTTGCTGTACAGCTTCATGGTTTCCTGCTGCTTTTTCATCGCATTGTCCTTATACTTCTCGTTGATTTCGTTGATCTCTGGCTTCAAAACTTTCATTTTAGCCTGAGACAAGTAAGACTTGTAAGTAATAGGAGAGAGGACAATTCTCACCACAATGGTCATCACAATAATCGCTAAACCATAACTTGGTAGTGAACTGCTTAAGAACCCAAAGAAAGGAATAAAGACGTATCTGTTAATCCATCCGAAAAGTCCCCAACCTAAAGGGACGATTTCATCTAGTTGACGTTCGTAAGAGCTTAAAATTTTAAAATCTGAAGGTCCATGATACCAATTCATGCTCTCAGAAAATTCTCCGTTGTTTAATTTTATAGGAACTTCAGCAAGAAAGTTTTTGGTGAATAAAGTATCCACTTGCTCATCTTGGACCAAGTTTCTTGATGTCATTTTACCACTAGAAAAAGGACTATCTGTAAGTAAAATTGATGTGAAAAAATGTTGCTTAAAAGCTATCCATTCTATTAACTCATCTTTCTCAATTGCTTCATCGCCTTGTCCTGTATAATCGTCTTTATCGCCTTCATAGAGATAAACGATTTCTGTATATCTATTTTCATAAGAAATACTTTTTGCTTTACGCAAGGCTTTCACCTCCCAGGATAAATTGGCGTTCTCTGAAGAAATTAGATTGCTTAAACCTTGGGATCGAATCCCAAAGTTCATCATATAGTCACCTTGTTCTAAACCGTAATAAAATTCAAGAAACTCTATGTCAGAAATTTTAGCTCTCATGCTCAGCGTCTGACTTCCATTTTCTGTACTTAAGTTGGGTTCAAAATAAAGATCGCTAGTGTTATAAGTTCTTCCGTCATTTGCTTCAAAAGAAATATTGAAGTTTGCATTACCATCTTTTATCAAATAAACAGGTTCACCTTTGTAGGTGTCGTGCTTCTTCATTTTGGCTTCAACAATTTGCCCCCCTTTGTTGCTGACTTTAAGTTCTAAAACTTCATTTTCAATAGTTGTAACGGCATCATCTTTTGCGAAATCCTTAATAGCTGAATATGCAAATGCACCATATTCTCTTTTAGCTAACTCACTTTTTACAGAGTCCTGAAGACTAGAACTGGATTCTTGGGCAAGTTCTGGAGTACTTTTAGTTTGATTTAAAGCAGGTTTTTGTTTAGATGTTGACTCAACTTGCTCTGTTTTATTTTCCTCAGGGACTTTGTCTTCAGTTGGATTCATGTACATGACCCAAATTAAGATTAAACCTATAAGAGCAAATCCTATAATAGAGTTCTTATCAAACGTTTTTTTTTCTTCCATTGACTATAAGTATTGTGAAAATTGATTTTTTAAAATCTTTGCAAAAATCAACATTTAATTTTATTTAAGTGTGTTATTGCTGGTTAATTTACTGAAACGATTACGTTTCATCTATTTATGAAATTTTTTAGCAGCTTCAATAAAGCTTAAAAATAGCGGATGTGGGGTGGCCACAGTGCTCTTATATTCAGGATGATATTGAACTCCAATAAACCATGGATGATCTTTCAGTTCTATAGTTTCCACAAGTCCAGTTTGAGGGTTCTTACCGGAGCAAAACATACCGTTTTTCTCCAAATCTTCCACGTAATCATTATTGACCTCATATCTGTGGCGATGTCTTTCAGAAATTTCTGTTGTACCATAAATTTCAGATAATTTAGATCCAGACTTAAACTTACAATCCCAAGCGCCAAGTCTCATGGTGCCTCCCATTTGTTTTAAGTCTTTTTGGTCTTTCATAAGACCAATGACTGGGTATGGGGTGTTAGGGTTCATTTCTTCTGAATTTGCTTTTGCAAGTTTTAAAACATTACGAGAAAACTCAATTACAGCCATTTGGAGTCCAAGACAAATGCCCAAAAATGGAAGATTATGAGTTCTAGCATAATTAACAGCGGCTATTTTACCTTCAATACCGCGTTCACCAAACCCGGGAGCAACAAGGAGTCCGTCTAGCTTATGAAAGATTTTTTCGTTATAATCTTGTTCTTCAGAATTAATCCATACGACATTTACTTTCACGTCATTATAAGCACCAGCATGAATAAAAGATTCTAATATAGATTTATAAGAATCCTGTAAATCTACATATTTACCTACCAAGCCAATTGATAACTCTTCTGTAGCGTTTTTCAATTTGTCAACAAAAAAGTTCCATTTATCAAGATTAGGAACCACATCATCTTTAAGATTTAGTTTTCTAAGTGTGATCGTATCCAGACCTTCTTCAGCCATTAGGTTGGGAACATCGTAAATCGATTCTGCATCTATAGATTGGATGACTGCTTCTTTTTTTACATTACAGAATAAAGCTAATTTACTTCTTATGTCATCATTAATTTGATGCTCTGTTCTACACACCAAAATCTCTGGGGAAATCCCACTTTCCATGAGTGTTTTTACACTATGTTGAGTAGGTTTTGTTTTAAGTTCTTTTGCAGCAGATAGGTATGGAATTAGTGTTAAATGAATCACTAAGGCGTTGTGCTCTCCAAGCTCCCATTTAAGCTGTCTTACTGCTTCTATATATGGTAAAGATTCAATATCTCCTACAGTTCCGCCAATTTCTGTAATGACAATATCGTAGGTGTCATCCTGACCTAATATTTGTATACGTTCTTTTATTTCGTTTGTAATATGAGGAATGACCTGAACGGTTTTTCCGAGAAAATCTCCTCTACGTTCTTTGTCGATGACACTTTGGTAGATTTTTCCTGTAGTTACATTGTTGGCTTGGGATGTGTTAACGTTCAAGAAACGTTCATAGTGGCCAAGGTCAAGATCAGTTTCTGCACCATCTTCTGTCACAAAACATTCGCCATGCTCATAAGGATTAAGCGTGCCTGGGTCAATATTTATGTAAGGGTCTAGTTTTTGAATGGTTACCTTGTAACCTCTTGCTTGAAGTAGTTTTGCTAAAGATGCTGCGATTATTCCTTTCCCTAAAGACGAGGAAACACCGCCTGTTACAAAAATATACTTTGTATCGGCCATTTGTGTTCTAAATTTTGTCTATTCGGGATGCAAAAATATCATTTAATTTTTGCTTTGTATGGATATTAACTCAAAAATACCTTAGCTATTTCTGATTTTTTTCAAAATATACTCTAGACCATTTTCTTTCAATTCTAGCACCTCTTGCATTTGCAGGCCAAGCTTGTTTTCTGGAAATCCTTTTCGCTTAAACCATATCAAATAATATTCTGGAATATCAGAAAGATAATACCCTTTGTATTTACCAAAATGCATTTTGGCATTTGCGAGTTCAACTAAGGCTTTTTTGTAGGTTTCAGAATTCATTAACGTTCAAATGTAAGTATGAGATAGGCTTTTACTCATGTTGCTAAGAAACCCTTTTAAATTATTGTAGCCAAACTTTTAATTATTACTTTTGTGAACCAAATTATATCATAAAACCTGATTATGAATTTACATGAATATCAAGGCAAAGAAATACTAAGCAGTTTTGGCGTAGGTATCCAGAAGGGTATACTAGCAAAAACTCCTAAAGAAGCTGTTGAGGCTGCAAAAAAACTTACCGAAGAAACTGGAACTGGATGGCACGTAATCAAAGCTCAAGTCCACGCTGGTGGCCGAGGTAAAGGTGGCGGAGTTAAGCTGGCTAAAAACCTTAAGGAAGTAGAGCAAATTGCAGACGAAATTTTGGGAATGCATTTAGTTACTCCTCAGACTAGCAAAGAAGGTAAGGAGGTGCACCAAGTTCTTATAACTGAAGATGTTTATTATCCAGGTGATAATGAGCCAGAAGAATACTATATGTCTGTGTTGCTTAACAGAGCAACTGGAAGAAATATGATAATGTATTCTCCAGAAGGTGGAGTGGATATAGAAAGTGTTGCAGATAAAACTCCTGAGAAAATTTTCACAGAAGAAATTGACCCTTCTACTGGAATTTTACCATTTCAAGCTCGTAAAATTGCTTTCAATTTTGGTCTTGAAGGAAAAGCTTTCAAAGAAATGACGAAATTTGTTACCTCATTATATCAAGCTTATGATGGTTCAGATTCTTCGTTATTCGAAATCAACCCTGTTCTTAAAACTAGTGATGATAAAATTATCGCTGTGGATGCTAAAGTGACTTTAGATGATTCAGCATTATTTAGACATAAAGATTACCAAAGCATGCGTGATACGCGTGAAGAAGATCCTACAGAGGTTGAAGCTAGAGATGCTGGTTTAAGCTATGTGAATCTAGACGGAAACGTTGGTTGTATGGTTAATGGTGCTGGTCTTGCTATGGCAACAATGGACTTGATCAAATTTGCTGGTGGTGAGCCTGCTAACTTCCTTGACGTTGGAGGTACTGCAGATGCTAAGCGTGTGGAAAAAGCTTTCAAGCTAATTTTGAAAGATGATAAAGTAGAAGCTATTTTAATCAACATTTTCGGTGGTATCGTAAGATGTGACCGTGTTGCAGAAGGTATTATTGAAGCTTATAAAAACATGGGAGATGAAATTAAAGTTCCTATTATTGTAAGACTACAAGGGACTAATGCCGAGAAAGCTGTAGAATTAATAAACGAAGCTGGAATCAATGTGAAAACAGCAGTTCAGTTTAAAGAAGCTGCAGATAAAGTTCAAGAAGTACTAGCTTAACAGAATTTACTTTATATAATTATAAAACCCTCGATCCGTCGAGGGTTTTTTGGTTTTAAACTGAAATAGGTTCTTTGTTTGAAACTTTGTGTTTGATATAGTCTCCTAAATAATCCGCATCTTTCTTGATGCCACCAAGTGTTGCAGATGCTCGTGTGTGAAGCCACGGCAAACCTATAAAGTACAAACCATCTACATTGCTAACGCCTCTCTCATGAACTGGATAACCATTTTTATCGAGTTCCAACCCTTCAATCCAATCAAATTTTGGTCTGTAACCTGTAGCCCAAACGATATTTTTCACATCGGCTAATTTTGTTTCTTCTGTAATAATAATTTTTTGTTTGGCATCTACAGTTTTTCCAACGGGAATTACATTTCCTTTATTAAGAATCCTTTTCACATCCACTCCAATAACAGGTTGTTTGGATTCACTTATTTTCTTGCCTAGCCATGAATCTTTTCCAAAACTTAGATAGCCAGTTTTAGTAAACCACCACCACAGCGTTTTTCCAAGAAATTCCTGTGGAAGCGTCTTTACATTGGTATCACCAGAGAAATAAACATCACGATCGGTATTTGAAATCTCATCTAAAATCTGATATCCAGAATCTCCACCACCCACTACCAATGCTTTTCCGCTTTGTAATTGATCAGGATTCTTGTAATAATCACTGTGAATTTGAAAAATAGATGAATCTATTTTGGTGTAAAATGGAGGTGTGTATGGAATGTGAAACGGTCCTGTAGCGATGATGACTTGTTCAGCTTCATAAAACCCTTCCTTATGTTTTATGATAAAATAATCAGTTTTATCTTGAATTTCAGTAACCAAAGTTTGAAATTCAATAGGGATGTTAAATTTTTCTACGTAAGCTTTAAAATAATCGGCAACTTCATATTTGTTAGGATAATGTCCTTTTGGTTTTGGAAAATCCATTCCTTTCAGATTATTAAATTCTGAAGGTGTGAAAAGTGTTAGTGAGTCCCAACGTTTTAACCAAGAGGCTCCAACTTCTTCCTCTTTATCTAAGACTAAATAATTTTTTCCCAACTGCTCAAGTTCATAAGCCATTGAAAGTCCAGCCTGAGCAGCACCTATAATTATAAAATCATACATCTTAAAAGTTTTTTAATAATGTAAGCTTTATAAACATTAAAAGCAAGACTTATTCTTTAAGTGTTTGATTAAGTTTAAAGTATTGATTATAAATGTAGAGGATCAAAACTCCAAAGGTTACAGCTACAACTATCAGTATAGTATTGATAATATTGTCTGCAGAAAATGACAATTTGATAAGTATGGTAGAAATGACAAAACCTGAATTTCGAATAACTCTACTAAATTCTTCAGTTTGTAAAAATGAAAAGAGAAGTAAAAGAACATCAATGAGAATTAAAACAGTAAAAAAATCATCAAAAAACACAGTGTTTACGGTCTTTATCGAGGTCGATGAATAGTCTGAACCCGTCAAAGTCTCATAGAACCAATCTCCAAAAGAAAACAAGGCAAGAAAAACAATAGTGGGAACTAAAATGGTTGCAAATACATTTTTTACTTTAATGTGTGATTTGGTTTTATGTGTAATTTTTTCTTTTTCAACTTTATTTTTAGCATTCAGTCTGTAAAACTGAAAAATCAAAAAGAACAATGCCAGAGTAGCTAATATATCTATGGTGAACTGAATATCACCTTCAATAGAAAACCAATCTGAAGAAAATTCTAAATTGGATAAATCATAAAATATTTTCCGAATCAAAATCAGTGTAATAATTTCATATTGTTTCCCTATATAAATGGTGATAGATTTGGGGAGGTAAAAAACTAAAAGATAAACCTCATAAATAAGAATGATTGAAAATGGTGTGTAAATAGCAGAAATCGGACTTATAATTAGATTTCCGTCATATTCACCGAAATCTAGAAGATCAAAATCAATCAACCCGATGATGGCAAGATGAATCAAAAAACTAACGATGGCGGTAATAACAATAACCTTCTCAAGTTTTTCTTTGAGGGTTTCAGAAAGTACAAAAGAATTTAACCTGGAGTAATACTTTTTAAGTTTAGAGTTTCCCATGCTTAAATATAGCTAAATTGCTAATTGTGAATAATCAACAAAACTTAATTAAGCTTTAATATCTTCCATTATCATTTTGGCATGAATCCTAGAATTCTCGATAAACCATTTGTGTGTTTCCATACCTCCACAAATGACACCAGCCAAATAAATGCCATCTACGTTGGTCTTCATGGTTTGCTTGTCATATTTCGGGATAGAAAGTTGGTCATTGCTAAGCTTAATTCCTAGTTTTTTCAAAAACTCAAAATTGGGTCTGTACCCTGTAAGTGCTAAGACAAAATCATTTTCAAGGGTCTGGATTTTTCCTTTTTCGTCTTTGAATTTGACGTAATCTTCTCCAATTTCAGTCAATTCAGAATTGAAATAAGCCTTGATGCTTCCTTCGTTTATTCTGTTGATGACATCTGGTCTTACCCAGTATTTTACACGTTCGCCAATCTGTTCTCCTCTCACAATCATTGTAACTTCAGCCCCTTTCCTATAGGTTTCTAAAGCAGCATCAACAGAAGAATTGCTTGCCCCTACAACAACAACCTTTTGAGTAGCGTAATAATGTGGATCTCCGTAATAATGAGTGACTTTATCCAATTCTTCACCGGGAATGTTCAAATAATTTGGGATATCATAAAACCCTGTAGCGATAACAATGTTTTTGGACTGATACTTCGTTTTTGAGGTCGTGGTTGTAAAAATGTGATCTTCATTAGTCACATTCTGTACTTTTTCAAATAATTGAATATGAATTTGCTTTGCTTCTACGATTCTTCTGTAGTATTCTAGAGCCTCTTGTTTTGAAGGTTTGGAATTGGTACTTACAAAAGGGATGTTATCCAATTCGAGCTTCTCCGATGTAGAAAAGAATGTCATTTTATCTGGATAATTATATAATGAATTCACAAGAGCTCCTTTTTCTATGATGACATAAGAAAGATTTTTCTTTTTTGCCTCAAGAGCGCAAGCAATCCCTATTGGGCCACCACCAACTATTAGAACATCATATGTCATATTACTTATTTATCAAATTTTTCAGATCGTGAATAGTTTGTTTGGGATCATCAGCTTTAAATACATAACTACCTGCTACCAAAACATCTGCACCCATGTTTACCAATTCTTCAGCATTCTTATTGGTAACACCTCCATCTATTTCTATTTTGGTTTTAGCATTCTCTTCTTTAATTAAAGCTTTTAATTGCTTTACTTTTTTAAATGTTCTCTCTATAAAGTGCTGTCCGCCAAAACCAGGATTTACACTCATCAAACAAACCATATCAATGTCATTGATACAGTCTCTCAATAATTCAACGTTAGTATGAGGATTTAAAGCAACTCCAGCCTGCATTCCATGTTGTTTGATGGATTGCAAGCTTCTATGTAAATGAGTACAAGCTTCATAATGAACTGTAAGCATATTTGACCCTAAATCAGCAAAATCTTTAATGTAGCGATCTGGATCAACAATCATCAAGTGGACATCTACAAATTTTTTGGTATGCTTAGTTATTGCTTTCAATACAGGCATTCCAAATGAAATATTTGGAACAAAAACACCATCCATGATGTCAATATGGAACCAGTCTGCTTCACTTTCATTTATAAGTTCTATATCACGTTGCAAATTGGCAAAATCTGCAGCTAGTAGAGATGGGGCAATAAGTTTATCGTTCATGAAAATTATTTTGTGCAAAAATAAGGTTTTACATGTTTAAAACCCTATATATTTATTAAAACGGCTTGCGTTTAAGACGTGTTTAACTGTATTTTGCACTTCAGTTTAGAAGATCTGTATGTGGCAACCTTTAGTTCATTATATCAATCATTTTGTAGTTATTATTGCTATTGCATGGATATATAACCCAAGGCAAGTGTGGAAAGGTTTCTTGATATTACTTTCTACAATGCTTATCGATATTGATCATTTGTGGGCAACCCCAATTTTTGATCCGGACCGTTGTAGCATCGGATTCCATACATTTCATTCTGAAATCGCTATTTTAATTTACATGGCAGGAATGTTTTTATTTAAGAATAAATGGATAAAACTTGCATTTATCGGTTTTGTTTTTCACATCATCACAGATGGTATTGATTGTTTATGGTCAAGTTTTTAGCAGCAATATTTTAATTGGTATCTTTCACATCACTTTAATTCCATGAAACGTCTTTGTTTATTTTTTCTTCTGAATTTATTTTCGTTGGCTTTATGTTCCCAAACAGCGACTTTAGAAGTAATCGATCGCTTACCAGTGGATGCAGACCAATTTTGGGGGGTGGATACCTATCAGCATTTTTATTTTTCTAGGAATAACGTGTTTTACAAAACTGAAAAACAAAAGAAATTTCAGTTTCAGGATTTACAACTTGGCGAACTTGAAGGTGTAGATTTATTAAACCCGCTCAAAATTCTTTTGTTCTATAAAGAAGCTAATACAGTAGTAATTCTGGATAACCGCTTGAATGAAATTGAACGTATAAACTTCAATTTCATTTCAGACTTTAAAACTGTTGATTTCGCTGGCGTTTCCAAAGATAATTTACTTTGGATATTCAATGCAGATCTTCAGCAACTCGAGCTTTTTGACTACGAAAATCTTCGAACTAGAAGCTCTTCGTTACCAATTAATAAAAAAATAATAGAGTTAAGGAGCAACTATAATTTTTCTTGGCTTCTTTACCCTAATGGCTTTTTGAAATTTAATATAAACGGAAGTTTAATTGATCGATTTACTTTTGAAAACGTTATTTCCTTCAATATTTTTAAGAATCAAGTCATGGTTCAAACTGAAAATCACCTCGAGGTATTCACAAAAGACTCTAACAATAAAATCATCTTTAAAAAACCAGAAATTAGCTTCAATCAATTTTATTTCAATGGTGAAAACATCTATATTTACAGCGATAAAGTACTTTATACGTACGAATTTAATATCGTAAATAACTGATTTTATGCACGTTGCAATCGCTGGGAATATAGGAGCTGGAAAAACTACGCTCACCAAATTTATCGCTAAACACTACAATTGGAAAGCAGAATACGAAGATGTGATTGAAAATCCATTTTTAGAAGATTTTTATGAAGATATGAAACGCTGGTCTTTCAACTTGCAGATCTATTTTTTGAATAGCCGTTTCAGACAGATTCTACAAATCCGTGAGAGTAAAATCGATATTATTCAAGATAGAACGATTTACGAAGATGCTTTTATCTTCGCTCCCAATTTGCATGCGATGGGTTTGATGTCCAACAGAGATTTTAATAATTACTCTTCTTTATTTAATCTGATGGAATCTGTAACTGAAGCACCAGATTTATTAATTTACCTTAGAAGCAGTGTACCTAATTTGGTTAAGCAAATTCAAAAAAGAGGCAGAGAGTATGAGAACTCTATATCTATAGATTATCTCAACAAACTCAATGAACGTTATGAAGCTTGGATTCAAACTTATGAAAAAGGGAGATTACTTATCATAGATGTTGACAATTTAGACTTTGTAGATGCGCCTCAAGATTTAGGCTATATTCTCAATAAAATTGATGGAGAAATCAACGGATTGTTTTAAAATCTTCCTTTAATCTTCAAAAGGAATTACAGGCCAATTGTCTCTTTAGAATGTCTTCAAACCTCAATCAAAGATTCATGTAGTTAAGACTTATAGAATCAGTAACTAGATACTAGTTACTGACTCAATTTATTTTCCAAAATCCTTTTGAGATCTGGCTTAAAATAATCAGATCCTTTCAAGACTTTCCCATCTTCTCTATAAACTGGCTTACCATTTTCACCGAGTTTGCTCATGTTACTTCGATGAATCTCATCAAAGACTTCTTCAATTTTATGTTGCATGCCATGAGATATAATTGTCCCACAGAGAATATAAAGCATGTCTCCAAGAGCATCTGCAACTTCTGTAAGATCACCTTGCATAGCAGCATCCAGGTATTCTTCGTTTTCCTCTCTCATAAGTTTATAACGCAACAAATTTTTCTCAAGCCCTAAGTTGGCTTTCTGGGTTTCAGACACGTCCAATCCAAAAGCTTTATGGAATTTTTTTACTTGGTCTAGCGGTTTTTTCATAAGATAATAGAGTATTTTTGCGTAAAATAAAACATTTATGTTTACTCCAGGACGTATCGCCTTTATCATTTTTTTTGTTGTGGCTTTTGTATCGGTTTTGATTTATTCCTATATCAAAGAAAAAGGTTTGCACAGCAAATATTATAAGGGAACTTTATTCGTCTTATTGGGATTCTTCATTTTCATTATTTCATTGATTTTTTTAAGATTTTACTGGAGAGATGATTCTTTATTAGATCTTATAAGAAATATGATGGGTGGCTCTTAATTTGATCTTTTGGATTGAACATTCAATCATTTACTAAATTTGATAAAAGATATAAATTCGATTTAAAAATAAACTATGTCAATACTATTGGTTAGTACTACTAGAAACCCTGACAAATGGTTTTCCACTCTAAAAGAAAAAAATAAGTCGTTAGATATTCAAATTTACCCAGATGTGGAAAGACCTGAAGATGTTGAGTTTGCAATCTCTTGGAAGCATCCAGAAGGGCTTTACAAAGACTTTCCAAATTTAAAGGTTATTGCATCTATGGGTGCTGGTGTGAATCATATTCTGAAAGATGATGAACTTCCTGAAGGTGTAAAAGTGACAAGAATAGTCGATGACCAATTGACAAAAGATATGAGTCAGTTTGTACTTTTACAGTGTTTAGCTGTTT
This sequence comes from Psychroflexus salinarum, assembly GCF_042677225.1. Lineage (NCBI taxonomy): Bacteria > Pseudomonadati > Bacteroidota > Flavobacteriia > Flavobacteriales > Flavobacteriaceae > Psychroflexus > Psychroflexus salinarum. The sequence continues at coordinate 160,929 of NZ_JBHTIV010000023.1, forward strand.
CAAGAAACCTTTTTATTCATCTTCAAGATCAATCCAATAAAAACTGGAAGCCAAAATCTTATCAGACACCAGAGAAAACTAGTGTTGGAATTATGGGTTATGGTGTTTTAGGTCAAGAAGCAGGTAAAGTTTTAAAAGCAAATGGGTTTGATGTTATTGGTTACGCCAATTCTTCCAAAACTGTAGATGGAATTCAAGTATATGGAGCAGACAGACTTGATGATTTTCTGAGCAAAACTCAAATTTTGGTGTGTTTGCTTCCTGTAACATCAGAAACCAAAGGAATTCTAGATATGGATGTGTTCAAAAAACTAAAAGAAAAAGCGTATTTGATAAATGTGGCTCGAGGAGAACATCTAGTTGAAGCAGATCTGATTTCAGCAGTAGATAAAGATATTATTGAAGGCGCAAGTTTGGATGTTTTTCAAGAAGAGCCTCTGCCAGAAACTCATCCGTTCTGGAATCATCCAAAAATACAAATCACTCCTCACGTAGCAAGCATGACTGATCCCGAGTCAGTAGCTAATCAGTTATTGGAAAATTATAAAAGAATGCAAAATGGAGATTCTTTAATGAATGAAGTTGATGTTTCTAAAGGATATTAAACTCGAATTGTTATTATCAAAATCCTTTTTTGATAATAACAATTCCTATTAACACGGCTAATACCCCGAGTAAAAGACTTCCTAAGCCATAAAGAAGAAATTCTGTATAAAGGTTATTTTTAAGTAGGCTCATATTTTCCGCAGAAAAGGTTGAAAAGGTTGTGAATCCGCCACAAAAACCAACGACTAGCAGTAGTTGTAAATTTGGATAGGAAGTTTCAGACTTTAATAACCAACCCATCAAAAAACCTATAAGTAAGCTTCCCAAAACATTTACGGTTAAAGTTCCATAAACATCTAGTTTTGTATCAACTTGATATTTAAAAAACAGATAAATCCAATAACGAGCAAGGCTGCCTAAACCGCCACCTAGGAATACAAGTAGAGCAGATTTCATCAATTTTCAAAAATTGGGATGTAAAAATTAGTAACCCATTCTGCAGGATTCACAGTATCACTTGAATCGACCTGAAATTCTAAATAAGGCTTTAGCGTTTTGTCAATAACAAGTTCTCTCTTTTCGATCGTAGCTTCAGCAATAGAAAGGAGCTCCTTGAGATTGATATAATCACCTTTAAGTTGAGTTTTAAAATATACGTTGCTTCTTATTTGCTTTGATAAAACCTCAAAATAATTTGGTATTGCAACTTGATTTTTTGAACCTATTCCTGCAGAAAATATTATATTTTCTGAGTCATTATAAAAATTTTCAAAAACAATTAGTTTTCCTTTGAAAATATCTAACTCTTGTTGTTTCATAAACTCTTCAATACTTTGAAAAATAGGTTTTGATTTTCTCAAGATGCTATCAAAATTTAATCTTGAAGCAGATGTGGCGTGGAGGATGTAAAAGCCACCAGTTTCTAATTTGCCTATTGGTGAGATATCGTAAACAGAAATTTCCTTGGTTATAGTTTGTTCTAGAGTTTTAAGACTTTGCGTTATTGCTTTTTCAGTAATTTCTAAATGCGTTTTACCTGTGAAAACGTATTCAGTTTTTTGCCAAAAGTTAGCATCTGATTTTAAGTGAACTATGATATTTGAGACATTTTCTGAAGACTCAAATTTCCAACGTATATCAAATTCAGAAGAACTTAACCACGTTTTTAAAACTAGTCTTTGCTGTATTGAATCCTCGTCGAGATTTTTATTCTGAAAATTAATAGCTTCAAAAGTTTCATTTTGCCAGGATAGTGTAGTGTTTTCAAAATCTTCTGCACTACTGAGTCTTGGTTCTGAAGTCGATTTTTGTGGAAAACTAAACCAATTTTCGTAAGTGGATAAATCTTGAATTTTTTGTTCAAATAGCTCTGCAGTAATTGGAGTTTCAAAATTCAAAGTTTTTTCTTCTGGAATTGATATCGTAGCGATGTAAAGTGAGCCAACCACAAAAATGAGGACAATAAGGAAAAAAAGATATTTAAAGAATTTCATGTGCTAAAAATTATTAAGCTAATATACTTAAAATGATATCAGATTTTTTGAATTTATTTTTTGGCTGTGAGTTCTGCAATTTTGACAATTACTTCTGAAGCTTTCACCATACTTTCCAGAGGAACATACTCATATTTTCCATGAAAATTATGACCTCCTGCAAAAATATTTGGACATGGTAAGCCTTTGTAGCTTAATTGAGCACCATCTGTTCCTCCTCTTATTGGTTTCAGGATTGGAGTTATATGGAGTTCTTTCATGGCTTTTTCTGCTATATCTACAATATATTTTATAGGTTCAACTTTTTCTTTCATATTGAAATATTGGTCCTTCACCTCTATGCTGATGTCAGCCTCTTCAATATTAGTATTCATTTTTGCAACTATATCCTGCATCAGTTGTTTTCTAGCTTCAAACTTGTCTTTGTCGTGATCTCTGATGATGTATTTAAGCTCCGTGAGTTCAATACTCCCTGAAATTTTGGATAAATGGAAAAAGCCTTCATAACCTTCAGTAAGCTCAGGAACTTCATCTTTGGGCAAGACATCGATGAATTTCTGAGCCATATACATGGAATTTACCATTTTATTTTTGGCATAGCCTGGATGAACACTAGTACCTTTAAATCTTAAAGTAGCTGAAGCTGCATTAAAATTCTCATACTCTAGTTCTCCAATTTCACTACCGTCCATGGTGTAAGCATACTTAGCTCCAAATTTTTCCACGTCAAAATGATGTGCGCCCCTTCCAATTTCTTCATCTGGTGTAAACCCAACTCGTATCTTACCATGCTTGATTTCTGGGTGGTTCACCAAGTACTCCATGGCCATAATAATTTCGGTCACGCCAGCTTTATCATCTGCACTCAGCAAAGTCGTTCCATCGGTTGTGATGAGGGTTTGACCTTTGTATTGTTTAATTTCTCTAAAATAAGTAGAAGACAAAACAATATTTTTTTCTTTATTTAAGACAATATCACCTCCATCATAATTTCCATGGATCTGAGGATTAATATTTGAAGCTTTGAAATCTGGAGAAGTGTCAAAATGAGAGATAAACCCGACAGTATCCACTTCATGTTCCACATTTGAGGGAAGCGTTGCCATAATGTAAGCATTGTCATCTATTGAGACTTCTTGCATACCAATGCTTTCCAATTCCTTCTTGAGGAGATTGGCAATATTCCATTGTTTTTCAGTGCTTGGTGTAGCGTCGCTATTGGGGTTGCTTTGAGAGTCTATTTTAATATAAGAGAGAAATCTTTCTAAAAGCTTTTGAGAATTGATCATGTACTAGTTGTATTTTATTCAAAAATATGAATTTGAAGCCATTAAACCTTCTTGTTTTCGATTGTCTTCGTGAGATTTGCTTTAATTTTGCAACTAAACTTGAAAAAAGATGTACAAACAGATTATAAGACCCCTTTTATTTCAATTTGATCCAGAATCAGTACATCATTTTAGTTTCAAATCTTTAAGATTTGCTCATCAAGTGCCTGGTATTCCTCAATTTTTGAGATCAAAATTTACCATAGAAGATAAACGTCTTGAAAGGGAGGTGTTTGGTTTGAAATTTAAAAACCCTGTAGGTTTAGCCGCTGGTTTTGATAAAAACGCTGGACTTTTTAAAGAATTATCCAGTCTCGGGTTTGGTTTTATTGAAATTGGAACAGTTACGCCTAAAGCTCAATCTGGAAATCCTAAAAAAAGACTCTTCAGGCTAATGGAAGATTCAGCTATTATTAATAGAATGGGCTTTAATAATAAAGGAGTAGATGAGGCTGTCAAACGCTTAAAGAAAAATACAGATGTAATAATTGGCGGAAACATAGGTAAGAATAAAGTTACTCCCAACGAGGAAGCAGTCAATGATTACGATTACAATTTTGAAGCTTTATTTGATTATGTAGATTATTTTGTAGTCAACGTGAGTTCTCCAAATACACCAAATCTTAGAGCGCTTCAAGACAAAGAGCCATTAACCAGACTTTTAAATCATTTGCAAAACAAGAATCAGAAGAAGTCGAAACCTAAACCTATTTTACTTAAAATTGCTCCAGATCTTACTGAATCTCAGTTATTAGACATTATTGAAATTGTAAACACTACTAAAATTGCTGGAGTCATTGCAACTAATACGACGATTTCCAGAACAGGATTAACCTCGGAAAATAAGGAGGAAATTGGTGGCTTAAGCGGTAAGCCTTTGACTAAATCATCCACAGATGTGATTCGATTTTTATCAGAAAAAAGCAACAAAGCTTTTCCGATCATTGGGGTTGGTGGGATTATGACTGCTGAAGATGCTCTTGAAAAAATGGAAGCTGGTGCAAGCTTAGTTCAGCTTTACACAGGTTTTGTGTATGAAGGACCGAGTCTCATAAAAGCCATAAATCAAGCTATTTTGGATAAAACGTCCTAAATCTTATGCTAGAACAACTTATTCCATTTTTAATTGCGTCTATTTTATTAACGCTTTCGCCAGGACCAGATATCATCTATGTACTTTCACAGAGTCTTGTTGGAGGCTATAAAAAAGGGATGATCATCGCTTTGGGTTTAGTTTCTGGGATTATTATTCATACCTCTCTTGTTGCTTTTGGAGTATCCTTGATTATCAAAAACTCAGAACCTCTTTTTTGGAGCATCAAAGTCGCTGGGGCACTGTATTTACTTTATCTGGCTTATAAAGTCTATTCATCTCCGTCTCAAAATTTCACTCAAGACAAAACTGTGGTTTCTAAAAAATCTGTCTTTTCTGATTTTAAAACCGGTTTTATCATGAATATTCTCAACCCTAAAGTCACGATTTTTTTCTTGGCATTTTTTCCAGGGTTTTTGTGGGACACAGAAAAAGATTTGATGATGCAGTTCTATGTATTAGGTGGTCTATTTATGTTTCAAGCCTTCATGATTTTCAGTTTGGTGGCAATACTTTCAGGTCAATTATCCAAAATTCTGTTCAAATCATCCCTATCCTATTCATTTCTAAAATGGTTTCAAATTTTCACATTTGTAGCGATTGCTATTTTGATTTTACTTTAAAGGACTACTCAAGAGCAGAGCCAACAAAGTGACTATTTGAATTCAACTAATTGCGTTTTCTGATTTAAGGTCTTGATGAATTGATTCCCTTTTAATTATTATAAAAATGCCTGATAGAAAACAAAGTGACTTCCACTTTTAAAAATGCCTTAAAACTGTATATTTGGGCTCATGAAATCAGTTAAACTTATTGAATGTCCCAGGGATGCTATGCAAGGCATCAAGCCTTTTATACCTACCGATGAAAAGGCAAAATATATTCAATCCCTTTTAAAATGTGGGTTTGATACTATAGACTTTGGTAGCTTTGTTTCCCCAAAAGCAATTCCGCAAATGCAAGATACCGCTGAAGTCTTGTCTATGCTGGATCTTTCTCAAACGCAAAGCAAGCTTTTGGCGATTGTCGCTAACAGAAGAGGAGCAGAGGATGCGTCCAAGTTTTCAGAAATCGATTATTTGGGCTATCCATTTTCAATTTCTGAAAATTTCCAAATGAGAAATACTCACAAAACGATTGCTGAATCTGTTGAGGTGCTGAAGTCTATTTTAGAAATAGCTCAAGATTCCAATAAATCGGTTGTGGCCTATTTATCTATGGGATTTGGAAATCCTTATGGCGATCCATGGAATGCTGATATCGTTGGTGAATGGACTGAGAAGCTTGCAGGTCTTGGGGTTGAGATTCTTTCACTTTCTGACACCGTTGGAACTTCTACTCCTGATATAATTAAAGATTTGTTTTCCACACTTATTCCCAAATATCCAGACATGGAATTTGGGGCACATTTGCATACGACTCCAGATGCATGGTACGAAAAAGTTCATGCAGCAACTCAAGCGGGGTGTAGACGATTTGACGGAGCGATCCAGGGTTTTGGCGGCTGCCCGATGGCAAAAGATGACCTCACCGGCAATATGCAAACTGAAAAAATGTTGTCTTACTTCAATTCTAAAAATATTGAAAACTCCATTCGTATGACTAGCTTTGAATCTGCCTACAATAAAGCTTCAGATTTATTTTCAAAATATCATTAATATACTTTTTGGAAGATTCCCTTCTTTTTTATCTAATTTTGCAACGTGAAAAATTCAAAAAAAGACATACGCGCACTAAGCAAAAAAGAATTACAAGATTTCTTTGTCTCTCAGGGAGATAAATCTTTTCGGGGTTCTCAAATTTATGATTGGTTATGGAACAAAGCCACTTATAATTTTGAAGAGATGACCAACTTATCTAAAGAAACCAGACAAATGCTGGAAGATAATTTTGTGATCAACCATATCGAAGTAGATCAGATGCAAAGAAGTAAAGACGGAACAATCAAAAATGCCGTTAAACTTCACGATGGATTTACGGTGGAATCTGTTTTGATTCCGACCATGTCAAGAACAACAGCATGTGTGTCTTCTCAGGTGGGGTGTAGTTTGGATTGTAAATTTTGTGCGACTGCAAAACTTAAGCGCCTAAGAAACTTGAATGCCGACGAAATTTTCGATCAGGTGGTAGCGATAGATAAAGAAAGTAAACTTTACAACGGTATTCCTTTATCCAATATTGTGTATATGGGAATGGGCGAACCATTGATGAATTATAACAACGTCCTAAAGTCTATCGAGAAAATTACCTCACCAGAGGGGCTGGGCATGTCACCACGCAGAATCACTTTATCTACTTCTGGCGTTCCGAAAATGATTAAAAAACTAGCAGATGATCAAGTTAAATTTCATTTGGCTGTGTCTTTGCACTCGGCTATTGATGAGGTGAGAACTCAAATAATGCCTTTTAATGCTAAATTTCCTTTATCTGATTTAAAAGAGTCTCTGATTTACTGGTACGAGAAAACAGGGAAATCAGTGACTTATGAATATATTGTTTGGAACGGGATTAACGATAGAGAAGAAGATATAAGAGCTTTGGTTGACTTTTGTCAAGCCATTCCATGCAAAGTCAATATCATTGAATATAATCCAATCGACGATGGGCAATTTCAGCAAGGCAGTGATAATGCCGTTGCTAAATATGTGAATGCGCTCGAGGCCAATCGGATAACTGTAACTCTAAGGCATTCTAGAGGTAAAGACATCGATGCTGCCTGTGGTCAATTGGCCAATAAAATTAAAGTTTAGACATAAAAAAAGCTCCGATTTAAAATCGGAGCTTTAGTATTAAAAACAATAAATGATTATTGTTTTACAAATTTGAAGGTTTTTGCTTGATCTCCAGAAGTTACTCTAGCAATATAAAGGCCAGTCGATAAATTAGAAACATTTACGTTAGCTTCTTCTGCATTAAGTTTTTGACTTAAAACTTCCTGTCCTAAAGTGTTGAATAAAGAAACATTATCAAGGTTAAAACTAGACTGAATTGACAATTGACCAGCTTTGTAAAAATGAGATAAGTTATTATTCTCGAAACTACCAACACTAAGAGTTTCAGCAGTTAAACTTACATTATCAAAATTGATATAAAACTCATCTGATACATCATGATGTCTGAAAGCAATATAAAGAGTTTCAGAACCATCTAAGTCAGCTAAGTCAAGAGATCTGTCTACTAATGCACCAGCAGCAGCAGGATCATCTCCAAGATTTTCATTTAAACTAACTGTGATTGAGTTGTCCATAAAATCTGCTACAGTATTTCCTGTTGAAACATATACAGTGTAGACTTCTGCAGAAAAAGCAGGGTCTTGTCCACCTGTTTGGTAAGAAAGTGTCAAACCTGAAGCACCTGTAACATCTATAGCGGGAGATACTGAATAATTATCTGGGAATAATGGTCCTTCAGCTGATGTCCAGGATGCAGATGTCATTGTTGGAGTGTCGGGTAAAGCATAAGCGAAAAACACATTACCATCTCCATCTTCATCAATTTGAGTCCAATCTGAAATATCTTCATCATTGAAATCATCAAAAAATAATTGGGTTTGAGCATTCATTGAAAAACTAGCGATAAAAGCTAGCATCATTAAAGTAATTTTCTTCATAGTGTTAAAATTTTAAGGTTAAGTTGTAAAAGTAACAAATTAGATTTGTTAATAAAATTATTAAGGATGTTTTTTAAATTTTAACAAATCAATGATAATTCAATAAATACTGGAATGAAGGATATTTTCAGTTTTTCTTAATATATTAAACTCTATCTTTGTGAGTCTTGAAAACAGTCTCACAAATAAAAGAACCTATAGCTCATGAGATGGAACTTTTTGAAAAAAAGTTCTCCCTTTTTATGTCCTCACGTGTAGCGCTTCTTAATAAAATCACACATTTTATAGTCAACAGAAAAGGCAAGCAAATGCGGCCTATGTTTGTTTTTTTGGTAGCCAAAATGGTTTCTGATGGTGAGGTGAATGATAGAACCTACAGAGGAGCTTCAGTCATTGAATTGATTCACACAGCGACTTTGGTTCATGATGATATTGTAGATGATAGTAATCAGAGGCGGGGCTTCTTTTCTATTAATGCCTTGTGGAAAAATAAAATCGCCGTTTTAGTAGGTGATTTTTTGCTGTCTAAAGGTTTGTTGCTTTCTATCGATAATAATGACTTTGACCTTTTGAAAATCATTTCTGTAGCCGTAAGAGAAATGAGTGAAGGCGAATTACTTCAAATTGAAAAGGCTCGACGATTAGACATAACCGAAGATATTTATTACGAAATCATTCGTCAAAAGACAGCAACACTGATAGCTGCTTGTTGCAGTCTCGGAGCTGCAGCTGTGAGACCAGAATCTGCTGATGTTGAATCCATGCGGAAATTTGGGGAGTTGATTGGGATGGCGTTTCAAATTAAAGATGATTTGTTTGACTATGGTGAGCAAAAAATTGGGAAGCCCACTGGAATCGATATCAAAGAACAAAAAATGACACTTCCACTTATTTACACTTTGAATCAGGTGTCCAAAAAAGATAAAGACTGGATCATCAATTCGGTAAAGAATCATAATAAAGACAAAAAACGAGTAAATGAAGTCATTGGCTTTGTAAAATCTTCTGGTGGTTTGGAATATGCCCAAACCAAAATGAAAGCATTTCAGAAAGAAGCTTCAGAAATTCTTCAGAAATATCCTGAATCTCCTTATAAATCTTCCCTTCAGTTGATGATCGATTATGTGATTGATCGAGAGAAATAAAGTTGAAAAGCTAAATATGCTCGTAAACGTTTAGACCTCACAGGTTTTAAAAACCTGTGAGGTCTAGTCAAATAAATTTTTATCATGAATAAACTGTTTTTTGTCATGTCCTTTTTATTTTATCTTTATTTCAAAATCATATTTCGTTGATCAGTAAAACTACCATAGATAAAGTATTTGATATTTCCCGGGTTGAGGAAGTGATTGGCGATTATGTTCAGTTAAAAAAATCAGGGAGTAACTTTAAAGGATTGAGCCCTTTTACGGAGGAGCGAACGCCAAGCTTTATGGTCTCGCCTGTCAAGCAAATCTGGAAAGATTTCAGTTCGGGTAAAGGAGGTAATGTCGTGGCTTTTTTGATGGAACACGAGCATTATACCTATCCTGAAGCCATAAAACATCTTGCCAAACGCTACAATATCGAAATTGAAGAAACGGAGCAATCTTCAGAAGAAAAGGAAAAAGCCAGCGAGAGAGAAAGCATGTATTTGGTCAATGAATTTGCTAAAAGCTTCTTCGTCAATCAGATGCTGCATACCGATGAAGGAAAATCAGTAGGCCTGAGTTATTTCAAAACCCGTGGATTTACTTCAGAAACCATTGAAAAATTTGATCTGGGTTATTCGCCGGATGAATGGCAAGCTTTTACCGATAAAGCTTTGGAGAAAGCTTACAAATTAGAGTTTTTAGAAAAGACAGGACTCACTATTGTTAAAGGTGAAAAACGATTCGACAGGTTTAAAGGTCGAGTCATGTTTCCTATTCATTCGATGTCTGGTCGAGTGCTTGGTTTTGGAGGACGAATTCTGACCAACGATAAAAAGCAAGCCAAATATCTCAACTCGCCAGAAAGTGAAGTTTATCATAAGAGTAAAGTGCTTTATGGACTTTATCAAGCTAAGCAGACGATTGCTAAAGCTGATAATTGTTATTTAGTTGAAGGCTATACGGATGTTATTCAGTTTAACCAAACAGGGATAGAAAATGTTGTGGCTTCTTCTGGAACCGCCCTTACACCTGAGCAAATCCGCCTGATTAGCAGACTAACTAATAATATTACCGTTTTATTTGATGGGGATGCTGCAGGGTTGAGGGCTTCTATTCGTGGAATTGATTTGATTTTGGAGCAAGGCATGAACGTAAAAGTCTGTCTCTTTCCTGAAGGTGAAGATCCAGATAGTTTTGCAAAAGCAAATTCACAAGAGGATTTACAAGCCTATCTGGATAAAAATGCTCAAGATTTCATAAGATTCAAATCATCACTTCTCATGGAAGATGCTGACAAAGATCCTGTGAAAAAGGCTGAAGTCGTGAGAGATATTGTTAATTCGATTTCGAAGATTCCAGATCAGATCACTCAGGAAATTTACGTTCAAACTTGTTCCAATCTTTTGGATGTTTCAGAAGATGTGTTATTTAGCACCTTGGCGCAAATTCTTGCTAAAGATAGAAAAGAAGCAAGCCGAGGTACAAGGCGAAAACCTCTTGAGGTTGTCAAAGAAACTCATGGATCTACCCCTGTTTCTAAAGTTGATCATCAATACGTTTTGGAGAGAAGTATTATTCAGTTGTTACTAAGGTATGGTGATCAAACCACTATTTTTATTGATTTTGACTTTGATTTTGAAGAGGATAAACATATTGAGGTAAAGCGAGAATATGTTGTTTTTGAAAAGATATTTATTGAGTTGCAGGAAGATGAAGTTGAATTTTCAAATCCTATATTTAAAGAACTATATGATCATATTATTGAAACCTTTGTAAAAGAGCAAAGTCTTAAAATTGACACATTTATAAATCATTTAAAGCCAGAACTCGCTCAGGAAGTCACCTCCATATTGATGGAAAATGAGAAAAATCAACTGCACGATTGGAAGCGACAAGAGATTTTTGTGATTGACAAAAGTGTTTTGGATCCCAGAGAAGTCATGGAGACCATTTTAAATCTTCGCCGTTATCTTATCAGGAAAAAAGTGCAGGATTTAAGTGAAATAATTAGAGATCAAAAAGAAAATGTAGACATAGAACTCATGAGAGAAACTATGGAATACAACGGGTTGGAAGTTTTAATTTCCAATAAACTAAACCGAGTACTCTAAATTAGGATTTAAACTCGTCAGGAATTTCACAAATAGGAATGGGTTGCATTTTATGTTGGTTGGCTGTATTCAATTTCTTATAAAGTTTTAAAACTTCATGTTGTCTGTCAGATAATTCAGAAATATCACCATCAAATTTCATTGCCCATTCCAGCTCATCGTAACTAGCGCCAATCTGGTCTTCGTCCGTTCGATGGTCTCCATGCAGACCATCGGTAGGCTCAGCTTCTTGGATATCATCAATTACGCTTAAACTTTCAGCGAGTTCATAAACTTCACTTTTCATCAAGTCTGCAATAGGACTTAAATCCACACCACCATCACCGTATTTGGTGTAAAAACCAACTCCAAAATCTTCCACTTTGTTTCCTGTTCCTGCTACCAAGTATCCATGAATTCCAGCAAAATAATAAAGAGTTGTCATTCTTAATCTTGCTCTGGAATTGGCAAGAGCAAAATCCTGTAAGTCTTTGTCATCAAGTTCCGGTAAACTTGACTTGAAAGTATCAAAGGTATTGGAAAGGTCAACCTTTACTGAGTTTACATTGGCGAATCTTCCTTCCAGATGTTCAATATGCTTTCTCGCTCTAGAAACCTGAGATTTGTGTTGATGAATAGGTAATTCTACACATAGAGTTGGTTTACCAGTTGTTGCGCAAAGCGCTGAAGTCACAGCAGAATCAATACCGCCAGAAACACCAATTACAAAACCATTTTGTTTGCTTTTTTTCAGATAATCATTCAACCATTCCGTTATGTGGTCAATTGTTTTCTGGGCTTTCATAAGACTAGTTTTAGGCTTTAATACTTACATTTGCATCAAAGATAATTAATCTATTTAGTTACTAAATGTTATCATTAGAAATATGAGGTTTCCTTTAATGTTGTTAAGTCTATTTTTGTTTTTATCAAGTTGTGATAATAATTCAAAATTGAATTCAGAAGCGGAAAATTTAGACATCAATCTTGATGTAGAACGATTTGATCTTCAGTTTGCAAAGACTTCGCCTGATGAACTACCGGCATTAAAATCTAAATATCCCAATCTGTTTCCAAATCAGGTTCCAGACAGTCTATGGATTGCGAAAATGCAAAGTGATTTGCAGCAAGAAATCAATACAGAAGTGCAAAAAGTATTTCCAGATTTTAAGGAAGAAAAAGGAAGAATTGAGCATTTTTTCAAATATGCAAAGTATTATTTCCCAGAGTATAAGATCCCAACTGTATATACTTTAGCGGAGGAAGTGAATTATAAGCAAAAGCTAGTACTTACTGAAGATGCATTATTGATTTCTCTTGATAATTATTTAGGTAATGGCCATAAGTTTTATCAAGGCTTGCCCGAGTATATAGCCTTTCAGCAAGATGTAGAATTTTTAATTTCGGACATAGCTGAAGCTTTTGCAATGCAAAAATTCAATCCCAAGAGGTCTCGAACTTTTTTATCAGATATGATTTATCATGGTAAAATACTTTATTTAAAAGATCTTATGATGCCTTTTGAATCTGATGCTGCCAAGATTTATTATTCAAAAGAACAATTGAAATGGGCAGAAGAAAATGAAACTGAAATTTGGTCTTTTTTTGTTGAACGTAATTTGATTTATTCTACAGACAATCGATTAGAGGACCGTTTCATCAATCTAGCGCCTTATTCTAAATTTTATTTAGAACTCGATAATGAGTCTTCACCAAGAATTGGACAATATATTGGATGGGAAATTGTGAGAGATTATATGGATAAATATCCTAATACAAGCATAAATGAGCTTCTAGAACTCCAATCTGATGTTATTTTTAAAAAATCAAAATATAAACCTTAGTTATGATTGAAAAGAAATCTGAAATCAAAATCAACGTTGTCACCGACGAAAATAGAATACCTGAAAAATTAACGTGGTCTGCGCAAGATGGTGGTATAGATAATGAAGAAGCAAAAGCTGCCTTCTTAAGCATTTGGGATCACAAAGCTCAAGAAACTTTGCGGATCGATCTATGGACAAAAGAAATGCCTGTAGATGAAATGAAAAAGTTTTTTCATCAAATTTTTGTTGGGATGACAGACACTTTCCAGAGAGCTACGGATGACGAGAAAATGACTGCAACAATGAAAGATTTCTGTGATTATTTTGCAGAAAAGCTAGATATCAAAGATTCTAAAGGCGATGCAAAAAAATAAAGCTATAATATTTGTTTATAATGCCAATTCCGGGGTTAATAATTCTTTGCTAGATACCGCTCATAAGTTTTTAAATCCAAAAACTTATGAGTGCAAGTTATGTGAGCTTACCTTCGGTCTTATTTCTGAAAAAAGAAAGTGGAAAGCCTTTAGAAAGCAAAGCGACATCGAAATGGTCTTTTTGCATAAAGATGAATATCGGCGCAAGTTCAAATCAAAATTTGAAAAGCTTTACGATTTGCCAGTTATTTTATATCAAGATAATTACGACTTAAGTCTTCTAATGGGGAAAGATGAGCTTAATCAAATTGAAGAAACCGAAACTTTAATAGAAAAAATTAAGTCTAGAGTATAATTATTTTAAAGTCTCGTTGATCTTTTGAATGTAATCCAAAATCTCATCTCGACCAGTTTTGTTGGCGGATGAAGTGACAAAATAAGGGGGTAATTCTGCCCAGGTTTCTGTTAGTTTTGCTTTATAATCAGCAATGTTTTTGTCTATAGCTTGAGGCTTTAATTTATCTGCTTTGGTAAAAACAATAGAAAAAGGAATGGCATTCGTCCCCATCCATTCTAAGAATTCAAGGTCAATAGGTTGAGGTTCGTGTCTTGAGTCTATCAAGATGAATGTGTTTACGAGTTGCTGACGCTTTTCAAAATAAGCTGTAATATATTTCTGAAATGTTTTTTTCTCCTGTTTGCTGACTTTAGCGTAACCATAGCCTGGTAAATCAACAAGATGCCAATTCTCGTTGATGAGAAAATGATTGATAAGCCTTGTTTTACCCGGTTTGCCGGAAACTTTAGCAAGATTTTTCCTGCCGGTAAGCATGTTGATTAATGAAGATTTACCAACATTACTTCGACCGATGAAAGCGTATTCAGGTAATTGAGAATTTGGACATTTGGTTACATCCGAATTACTCATTACAAACGTTGAGGTTTTAATTTTCATAAATGCAGGTCTTAGAATTTTCTCTTCTCAAGCCAAGCATACAAAATCTCATTAAATTGGTCTGGATGTTCCATCATCGCAGCATGGCCACATTGGTCAATCCAAAATAATTCAGAGTCTGGTAAAAGCTTATCAAAATCTTTAGCCACTTGTGGAGGAGTAACTTCATCTTGTTTTCCCCAGATAATACAAGTCGGCGTTTCCATTGTCGGTAAATCTTTTGACATATTATGCCGAATAGCACTTTTAGCAATAGATAAAGTCCTTATCAGTTTGCTTCTGTCGTTAACTACGCTATAAACGTCATCAATGATTTCTTGAGTTGCTACTTCCGGATTGTAAAATACATCTTGAGCTTTCTTTTTGATGTATTCGTAATCACCACGCTTTGGATAACTTTCACCCATCGCACTTTCGTAAAGACCAGAACTTCCAGTAATAACAAGAGCTTTTACAATTTCAGGGTATAGTTTTGTTGTTAACAAACCTACATGACCGCCAAGCGAATTTCCTACTAAAATGACTTGACCGTAAGATTTAAAATCTATGAATTCCTTGATGTATTTTGTTAGATTTTTGATGTTTGTTTTCAGCAATGGCATATCGTAAAGCGGTAACTCTGGAACGACAACTTTATAACCTTTTTCAGGGAAATAAGTCATAACTCCGTCGAAGTTACTTAACCCACCCATAAGGCCGTGTAAAATGACTATTGGGGTGCCTTCGCCTTTTTCAAAGTATTTAAATTTTCCTTCTTGCTTAATATTTTCTTCCATCAGGTTTTCAGAATTTCAAAAATCAAATATAAAGATATTTGAATAAGAAAAGCCTACAGTTCCTGAGACTTGTCTTTTCAAAATGTAAAAGTGTGTAAATAAGACTTTTAAAACATACATTTTAATAAAATTTCAGTTGTAATCTTCCATTTTTTCTTTAAAAAACAAAATTATATACTTTATCCACAGCAATTTAGCTTCCAGTGAGTTTTTACAACCCTCAGTAATTACTGCTTTCAACAAGTCTTAAAGAGTTCTAAAGGAAAAAGTTATCCACAATGTGGTAGAAAGTGGTAAAAAGTGGTAAAAATTTCGATATATTTGAAATTGAAATCAAACTTGCCATGAATACCCTAATAGGATCTTACGAATGCAAAGTTGACACAAAAGGTCGACTTATGCTACCGTCTGGCTTGAAAAAGCAGATGCTTCCTATTATTGAAGAGGGTTTCGTTTTGAAACGCTCTGTGTTTCAGCCATGTCTGGAATTGTATCCTATGAGTCAATGGAATTTACTCATGGATAAAATGGACGGTTTGAATCGATTCAATAAAAAGAACAATGATTTTATAAGAAAATTTTCCGCTGGCGTGAAAGTGATTGAAGTGGATGCCAGTGGTAGATTATTAATTCCAAAAGACCTTATAAGTTTTGCTGCTATTGAAAAGGAAATAGTGGTTTCTTCTGCGATCAACATCGTTGAAATTTGGGATAAAGAAAAATATGAATCTGTTATTAGCGATTCTGAAGACTTTGCAGATTTAGCTGAAGACGTAATGAATTTTGAAACGAATGAGTGAAGCTTATCACATCCCCGTTCTGCTGAAAGAAAGTATTGATGGCATGTCCATAAAACCAGATGGTATTTATGTGGACGTGACTTTTGGTGGTGGTGGTCATTCTAAAGAAATTCTATCCCGACTCGGCGACCATGGTAAGCTGTACGCATTTGACCAGGATCATGATGCTCAGGAAAACACAATTGAAGACTCGCGTTTTACGCTTATTCAGGCAAATTTCAGATTTATAAAGCGTTTTTTGAAATTAGAAGGAGTCAGAGAAGTGGACGCTATTCTTGGTGATTTTGGAGTTTCTTCTCATCAATTTGATGAAGGAGAGAGAGGGTTTTCTATAAGATTTGATGCTGAATTGGATATGAGGATGGATCAACAGGCCGGGATTAGTGCTTCAGAATTAATAAACACCTACACAGAACAACAATTATCTCAATTGCTATGGCAATACGGGGAAATAAAAATGTCAAGAAGACTAGCTAAAGCTATCGTTGAAGAAAGAGCTGTAAAGCCAATTCAATCTACTTCAGAATTGAATGCTTTGCTTACTCCCTTTTTTCCACCTACAAAAGTGAATAAGTTTTTGGCGCAGGTTTATCAAGCAATCCGAATTGAAGTTAATCAGGAAATGGAGGTCCTTAAAGAGTTTTTACTCCAAACTCCAGACTTAATTAAAAAGGGTGGCAGGTTGAGTTTGATCTCTTACCATTCTTTGGAAGATCGATTGGTGAAGCGATTTATAAGAGATGGTAAATTTTCTGGAGCGCCGGAAAAAGACTTCTATGGAAATATGCTAGTTCCTTTTAAGAAAGTTGGAAAATTAATTACTCCAACCCAAACTGAAATGAAGCTAAACAACAGATCGAGAAGTGCGAAATTAAGAATCGGAGAAAAGTTATAATCATGGCAAATGGTTTAAGTGACATATTAAAAGGTAAATTTTTGGTAAGCGAAGGCGCTTTTACAAATTGGGCTTTTATTGTGTTTTGTGCCCTGTTGGCCATCATAATGATTGCAAGTTCCCATAGTGCTGAGCGAAAAGTATATCAGGTTGCTGAACTCAATCAGCAGTTAAAAGAATTGAGAAGCGAATTTGTTGACACTCGCAAAACTGTGATGCAACAAAAGATGGAGTCTAATGTTGCAAAAAAAATGAAACAGCGCTCTATAGGCTTATCAGATAAACCGCCATATAAAATTTTAGTAAAGTCCAAATAAAATGACGACAGACAAAAGCATTTTAAGGAGGTTTTACATCATAGCTGCAATTTTTGTAGTTGTGTTTTTGATTATGGGTTATAAGCTTTTTGATATTCAGGTAGTTGAAGGTCAAAAATACAGGACTCTAGCGCAGGAAACAGTCTACAGAAACTTCAGCATAGAGCCAAATCGTGGCAATCTCTACGATACTAATATGAACTTGCTAGCGACTTCTGTGCCCAAATATGACATCAGATTTGATGCAGTTACAGTTTCAGAAAGTAATTTTCAGAAACATGCTTCAGCTTTGGCCTCAGAACTTTCTAAGCTACTTGGTAATTCTAAAAGCTATCATCTTCAAAAATTGAAGCGAGCAAGAGAAATCAAAAACAGGTATTTACTTATAGCTAAGCAGTTGGATTATTCAGAATATATAGCTGTACGGGAGTTTCCACTTTTCAATCTTGGGCCTTATAAGGGAGGGTTTATTGCTGAGCAATCCACAGTTCGTGAAAATCCACTTGGAAAAATAGGGGAAAGAACTGTTGGCTTTGGGAATGTAGGTTTGGAGGGTGCCTTTGATGAGTTTTTAAAAGGTAAAAAGGGAAGAAGGCTGAAGCAAAAAATATCTAAAGGTCAATGGAAACCTATAAGTGATGTCAACGAAGTTGAACCTGAAGATGGCTATGATGTTATTTCTACGATTGATGTAAATATCCAAGATGTGGCTCATCATGCATTATTGGAGCAATTAGAACATTTTGAAGCAGACCACGGAAGTGTTGTCGTTATGGAAACTAAAACTGGTGAAATAAAGGCAATATCCAATCTAGGTCGTATTAAAGGCTCTGATAAATATTACGAAAAGCTCAATTATGCTGTTTATGAACCCCATGAGCCGGGCTCGACGTTTAAGTTAATGAGTATGGCAGCTGCTTTAGAAGATAAAGTAATAGATACAAGTACAGTTTTCGATACTGAAAAAGGTATGGTTCAGTTTTTTGATAGAAGAGTCTACGATTCTAAACGTGGTGGGTATGGAAAAATTTCTGCAGCCGAAGCTTTTGAAGTTTCTTCCAATACTGCTTTTGCGAAAATGATTTATGAAAATTACAAAGACCAGCCAGAGCGATTTGTAAACCGTCTCTATAATATGGGGTTAAATGAAAAGATAGGATTAAAAATAAAAGGAGAAGGTAAGCCTCATATTCCTCATCCTCAAGATTCCAATTGGTACGGGACCACACTGCCCTGGATGTCTTTTGGTTATGGTGTTTCTTTAACATCACTCCAGATTTTGACTTTTTACAACGCGATTGCCAATGACGGATTAAAAATCAAACCGAAATTTATCAAGCAAGTAAGAGATAAACACACACTGATTGAGTCCTATTCAGACCCAATAATCGAAGGAAGTATTTGTTCTAAAGAAACTGCTTTGAAACTTCAGGATTTAATGAAGAGAGTCGTAGACAATGGAACGGGTAGCAATATCAGTAATTCTAATTTTTCTATGGCAGGAAAAACAGGGACCTGTCAAACTGAATATTGGATAGAGTCCGGACGATACGTTTCATCATTTGTCGGATATTTTCCTGCTGATGAGCCAAAATACTCATGTATAGTTGTAATTCATAAGCCAAATCCTAAAATTGGCTACTACGGAAGCACAGTTGCAGCTCCAGTTTTTGCTAAAATTGCTCAGAAGATTTTTATCGATACCCCTTTAAAAGATGAAATTTCAAAGGATGCTATCAAAACGAATCTCGCTAATGCTAAGTATGACGATTACTTTGAAATTTCTCAAAAATACAAAACCATAATGCCAGACTTAACTGGTTATCCTGCTATGGATGCCGTTTCAATTTTAGAGAATTTAGGGTTAAAAGTGAATTTGGTAGGCAGTGGCAAAGTTCAAAGGCAGTCAATAAAAAGCGGAACAAAAATTACAAATAACCAAAGCGTAAATTTAATTTCAAGTTGAAAGTTTTAAAAGACATACTATATAAGGTTTCTATTGAATCTGTAAAAGGTTCGACAGCAATAGAGTTGAATCATATTCATTTTGATAGCCGTTTGGTTACAAATCAAGATGTATTCGTTGCTATAAGAGGTGTAGCAGCAGATGGACATATGTTTATTGATGCAGCGATTTCAAAAGGTGCTACAGCTGTTGTTTGTGAAGATCTTCCTTCTGAATTGGCTCCAGAGATTACTTATGTTCAAGTCAAAGATACCAGAGAAGCCTTGGCCTATATGGCATCAAATTTTTACGATAATCCATCCACCAATCTTCAGCTTGTGGGAGTGACGGGAACAAATGGGAAAACTACTGTAAGTTCATTGCTTTATCAGCTTTTTAAAACACTTGGATTCAAAGTGGGTTTGATTTCAACAGTTACTATTAAGGTTAATGATAAGGAGTTTGCTACCAAACTAACAACGCCAGATTCTTTGACAATCAATTCATACCTCAAAATGATGAATGAAGTTGGTGTAGAGTTTTGTTTTATGGAAGTCAGCTCTCACGGAATTGCTCAGCATAGAACTTTAGGACTTGATTTTGCTGGTGGGATTTTCACCAATTTGTCTCAGGATCACTTGGATTACCACAGTTCATTTGCTGAATATAGAGATGTAAAGAAGCGATTTTTTGATCAGTTGTCTAAAGATGCGTTTGCTATCACAAATATTGATGACAGGAATGGTAATTATATGCTTCAGAATACTAAAGCCAAAACTTACGGCTACGGAGTTAAAAACCTTACTGATTATAAAGTCAAAATCTTAGAGAAAAGCTTTTCAGGATTAAAACTGAATATCAATGGTAATGAAGTTTGGTCACGTTTTATAGGAGATTTCAATGCTTATAATTTACTGGCAGTTTATGCAGCAGCAGATTTACTTGATGTGGAACAACTTGAAAATTTACAAACCTTAAGTCAGTTAAAGCCTGTGGATGGGAGGTATCAGCATCATATTTCTGAAACAGGGATTCATGTAATTGTTGATTATGCACACACACCAGATGCGCTGAAGAATGTGTTGCAAACCACCAACGACATCAGAACTCGAAATGAAGAACTTATTACTGTTGTAGGTTGTGGTGGTGATCGTGATAAGACAAAAAGACCACTAATGGGTAAAATAGCTGGTAACTTAAGTACCAAAGTGATTTTCACAAGTGATAATCCTCGCACTGAAGATCCAGATGAAATAATAAATGATATAGAAAAAGGAGTTGAGCCTCAAGATATATTCAAAACTTTAAGCATTACTTCAAGACAACAAGCGATAAAGACTGCTTGCAGTTTGGCTAAAAAAGGCGATATCATTTTGATTGCAGGAAAAGGACATGAAACTTATCAAGAGGTACATGGAAAAAGGTCAGATTTTGATGATTTGAAAATTGTAAAAGAGCTTTTAGCTCAATTTAATAAATAAGATATGTTGTATCACTTATTTGATTTTTTGGAAAGTAATTATGATCTGCCTGGAGCTCGTTTGTTTCAGTATATATCTTTTAGAGCTGCGTCTGCAATTATTCTTTCACTTCTGATATCTACCATTTTTGGTAAACGCATCATCTTATTTCTTCAAAGAAAACAAATAGGTGAAAGCGTAAGAGAGCTTGGTTTAGAAGGACAGAAAGAAAAAGCCGGGACACCAACCATGGGTGGACTTATCATCATATTTTCGACCCTTATACCTGTTTTGCTTCTTTCTCAGTTAGATAACATTTATATCATTCTTTTGATTGTGACTACAATATGGATGGGCGCAATCGGATTTTTGGATGATTATATTAAAACCTTCAAAAAAAACAAAGAAGGATTAAAGGGAAAATTCAAAGTTGTTGGCCAGGTAGGCCTTGGGATTTTCATAGGTGCTGTAATGTATTTCCATCCCGATGTTACCGTCAGATCCGATAATAAAGTAACTACTACCAATAATGTGCAGGTGATTTCTGAAACATCTCCCGAGGAAAAATCAACGACAACGACTATTCCTTTTTTCAAGAATAATGAACTGGATTATTCTAAAGCAATTTCATGGATAAGTGAGGATGCGGCATCGTATGCATGGTTAATATTCATACCTATTGTTATTCTTATTGTGACGGCAGTTTCCAATGGAGCCAATCTTACCGATGGTATTGATGGACTAGCCGCGGGTAGTTCTGCTATTATAGTGCTTACTTTAGGGATCTTTGCCTGGGTATCTGGGAATATCATCTTTTCAGATTATCTCAATGTTATGAATATTCCGAGATCTGGAGAAATGACGATTTTCATAACAGCATTTGCTGGTTCTTTAGTTGGTTTTTTATGGTACAATACTTATCCAGCTCAAATATTCATGGGAGATACAGGTAGCTTAACTATAGGCGGGATTATTGCCGTAATAGCTATTGCTACACGTAAAGAACTCTTAATTCCTATATTATGCGGTGTTTTCTTGATTGAAAATTTATCTGTTATAATGCAAGTTGGCTGGTTCAAATTCACTAAGAAAAAGACTGGAGTGGGGAGACGAATATTTTTGATGGCTCCACTACATCATCATTATCAAAAACTTGGTTTTCACGAATCCAAAATTGTAGTCAGGTTTTGGATTATAGGAATTTTACTGGCCGTTATAACCATTGTCACACTTAAAATCAGATAAATGGAAAAGCTAGTTGTTTTAGGAGGTGGAGAGAGTGGTATAGGAGCTGCAATCCTTGGTAAGGATAAAGGATTCCAAGTTTTCTTGTCAGATTTTTCAAAGATAAAGCCCAAGTTTAAAGCTAAATTAAATTCAGAAGAAATTGAATTTGAAGAAGATGGGCACACCCTATCAAGACTAGAAGCTGTTGATATAATTGTAAAAAGCCCTGGAATATCTGATGATCTTCCGTTAATCCAAAATTTAAGAAAAAGTGGAATCAAGATCATTTCTGAAATTGAATTTGCTTCTTGGTATACTGATGCTAATTTAATTGGAATAACGGGGTCTAACGGGAAGACTACAGTGACAAATATGGTATTTCATATTTTAAAAAATGCTGGTTTATCTGTTTCTATGGCAGGAAATGTAGGTTTCAGCTTTGCAGAACAGGTAGCTAGAAAAAAGGTACATAATTATGTTTTGGAGTTAAGCAGTTTTCAACTGGATGGTATTGATAGCTTTCAGCCACATATTGCTATTTTAACTAGTATAACACCGGATCATTTAGACAGATACCATAATAATTTTCAGGAATATATAGAGTCAAAATTTAGAATTACATTAAATCAAACAGAAGACGATTATCTAATTTATAATAAAGATGATGAAGTAATTACAGGATGGCTGAAGAAAAATTCAGTTCAAGCTAAGTTAGTGCCTTTTACTATGGCAACAATCATAAAGGATCTATCTGCATTCATCAAGGACAACAAAATTAATATCAAACTCAACCAAAATTTATTTACAATGTCAGTAACAGACTTAGCTGTAAAAGGCGACCATAATACAAGAAATGCAATGGCTGCTTCTACCGCTGCTAGATTGCTCAAAATAAGAAAGCAAACAATACGTGATAGCATGGAAAGTTTTCACGGTGTTGAACACAGGCTTGAGCAGTTGGGAAAAATCAACAAAGTAGCTTTTATCAATGATTCTAAAGCTACAAATGTAAATGCTACGTTTTATGCATTAGACAGTATGAATGCTCCTACTGTATGGATTGTAGGTGGTGTGGATAAAGGAAATGCTTATGAAGATTTACTTTCCCTAGTTAATGAAAAAGTGAAGGCAATAGTTTGTTTAGGAATAGATAACCAAAAAATCTATGAGGTATTTAGTAATTGTGTAGATACAATTATTGAGACTCATAATATGGCAGATGCGGTTTCCAAAGCTTATGAACTCACAGAGGAGAATGATGCAGTTCTTTTATCTCCTGCATGTGCAAGCTTTGATTTATTTGAAAACTATGAAGACAGAGGGAGACAATTTAAAAACGCAGTACAAAGCCTTAAAAAGTAAACTATAATGTCAACTGATTCAGGAGTTAAAGAATTTTTCAAAAGCATAAAAGGTGACAAAATGTTGTGGTCTGTAGCCGCGCTTTTGGCTATTTTTTCTTTTATTCCTGTTTATAGTGCTTCAAGTAATCTGGCATATCTCAACGGAGCTAGCGGGAGTACATTTGCTTATTTGGTCAAACATTTCATACATCTAGTGTTAGGTTTTTCAATACTTTATGCAACCCACAAAATTCCCTACCGCTATTTCAGAGGTTTATCCATTATCCTACTACCAATTGTAATCGTACTTTTAATTATCACGTTGTTACAAGGAACAACCATGCAAGGAGCGAATGCCAGTCGGTGGATACAAGTGCCATTGGTTAATTTTTCATTTCAAACTTCAACATTAGCATCAGTGGTTTTGTTGATTTATGTAGCGCGCTATTTATCTAAAATTAAGGATACAGAATACACTTTCAAAGAAACGATTTTACCACTTTGGGTTCCTGTTTTTTTAGTCGTTGGGCTTATTCTGCCTGCAAATCTTTCTACAGCAGCTATCATTTTTTTCATTGTGTTATTACTCACGTTTGCGGGTGGTTATACTTTCAAATATACAGCAGCAGTGGTAGGTTTTGGTATGTTGGCATTGGTTTTATTTGGATTAACGGCCAAAGCTTTTCCGGATTTATTTCCAAACAGAGTGGACACTTGGATCAGTAGAGTAGAAACATTCACTCAGGATGAGCAAACACGTGAACAATATCAAGTTGAGAAAGCTAAAATTGCAATTGCAACTGGTGGGATAACTGGAAAAGGAATAGGAAAAAGTGTACAGCGTAATTTTCTGCCTCAATCGTCATCAGATTTCATTTATGCAATCATCGTTGAAGAAATGGGAATGGTTGGAGGAATAGGTGTGATTTTAGCCTACTTATTTATGTTGTATAGGATAGCTATTATCGTTACAAAATCTGAAACAGCTTACGGCAGATTACTGGTTATTGCAGCTGGGATTCCCATTATATTCCAAGCTTTTGTAAATATAGCAGTGGCTGTTGAATTTTTACCTGTTACGGGTCAAACTCTTCCATTGGTTGGAAGTGGTGGAACTTCCATCTGGATGACGTGTCTGTCATTAGGCATAGTTATAAGTGTAAGTGCAAACAACGAAGTAAAAGCGACAGCTGAAGCCAAGCAAAAAGAAAAAGAAGACAATCTAGCGATTGAAAATCCTCTTGAAGTCCTAAACGAAACGATATGAGTACAAAACGATACATGATTTCTGGAGGAGGAACTGGTGGACATATCTACCCAGCTATTGCTATTGCTGAAGAATTAAGAGAAAGATATCCTAATGCCGAATTTCTGTTTGTTGGTGCAAAGGATAAAATGGAAATGGTAAAAGTTCCAGAGGCCGGTTTCAAAATTGAAGGTTTGTGGATCTCTGGTATTCAGAGAAAACTGACTTTGTCCAATCTTATGTTTCCATTCAAGTTGATGAGTTCAATGCTGAAAGCAAGAAGTCTTGTAAAGAAATTTAGGCCCGATGTAGTCATTGGAACAGGTGGATTTGCGAGTGGACCATTATTAAAAATGGCATCTATTTTAAAAATCCCAACATTGATTCAGGAACAAAATGCATATGCAGGCATCACTAATAAATGGTTAGCTAAAGACGCAAATGCCATTTGCGTGGCCTATGAAGGTATGGAGAAGTTTTTCCCAAAAGAAAAATTAGTGCTCACAGGAAATCCAATACGTAGAGATCTACTTGAAGTGAGAAGCAAAAGAGACTCTGGTCTGAAGCATTTTCAGTTAGATCCTAACAAAAAGACGCTGTTGATTGTCGGTGGTAGTTTAGGCTCACAACGTATCAACGAATTGATAGCTGAAAAAATTTCATTTTTTAAAGATCAAAATCTTCAAGTCATATGGCAATGCGGTAAGCTATACTATGATAGATATGCTTCTTTAGAATTAGAGTCTATTAAGGTCCTCAAATTCATTTCCAAAATGGATTTGGCTTATGCACAAGCAGATATTATTATTTCCAGAGCTGGAGCTGGAGCGGTGAGTGAATTGAGTCTGGTTGGAAAACCGGTAATATTTATACCATCACCAAACGTTGCTGAAGATCATCAAACCAAAAATGCCAAATCTATCGAAGATAAGGAGGCAGCGATAATGTTGAAAGAATCAGATCTGGATGAAAAATTTGAGCCTGTATTTAGTGATTTGATGAATGATATTGAACTTCAGAAAAAACTATCAAATAATATATTGACACTTGCTAAGCCAATGGCTACAAAAGCGATTGTAGACGAAGTGGAACGCATAGAAAAAATAATGAGATGAAAGAGTTAAAGCAATATACACATGTATTCTTGATCGGCATCGGCGGTATCGGGATGAGTGCTTTGGCTAGATATTTCAACCAAAAAGGCTTGATGGTTCTCGGTTATGATAGAACTGAGTCAGCATTGACCAATACCTTATCAGCTGAAGGAATTAATTTAGTTTATACGGAAACTATTAGTAATCAGTTCCAGAATTTATCAAAAGAAACCACGCTTGTTATTTATACACCAGCGATTTCCAATACATCAAAATTTTTTGAATTTTTCAAAAATGAGAATTTTGAAATATATAAACGTTCGTTTGTCTTAGGAGAAATCACAAAGCATCTGCCAACCTTAGCTGTAGCGGGAACTCATGGTAAAACCACAACGTCTGCAATACTGGTTCATATTCTTAAATCTAGTGGAGTAAAACTAACGGCCTTTTGTGGTGGAATCCTTCAAAATTATAAAACCAATTATATCGGTGATGGGGAAGAAGTTGTAGTAGTTGAGGCAGATGAATTTGACAGATCCTTTCTTGAATTACACCCTTCAGCTGCGGTCATAACCTCTATGGATGCAGATCATCTCGATATTTACGAGACCTCACAAAAGTTAGTGGATACCTTTAAGGAGTTTTCGAGATTAGTTCCAAAAGGACATCTTTATGCAAAATTAGGTTTAGACCTTGATGCGCAATTTATTTCAATAGAGGAGGAAGCAGATATTCAAGTCAAAAATATTTCGGTTGAAAACGGAACTTATGTTTTTGATTTCCAGAAAGGAGATATTCGACTTGAGAATTTAGAATTTTCATTACCAGGGCATCATAATTTATTTAATGCCTCCTCGGCCTTGAGTTTGGCTGTCGATTTTTGGCCAGACCTTGCCGATAAGTTTGGAAAAGCTTTGGCTAGTTTTGAAGGAGTGCAAAGACGTTTTAATTACATTTATAAGTCAAGCCATTTTGTAGTGATAGATGATTATGCACATCACCCCAAAGAAATCGACGCTGTTTATCAGGCAATTTCCGAAATGCATCCAGAGAAAAAATCTGTAGTTGTTTTTCAGCCTCACTTATTTTCAAGGACCAAAGATTTTGCAGAAGATTTTGCAGAAAGCTTATCTCAATTTGATGAAGTTAATTTACTGGACATCTATCCAGCAAGAGAGGAACCTATAGAGGGGGTAACTTCTGAATTTCTTCTGAATTTAATACAGCATCCATTAAAACAGTTGATCACTAAAAATGATATTCAAAATAGAATAAAGAGAGCCAAAGATGAAGTCATCGTTTTGCTCGGTGCCGGAGACATAGGAGTAGAAGCAACTAAAATTTCAAATTATTTGCATGAAAGCATTTAAACTACATAACATACGATTGATTTTGATCTTGGGAGTTCTTTTCTTCTTGGTGGGCTTTGCAAATCATCGCCAAAAGTCGAAACCTGTAAAAACTCTAAAGGTTGAATTGCTAGATGCGTCTAAAATTTTCATTACTGAAGTTGAAGTCGAAGCGCTATTGAATGAAGTTTTAAAAGCAAATGGCGATTCATTGATAAATGAAAATCGTCTGGCCACTTTTGAAAATATTTTGGATGCCAACGAAATGATAAAATCCTCTGAAGCATATTACACCTTAGATGGAACACTTTCAGCGAAAATTATTCAAAGAGAACCCATTGCCAGGATTAGGGATAAGGGGTTTTACTATCTGGATGCCGAGGGTTTGGCGATGCCATTATCTGCAAACTACTCACCTAGAGTGCCTTTGGTCTCGGGAGTCAGCCCAAATGAGCTTAAAGAAGTTTATCCACTTTTGGTTAAAATAGAGGCCGATGATTTTTTAAAAAAACATATCATTGCAATCCGAAAAAAATCAGAAAAAAACTTCGTTTTGGAGGTGAGAGACAGGGAATATTTAGTCAATTTTGGTCAAATTTCTTATCTTGACAAAAAGTTGACAAACTATAAAGTTTTTTATTCAAAAGCTTTGGAATACAAGAAATTGGATGACTATAAACGCATAGATTTGCAGTTTGGTAATCAGGTAGTATGTACAACAAAGTTATAATCTACAAAGATGGAAGAAGATAATATTGCAGTAGGCTTAGACATTGGGACAACAAAGATTGTTGCTATGATTGGTCGCAAAAACGAGTATGGAAAAGTAGAGATCTTAGGCATTGGTAGAACCAAAAGTTTAGGTGTGCATCGTGGCGTCGTGAATAATATAACTCAAACTATACAGTCTATTCAGCAAGCTATCCAGCAAGCAGAAGCAAATTCTGGTATTGATGTAAGTGGAGTAACAGTAGGAATTGCAGGACAACATATAAGAAGTTTACAGCATAGTGATTACATCACAAGAAATGATAACGAAGAAGTTATAGAAGATGAGGATATCGACAACTTATGCAATCAAGTTCATAAGCTGGTAATGTTACCAGGCGAAGAAATTATTCATGTTTTACCACAAGAGTATAAAGTCGATGGACAATCCGAAATTATGGAGCCAAGGGGTATGTCTGGCGGACGCTTGGAAGCCAACTTCCACGTAGTTGTAGGACAGATTTCGTCTATTAGAAATATTGGAAGATGTGTTAAGAATTCTGGATTGGAACTCAATGGTATGACATTAGAACCGCTAGCATCAGCAAATTCAGTATTAAGTCAGGAAGAAAAAGAAGCAGGTGTTGCATTAATTGACATAGGTGGTGGAACAACAGATTTGGCGATTTTCAAAGATGGAATTATAAGACATACTGCAGTTATTCCACTTGGAGGTAATGTGATTACTGAAGATATCAAAGAAGGTTGTTCGATCATAGAAAAGCAAGCTGAATTACTCAAAGTGAAATTTGGTTCGGCATGGCCTGGAGAAAATAAAGAAAATGAAATAGTTTCTATTCCTGGATTGAGAGGAAGAGAACCTAAAGAAATATCACTTAAGAATTTATCTAAAGTGATTCATTACAGAGCAGTAGAAATCATAGATCAGGTTTATTTAGAAATTAAAAACTATGGACATGATGAACAAAAGAAAAAATTAATTGCAGGTATAGTTATTACTGGTGGAGGTGCTCAATTAAAGCACTTGAAGCAACTGGTAGAATATGTTACTGGAATGGATACCAGAATTGGTTATCCCAACGAGTATTTAGCAGGTGAAACCGATAAAGAAATTGCAAGTCCACTTTATGCCACAGCAGTTGGCTTGGTTATGGACGGATTGGAACGTAAAGCTCTTGATAAAGCTGAACGCGAAGAACTGGAAGAAGAGCAACAACCTGTGAACGCAGAGCAACAAGCAGAGACTGCTTCAGAAGAAAATGTAGATGGAATTACAGAAGATTCTCATGGGGTAGATGAGAAACAGGAAGTTCCAGAACAACCCAATCAACCAGCCCGACCTAGCAGAAATGTAGTCGAAAAATGGTTTGATAAATTAAAAGATTTTTTAGATAACGCAGAGTAAGAAGTACACCATCCAAAATAAAGAATTATGAGTCAGCAAGAATTTGAAAATATCTCATTCGATCTCCCAAAAAACCAATCCAACGTGATCAAAGTCATTGGAGTAGGCGGTGGAGGTTCTAATGCCATCAATCACATGTTTAGTCAAGGCATTAAGGGCGTTGACTTTGTGATATGTAATACAGATGCACAAGCACTAGAAAATAGTCCGGTCCCAACCAAAATTCAGCTAGGGGTTGACCTTACAGAAGGACTTGGTGCAGGCGCAAACCCAGATATTGGTAAACAGGCAGCAGAAGAAAGCAGGGAAGACCTCAAAGGCTTATTAAGCACCAATACCAAAATGGTATTTATCACTGCAGGAATGGGTGGAGGTACAGGAACTGGTGCAGCACCTGTAATTGCGAGACTTGCAAAAGAAATGGACATTCTTACGGTAGGTATCGTCACTATTCCATTTCAGTTTGAAGGACGTACAAGAAATGAACAAGCTCAGTTAGGTGTTGAAGAACTAAGAAGTAATGTTGACTCACTTATAGTTATCAATAATAATAAACTGAGGGAAGTGTATGGAAATTTAGGCTTTAAGTCAGGTTTTTCAAAAGCTGATGAGGTTTTAGCCACTGCTTCCAGAGGTATTGCTGAAGTTATAACACATCACTACACTCAAAACATTGACTTACGTGATGCCAAAACAGTTTTGAGCAATAGTGGAACTGCTATTATGGGCTCTGCAGTAGCTTCTGGAACCAACAGGTCTCAGATAGCTATCGAAAAAGCACTGGACTCTCCTTTGCTGAATGATAATAAGATTAAAGGAGCGCAAAATGTTTTATTACTTATTGTTTCAGGAACCGATGAAATCACATTAGATGAAATTGGAGAAATAAACGACCACATTCAGGCTGAAGCTGGAAATAGCGCAAACATCATCATGGGTGTAGGTGATGATGAGAGCTTGGAAGATTCTATTTCAGTAACCGTAATTGCTACGGGTTTTAATACTGAGCAACAGGATGAAATCGTCAATACTGAAACTAAAAAAATTATCCACACGCTTGAGGATGATCAGCGTATCGAACAAAACCTCTCTACTGGCAGATTCAAAAAGCAGTCTTCTATAGATATTCCTCAGTCTAGGAGACAAAATCCAGAAGATAGGGATCAATCTAAAGTTGTACATAACTTAGATTCTGAAGACGAGTCTAAAGACAAAACACCAGAAACAGATCAAGCGAATATAAACCATCTGGATGTAGATTTTGAAATTGTAAATGCTCACGAAGATGATTTTGAAATCATTGAGGATAGTCCTGTAAAGGAAGAAGAAAATTCATCTGGAATGTTGAGTTTTGATTTTTCTGAAGACGATGAGAACGAAGATCAACAACCTCAATCTGTAAAAGATATTGAAGTCAATGAGCCAGAAGAGGTAAATTCTTTCAGAAAACATTCAACTCCTGAAGTGAAAAAATATGATTTATCTGAGTTCATGGATGAAGAAGAACCAAAGCCTTCGTCTAGCAAACCAAAACCTAAATCTAAGGAAGAGCCGGAAGAAGTTAAATTCACAAGGCGAACTGTTGAATCTTCACAAACAGAAAGAGAGAGTAGAGATGAAATAGATCCTATGAATACTCCATTGTCCGAGCTTGCTTCAAGAGCAGCAGAACGAAAGGCTAAAATGAAACAATTCAATTATAAATTCAGAAATACTAATAATATTGATGAAATTGAAAAACAACCCGCATATAAAAGAGCTGGTATTGATTTGAATAGCGATCGCTTTGAGGGAAATTCACTTTCTAGAACAAGTGTGGAAGGCGATAAAGACAATTTAAATTTTAGATCCAATAACTCTTTTTTACATGATAATGTAGACTAAACTAAGAGACTATTTTAAATTATAAAGACCAGCGTTATGCTGGTCTTTTTTTTGCTCCTGAGTTTTAACATACCAAGTTTTGTTAACATAATGTTATTAATTAGATTGCGAACCTAATTTAAGAAAACAACTAATGATTCACAATTATTTTAATCGTATTGCTTTGGTATTTTTATTATTTACAGCTTTCGTTTCACATTCTCAAACGGAAATTCAAAAGCAAAGAATTACCTCAAAGTATAACATTACTTTGCTCAATCAATTATCAAATCAATTTTCTTCTGAATCCTCTCTTCAAAATAATAGAATGATAAAAGAGGCTAATCGTCGAAATTTAGAACTTTCACTTTATCTAAAAGATGGGAGTTATGCTGAACTTCAAAAAATTGAAGAAGATGGAAGTCCTATTTACTATCAAACCTATAATGTAGATGCAGCTCGTTCCACAAGAACAGACCATCTAAATATTGGGGGCTCATCAGGTTTCAATTTAGATGGTCAAGATATGGTTGCTTATGTATGGGATGGAGGTCACGCAAGGAGTACACATCAAGAATATCAAAATCCTTTAGGCAATAGTCGAGTTACTGTAATGGATGAGGCTTCAGAAGGACTTGAGCTAAATTTCCATGCAGGTCACGTAACAGGGACAATTATAGCTAGTGGCGTTGTTCCAGATGCTAAAGGGATGGCTCCGCAAGCTAGTGTAAACGGCTATAAATGGAATCAAGATCTATCTGAGGCTACAGCTGCTGCAGCAGAAGGGATGCTTATTTCAAATCATTCTTACGGATTTAGAGCTGATTTAGTTCCAGATTATTACTTTGGAGGATATATATCAGAATCAAGAAACTGGGATATATTACAATATAATGCTCCATATTATCTTATGGTTGTTGCTGCAGGTAATGAAGGAACTTCTTCATACAATAGCTCTCCTCTTGACCCAACTAATTCCCAATATGATAAACTAACTGGACACTCAGTTTCAAAAAATAATTTGGTTGTTGCAAGTGCTAGAGACGCTAATGTAACAGACGATGGAGAGTTAAACTCAGTTTTAATTAGCAATTTTAGTAGTCAAGGGCCTACTGATGATTTTAGAATAAAGCCAGATATAGCTGGTAATGGTCAAGGCGTTTATTCTACCTATGCTAATGGTGATTCATCATACAATTCTATTTCTGGAACATCAATGGCCTCTCCTAATGTTGCTGGTAGTGCGCTATTGTTACAACAACATGCTTTTAATTTATATGGAAATTATTTAAGAGCAGCAACGCTTAAAGGCTTAATTTTACATACAGCGGATGACGCTGGAATGAACGGTCCAGATGCTATCTTTGGGTGGGGTTTAATGAATGCTAAGAGAGCAGCAGAAACAATGCAGCGTAAAGATAATGGTGTCATTATAAATGATTTGTCACTTTTGCCAGGGCAAACTTACACCTTAGAAGTAGAGAGCAATGATGTAGATGATCTTATAGCTTCTATTTCATGGACTGACCCTGCTGGAACCTCTACAACTGAAATAAATTCCAACGATCCAAAATTGGTTAATGATCTTGACATTGTTGTAGAGCAAAATGCTACAGAATATTTACCTTGGAGACTTATAGGTGTAAATATTAACGAAAAAGGAAACAATACAAGAGATCCCTTTGAAAGGGTTGATATTGAAAATGCTTCAGGTACATATACTATAACTGTTAGTCATAAAGGAGATCTTACAAATGAGCAACAAAACTTCTCATTAATTGTGACAGGTCTTTCTTCTGAGCCTGTGGTTTGTGAAGCACTCCCCCCTTCAGGAATAACTGTTGGCGGACTTTCTTCTGAGATGGTGTCTTTATATTGGGACAATGCTCCAGGTGGAGAGTATGACTTCAGATATAGAGAAGAAGGAGC
This sequence comes from Psychroflexus salinarum, assembly GCF_042677225.1. Lineage (NCBI taxonomy): Bacteria > Pseudomonadati > Bacteroidota > Flavobacteriia > Flavobacteriales > Flavobacteriaceae > Psychroflexus > Psychroflexus salinarum. The sequence continues at coordinate 193,755 of NZ_JBHTIV010000023.1, forward strand.
GACCAACTGGACAGAATCTTCACTACAAACCAACGCAATTAACTTAAACGGACTTACTGAATTGACAACTTATGAGTACCAAGTCAGGACTAGATGTGTAACAGAAAACACTTCTTCGGATTATTCTCAGTTGGGTACTTTTACAACTGAAGAATTTATTTTAAGCTATTGTAACTCTCAAGGAGAAACAACTGACGATGAATTCATCTCAAGAGTGAGACTAAATGGTATTGATAATGAATCTGGAGCTGGTCCTGGCTACACAGATTTTACAAATGTTACTACAGATTTAGTAGTAGGGGAAACTTACACTATTACTGTAAACCCACAGTGGGCAGGAACAGTTTATTCTGAAGGTGTAGCAGTTTGGATTGATTTCAATCTAAACGGAGACTTTACAGATTCTGATGAATTAATTTTTTCTAGTAGTCCTTCAATTGACTCAGAAGTGTCAGGGTCATTTACTGTTCCTGCTGGTGCAGTGGAAGGTGAAGTTCTTAGAATGAGAGTTTCTATGAAATATGATGGAGTTCCTTCTTCTTGTGAGAGTTTTACATGGGGAGAAGTTGAAGATTATTCAATCAATCTTCTTCCAGCAGGTAGTTGTAATTTGCTTCCTCCTAGTGGAGATGTAAACCAAACTTTCTGTAGTGAACCATTACTAGAAGAAATTATTTTAGACTCTCAAAATGTTTCTTGGTATAATCAAAGCGTTGGTGGGACAGCATTGGATCCAAACTACATTACTTCAAATGGAGAGATCCTTTATGCTGCAGCTATCGACGGACAATGTGAGAGCGAAGAAAGATTTGCTGTCACTATAAATATTGGAGACGCTGAAGGACCAATGCCAACTCAAGAAATACTAGATGATGTGATTGGGCAGTGTGAAGTTGCAGAGTTAGCTGCGCCTAATGCAGAAGATAATTGCGATGCAGGTGAGATCACAGGAACTACTTCAGTAGAATTGCCAATTACAGAGACCACAGTAATTACTTGGCAATTTGAAGATAGCTCTGGAAATGTTTCTACTCAAACACAAAATATTATTGTTGAGGATACTGAAAATCCAGAAATAATAGTCAATGAAGATATAGTTTTGGAACTAGACGAATCCGGTTTTTCAGATTTAACTATTGATACTGTTGATAATGGTTCTATTGATAATTGTGGAATTGAAAGCCAAGTCTTAAGCCAAGTTCAATTTAATTGTGACGATTACGATAACCAAGTAGATTTTACATCAGTAATTTATACTATAACAGATGTTAACGGGAATGAATCGAGCGTTATATTCAACATTACAATTACAGATCCACTTTCAGCATGTACACTAAGTTCTAATGTTTTTGATAGTGCAGATATCGGTCTTTATCCAAACCCTGTAAGACAAACTTTATTCTTAGAATTAGGAACTTCACAGATATCTGTAGATAAAGTTAAAGTTTACGACATGAGAGGTAAGCAATTAATGACACTAAGCATTAAAGAAAATAACGCTTCTATAGATGTTTCATCATTAGCCTCTGGAAACTATTTCTTAATAATGTCTTCTGGAAAAGACAGTTTAACTAAAAGATTTATTAAGAAATAAATATCAACTAAATAATCTGAAATTATAAAACCCGCATCTTATGATGCGGGTTTTATGTTTTGCTATGTGGCCCCGTCATGACCTAGCGATACGCCAAAAACATAGTGTAATTAAAACATCAGTAAAGAATAGTTAAGCTAGGCAAACTTAAAAATTGAGGCATGACATACAAGCAAGATCAATTATCATCCTATGGCTTAGAAAATATTAACTTTAATTGGGAGAACATATCCAAAGAATCTATAGCAAAAACACCAGAAAAAAAATACTTGAACTTGAGGCTATGTGAAGTTGCTTGTAAAGCAGAAAACTAGAGCCGAATACCTTTCATAACCTGCTTACAAAAAAGTCATCATCTTCTATATGCTAATAGATATTGCTGAAAAGGAGTATAACATCCAAATCAGAAATATGACAAATTCGAGTAATCAAAAGCTTCAAAGAAGAACAAAAAGATACTGTAATCTCAGCCTGTTAAGTACACGGTTGTAGACAGGTTATAGATTTCAAAAATTAGAGCATACAAACAATCTATCTTACAACAAGTTATTGTTCTAAACCCTAAGATTCGTACTGTTATGACAAGGCTTGGCGCAAGAAAGCTCTTTTATTGGGAAAGCTTACATAATTCAAATTTTGAATTTTAGGAAAGTTTATTAAAATTAAAGTTAGAACCTTAAATGAGAGAAGACTGAGAAAATGACAAATATAAAGACAGCAATTGCTGTAGAAACAAATCATATTTTTTAGAAACGTCTTCCGATTCACTTTTGTAATTACTTATCATTTGAGACTGGTCATTTGATACATGTCAAATATATGATCAGCTCCATAACTTATTTCGTTTCTTTTATATAAGCATTGACGCGTTCTTTTAAAATTGGTAAAGTAACCACACCTTGCTCTAAGAGAATTTCATGAAATTCTCTTATGTCGAACTTTTCTCCGAGTTGTTCTTCAGCTTTGATTCTCAGCTCTCTTATTTCTATTTCACCGATTTTATAAGAGACTGCCTGTCCGGGCCAGGAAATATAACGATCAACTTCAGTATTGATATTATGTATTGAAAGCGCTGTATTTTTTGTAAAGTATTCTACAGCCTGCTCCCGTGTCCAGCCCATGGCATGTATGCCTGTATCAATAACTAGTCTGCACGCACGCCATTGTTCATAAGTTAGTTTTCCAAAACGCTCATAAGGTGTGGTATAAATTCCCATTTCGTCTGCCAAAAATTCTGAATATAAACCCCAGCCTTCACCATAAGCTGATAAATACATGTTTCTACGGAATTTTGGGATGCTGTCCCCGAGTTCTGCATTCAATGCGTTTTGCAAATGGTGTCCCGGAACAGCTTCATGAGCCGTTAAGGAAGGCAGCACATACAGCGGACGGTTGGGTAAATTGTAAGTGTTCACCCAATAATACCCAGGTTGCGTATCATTGGAAGCACCAATATATCTTCCGGTAGTATACTTAGGCGCAATGGCATCGGGAACTTTGGCAACACCATAGGGTTTTCTTGGTAAAGTTTTGAAGTAAGCAGGTAGTTTGGCATCAATCTGTTTAGCAATATCGCGTGCTTCCTTTAGAAGTTCATCTCCGGTTTTCGCGTAAAACTGCTCGTCGTTTCTTAAAAATGCGATGAATTCATCCAAATTACCGTCAAATTCTACCTCTTTTAGTATAGATTTCATTTCAGAATTGATACGCTTTACTTCTTTTAAACCTATAGAATGAATTTCTTCTGCTGAAAGGTTTAAAGTCGTGTAATAATTCAGTCTGTTTTGATAGTAAGCTTCACCTTGTGGGCTGTCCGAAACTCCTAAAGTGGTTTTTGTTTTAGGTAAATATTCTGTTTCAAAAAAGGTTTTGATGCGTTTAAATTCAGGAATTACATTTTTTTTAATAGCAATTTTTGCCACTTTGATGACGGAGTCTTTTTGGCGTTGAGATAGAGTAGAGGGTAGATTCTCAAAAGGTTCATAGAAATAACTATCTTCAGGTCGGTCGACAATTTGCGAATTGTAAGTGGACTCATAACCCTCAAAAATAATACGAGGTTGTGTAATGCCTTCACCTAAACCTTTGCGAAGCAAGATAAAATGTTGATCGACATAAGCTGGGATAGCGTTTAGTTTATCTAGATATGATTTTACTTGATCATAAGTGTTGAGATCTCTCACTTGATAAGATAAGCTAAGATGAAAACCTGAATCTGATAACAGCGGATTCAAAAATGCTCTATAGGTATATTGATCTACCGTTTCCTGTAATTTGAACTTTAAAAGCTTTAATGAAATATATTGTGTTTCTTTAAGGTGAGCAGTATCAATTTCTGCTAAATCCTCTAAAAGTTTTTCTGCAAAATCAGCTTCTTGCTTGTAATAGGCTTCTGTGTAAAGTCCTAACGGGTAGTTTTCTTGATCGTAGGCTTTGTGGTTTTGGTAAGTTGAAATTATGGAATCCAAGTTTTGGCTTTGGCTTAAAGCTGAAGCTGACACTAAAAATAAAACTGTAAACGATAGGAAATTGTTCATTAATTTTTTTTTGAAATTAGCATAAAATCAAATATACAGAGAATCAATATGAGGTGTGTACAACCTTAATAAGAATAATTTAATTTTTAGAATCGGATTTGCTGTGTTTTAATTATTCCTATGTTAGTTTTTAAAATGAAGAGAATTTTATTACTAATAAACTGGAATTTTACTTTTCACTCAAAACCGAAGTATAGAATTGAAGAATATTTTACAAACGTATATCAAGGCTGGTTTCATTTTTAATCCTTAATTGAAGTGGAGAAACTGTACCTTTATCCAAAATCACTGCTGTTTGTGCTAGAGCACGCCCGGTAAATGCTGCATCTGTTTGTAGGTTAATTTCAGCCATCGAATACCTTTGAAGTTTGATCTAGCTCCAAAATTAACTTCACGGGCAACTTGCCAGAAAATATTTTCAGCTTTTTCACTACCGCTCAATGTAATATTTACATCTGTGCTCACTGTCAGGTCATCTTCAATTTCGAAAATCCGTACTTCTGATGAATGTCCAGATATGACTAAGTCTGTAGGAACGATAATTGTATTTGTCCATTTATGAAATCCAGTTATGAATGTTGTTGCAGCTGGGCTTATTCCCATATTCCCTGAAATTTCAGATGCAGGACAATTATTTATTGCTGTTTTTGCGAGAACAACATACTCTCCAGAGGATTTTAAGTTAATCTTGTTCATTCCTGTGCTTTTAATTCCTGTTATAATTTTCTATTCATAACCAGAAGTAAGTATAACACCTGTTTTATTTTTTACAGAATTTGTAAAAAGATGCAGTATATTCAGTATTCTTTATAAATTATAAGCTATACTTCAAAAGCTTAATTTTTAATTTTTGACACTGCTCTGCTGGTAGATCCTCTTAAATTTCGATAGTTCCCAAATCTGATTTACCGAAATACAATCTGAGGTTATTAAGTTCTTCTTGCATAATCATTTTACAACGAAGGCTAACCATAGACTTTATATAACAAATCATTTGTTTGATTTAAATTGGAGAGTGTTACGAGTTTAAGAAGTGCTAAATCTCAATGAGTCAGATTCTTACTAGTATAATGATAAGGTTTAAATTCTCAACCAAAGAACTTGATTAAAATTTTAAAGATTGATTACAAAGGCTTTCTAAATTTATTGCAGAAATGTTTGCAACTCAAAATCATTTTTGTGTTTGCTGACCTATTAAGAAATAAGCCATAAACAAAAAAGCCACAATTTAATGTGGCTCTAAAAAAATGAAAAGTTAGTTGAGATGTAATTAATATTCAACTGCACTCCATACAGGATTGGAGTATCCTGGAAATAAAAAGGTCCCACTCATTGTATTACCATTTAGAGTGCCTGTGAACTCATAAACTCCATTTGAAGTAGAAGAATCCATATTGTATTCTAATGTATTACCATTAAGAGACCAAACTCCATAAGTTGTGTAAGTTCCTGGAGAACTAGGCTCGTCATAAACAGTTGTGCCATCAGGATTGAAAATTATATCCGCGTGCCATGTGTAATTAGGGGTTGTGTTATCAAGAGATATAGTAAAATCCCAAGTTGTACCATCTAGTGAAGAAGTATTTAAAGTTATTGGGTTACCATAGCTAGTACCAGTGCTATTTGTTGCATAAACGCGAAAATGATAAGTTGTATTTGCTGTCAAACCTTCCACTAAGCTTGTAAACTCATTAGATGTTTCTGTTGTAATGTTATCGGAAGTAGTAGGATTTTGATTCATACTCCAACAAACTCCCCTAGATGTGACGTCACTTCCTCCATCTGAAGTGACGTCACCACTTATTTCAATTGAAGTGTAAGTAATTTCAGCATTTTGTTCTGTAGTAGTACTAGAAATTTCAGGAGCAGATGTTACAGGCCCATCATCATCATCACAACTGATAAAAAATAAAACAGTAAATATCAAGAGAGCATTCCAAAAATAATTTTTCATAAGATTTAATTTTAAGGTTTGAGTTTCTAAAATTCAGATTATAAAAGTCAAGTAAATAACTTAACTATTTGTTAAAATTAATAAATTATGATGATAAATCACTGTTTAATATAACATATTTTTGTAATTAGTTGAATATCGCCTGATGTTTAAAGATTTTTAGATCACTATTAAATAGTAAATACTTCAAAGTCTTGAAATTTTGATTTTTTTTGTTTCTATTCAAATTTCAACATTTCGAGAGTTGAGTTTCTAGTTTTTTTAAGAAAAAGCTTGAATTTAATTTAGGCTTTAGAAATTGTCATTCTTAATGAATAAATATTCAGAAACATTTTTTGGATATATAAAGGTTTTTTTGGTTCAAGTTTTGAAATACCTGAAATTGAAACTTTGTGTTAGAAAGGTATTTTAAATATGAGCACTTTTTAAGACTATTATATTACTCACTGTTGATGTGAAAGAGTCTTTCTATGTTAAGAAGGATCTTTTGCTTCCAATGTGAAATAGATTTCTTTTATCACTAAAATGACACATCAAATTGGATAACTAGTGCGGATAGAAAAGGAAAGCCAATAAGACTGATGATTTGTAAAAAAGCCAAGATCGAAAAGCAATTTTATGAGTTCTTTTGATTTTGCTAGCAGTTAATAGTTTAAAATACTAGTCCTATACTAATGTGTAAATTCTTTGTAAACAATGTAAATACCCATAAAAAGGACAAACCAGCCAAAGCCTTTTTTAAGTTTTTTACCATCGATGAATTTGTTGAGCCAAATCCCTACAAAAATACCAACGACCGATAGTCCTGTAAATATTCCCAAGAACTTCCAATCGATATCCATATTTTGAACATCGCCTAAGAAACCTATCAAGGATTTAACAGCGATAATCAATAAAGAAGTAGCAACGGCTTTCTTCATAGGGAGTTTGGCCAATAACACTAAAGCTGGAATGATAAGAAATCCTCCGCCTGCTCCAACAATTCCAGTAAGAAATCCAACGACAATACCTTCTATAATTATGAGGGGATAATTGTATTTTATCTCAACTTCTTTGTCTTCCAGCTCATCTTTTTTGTCTGTGATCATGGAATAGGATGCTAAAAGCATGATCAGCGCAAAAAATAGCATGATGCCAATATTTTTGGTCACTTCGAAGTCAGCTATAGTGAAAATGGAATCTGGTATGGCTGGAACCGCATATTTTCTAGTGGCATAAACAGCTAAAAATGCAGGAATAGCAAATACAGTAGCTGTTTTAAAATCTACCAAGCCTTTTTGCATATTACGTAAAGCGCCTACCAAACTTGCTGTACCCACTACAAAAAGAGAATAAGCTGTAGCTGTAACGGGGTCTTCTGAAAGTAAATATACCAACACTGGAACTGTAAGAATAGAGCCTCCGCCTCCAATTAACCCAAGTACTACTCCTATGATAAGTGCACCAAAAAAACCTAATAATTCAATTATTTCCATGAGGTAAATTTCATTTTGTAGTGCAAATGTAGAACTAGACCAAAGCTGGTGCAGTAACTTTGGTTACATTGAAAGTAAGGCTTTAAATTGATATTGAAAAATTATTATTTATCTTAGCGAAAAAATTATAAATGGCACTGGAACAAGAGGTAATGCAAAAAATGAAAGAAGCAATGAAGGCAAAAGATTCTGTTGCTTTAGCTTCTTTACGATCCATAAAAAGTGAAATCTTAAAAGCTAAAACAGCATCCTCTAGCAAGGAAGAAATTCCTGAAGCTGAGGAATTGAAATTGGTTCAAAAACTGGTAAAGCAACGAAAAGATAGTGCTGATTTGTACTTAGAGCAAGACCGTAAGGATTTGGCTGAAGCAGAATTGGCTGAAGCTAAAATCATTGAACAATTTTTACCAGCTCAGTTAAGCGAGGAAGAAATTGATAAAGAAGTCAAGTCCGTTATCGAAGAAACGGGTGCTGACTCTATGAAGGATATGGGAAAAGTAATGGGAATGGTTTCCCAGCGCCTGGCTGGAAGAGCTGACGGAAAAACAATTTCAAAAATTGTGAAAGGCAACTTGTCTTAAACTATTTTATTGTAATCTTGCAATTAATAGATTTCTGTCTTCACAGAAATTTGAGGCCGCGTGGCGCAACTGAATAGCGCATCAGATTTCGGCTCTGAGGGTTGGGGGTTTGAATCCCTCCGCGGTCACGAATAAGTCAAAATACCCTATTTAAAATCGAGCTTGCTTGAAATTTTAAATAGGGTATTTTGATTTTCAAAGCGGAACGCTTTGGGATGCACAAAGTGAATCCTTGATTAAAACGATAAGCAGAAAACCACGCTTTTGCTCATAATGAATTTCTTTGTCACAGATACAAGCAAAAACGGAACGCTTTAGGATGCACAGAGTGAATCCTTGGAAAATAATTAGATAAAAGGCTTAAATAAAGTTCGCTGATTTATTTAATTTTTCTTTATTTATCCTAAATTTTATAAATGAGTACAGAAGCTTACATCACGCTAGTAGTTATTGCACTTAGTATGTTCTGCTACATCAGAGAAAGCATTCCAGTAGATCTGGTAGCCATTGGCATTATGGTAAGCTTAGTGACCACCGGTGTAATTGATGCAGATAAAGCGATTTCTGGTTTTGCCAATCAAGCTACTCTGGCAGTAGCCGCTATGTTTATATTAAGTCAGGCGTTGATTAAATCTAATTTAATCGACTTGTTAGTTCCTTTCATGCAAAAATTACTGGGCAAAGGATATCCAAATTCCATATTTAGAATGGCATTTATGGTGAGCGGAATTTCAGCATTTATAAACAATACACCTGTAGTAGCAACCTTTATTCCAGTGGTAAACAGGACTACAAAAAAGCTTAAACTCTCTCCTTCCAGGTATTTAATACCACTTTCCTATCTGTCTATTTTCGGAGGGTGTTGCACTTTAGTGGGTACTTCCACCAACTTACTTGTTAGTGGAATGGCATCGGATAGGGGATTTGAAGGCTTTAATATGTTTACCCTGGCGCCCATTGGACTTTGTTTGTTTACAGTAGGATTGCTGTATTTGATGTTTGCTGGCCGTTACTTTCTTCCAGACCAAGGAACAAAAGACGTGATGGAAGAGCAGGAAGAAACAAAACGGTTTTTAGCAGAAGTCAGGCTAAACAAGAAGCCCGAGGAACAGGAAATGGGTTTAAACAATTTATTTAAGGATAAAGACATAGAAATCAAATACTACAAAAGAGATAACGCAACTGAAGATAAACCAGATCAGTCTAAAAAATTAAAAGAAAATGACTCGCTATTGATAGAAGGTTCTCTTAAGGAAATCAACAAATTGATTAAAAATGACTATTTCAGTCTAACAGAAGAATTTGAAGATAAAGAATTTCCCGATGAGGAAACTCGCATGATGGAAATCATCTTACTTCCAAATTCAGACATTATAGGTCAAAAGCTCTCAGAGGTCGATTTCCTAAACCGATACAATTCCAATGTTATAGGTATTCGCCAAAGAGGTAAAAAACAACTTTCTGATTTAAAGGAAGTCAAGCTACAGGCTGGAGATATACTAGTCTTACTAACCAATGAAAATGGATATCAACTCCTGCAAGAAAGTCAGGAAAAACGAAATTCACCATTTATCTCTGTTAGTGAGCAGATCATAAACGAAATAAACCCAAAGAAGCTATATATTTCAATTTCAGTAATTCTATCTGTCATTCTTCTGGCTACTTTCAATATTTTACCTTTGGTTATTTCAGCTTTTGCAGGGATTGTTGTTCTAAATATCCTTGGGGTCATCAATATGCAGGAAGCCTATCGGGCGATTGACTGGAAAGTGATTTTTCTGCTGGCCGGTTCCTTAAGTTTGGGGGAAGCAATGACCAGCAGCGGTCTTTCTCAGAATATAAGTGACCTGCTCATTGGTACCACAAGTAATTTTCAAAGCAAAATGCTTATGATCGGCATTTTTTATCTGATAACTTCCCTGCTCACAGAATTGATGAGTAACAATGCTTCTGCAGCTTTAATGGTGCCCATAGCATTCTCTGTTTCTTCAAGTCTGGATATCAATATCTTACCTTTTTTAGTAACTATAGCCGTGGCTGGAAGTGCGAGTTTTATGACGCCCATTGGTTATCAGACCAATACGATGGTTTTTAGTGCCGGTAAATACAAGTTTTTTGATTTTACAAAAGTAGGGGCTCCACTTAATTTGCTGTTCCTGGTTTTAGCCAGTATACTTATTCCTTATTTTTACCCGTTTTAAAGCGTTCTTCAATTTCAGAATCATCGTAAAACCGATTTAATTTTTTTTGTAAAAGCTGATAGCGAATAATACCAAACGTCAGTAAAAAAGCACTGATGACAAATAAGGCGTAGCCTACCCAGCTCAGGGGTTCAAAGTCTTCCAGTTTCACAAAGGCTATACCCGCGATAATCAGGTAAAAACTGGTGCGGATGTAAGAAAAAAAGGTTCGCTCATTGGCCAGCGTGGTGCGTTCCATGGCCAAAAAATCGCGTAGAATTATTTTTTCATTATTCCTGAAGTCACTTCTAAATCGTCTAAATTTTTTCATTGTTAATCTTTAAAATGCATTTCAATTTAATGAAAAGTATGGGATTTTTAAATCTTCTTATAATACTCTTAAAAGTTTTGAATTTATTTCATTAATATCTATTTTAAACAAACACTAAGTATTTCATAATAAATTATGATTAATACGCTGTTTTTAAATTGGATTATCAAAAAAGTTTAGTCATCAAAGCCTGGCTTCAGCGGGTTATTTATTTGGGTTTTCTGAATTGGAATATAACCCAAACCAAGTTTGAGTGAAATGACGAAGTTTTAGTGTTTTACTAAAATATAAGATTTAAACCTTTTATCAATGAATGACATAGAACAGACTACTGCGAATGCAAAATCGCTGATGAAGAACTTTTCAAAACGAACAGGACTTGATCCTGAAAATGGACAGATCAGCCAGCGCTATCTCTGGACCGATGCTTTTGCTCTACTCAACTTTTTAGCGCTTAAAAAAAGGGATGGAAGTAATGAGAACCAGGACTTAGCTTTAAAACTCATCCATGAAGTTCATCATCATTTAGGAAAATTCACACCAAACGACCCCAGAACCGGTTGGATAAGTGAACTTCCTGAAGAAAAAGCGAAGAATCACCCCGCGGTAAAAGGTCTTCGAATAGGAAAGCAACTTCCCGAACGTAAACATGAAGAATCTTATAATCAGCAGCTGGAATGGCAAAGGGATGGACAATATTTCCATTACCATACCCGCTGGATTGCAGCATTATTAAAAGCCGGCGAATTATTAGAAAAAAAAGAATTTGCCAAATGGGCAGCAGAACTCAGTTTAGCAGGCTCTTATTTTATCATTCATAAAAATAATGATATAAGCATGCACTGGAAAATGAGTGTAGATCTTTCCCGACCTCTGGTTCCGGCTATGGGAGCACATGATCCTTTGGAGGGTTTACTTTGTGCCTTACAGGCACGGGAAATGTCAGAGTTGTACAATGAGGAATTTGATATTTATATCGAAGATCTAAAATTACTCTGCCAATATTCCAACTGGCAGATGGAAGATGCGTTAGGAATTGGCGGTTTACTTTTAAATGTCATTCGCGCAACAGAACTTCAGAAAAAAATTGATTTGCCCGATTCTGTAAAACCGGAAAGACTGCTAAGAGTTGTAGAACAAAGCCTAAAGGCTTTTTATAGATCTTATGAACCCGAAAAATCGGCAAAGTATAGGCTGCCCTTTAGAGAATGTGGACTTTCACTAGGGCTTCGCTGTCTACAAGGAAATTTAGAATTCCTGGAAAAGAATGGTTTAAAACCAGACATCGCCTCCAAAATCTGGAGTATTGCCGATGAAATAGAAGCCTTTTGGCTTAGTCCTGAACATACGAAGGTGTCCACATTTCAGGATCACCTGGATATCAATGAAGTGAGTCTGGCAGCTAGTTTGCTTGCTCAAAATGCCCCTAATATTTACACCAGAACACACTCATTAAAACAATGAAATTATGAAAGATTCAATTACTGCAACACTACTGGAAAATAAAAATGATTTTAAGGATAAAGAAGGTTTAGACGCCTTGATCCAGTCCATCAAAGACAAAAAAATTGTGATGATGGGCGAAGCCTCTCATGGTACTCATGAATACTACAATTGGAGAGCCAAAATCTCTAAGCTATTGATGGAGGAACATGGTTTTGATTTTGTAGCGGTTGAAGGGGATTGGCCCGCCTGTTACGAACTCAACCGTCATGTCAAAAATTATGAAGATGCCGAAGAAGAAACGAAAACGGTTCTTAAGGAATTTAAAAGATGGCCATCCTGGATGTGGGCTAACTGGGAAGTCCATGAATGGGCACAATGGCTAAAAAAATTTAACAAAGAGCTTCCTTCAGATCAGCGTAAAGGCTTTTACGGCCTGGATGTGTATAGCCTTTGGGAGTCGCTGAATGCTGTTATGGAATATCTGAAAAAGGAAGATCCTTCAGCTTTGGAAACCGCAAAAAAGGCCATGCGCTGTTTTGAGCCCCATCGCGATGAAGGTGGACAAAAATATGCATTGTCTACAAGGTTAGTTCCCGAGGGCTGCAGCAGAGAAGTGACTCAGTTACTTTCAGAAATTCGTAAAAATGCCACGAATTACAATTCAGACCGGGAACATGCGTTTAGCACCGAACAAAATGCACTAGTCACCAAAAACGCTGAAAAGTATTATCGCATCATGGCTTCCGGAGATGAATCTACCTGGAATCTTCGAGACCGGCACATGATGGATACCCTTAACCGACTTATGAAATTTCACGGTGAAAATGCCAGGGGAATTGTCTGGGCACATAATACGCATATAGGTGATGCTTCTTTTACCGACATGGCCGGACAAGGATTATATAATATAGGAGAACTTGGGCGAAAGGAATACGGTAAAGATAAGGTATCGCTCATTGGTTTTGGCAGTTACCAGGGCAGCGTACTTGCAGGAAGTGCATGGGGCGCACCGGTAAAAGAAATGGAACTGCCGGAAGGACGTGAGAATAGTTGGGAAGATATATGTCATCAAGCTGGCGATCAGTTTCACATTAACATGGATGACCTTAAACACATTCCCGAATTACAAGAAAGGATTGCACACCGAGCAGTCGGTGTAGTTTATAACCCAAAACATGAACGCTTTGGAAACTATGTGCCCACAATAATACTTGAACGTTATGATCACTTTTTGTTTTTTGATAAAACACAAGCTTTAAATCCTATAGATGTTTCTGTTGAGGATTCTAAAATCCCTGAAACCTATCCTTATGGCTTGTAAGTCATAAGGTGTTTTTAAAGAGCTTAAAATCACAAAAAATCATACTATTAATTGAAAACAAATTCAGAAAAAATGAGTAAAATAAACTCAGACAAAACTTACGATTTGGTTTGCATAGGAGGTGGAATTATGAGTGTGACTCATGCTTTGTTGCTTAAAATTTTAAACCCCGCCTGTAAAATCTTAATTCTAGAAAGGCTTTCCGAAACCGGGCAGGAAAGCTCCAAAACCATGAATAATGCAGGAACAGGCCATGCCGGTAATTGTGAACTCAATTATACTAAAGTAAAAGAAGACGGCAGCCTTGATATTTCCAAAGCACTTGAGGTATCTCATGATTTTGAATTGACCAAGCAGTTCTGGAGTTATCTCATCAAAGAAGACTTTTTATCACATCCAGACGCTTTTGTGTTTCCAACACCCCATTGCAGCTGGGTGCATGATGAAAAACAGGTCAGACTTCTCAAAAAAAGATATGAGGCTATGAAAAGCCATGTCGAATTTGAGGACATGGAATATACCGAAGACTTTGACAGCATGCGTGAATGGTTTCCGCTTATCATGAGAAACAGGAATGAAAATGAGCCTCTGGCTGCAACGCGTGTAACTCACGGAACAGAAATTGATTTTGAAAAGGTCACCGAATCCTTTACAAACCTCTTGAAAAATAAATTTGATGTTGATATCCTGCTAAATCATGACGTAGAGGATGTCAACAGAACTGCTGAGGGCTGGACCGTAGAAGGTAAAATCAGATCTGAGGATAAGTCCTTTGGTTTTGAAACTGAAAAAATTTTTATAGGCGCCGGAGGCGGAGCCCTGCTACTGCTGCAAAAGTCAGAAATTGAAGAACATGAACATTATGGTGGTTTTCCCGTGAGCGGAAAATGGCTGGTTTGTCAGAATGAAGAACTCATCAAAAAACACGATGCCCAGGTCTATTCTAAAGCAAGTGGAAATAACCCACCGATGTCGGCTCCACATTTGGATACACGTCACATTGATGATAAAAAAGCGCTTTTGTTTGGTCCTTTCGCAGGTTTTAGTACCAAATTTTTAAAAAAAGGGTCTTCCTTAGACCTTCCCTACTCTGTTAGTTTTGAAAACATTCCTACCTATTGGGGGGTCTTCTGGAAAAACCTTAACCTCACCAGGTATCTTGTAGAACAGGTGGTGACCGGAAAAGATGCTCAAATGGATGAATTGAGAAAATTTATAAAGGATGCTAAGTCTGAAGACTGGAAAATGCAAACGGCAGGACAAAGGGTTCAAATTCTTAAGCAGAGTAAAGCAGAAGGAGCTTTGCTGGAGTTTGGTACTGAAGTCGTTTCCAATACAGACGGAACCGTTACAGCTTTACTGGGAGCTTCTCCGGGAGCATCAACTGCTGTAAAAATTGCTTTAGATATTATAAAGCAGGAATATCCGGATTTACTGAATTCAGACGAAGTCAAAACTAAGCTTGATCGCATGATTCCATTTTGGAATAAGCCTGTGGAAGGAAACGAAGATGAATTTAGAAAAACACGTAAGCAATGCCTGGAGAAACTGGATTTAACGCTTACAGCTTAACCGTATTTTGAAATGTTTCTGACTTTTCAAATTGAACAAATTACATAAGAAATAAATAGTTTAACCTTAAAAACACGACATGATGAGCACAAAAAAAGACATGATAGAGCGTCAACTTAAAAAAAGAGGCATTGAGGACCAAGCGGTGATAAGTGCTATGCAGGAAGTGGACAGGAGGCTTTTTGTACCTGATGATGAGAAAGACAAAGCTTATGAAGATAGTCCTTTGCCCATAGGTAAATCTCAGACAATTAGTCAGCCTTATATCGTTGCTTATATGGCTCAGGTTCTTGAACTGAAAGATAGTGATAAGGTTCTTGAAGTGGGGACTGGCTGTGGTTATAATGCGGCTGTTTTATCACGCTTAGCCAAACAAATTTATTCAGTTGAGATAATAGAATGGCTGGCCGATTTGGCTAAAGAAAATCTGGAAAAAACAGATTACGACAATATAGAGACTCGACACGCTGATGGCTATGAAGGCTGGCCTGAAGAAGCACCTTTTGATGCGATTCAACTCACGGCAGCTCCTAAAAAAATTCCCGAAACACTAAAAAAGCAACTGAAGATTGGCGGTAAGCTTTTAGCACCTGTAGGAACGGCTTCTCAGAAGTTAATTCTTATCGAAAGACTGGAAGAGGATAAATTTAAGGAGGAAACTTTACTGATGGTAAGATTTGTGCCTATGACTGGGCGAGCTCAAGAAGATTAAACATTTGTATCTTCAAATGTGTGACTCATTTCAAAAGCAAAAAAGATGGATAGTAAATCATATAACGAAAAACGAAATTTTGACAAAACCGACGAACCGAAGGGAGACAAAAAGACAAGCAGTGGTGACCAGCCGATTTTCGTCATTCAAAAACACGATGCAAGTCAACTTCACTACGACTTCAGAATAGAGATAGATGGCACCTTAAAATCCTGGTCTGTTCCTAAGGGACCAAGCACCGATCCCAGTGAAAAACAGATGGCGATTCCAACCGGAGATCACCCTATTGATTATGCCGATTTTGAAGGCGTAATTCCAGAAGATGAATATGGTGGAGGAACGGTTATGATTTGGGATAAGGGAAAATTTGAAAATACAAAAAAAGATGACGAAGGAAATCCAGTGGACCTTAAAACCTCTTTTGAAAACGGAACTATTGAAATTGATTTGAAAGGAGAAAAACTCAAAGGAGGTTATGCTTTAGTCGAGATGGATAGCGGTAAAATGGAAGGCAACTGGCTACTCATAAAAATGGATGATGAGGAAGCTGATGCTCGTCGTAATCCAACAAACACAGAACAAAAGAGCGTAGAAACGGGAAGAACCTTAAATGAAATTGAAAAGGAAGAAAGCGACTGATGAAATTATTGAAAGACCTTATAGAGCAAGACGTTTTTGAAAAAGCTAAGGAGAAAAAATTTCCAGGCTTTATAAAGCCTATGCTAGCTACACTAACTGATGATTATTTCAATGATTCTGAATGGATTTATGAAAGAAAACTAGATGGTGAGCGCTGTGAAATCTTAATTGAAAACGCCAAGGTTTTTATCTATTCCAGAAATGAAAAGAAACTGAATTCTGCCTATCCTGAACTGGTTGAGGCTCTGGAAAAAGAAAAATATCCCAATCTTATTCTGGATGGTGAAATAGTCACTTTTGATGGAGATTTGACCAGCTTTAGCAAATTACAGAATCGAATGCAACTCAAGAATTCAGAGGATGCTAGAAAATCTGACGTAAAGGTTTACTTGTATGTGTTTGATATTATGTATTATCAGGACTATGCGATTGATCAGTTTTCTTTGAAAGCACGCAAAAAAATATTGAAAGCAGCACTAACTTGGGATGATCCCGTCAGGTTTGTCGCTCATCGTAATGAAGATGGTAAAGCCTTCCATAAAGAAGCTTGCCAGAAAGGCTGGGAAGGCATCATTGCTAAAGACGGGGAGTCCACTTATGTGCATAGCCGCAGCAAAAAATGGCTCAAGTTTAAATGCGCGAAAAGTCAGGAATTGATTATAGGAGGTTTCACAGAGCCCGAAGGAGAACGTCTGGGTTTTGGGGCTCTGCTTGTTGGCTATTACGAGGAGAATGCACTTATGTTCGCCGGAAAAGTCGGAACCGGATTTGATGACGAGTTTCTTAAGAAATGGCGAGAAAAATTTAATCAGATTGAACAGGACTTCAGTCCTTTTGAAAATTTTGATAACGACGAAAACGGAGCCAATCACTGGATCAAACCTAAATATGTTGGAGAAATCGGTTTTACAGAATGGACTGATGATAATAAATTACGCCACCCTCGATTTTTAGGCATTCGCGATGATAAAGAAGCAGAGCAGGTAACTAAAGAAGTTCCAGAATGAAAATAGAAGACATTGACATATCAAACCCCGAGAAAACGATTTTTCCAGACAGGGAAATTACCAAACTGGATCTGGTAAACTATTACGAAAAGATCGCTGACAAAATGCTGCCTTATCTCAAAGATCGTCCGCTCACTCTTCAGCGTTTTCCCGATGGAATTGATACTAACGGATTTTATCAGAAAAATGCAGCTGACTATTTTCCTGATTATATTGAAAGAATCTCCATAGAAACCAAACAGGGAAAGAACACACAAGTGATTTGCAATGACAAGAAAACGCTCATCTATTTAGCAAATCAAGGGGTGGTAACTTTTCATACCTGGTTGTCAAAAAAAGATGAATTACAAAAGCCTGACAAAGTCGTGTTTGATTTAGACCCCCCAAAAAATGCTTTTGAAAAAACAAAAGATGCCACGCGAAAAATTGGGGAATTCCTCAAAAATGAAGGGAAAGATGCACACGTAATGACAACCGGGAAAAGTGGATTTCATATATGGTATGCTGTCAAACGAACTAAAGATTTTGATGAGAGACGAGAAGAGATTAAAGAGCTAGCTGAAAAAATGAAAGAAAAACATCCCGATATTATCACCACGGCTACTAGAAAGAACAAAAGGGATGACAAGGTTTTTGTCGATTACCTTCGCAATGCTTATGGTCAGACTTCGGTTTGTCCTTATTCTCTCAGATCTATACCCTCTGCTGGTGTAGCCACACCAATTCGGTGGGATGAATTATTAAAAATAGAAAAGGCAGACCATTATACTTTTGATAATATATTTAGACGTTTAGGGCAAAAAGACTAATTCCGATTTCTGAAAAACTACTTTTTAATAATTATTAGTTCTGAAAAATTTATTTCACATAATTTGAAACATAAATTTTAAAATTTGATTCTCTTTAATTATCATTAAAGTATTCTTAAATACTTTACCACAGATCAAGTAATCCTTAAATTAAGTTCGTAGAATTTTTTATTAACTAATAATTTAAAAACTGAAATAAATGGCAATTATAACAAAACAAGAAGTCTTAAAATTAGCAAATAAGCAGAGTGCGAGTTGTATTTCTATTTATATCCCAACTCACCGTGCAGGTTCGGAAACATTAGAAGGGAGAGATAAAATGAAACTAAAAACTCAACTTAAGCAGGTCAAAGTGAAGTTAGAAAAACAAGGTTTGAGCGATAAAGAGATAGAGGAAATGGTCAAGCCAGTAGATGAGTTAGTGAATGACAATGAATTTTGGAGACATCAATCTGATGGTTTAGCTATTTTTCTTTCTGAAAATACATTCAAACAATATACACTGCCCATTCATTTTGAAGAGTTTAATTATGTATCCGATGAATTTTATCTAAAGTCACTAATGCCTTTATTCAATGGAAACGGTTTATTTTATCTTCTTACACTAAAGAATGACGAGGTTAAATTCTATGAAGGTACACGTTATACCATGACAGAAGTTATTACTCCTGAAGAAGTTCCGTCAAGACTGGAAGATGTTGTTGGGTATGATTTTGAGCAGAAAAACCTTCAGTTTAGATCTGGGCAGCAAGGCGATAATAAATCTGGAATGTATCATGGTGCCGGAGAAGGAAAAGCTGAAGAATTAAATGAAATGAAACGCTACTTCAGAGCTGTAAATGACGGTATCATGACGATGCTTCATGATGACCAAAAGCCGCCATTAGTTGTGGCTTGTCAGGATTTTCAATTTCCTGTTTATAAAGAAGTCAACACTTATCAAAACCTACACGATGAGCATATTTCCGGAAATCCAGAAGATAAAGATATAAATCAACTTCATGAAGAAGCTTGGAATCTATTAGAACCTTATTTCAGTAAGGATCGTGAAGAAAAGTTAAACTTATATTCTGAATATATCGGAACTGGCAAAGCTACAGCAGATGTAAATATGATTATAAAATCTGCAATTGAAGGGAGAATAGACAGCTTATTTGTACAAAACGGTGCTGAAATTTTTGGTGAATATGATAATAATAGTCAAGTAGTGAATATTCAAGACGAACTCACAGAGAACAATATTTCTTTACTCAACCTTATCGCCATCAAAGTATTTGAAAAAGGTGGTACTATTTACATAATGGAAGAAGAAAATATGCCAGATGAAAATCATAAAAAAGTAAATGCTTTATATAGATACTAGTTTATCTTAAGTCACATCTTTTAAATGGCAGGTAATTATTGTCTAATTTATATTTAATTAGACAATAATTACCTGCCATTTCTTTTCTAACTTTATATCTATTCAAAAATTAAAAAATGGCTTTAGGCAGTAAACTACAAAAAACTAATAGTGTCTTATTTTTTTGTTTCCTTTTAATTGTAGGATTATACTATGGATCCTCTTTTTTAATACCACTTACATTTGGAATATTTTTCACCACTTTGATTCTTCCAATCAGTGATCTTTTCGAAAAAAAATTAAAATTTGGGAGAATCCTTTCATCTTTCATCAGCACATTCATTTTATTCTTAGTTGTTGGAGGACTTTTCTTTTTGTTGTTTAGACAATTCAGCTTATTTGTAAACGATCTTTTGGAAAGAAAAGAGGATGTTCTGGGCTTTGTTGAAAACTTACGTGAACAAATCGTTCATTTAACGGGAATTACATTGGAGCAACAAGAAGAAGTGTTTAAGGATAAAATTTTTGGAATGATCCAAGAGTTACAGAAGCACTTGTCGAGTTTATTAAACAATTTTGTAGATATTTTGATGAGTTTCCTTCTTATGCTGATTTATGTTTTCTTATTTCTAATTTACAGAGATCAATTTTTCAATTTTTTCATGAGGTATGTATCCAGCACTAATAAGAGCGGAGCAGAAACAATTATCAAAAAATCAAAAAATGTAGCCAACAGATATTTGTGGGGAAGAGTTCAGGTCATGATTGTGTTAGCAATCATGTATACAATAACCTTTATTGCCTACGATCTTGAGTACTCTGCACTCCTTATTATTTTTGGTGTTTTGGTGACTATTATTCCGTATATAGGTCCATTTGTAAGTGGTCTGTTGCCCATATTATTTATGATAGTCTTCAGCGATAATTCTACAGAAATAATTTCTTTTGCTGTCATTGTACTTGTCATTCAATTGATTGAGAGCTATGTATTAGAACCTATAATTATAGGTTCTGAAGTCAAGCAAAGTCCATTATTTGTGATTATAGCTGTAGTATTAGGCGGGTTGATATGGGGTTTTGCAGGATTAGTATTATTTGTGCCTTTATTTGGGGTAATGAAAATCATTTTTGACAATACAGCTGGACTTGAACCCATAGGCTTATTAATAGGTTATAATAGTGATAAACCTTCTGAAGGTGACAAAAAAGACGAAAAAATCGAATAATAGAAAGCTAATATGGAAAGAGCAATTTCAGGAGTAAAAATTGAATGTTTAAAAGGAGATATTGCTGCGCAAAATGATATTTTAGCAGTGGTAAATGCTGCTAATGCTCTGCTTAAAACAGGCGGCGGTGTAGCAGGTGCTATACATCGCGCTGCTGGACCTGGTCTTTATGACGAATGCAGATCTTTAGCACCTATCAATCCAGGAGAAGCTGTTATTACTGGAGCTTACAGACTTCCAAATGAATATGTTATCCATTGTCTGGGTCCTGTTTATGGCAGGGATCAACCAGAGGATGAACTACTAGCTGACTGTTATCGTAACGCACTGAAAATTTCAGAAGAAAAGGGGATTAAGTCTATTGCCTTTCCAGCTTTATCCACGGGTGCTTTTGGTTATCCTTCAAAAGATGCGGCTAAAGTAGCTTTCAAAACTATTTCAGAACTGCTTTCAGAGTTAAAAGCTGTTAACAAAATTCGGTTTGTACTTTATGATGAAAAAGATCTGGAGATTCATGAAGACATTTTATCCAAACTTTACACTTTAGTAGATTAGAAAAATTTAATTATGTTAAAACTAAATTGAATTCCTAATATGAGCAATAACAAACTCAAAAGAACACTTGGATTATGGGATATCTTGATGTTTGGAATAGGAGGGATTGTTGGCGCAGGCATTTATGCTATTATAGGAGAAGCAGCAGCTTTAGGGGGTAATATGCTCTGGCTAAGTTTTGTAGTGGCTGCCTGTGTAGCTCTTCTCACAGGCTTAAGCTATGCTGAGTTTGTAAGCAGGTTTCCAGATTCTGGTGGAAGTTTCGAATATATAAAACAAAGTTTAGGACACAAAGCTGCTTTAGTAATGTCTGTCTTGATGATGTTTACAGGTATAGTAGCGGCGGCGGCTATTGCTATAAGTTTTGCCAGCTATCTTACTAGACTTCTAGAGTTTCCATCTTGGATTATCGTTATTGCTATTGTAGGACTCATGGCTTTATTCAACATTTTTGGAGCAAAGTATAGTTCATATTACAATTCATTCGCAACAATAATTACATTGCTGGGCCTTGCTGTTGTTATCCTCGTTTGCATACCCGATATTGGGAATACAGATCTCACACAATTCAACAATTTTGGATGGAATGGCATATTGGCTGGAAGTGCACTTATCTTTTTTAGTTATGTTGGCTTCGAGGATTTAGTAAAAATGGCTGAGGAAACTAAAAACCCTGAAAAGGTAATGCCTAAAGGTGTTCTCTTAAGTGGAATAGCTGTCTTGTTAATTTATGTACTTATAGCAATAAGTGCGGTGAGTGTTTTGGATTGGAATAAACTAGCTCAAGCTGAAGGACCATTAGCAGCAGTTGTCCAAGCAAAATTAGGAACAATTGGTGCTACTGGGCTAGTAGTCGTGGCTTTATTTGCAACCAGTAAGACAATTTTGAGTAATATATTGGGGACTTCACGATTGCTATATGATGTTGCTAGGGATAGTGATATTGGATGGCTCAAGAAATTTACTACAATTTCTGGTATTGGAAATGCTCCAAATTATGCTATTATCGCTATCGCTCTTGTAGCTATCGCCTTCGGTTTACTAGGGAACCTTAAACTAGTAGCGAGCATAAGTAATATTTTTATCTTCATCGTCTTTGGTATGGTAAATTTCTCTATGCTTGTTTTTCGCTATAAAAATAAAGGAAAACAAAAGGCTCCTTTTCATATCCCGCTGAATATTAAAAATATCCCTGTTCCAACTATAATAGCTTTAGCAACAATACTTATTCTTTTTGGCTATAACATTTATAATTTAACACAAGGCAATTTATGATTTAACTATCGGAAACACCTAGGATAAAAAACATGTCAACTGAGATTTTATTTAAATCGTTCATAGTTTAAATTTCTATCATCATCATCATCATCTATAAAAAAACTTTGAATATGCCTATACATCTTTAGCTAATTTGATGCAAGGTATATTACATATTGTTTTATTAGCTAAAGTACGTCATGAGGTGGCAAGACCTGATTCTAAAAGCTATTGTACAAAAAACATTAGTACTTGCCTTTGATAATATCAAAGAGGAGAGTGCCGTGATAATTTTGATTGATATTTTATAAAATATAACCTTTATACGCTTCCTCTTAAATCAATTTCATTTCTGCAGTTGCTCACAAATCTTTATTCTGAAAGTATTCTAAAGCTTTTTAGCAAATCTCATAAATAAATACTAAAATAATTTTGGACTTGAATAATACTTAATTATTTAATAATTTAAATGAAATCAACATTCAATTCGATTACATTAATAATTAAACTACTATTAAATTTTTTTAAATAACACAAATGCTAAACATATCTGAGTTATCAAAGGAATCTATAAAACAGATTTTAAAAACACTTGACGAAGATGGAAAAATAGGTGCCACGCTTCCCGGAGGCGGTTTACTTCATATTGAAGAAAATCTACCGTATCTGATAGTTTACCGAGAGCGTGAAGATGATGCAGGAACAGAAAGACTGGTCTTAAGTGAGGCTTCTTATCTCTTGATTGGTCAAGAAGATTTTGAACATTATCAAAATTTAATTTTTGCACTTATTGAAAGACTTTGTACCAAATTCAAGTCTTACTTGGTTTTTGAAATTTATGCAGGAGAATCAAATTCGTGTTTTACCATTAAAGCTCCTGTCAAAAAAATTACGAGTTCAGTTAAGATTTTAGAAGAAGAACTCAATCATATAAATAATAATTTCAGAGGTCTTGATTTAAAGACTGAAGTAAAAGACACTCCTCATCGACAAAAGGAAGGAGATCCTGAACTTCTTAGTATTAATGACGCAAAAAGACTGGGAGCAGTAGTTGTAGGATTGGAAATTCCTCCAGTCTATCGAGGCGATGAGGAAAAGGTCTTTCCTGTTTTTTTAAGGCAGTTCAAAAACTTTCTGGTTGACTGTATGCATAAAGCCATTTATGATTATGTGAGAGTGCATACCTCTTGCAGAATGGAAAGTCATCTTTCTTTGGGAAGAGAACATCTCAAAGACAAAGTTTTTGAGATAGATAAAGCGCTGGCAAAAATTGAACGCTCTTATCAGTTTTTATGGCTGGTCTCGCCTGCAAATATTCATAGTATCAAGACTACCTTCTTTGAGAGTGACTATGAAAAGGTTTTAGACTACCATTATCGTATACTGCCTATAGATCCTGATGTTCTTAAAAGAGAACTTTATAATCTTAGAATTGAAGATATAGACGACCCGGCAATGTCTCACATATTTAGAGAAAAACGTGAAGAGCTGGATCACCAAATTACTATGCTGAACGAAAGAGGATCTAAAAATTTCTTTTACAATAGCATTCGGCTTTACAAAGGAATAAGTCGAGAACTAAATGAAGAAGCAAAAGCTATTCTCAATGAAGTAAGTGAGGACGATGAATATGAAGATGATGATTATATAGATGCAAAAGGCTTTGCCAGTCTGGCACGAAGAGAATTTGATTATTTCGCGAAGCAAAATAAAGGTTTCAAAAGTAAAATTCACATCCGTAAGGATGTAAATATTATGATGGTCAATAAAGGTGAGCTGTATGTACCTGCTGATTATAAAATGAAAAGGATCGAAGCTCAGGCACTTATTCAACACGAGGTGGGTACACATGTTCTTACATATTTTAATGGTATGGAACAGCCTTTGGAGTTGTTGAGCAGTGGCTTAGCAGATTACGATCCATTACAAGAAGGATTGGCAGTAATGTCAGAATATATGGTAGATGGACTTACTCCCAATCGACTAAGAACCTTAGCCGGGAGAGTCGTTGCAGGTTCTGCAAGACTGAACGGTGCAGGATTTCAGGAAATTTTCAGACTTCTAAAAATAGAATATGGATTTTCCGCTGAGCGGTCTTTCAATATAACTTCGAGGATCATGCAGGGTGGTGGGTTTTTAAAAGATATTATTTATTTAAAAGGTCTCGTAGAGCTTCGTGAGCACCTCCAGGAAGGCGGAGATTATGAATCTCTTCTGGCAGGAAAATTTGCTTTAAAACATACTAAGATCGTACAAGAATTGACCGAAAGAAAAATATTGAAAACTGGAGCGCTGAGGCCAAGTTATTTGTTGACTGAAGATGTTACTGAAAAATTAAATTTAATCAGAAATGGGTTATCCATTTCAAAAATGACAACATAATGAAAATTTGTTTTGTTTTAAACGATATAGAAAATGAAAGGTATGGAACCTCAATTATGGTAATGAATAGAGCTCACGCTCGTGGCCATGAGGTTTATGCCATGGGTATAGGTGATTTTAATTTTCACCATGGAGCACCTATTAGTATTAATAGCACACAAGTGCCTGAAGATGCAAAAATTAATTCTGCTCAGGATTACCTCGATGCGTTGAAAAGTTCTAAAGCTCGTAAGAAGATAATTACTTCCACTGAACTGGATGTACTATTTATAAGAAATAATCCTACTGAAGAAGGTTCTGGTCGGGAATGGGCTGAGCATGCTGGTATTGCTTTTGGAAAGCTAATACAGCAGCAGGGGGTTTTAGTTTTGAATGATGCGTATGCTTTATCTCAAGCCTTTATAGATAAACTCTATTTTGAGGAACTTCCACCAGAAATAAAACCTAATTCATTGATTACCAGAAATAAGGATGATATTCTAAAATTTTGGGAGGAGAATGATAAAAAAATGGTTTTAAAACCTCTTGAAGGCTCCGGAGGTCAAAATGTATTTCTAATAGATGAAAATGAAAAAAACCTCAATCAAATTATTGAAACTATAAGTCAGGATGGATATATCATTGCTCAAGAATTTTTGCCAGAAGTGAAAGATGGTGATGTCAGGGTTTTATTAATGAATGGCCGCGTTATGGTCAATGATGGAAAACAGTCTATCATAAGACGTGTAAGTGGTGAAGGTGAATTCCGTAGTAATTTTGCACTTGGAGCTACTGCAGATACCAGCGATCTTACCCCTGCAATGAAACGAATAGTTGAGCTAACCGCACCAAAACTGATAAGCGATGGACTCTTCTTTGTAGGACTAGATGTTGTAAATGATAAGCTGATAGAAATTAATGTTTTAAGTCCAGGTGGTATGGAGCATTTTGAAGAGGTAGGTCTCCCGGATTTTACTGAAATTATAGTTCAAGCTATAGAACGTAAAGTTGAATATAAAAATCTTTATGGTCATCTACTAACCAATAAAGAGATTGCCTGTATGGAATAATAATTCAACTCTAGACTGATATTTAGTAATATCAATTTAAAGACTAAAAAACTTGTATAGATAATTGAAAAATTTAACACATAAACTATGAGTCAAGAAACCGACAATCAAATCCCAAGAATTATAGGAGAATACACCAGCAATAAAAAAGGCCCTTTACTTTTTGTTACTGCAGGTATTCATGGAAATGAATCCAGTGGAGTAAAAGCATTAGAAGAAGTGTTTGAACAGTTAGAAAAAGCAAAACCTGAAATTGAGGGAAAGATTGTGGGTGTATCAGGAAATCATAAAGCTCTCAATCAGAATAAACGCTATATTGACGAAGATCTCAACCGAGTCTGGACCAAAGAAAACATTCAGCAGAAAAAAGCGGAAACCCACGAGCAAAAAGAAATGTGGGAAATTATTGGGATTTTAAATCAATATCCTGAAGAAGACTATACTAAGCGTTATTTTCTGGATTGTCACACTACTTCTTCACCAAGCCTTCCCTACGTTTCAGTTCAAGTTGTAAATGATAATGATGAATGGGCTCATAAATTTCCAACTTATATTATACGCGGATTTAGCGACATCATTACTGGAGATATAGATCATTACCTAAGTCGAATCGGGATGACGGGTTTTGTCTTTGAAGCAGGACAACATGAAGATGAAACTTCGGTTGAAAATCACGAAGGTGTCATTTGGCTAGCTTTAAAAGAAGCATGCCAGATAAATCTTACAAAGATTGAAACTTCTCCGGAATGTGTAAATCGGTTTGCTGAAAAAAATGCTCCTGAACAGAAAACTTTTGAATTGATTCACAGACATGGTCTTGAAGATTCCGATGTCTTTGAAATGGAACCTGGGTATGAAAATTTTCAAAAAGTTGAAAAAGGAGAACTCCTGGCCAAACAAAATGGAAATGAAATAAAGAGTAAATGGAACGCACGCATATTTATGCCCTTATACCAATCTCAGGGAAACGACGGTTTTTTTATCATTGAAGAAGTAGAATACACTTCAAATTGAAACTTAATAAGACTTTTGATTAAAAAATTAAACATTAAAAAAGCAGCAAGATTGAAAATCTTGCTGCTTTTTTATTTATCAGTTAAATTGATTTAACTTTCTATTTCAAAAGAAACTTTTGCATTTACTGCGTAAGAAACTATTTGATTATTAGTCACATTGGCATTCATTTCTTTTACATAAACCGATTTAATATTTTTTACGGTTTTTGAAGCTTCTGTAACTGCATTTTGCGCAGCGTCATCAAAACTTTTGTCTGAAGTTGCTATTACTTCTATAACTTTTACAATACTCATAATGTTTATTTTTATTGGTTCACTACTAAAATAACAAAAACAGAGAGGAAACTTATTGTATTTAACGATATATAACAAAAAGCTAAAATCTTATCTTAAATAAGAGTCTATGGACTTGAATTTTAGTCTATGATTTATTATTTTTATAGATTAATTCTGTCCATATGAGGTTTAATAAAGTACGTATTCTTGGTGTTATATTAATAACATCATCAGTCTTCACTCTTTATCTTTATGAGAATAACGAGTATGATTTCTTACTCGGTATATTTTCAGCAATAGGAACCGCTTTAATTGTTTTTGGACGATTCAATATTCTTAAAAGAGAAGATTCACAACAAGGTCGATAATTTTCTGATTAAACTTATCTGTTTTCATCAAAGAGCACTTTTACTTTTTTAATGAAATTTATTAGTTCATTTGTAATTTCTATTTAATCATTACCTGTCGTTTTGAGTAACCCCAAAGAAAAAAAACCTTCATTAACACGGACACTTTCCTTGAGAGTAGCCTTAAGTATAGGTGTAGGAATTATGGTAGGTGCAGGAATTTTTGTTTTTCCAGGAATAGCTTCCGGAGAGGCAGGGCCAGCCGCTATTTTATCTTTCTTACTTGCCGGCACAATTGCCCTTATTGTTGCTTTATGTACAGCAGAGCTTGCTACAGCAATGCCTTCTAGTGGTGGAGGATATTATTTTGTTTCCAGAACTTTTGGACCTTTTTGGGGAATGCTCATCGGTATAGGACAATGGTTAGGTCTTGTTTTTGCCAGTGCCTTCTATCTTTATGGTTTTGGGAGTTATTTGATTGACTTACTCAAAGAAATCGGATATCAACCTGGAGATCCTATCATTCTCATTGGATTAGCTACAGCTATTCTTCTAACTTTCATCAATATTTTTGGAACCAAAAGTGCTGGTAAATTACAAAACAATGTTGTTCTTATACTTACTGGAATTTTGACGCTTTTATTTCTTTATGGAGTACTCCAAGCTCTAGGAATTATTGGTGAAGCTAGTTTGCCTTCACCTTTTGCACCTAATGGTTTTAGCCCAGTTTTTGGTGTTTCTGCACTTATCTTTACTTCTTATCTCGGTTTTGTACAGATAGCAACTATGGGAGGAGAAATCATCAATCCGCAGCGTAATCTTCCACGTGCTTTGGTCGGTAGTGTGCTTATCGTCCTCATCCTTTATCTTTTAGCCATATTTGTTACGAATAGTGTGCTTCCTGTAGATCAACTTGAAGAACTTGGAGAAACTGCTATTGTTGAAGTCGCTAGAAGCCTCATAGGTGACATTGGTGCTCTGGTAGTTCTTTTTGCAGGATTATTGGCTACCTTTTCCAGTGCGAATGCTTCAATCTTAAGCTCTTCCAGAACTATTTTTGCATTGAGTAAAGATGGGCTTGTGCCCAAGTGGGTTTCTGTCATACATCAACGTTTTGGCACACCACATCGAGCAATTTTCTTGGTTGGTTTACCTATTGCAGGAATTCTTTTTGTGGGTAATCTAGAGGTGTTAGCAGAGACTGCGTCTTTACTTCATCTGATTATTTACGGCCTTATTTGTGCGTGCGTTTTGAAGTTACGAAAAGAAGCTCCCATTTGGTATGTGCCAGGATTTAAAACCCCAGGATATCCTGCTTTACCAGCAGTGGGAATGCTGGCAGGATTTGGACTTATATTTTTCATGAAACCTTTATCAATTATACTTGGCGGAGCTGTTCTGCTGGTGAGTGCCATTTTTTATTTCGTTTATGCCAGAGGTAAAAAACTTTCCGATCCTAGTCCTCCTCATATTGATCCTAAATTACGTAAACCAAGGATTTTACTTCCAGTTTCTCTTCCTTTAGAAAAATCTATTCCTCTAGCTATTCTTAAAGGATTCACCAACCTGGAAGTGTTATTGCTGGGGTATAAAGAATTGAAAGAACAGACAAGTCCGGAACAGTATGAGGAGGAAGATGATGGTGAAACACAGGCAGAACTCAATGAAACTAGGAAAGATTTGGAAGATGAAGGATTTGATGTTAAAACTGAATTAGTATTTACTCCTGATATCACTCAGGCTATAGATAATGTGATTTTAGAGTATGACTGTCAAGCACTACTGGTTGTTAAGCCCATAGAAGAACTAAACCGTCTGCTTATTCCTGTATATGATATCAACCAAATCAGTAAAAGTTTTGCGACGGTTATTTACGAACTGACTAAAGCCAGTAACTTACCTGCAACATTGATGATTATCGAAAGTAAGGAAGATTCTGAAAACGATGAGGTAAAAGATAGCTCCGCAATAAATCGAGAAGCAATGAAAAGACTTCGGCAAGCAGGAATAGATAAAAATCAAATCAAGAGCAGTTCTGTACAGGTAAGTGATATTTCTGAAGCCGTAAAAGAAAAAAGCAAGCCCGATGACCTTGTCATTTTGGTGGAAGCCAATGCTAAAGAGCGGGAAAATTTTATCAATAAAATTAGGGTGGAGATCAGTGATAAAATAGATTGCCCATTACTCGTTGTTCTAGAGGAACGAAAACAGGAAGAAGACTCAGAGCCTAAGGATAGCCCAGCAGAGGAGGTGGAGAAAGAAGATGAAAATGACAACTAAAATTTAATTTCAGACGCTTACGATTTGTTCAAGTTTAATCCTTTTAAGTAGAAATGCATGTCTGTAAACAAAGAAGAACAAATTAATTCAATTTTAGAAATT
The DNA here is from genome assembly GCF_042677225.1 of Psychroflexus salinarum. Classification (NCBI taxonomy): domain Bacteria; kingdom Pseudomonadati; phylum Bacteroidota; class Flavobacteriia; order Flavobacteriales; family Flavobacteriaceae; genus Psychroflexus; species Psychroflexus salinarum. Next base: position 223,745 of record NZ_JBHTIV010000023.1, read on the forward strand.
TATGATCTAACAGCTCATAAAAGAGAAGTCATCTATTCTGAAATTGGACATTTTGAAGCACCTAACTGGAGTAGAAATGATGAGTACCTTCTTTTAAATAGTGATGGTCATCTCTTTAAATTGGGCTTAAAGAGCAGAGAGAAAAAAAATGTAGATACTGGTTTTGCCAAAGATTTAAACAACGACCATGGCATTTCACCAGACGGGACACAGATTGTAATTAGTTCTGCTGATGAAGTCCCTGCAAAGGATAAAGAACAGTGGCTTACCTCAAAAATTTATTTACTGCCAGCTTCAGGGGGTGCTCCAGAAATTGTCACTCCTAAAGACCCTTCATTCTGGCACGGATGGTCGCCAGATGCAAAGACTTTGGTCTATACAGCCAAACGAAACGATAGCTTTGATATTTATAGCATCGGGCTTAATGGAGGAGAAGAAATAAGACTGACAGATGGAAAGTGGCTTGATGATGGACCAGATTATTCTCACGATGGAAAATACATTTACTATAATTCTATGCGATCTGGAAGCATGGAGATCTGGAGAATGAATGCAGATGGAAGTCAAAAAATCCAACTTACCAATGATGTTTATTCCAATTGGTTTCCGCATCCTTCGCCAGACGGCTCTTCTTTTGTGTTTTTATCCTACCTCAAAAATCAAGGCGATGCTCATCCGCCAATGAAAAAAGTAGCCTTAAGACTTTATGATTTGGAAACGAAAACTATAACAACCTTATGTAAATTTACCGGAGGGCAAGGAAGCATTAATGTACCCTCATGGTCACCAGACGGAAAAAGATTTGCTTTTGTCTCTTATGAAGAAAATTAATCTTGAATACTTTTTTGGCCAGTTGAATTTATAAAACTCAAAGAGTCGAACTTCTCAATATAATAAAATCATTTCCTGGATATTTCGAATCTCAAAAACAATTGCTTTTGGAGGCGAGAAATCATACTTCGACCTACAATACATATTTTAATAAAATAAAGGATAGTTACCCTTCAGCAGGTTTTCCGCCCACCTATTTGTCCATTGGATTTTTTAATACACAGGGTCGAATGATTTATCCAAATACGGTTTTTATTGGATTAGAAGCATCTATTAAAACCGATTCTACAAACTATAAAGAATTTCCTGAAAATTATTCTTGGTTACAAAGAGAACAAGCCAGCTATAAAGATCTAGGCTTTATTATTGTTCATGAAAATTTACACACCCTTCAAAAAAATAATTTAAGCGATAATTCTATCTTAAACCAAGCTATTGTTGAAGGGGCAGCTGTTTTTTTAACTGAATATTTTTGTGGTAAAGAAAGTTTAATTGGAGACGCTGGAATAAATAAAATGATTGATTATGCGAAGGCAAATAACAAAACACTATGGATAGAGTTTAAAAATGATTTAAGCCAACCTGGAAAATTCTCCGAATGGTTTTGGAATGATGATTCAAAATACCCTTACTCAATGGGGTATTATATGGGATATATGATTTGTAAATCCTATTATGAAAACAGCGCAAACAAAAAGAAAGCTATTAAAATTTTAATTGAAGCTAAAGAATCAAAAACTATTTATGAACAAAGTAAATACAGCCAAAATAGCATGTAACATCTATATAGCAAATAGCACTAAGGGATAGACCTGAAGTTTTGGTGAAAATCAAAAAATTAAAACATAAACTGATAAGGTAAAGTTCTATTTGCATACTATTTACCATACCAAAGAGCCGTTATGTGCAATACATTAAAGATCTAAAATTCGATCACTACTCCCTGACAGACATTTAAGAGAGCTCTTTTACATGCTGACGATCTGATTAATTAATTTGGTTTATCTTTACTCTATCTAAGTTTTACAAATCTATCCAATTAAAAAGAGTACTCTTTTCCTGTAAAAGTAGTACTCTTTTTGCTTTAAAAGACTAGTCTTTTTATGACTTCCGACCTGATGAATTTACTCTTTCTTCTGCTCGATTTATTTCTCTTGACTTGATCATGTAAATGTGTTAAGCTGAGACGATTTTAGGCGGTGCAGAGGGTTAGTTATAGATACCAGTAGTTGCACATCCTGCTGTAAAAAGGACTAACCCATGTTAATAGTTTTCCAGGAGAGATGAAGAAGAAGGAAAAGATCGAAGAAAGCTTTGACTATGTTTGGTTTGACACGCTTTCTGATTAATCGATTTTCTATCTCTGATAGGTTTATAGTTCAAAGAGTTATCCAAAAGGATACTCACGGTTGTGTGGATAAGTTTCTTTAAAAAACTGTAATTAATTGAATTTGATGTTTTAGTTTAGTAAATGTAAAAATCTCATCTTTAAAATCTGTTATTATATTGAAAACGGATAAAAGACAGGGGCTTAAAACGATATGATAAGACAGCCGATCACTATAAGCTAAAAAATAAACTCATACTATAAATCAAAATGAAAATCAATCTTAATAAAAAACGACTGTACACCAACCTTTTCTTAGGAACATTGTGGATATTCTTAGGTGCATCTTATTTTATCTTCGGTGAAACAATGTCATGGATTGGCTATATGTATTTGATTTTAGGCATTCTTTACTTAGCGCATTTTTTATATGATTTTAAGCATCAATACCTTATTATAGAAAAGGGTAGGATACAGAAGAACGTTCTATATAGCTTCAAGAATAGTATTGAACTCAGTGAAATTGAGGAAATCAAAAAAAAATAGGCGGAGATTATATCTTGAAATCACAAAGAATAAATCTTAAAATAAACCCAGATTTAATTGAAAAAGAATCACTTGAAAAGCTGAATCAGTTTTTAATGAACCTGGATGTGCCTTCAGAAAAAACATTTTTAACAAGTTGAAAATGAAAATAGGATTTAATAAAACAAGACTTAGTGCACACCTCATTCTGGGTTTTGTATGGATAATAATTGGTATTTTAAACTTAAGCTCTAAAGATTTGGAGAATTGGATTGGTTATGTTTTTATAATTTTAGGTGTTTTATACCTGGTACATTTTTTTTACGATAGGAAGAATAAATATCTGATCATAGAAAATGGAATGATTACAAAAAACATACTTTACGGTTTTAAGAACAAAATGGATTTAGATGCAATCCAGGAGATCCAAAAAGTAAAAGGCAATTATATTCTAAAATCAAAGACACAAAAATTGAAAATCAACCTGGATTTGATCGATAATTCATCCTTGAATAAGCTAATTGAGGTACTAAGAAACCTAAATCTGCCATCAGAAAAATCTTTTTTAGCAAGCTGGAAATGAAAATAAAATTTACTAAATCAAGACAATATACAGATCTATACCTTAGTTTTTTATGGTTTGTGCCGGGTACTTACTATCTATTCTTAACGGATTACACAGAGCTTTCCAATTATTTTTATATGGCAGCTGGTGTGGCAGGCTTTGCTGTTTTTTTGTATAATAAAAAGCATCAATACCTCATCATTGAAAATGGAACGATCACAAAAAACATCCTTTACGGGTTCAGGAATAAAATAGATATAGATAAAATTCAGCAGATAGAGAAAGTCAATAACAAGTACATTCTTAAATCAGACACGAAAAAAATCAAAATCAAACTCAATTTTATTGAGAAGGAATCTCTAGATAAATTGAACAACTTTCTAAAAGAGTTGGATTTACCTTCAGAGAAAATCTCTTTAGCAAACTAAAGCATGAGAATAAAATTAACGAAGAAAAAACTATACACTCATCTTATTTTAGGCTTGGTATGGTCAGGCTTTGGAGTTATTTATATTTTACTAAATGATGAAAATGTAAATTGGCTGGGTATAGGATTTATCGCCATAGGCTTATTTGATATCCTGCACTACGTATACGACAGTAAACATCAATATCTACTTATTGAAAACGGGGTAATCAGGAAAAATATTCTTTATGGATTCAAGAATAAAATTGATATAGATGATATTCATCAAATCAAAAGTGAGGGAGGAAACTATATTCTAAAGTCCGATTTAAATACCTTCAAAATCGATCCGGGTTTAATCGAAAAGAATTCTCTGGAGGACTTAAACAAGTTTTTAAAAGACCTGGATTTACCTTCAGATAAAAACTTTTTAACAAGTTGAAGTTTATTCCAACTCATATTTTTTCATCTTAAGCTCTTTTAATATATCCCAGCTTTTTCCATTGTGTTTGAATAGAAACAGGCTTTTTGCAACAAAAACAGCTTCAAAACTACGCTGGCTAAATTCTGACCAGGCTTCATCAAATCTTTCCTTGCTGAGGTCTCGATAGGCAATTGTTATGTGAGGATTCATTTTCTTTTTTTCACCTTCAGGTTTCTTTTCTATGAACTCCCTAGTCACTTCAATTAGTTTTTCATGAAGCTCAACTATAGGTCGGGAATGTAAGACGTCAATATAAATAACTTTAGAATTGAATGAACCAAAACCAGATAGCACAACTCGAAAAGGAATATGCTGTTTTGTAAATTCTTCTAGTTGTTTTATGAATTTGTTTTCGTCCTCTTCATTCACATTAAATGGAATTTGTAAGGTGATATGAGGCGGAAGCCTTAAAGCATGTTTAGAATCAAAGCGATTGGCTATTTCTTTTTTCAGTTCGGTGATTCCATTTTTTAAATCTTCAGGAGGGATAAGAGCTATAAAATACATACTCATAACTTGTGTTTCTTGTTTTAAAGTACAATGAACTACGAATTTTGGTCAGTTTGTATAGTTATGGTTTTATTAAAAATGAATATCTTAAACAGCAGAGTTCGACTGCATGAAAAAATATATTCTTCTTTTTTCAATTTTAATTATTTCACTAACCTCCTGTATGTCAAATTCAGTTCAGAATTTAGGAGATGTTCGTTTTACCATACTTGCTGTAGTGCTTGCTGTTGCAGTTTTGAGTGCTTTTATATCGAGGAGATAAAAGAACTTTAAGTTCTGAAATTAGCACTACACTAAAATTACATCTAAATGAAAAACCACTCTAAAAGAGTGGTTTTAATATTATATGCTTCAAAATTTTAAAGCACTATCAAATCAAGGCTAGTTGTTACACCCACTTCGACTGTGACGTCGTCAATAGTTGATGTAAGACCGCTTTCAGAATCAACCAGTACTGTGTAGGTTCCTTCAGGAACTCCATAAAGTAAAAATTCACCTGCATCATCTGTATAAGCACTGATTTCTTCACCTGAAACATCATTGGTTGCAGTAACTTTAGTTTCAGTATCAAAAGGTTCAACAGAACCAGCTATAGAGCCGCTTTCTGCACTTGTTGTGATACGAATAACAGGCTTAAGCAAGTAGCCACCGTTACCCTGAGCTACAATAGATTCATCGACTTTGAAATCCATGATAAATTCATACAGCACACCTGGCAGCAAATCATAATTCACATTCAATTTTAAACCAGACTGTTGAGCGCTTGGGGTCTGAAGGCTTACTGCTTCACCACTGTCTAGAACAATACTGTTTTCTGTTCCTAAAACTAGACGCACCTGACTTAGATCTCCAGAAGGAATGTCTTCGTTGACTAGATCTACAAATTCACCACCAGTGAGGGTGAGCAAATCATATATCCCTGCATTGGTTTCTAATAACACAATCTCCCCGTCAACTATTGCTTCAACTCCAACGACATCTATGTATACATTGTCATAATCTCCTGGTGCATCCACTAAGCGTACAGACATACCTGATGTGCCTTCTGCGGAGCTGTCATCAGAATCACAGCTGATCATTGTAACAGATATTACAAATACACTTAGAATAATTTTTAATAAATTTTTCATTCCTTTTATTGATTTAAAATTAAGTAGACAAATACTGTCTACTATTACTATAACAATTCAAAAGCAGTTGACCCTAGCTTAAACACAAACATTTATTCACATAAGCTTATAAACTCCTCTCTATGTTTTTAGGGGCAGCTAAATCAGATATAATAAAGATTTGCTGAGATTGGGTTTTGATTTTAAATAGAAATATCAATTTTAGGCTTACAATCAAATTTGAAAGATGAATACTGTAGTAATATGGAGCTACAAGATGATAGGTCAAGTTGTGTTTGGTTAGGGAAAACTCTACACTCTGTTACTCTTATTCAGAATGATAGTTTTGTATTTCGAGGAGAAATCTTTTGTCATCGGTTAAGAGGTATGTTTATTCTTTTGAAAGGCTCTATTAAATAAACAGTCAATTAATTCCATAAATAACTATTCGTTGTAACTATTGTTACTTTTAAAACGATAGCTTAAGCTTATGTTTGCACTGTAATAAAAAAGAAAAAACTATGGAAGATTTAAAAAACGCTGAACAACATCAAGACATGAATACTATGCCGAGAATCGGAGATCAGGCTCCAGATTTTGAAGCAGTAACCACTACAGGTAAAATGAAAATGTCTGATTTTGCTCCAGACAAGTGGATTGTGATGTTTTCACATCCTGCAGATTTTACACCTGTATGTACTACCGAAATGAGTGGATTTGCTGAGCGTAAAAAAGAATTTGAAGCTCTTAATACCGAATTATTAGGTTTGAGTATCGACTCGATTCATTCTCATATTGGCTGGGTGGATAGTGTGAAACAAAACACTGGAGTATATATGGACTTTCCAATTATAGCCGATATTGATATGAAAGTTTCTAAGCTTTACGGAATGCTACAACCCAATGAAAGTGAGACTGCAGCCGTAAGAGCAGTATTCTTTATAGACCCAAGCAAAAAAATAAGACTGATCATGTACTATCCACTAAATGTTGGTAGAAACATGAATGAAATCTTAAGATGTCTTGAAGCACTTCAGTTTTCTGATGAAAATAGTGCTGCATGCCCATTAGACTGGAAGAAAGGTGACAAAGGAATTGTTTCTCCACCAAAAACGTTAAAAGATTACGAAGCTAGACTTGAAGATGACTCTGTTGAAAAAACGACCTGGTATCTAGCTAAGAAACAGTTTTAAGATGTGTTTTAGGTTATGTTGATTGTGAAAAGCGGAGGTTAGGTCTCCGCTTTTTTTTTTGTTATTTAGATTCCTAAGCGTTGGGAAAGCCTTTTTGTTCGTACGAGGAATCTTTATGTTTTCATTTCATAATCAAAGAATACAATAAATGTCGAACACAGAGTACTCAATACTGAATCAAGAAATTTGGAAAAAATCATAAAGGCAGAAGCTTATCTTTAGATCAGAATTTAAAGAGTATTCATCTCAGAAAACTTGATTTCTGACTCACGACTCCTTGTAACTTTAGTTACCATCAGATTCACAGACTCTGCGTAACTTGCTATCACAAATGTACTTATCATGAAATGGACCTTAATCACTTTAGTTATAGCGTTGAGCCTGGCATCCTGCAAAAAATCTTCTGAAGAAGATAAAGCAGATTACGTCAAGTTAAAATCAACGGATTTAAATTCAGAAGAAATAGCGGTAAAAGGAAAAACGCTTATGGAAAATAAGTGTTACCTGTGTCATAGTCCAGAAACTGTGCAAGGTTCTATGATTGCCCCACCCATGGTAGCTTTAAAAATGAGATATTCTAATGATGCAAAATCTAAAGAAGAGTTTATAGCAGACATTTGGAGTTTTGTAGAAAAACCTACTGAAGATAAGGCCAAACTTAAAGGAGCGGTGAAGCGTTTCGGAGTCATGCCTTACCAGCCTTATGCTCAGGAAGATATTGAAGTTATTGCAGCTTTTATGTATGATTATGAAATTGAAGAACCTGAGTGGTTTCAAAAACACTGGAAAGATGAGCACGGTGGCAAGCGTAAAAGACAAAGAGGTAAAGCTACTGGCAATCTTCCAAAACCACAGCAAACCTATGCCGATATTGGAATGTCTTACGCTAAATCTACCAAGGCGACTTTAGGTAAAAACCTGATGGGAGCGATCCAGAAAGAAGGTGTGCTTCATGCACTTTCGTTTTGTAATGTTCAAGCGATGCCACTTACAGATTCTATGTCTACCAAGCATAATGCGACTATAAAGCGAGTTTCTGATAAGTACAGAAATCCTAAAAATGAAGCAAATGAGGAAGAGTTGAAATATATTTCACTATACAAGCAGATTTTAGAAAATGGGGAGGAGCCAGAGCCTATTGTAGTAGAAGAGAATGAGAAAGTAAATTTCTACTACCCAATTGTGACCAACGATATGTGTTTAAAATGCCATGGAACTCCTGATAAAGAAATTCAGTCTGAAACTTACGAAAGAATTAAAACACTTTATCCAAAAGATAAGGCAATAGGCTATAATGTGAACGAAGTAAGAGGAATGTGGAGTATAAATTTTGATAAGAATGAATAAAGTATTTATTGCGATTTCGATTTTGTTTCTGTTTACAAGTTGTCAAAAGCAGTCTAAGGAAAAAGAAGTTGAAAATGAAGATATATCGGCTCACTGGAGTTATGATGGTGAAACAGGGCCAGAGCATTGGGCAGAACTTGAAGGTCAAACCAATTGTGATGGAAATTTTCAATCACCAATCAATCTAGTGAATTTTAAAGTAGCTGAAAACCTTCAGCCTATAGACTTACATTATTCTAAAGAAACTATTCTCCATGATGTAGCCAACAATGGACATTCCATACAGTATGATTTTGAAGCAGGTGATTTTTTGATTCATGAAAGCGATACCTTTCACTTGAAGCAATTTCATTTCCATGAGCCTGCAGAACATCTTATCGAAGGAGTTCGTTATCCTTTAGAAATCCATCTAGTCCATCAAAATGATTCAAAAGAATTTGTAGTGCTTTCTGTGATGGCCAAAGAAGGAAAAAACAGTGAACCTTTTGAGCTTTTAGAAAGTTACCTGCCTATCAAAAAAGGAGAAACAAAATTGATCAAGAAGCCGTTCGATATTTCTCAAAATCTACCACAGCACAAAGGCTACTTTTCTTATGAAGGTTCTCTTACGACACCGCCTTGTTCTGAGGAAGTGACCTGGATTGTGTTTAAAGAAGCCATAGAAGTTTCGCTGGAGCAGGTAGAATTATTGAAATATCTCATGCCAATCAACAATTATAGGGACGAGCAGCCACATCATGGAAGAGTAGTGCGTTCAACTTCCTTTTAGTAAAGAATTCAGTCTGATTAATTCTTTACTAAGAAAAAGATTAAACGCATTTTTGAGCCTGAAATAAATTTTTTTAAAAAAAACTACCATGTCAGAAGAAATGAAAGAATGCCCAAACTGTAAATCACCTTACGGATATGCTGTTGGGCAAGGTATTTATAACTGCCCGGAGTGTAGTTTTGAATGGAATGCCGACGAAAAGGAATCCACAGAAAACGAAGCAGAAAACAACGAACCTGTCATAAAAGATGTTAATGGAAATGTACTTGAAGATGGTGATAGCGTCGTCGTAGTAAAAGACCTGCCAGTGAAAGGTTTTCCAAAACCATTGAAAGCAGGAACTAAAGTAAAAAATATTCGCCTCACAGATGGCGACCATAATATAGACTGTAAGATAAAAGATTTTGGAGCTATGGCTTTAAAATCTGAATTTGTCAAAAAAGCTTAATTTAATATAACCTAAAACCTTTATCATGAAACTATTGGGACTTATAGGAGGAACCTCTTACCATTCAACTTTAGAATATTATAAGGCTATCAATGCAAAAGTTATTGAGCGAAATGAGACAAATTCAAATCCGGAACTTTTACTTTACAGCATTAATATGGATGTGATGAGGCGTCAAAATACAGACGAAATAAATTCGACTTACCTCAATGCTGCCAAAAAACTCCAGCAAGCAGGGGCAGAAGCTATAATTATTTGTGCCAACACTCCACATATGGCTGTTGAATTTGTCCAATCTCAAATTGAAATTCCGTTTCTACACATTGGTGATTCAATAGGAGAGGAAGCGGTTAAACGTAATTACAAAACATTACTACTTCTCGGAAACAGACCTACTATAACAAAAGATTTTTTGAAGAATTATCTTACCGAAAATTATGACTTAGAGGTAATAATTCCTGAGGAAAAAGCCATCGAAAAGTCTCACTATTTTGTTTCTAAAGAGTTGACAAAAGGAAAATTTTCTAATGAAGCAAAGGAATTCTATAAGGTACTTATAGAAAAGCATAAAGACAAAATTGATGCAGCAATTTTAGGATGTACAGAATTACCAATTCTACTTAAAGATGAAACTTCACATACTCCTTTTTTAAAAACTACCGATTTACATATTCAAACTGCAGTTGATTTTATAGTGGATTAAATACATTTTATTTAATTAATAATCAGAATTTTAAGTAGTTATAGATTTCAGGATATTGAAAATTTGTGTAACTTTAGTTACTCTATAACTTGTCGCAATTAATTATCTTTAAGAAAATTAATCAAAATGAAATCAAAATATTCAGTTTTAATAATTGGAGGAGGAACAGCGGGAATAATGACAGCTGCACAACTCCTTAAAAAGGATTCCAGTCTTTCGATTGGGATTATTGACCCAGCAGATACACATTATTATCAGCCTGCCTGGACGCTTGTAGGTGCCGGAACCTACAATTTTGATGATACTGCAAAACCAATGAAGGAATTAATTCCTAACGGTGCAGAATGGATACAGGACTATGCTACAGGATTTGATGCTGATAAGAATCTAGTCAAGACCAAAAATAGTGGAGAGATTAGTTATGACTATCTCATTGTAGCACCCGGATTGGTGATGGATCTTAAGCAAATAGAAGGTTTAGAGTCAGCTTTAGACAAAGGAGTTGTGTGTAGTAATTATACAGATTCTAAACATACCTGGGAAGTGCTTAAAAACTTTAAAGGTGGTAATGCAATTTTCACCCAGCCAACCACTCCCATAAAGTGTGGTGGAGCACCACAAAAAATTGCTTATCTGGCAGCAGATTACTTTAGAAAAAACAATATAGATTCTGAAGTTGTATTCGCTACACCAGGATCTGTGCTTTTAGGAGTTGATGAAATAAATGAAACTTTAAAAAAGGTTGTAGATAGATATGGTATTCACTTCAAACGTTTTTATGCTCCAGTTAAAATTGACGCGGATAAAAAAATCGTTACGTTTAAGTATGTTGGAGAAGATAAAAGCGAACTAAAAGCTAATAATAAAATCAAAGAAAAAATATCTGGCGAAACCATAGAAATGCCCTTTGATATGTTGCACTTAGCTCCACCACAAGCTGCGCCAAAATTCATAAGAGAATCCAATTTGGTAAATAAAGAAGGGTGGTTGGACGTAAATATCAATTCATTACAACATAATTCTTATCCTAATATTTTTGGGCTTGGAGATGTCGCAGCACTTCCTACAGCCAAAACAGGAGCAGCTATAAGGAAACAAGTGCCAGTAGTTATTGAAAATTTGATGTTTTTAATGAACAATAAACCGGCAAGTAATACAGATTATCAGGGCTATTCCTCATGTCCTTTGGTGACGGGTTATGGAAAAATGGTTTTAGCAGAATTTGATTATGAAAACAATTTTACTCCAGATCCAAAACTTAAGCAGATGCTTATTTTTGATTCATCCAAAGAACACTGGAGATTATGGATGCTCAAAAAGTATGGTCTTCCATACCTTTATTGGAACAAAATGATGAAAGGCGAAGACGTATAAATCATATTTCGTTTATAGTTCACACAAGCAGAATCTTAACAGGATTCTGCTTTTTTTTTGAGCTTATCCCACTATACATTTAAGTCCGCATCTTTTTTGAGCTTTCTATTACTTACGGCTTAATTTATACTGTTCGTTTTGTCACTTAGACAGAGAAGCTCTTTTTGCTTTGACAAGGAGAGATTCTCATTGGTTAAGTATAAAAAAACAGTTGACGAAAAGGCTCTCTGTCTGCTTTAAACGAGCAGATAGAATGGTAGTGAATCTTAAGAGGCTTTGGTATTAATATATAAGTTTTGTGTAAAGTGTATTTTCGACATAAACAAATTCAGAAGAGTTAAAAAAAAATCGGTTTGTTCATGATTTCCATTTTACAACTCATTATCATAAGACTTGCGGATCAACTCTGCTTTCGAATTGATTTCCAAAACTTTATAAATGTTCTTGATATGACTTCTCACTGAATCCAGAGAAATGAATAAGTCTGAGGCGATCATTTTATAACTTTTACCTTTTACAATACCGGTGACGATATCGAGTTGTCTTTCGGTGAGTTGACTTTTGGATTTTGGTTTGTAGTAATCTGACCTTCCCTAAATAGCGTTGACCGTTTTGGTTAATATACTAATTGATTATTTTCATAATTCTATGGGACAATTATGAGCCTGAGGCTCTTCATTTGGGTTTAAGCTATGTTGCTTCAATGCCTCTTTGATTTTATAATTACCATCAGCATATATGATCGTCATCGGTCTTTCTTGGCTATCCAAATTTAAAACATAATTTTTAAATTCTTTTGGGGTTTTCCCACTCAAACTATCATGTTGTCTTTTAGTGTTATAATGCTCTACAGCTTTCTTGGCTTTGGCTCGTAAAACTCTTAAGTTATCAATATACCATAGGTTTAAATATTCGTTCTTTATAGTACCGTTTACTCATTCAGCAAAGGCATTATCTTGAGCTTTCATACCCATGCTAAGCTTTATTTCAGCATCACTAAGCATTCTTTTATAAGCAGTACTGCCGTATTGAGAGCTACGATCTGAGTGGTGAACCATGTCTTTTGCTTCAGAAGGACTTATCTGTTTCAAAGCCATTTTCAATGCTTTTATGTTGCTCTCTTTACGCATATTATTGCTTACATTATAACCTAGAATTTCCCTGGTGTAAACATCTATTATAAAGACTAAATAATAAAATGTGCCCTCAATATCAAAATAAGTAATATCACTTTGAAGTACTTGACAGGCTCTTGTAACCATCATTCCTTCTATTAAATTAGGATAGTTCAAATGCGTTGGTATAGTTGTCCTTCTGTAGTTTTTAATAGTTCGTATTCGATAACCTAAATCCATAAAAATCTCGCAAAACTTGTCTCTTCCCATATATTTGGGCTTGAGTGTTTTGTACATTTTCTCTACCCCACAACCTGGGTGTTCTTCTCTTAAGATGTCTGCTTATGTGACTAAGTCCATAAGTTCAGTATCAAAATTTAGTTGTCTTTTTCGTGCTTGATATATAGCTTGTTTACTAATGTTCAAACAACGATAAAGCGCATTAAGACTATAATCTAGTTCTTCTTTGTGGTCTTGGAACCACCAGAGTGTGGGGTGTTTGAATTTTTTTGATGTCGATATCATAGTCCTGCTTTGCCAGTTCTATCATCTTTTCCAGATAATCGATATTCATTTGCTTTTGACCTAGAGCCTGTTCCAGTTCACTTATGCGAGCCTGCATTTTATTAATTTTATCCATCTGACTATCTTTAAACTCAACAACTTTTACTGATTTCTTGTTGTATTTTGAATATTTGTAGATCCAATTATAAATCGATTGATTTGAAATATCGTAAATCTTTTCTAATTCGCAAACTGAATGCTTTCCTGATTCATAAAGTTTGACTATTCGAAGCTTAAAATCTTCTGAATAAATCTTTCTTGGTCCTAAACGTTTTCCGCTTTTTATCATCTTTAAAATGGTTTTAAAACGGTCAACCTATATCAGGGAGTGACACTATTTGGCTTTGTTTTTTACCCGATTTACCACCCACTTCTTGAGCGCCCGTCTTTGTGTTACTGGCTGGGGCTTCGGCCTTTTTTGTTCAATAAAGAATGATAAAGTATAATTATTGAATGTTCTGCTGATAGACAGAATGTATCAAAATGACAATTCCGAGTTTACTTAAAAACAAACTAACCTCCAATCATTTCCATAAACTGAATCGCTACAGATCCTCCTACGAAAAAGTTGGAAGTAGTATTGTCGTTGGGAGTTTCAAAAATGGCATCTTGACTTTCAAACCAGCGAGCTTCAAGTCTGCAGGCCAGGTTGGGAATGGGAGAATAATCTACATTTACAGACAGGCCGGTGGTTTTAAACCCGTTGGGCGTCGCAGTTGGAATAATTACCCCGTTTTCATCCTGATAATATTCTGCTCTCAAAGCAGTGCTCCAGGTTTCGTTTATGATATATTGTCCTATGACTACGGGAGTAAACCATAAGTCATGACTTGAACTATTTTTTTCTTTTTGTTGAGCCCCAAAGTCGAAGCCAGCTAAGAGATTAAAGCTTTCAGCTATTTGGAATTGACTGTACATGTTGCTGAAATAACGCATACGTCGAGTAACATCTGGATCATCTGTACCTATAAATGTACTCCAGTTTAGCGTCAACTTATCTGAAGCGGAATAATTGAGTTGAGTACCAAAAGAAGGAAATGAGTTGCCTTCCAGTCTTTGTATACGTTGCCAGCCATTGACCATGAGTCCGGTTATTTCCAATTTATCTGTCGCTTGATAAGTTAATTTCGCACCAGCCAAAAAATAAGGGGAACTTTCTGCAGAAAGTGATCGCGTCAATGTTAAGTTATTTAATGAAATAGCACTCTCAAATCCTAAATGCGAAGGGAAGATCCCCACATCAAGCCATAAATTTTGACTGGAAGTTAAGGCAACACCAACATTAGCTTCAAAAACATTTTTAAAAACACCGGATTCCTGAGCGTAATTGTCGTTGGCGTAAGTGCCTGCCTGTAGTGCTAAATTCGCTCGGTATCTGGAGTGATCCAGGCCAAGCTTTATTAGACCTAAGTTTAAATTGTATTCGTTATGTCTATTGTGATTAAAAAGAAATGACTGTCTTTTATTGCCCTGAGGTTCATTGAAGTCATACATATAAAATGCATCGACAAATCCATAAATGCTCAGCGATGGCTTCTCTTCCCATGCTTCATTTACTTGTGAGTAAGTATTTATGCTGAATAATAGTAAAGCTAAGAGATAAGTGTTTTTAAATAGTTTTTTCATTCTGATTTGAGTTGAAATTGAATCTCCAATTATATAATGAATTCAAATTTAACATTAAATCACAAAACCCCGCGTTCGGGATGAAAGTGAATATACCATAAAACACAAAAGCCTAGATTTTTAAACCTGGCTTTTGTGTTGCAGACTTGTAACGGGCAGCCTGCTAAAACGCTCTGTTATTTATATTTTTTCTTCATTACTACATAAAATACAAGGGGTACAACAATTAGGGTTAAGAAAGTGGACACGATGGTTCCGCCCATTAACGACAGGGCTAGTCCTTGAAAAATAGGATCAAAGAGTATAGCGACAGCTCCAATAACGACGGTTCCTGCGGTTAATAATATTGGTGTGGTTCTCACAGCTCCAGCCTCAATAATAGCTTGCTTAAAGGCAATGCCTTCGTTGAGACGGATTTCTATAAAATCGATAAGCAATACTGAGTTACGCACCATAATTCCCGCCAGGGCAATCATACCGATAAAGGAGGTAGCGGTAAAAAAGGCGTCAAAAATCCAATGCGCTAATACTATTCCTATCAATGATAGCGGAATAGCAATCATCATCACAATAGGAGAGCGGAAGCTTTGGAACCAGCCAACAATCAACATGTAAATAATGAAAATCACTCCTAAGAATGCTATACCGAGATCTCGGAATACTTCCAGCGTTATTTGCCATTCTCCATCCCATTTCACCGAGTAATCTTCTGTATCTACTGGGATATCGGTGTATAATTCTTCTATAGAATATCCTTCTGGCAAATGCATATCTTTGAGGTATTCTTCCATACCCAGAATGGCGTAAACAGGGCTTTCTAGTTCTCCAGCCATTTCTGCAGTGACATAAACTACGCGACGTTTGTTTTTTCTGTAAATGCTTTTTTCTATAGGCTGTTCCACCAAACTCACAAGATTTCCAATGTTTACCATATGGCCTTGTTGTGATTTGACTTTAAGTTTTAATAAATCTTTTGTAGATGACTTTTCAGCATTGGGAGTGTAGTAAGTGATGCTCACCTGTTCTCGTTCATTTTCTCTGTAAGCCATGCCAATAGAAGCATTTCCAAGACTTAATCGCATCGTTTCAACTATTTGCTGAGTGCTTACTCCTTCTAAATTAGCGCGTTCGGTGTCTACTACAAACTCAACCTCAGTTTGTTCGGCTTCAACTCTCCAGTCGATGTCAACCACATCCTGAGTTTCCTGTAAAATACTTTTGACATTCTCAGCAATTTTGATTTGCTCTTCGTAATCAGGTCCATAAATTTCAGCTACGATAGTAGATAAGACCGGAGGTCCTGGTGGAACTTCTACAATTTTGATAGCGGCGCCATAGCGGTCTCCAATCGCTTTTACGTCTTTTCTAAAGGATTTTGCAATATCATGACTTTGGGCACTACGTTCACTTTTGTTGGTGATATTAACCTGAATATCTGCAAGGTGCTCACCGTCTCTCAGGTCATAATGCCTCACCAGACCGTTGAAAGTAATGGGTGAAGCTGTGCCAACGTAAGTTTGATAATTGACGACTTCCTCACGGTTTTTGACATATTCTGCAATTTCTAAAGTAACAGCTTGAGTACGTTCCAGAGGAGTTTCCTCTGGCATGTCGATCACAATTTGAAATTCATTTTTGTTATCGAAGGGAAGCATTTTCACTAAAACCGATTCATTTAAAAACAAAAGCACCGAAGCGATGAGAAGAATGACCGTACTTCCTATAAAGAGCCAGCGTTTCCTGGAGCTTTCCAGAAGTGGTCTTTGAACTTTTTCGTAAATCTTATAAATTCTGGTAGACTTTAATTTTTCGTCACCAAGTTGATCTGCTTTCTTGATAGCCTCTTCATCATCTTCTTCGCCATCGTCTGGTTTGCCATCTCCTTTTAAAAAGTAAAAGGCCAGATAAGGCACAACGGTAAGCGCTATGAATAAAGAAAGAATCATAGTGATAGAAGCGCCAATAGGCATAGGACTCATATAAGGTCCCATAAGTCCACTAACAAATGCCATGGGCAATACAGAGGCAATCACGATGAAAGCAGCCAGAATGGTAGGGTTACCTACTTCGTTGATAGCGTAAATAGCGGCGTTTCGCAAGGATCTTTTTTTCATCTTGAAATGCCGGTGCATATTTTCAGTGATGATGATAGAGTCGTCCACCACAATACCTGTGATAAAAATGAGTGCAAAAAGGGTAATTCTATTTAAGGTATAATCGAATAAATAATAACTAAGCATGGTTAAGGCGAAGGTCACCGGTACCGAAATAAACACCACAAGTCCGCCACGCCAACCCATAGATAGCATCACTACTAAAGTCACAGCGATGATAGCACTTAGCAGGTTAAAGAGTAAATCAGAAACTTTGTTTGATGCAGTTTCTCCATAGTTTCGTGTGACTTCTAGCTTTACGTCTTTCGGGATAATATAGTTTCCCCAGCGCTCTTTCTGAGCTATAATCTGATCGGCTACCTGCATGGCATCTGAGCCTTCTCGCTTGGCTACAGATAAAGTGACAGCAGAATAGGAGGAAGGCATCTGAGCCTGTTCAGCACTTGCAGCACCAAATCCAAATTCTACATAGTTTTTTGGATGTTCTGCTCCTTCTTCCACATCGGCAATTTGATGCAGATAGACAGGTCTATTGTCATAAGTGCCTACGACAATTTGTTTTAGGTCCTTTTCAGTTTCAATGAATTTTCCTGTGGTAATGAGAAGGTTTTCATCCTGATTCTGAATGTTACCGCTCTTAGATTTGGAATGATTGGCCTGAATCATTTGAGTGACACTTAAAATGTCCAGATCATAAGCTGCTGCTTCCTGATGGTTAAATTTTATTTTTAGTTCACGACTTCTCCCTCCAATCACTTCAGTGGAAGCAACATTCTCCACTTTCTCAATTTCTAAAAGAAGTTCATCAGCGATTTGCTTAAGGCGGTAGTCATCATATTTTTCACTGTAAAGTGTAAGGCCTACCACTGGAACATCATTGATAGATCTGGTTTTGATAAGAGGCTGGGAAACCCCTTGTGGAATTTCATCCATATGCCGCATGATTTCATCATGAAGCTTTACATAGGACCGTTCAATATCCTCGCCAACGTAGAATTGAGCAATGAGCATACCTTGTCCCTGCATAGAGGTGGTATGAACATATTCAATTCCGTCGATATTGGAAATCACACGTTCTAAAGGAATAATGACTTTAGATTCAATTTCTTTGGGGCTTGCACCAGGATAGCTAACAAAAATATCAGCCATCGGTACGTCTATTTGAGGCTCTTCTTCTCTTGGAATCAACATGGTTGCGTAAATACCTACTCCCATGAACACCACCATCATCAAAAGGGTGATTTTAGAAGTTAGAAATGCGTTGGCTAGTTTTCCAGCAATACCATTTTTCATAAGATCTAGTAGTTTACGTTTATGCCGTTATAAAGCTTGGAATCGGCTGAAATGACAACGGGTTCAGCTTCGCTAAGTCCAGATAAAATCTCAATATGTTCACCGTAATCTGCACCAACTTCGACCCATCTAAGCATGGCTTTGTTGTCCGGACTTACTACAAACAGCCCCTGCAAGCTGCCGCGTCTCATGAGTGCAGGTTTAGGAATGAAAACCCCTTGATCCAAAACGTCTGTGACCAATTGAATTTCGGCTTGCTGACCAGAAAATAACTCGATATTATTCTCGTTAATCAGTTTTGCTTTCACAAGATATTGTCCACCTGAATTGAGAGAGGAAGAACTTATTTCAGAAATCTGAGCATCGATTACCTGTCCATCGTTGGATACTTTAACAGTAGCCAGCTGCCCTTTTCTAAGCGCAGGAATTGCTCGTTCTGAAACTGAAAAGTGAAATTCAAAAGCATTATCCACTTCCATCTGTAATATAGGGTATTGCGGGTTTGCCAAATCTCCTTCCTGAGCTGATTTTGAAGTAATCAAACCCTCAAAAGGAGCTCTGATGTTGAAATATTTTAATTCGGATTCAACTTCGTTCAACTGACTTTCAACTGCTGCTTTTTGGCTTTTTACCGAGTTATATTTCAGTCTGATAGACTCCAGTTCTTTTTCTGAAACGCTATTTTTCTTTCTCAAGTTTTTATAGCGTTCGTAGTCTTTTTCAGCATTTTCCAATGTTGCTTTCACTTCTTCAAGTTTAGCTGAGAGCTGAGCTTGTTTTGAAATAAGGTCATCGCTATTCAGCTTAACAAGCAATTGATTTTCTTTAACTTCATCTCCCACCTCTACCAGAATTTTATCAACATAGCTGGAAGCTCTGGACTGGATATTTACTGATTTTGAAGACCTAATTTTCCCCTTATGAGTTAAAAGCTGAGGTAAGCTGGTTACGGGGTTTTGAACTTCTACATTAACGACTTCTGGCTGGGATTTTTCACTTTGTGTTTCTTCTCCACAGCTCATTAAGCTTAACGAAAAGAATGAAATAAAGAATATAGGTAATAGTTTAGTTTTCATAGGAGTAATTGTTAGCTAAAAATTGAACATATAACTGAGCATAATTAAATTCGAATATGGATTGATTGTAAGCGAGTCTCATGGCAGACTGTTGCTGTTCTGCCTGAAGCAAATCAGTAGTTCTTTCCAGTCCTTCATCAAACCTATCTTTTCTGATTTTGTAAACTTTCTCTGCTTGTTCTAAAGAGAGTCTGTTTCTGTTGAGTTTCTGTTCGGCTTCTCGAAATTGTCGTTTTGCTTTTTCCAATTCCATGTAAGATTGTGAGGCGTACATAGAGGCTTCCAGTTGAGCCTGGTCCAGACTTGCATTTTCCTCCTGCAGTTTTGCGATGTTCTTGCCACCTTCAAAAACAGTCCAGTTGAGAGATGCCCCTACAAAAAAGTTTCTGGAGTCTGTGGTAAAAACTTCGTCAGAAAACCACTGGACATTTCCAAAAGCATTAAGCGTTGGCAGAAAGGACAGCTTTGAAGCTGTTTGCATTTTGGATTGTGCTTCTGTTTGCAAATCGACTGCCAAGATATCTTCTCTGGTTTCAAGCTGGTTTTGATCTTTCAAAGCAACTACATTGAGATGGAGTTCAGAATCTGGTTTTACAATCGCATTGGAATCTTTATTCATCAGGAAAAGGAGGTAATCTGAAATAGTTTCAAGCTGATTGGATGCTGCGATGTACTCATTTTCGACTTCGTTTAATCTGACTTCTGCATTCAAAACATCGGGCATCACCAGTAAACCTTCATCATAAAAGTTCTGTATATCTTCATAATTTTGTCTGGCAATTTCTCTGGTTTGCTCAAGTACTTCAACGCCTTTGTAAGCCAGTTGAAGCTGCATATACAGTTTTTCTACTTCTACTAAAAGTGCTTTTTCTTCAAATTTATTCTTAAGCTCTTGTGCTTCCTTCTGAGCATTTAATGCAGAACGTTGCGCCCATTTATCCAGGTTGATGAGTGGCTGCTCTATTTTCAAGGCAGTCGTAAAGTTGGAAATGGCGCTCGGATTGTTCAGGTTGTCAATCTGGAAATCCTGTTCTGTGAAAATCCCCTGGTTTAATAAAGTACCAAACGCCTGTACAGGATTATTGGTTCTGTAAAAACTATGAGATACACTAAGCTGAGGTAAAAACGCAGCATTGGTTTGCCTGTATTGTGCTCTTATTTTTCTGAATTTACTTTCGTTAACCTGAAGCGACCTATTGTCTTCAAGCACTTGATTCTTCAATTCTTCTAAAGTAAATTTTAGTTCTTCCTGAGCTTGTATTTGACCAAGGCTAAATAAAGCCGTTAAGACAGTGATTAATTTTATATATGCATTCATTTTCTTTTGAATTTGGAATTGCAAAATTAGAGATTAAGATACGCATTGAATGTAACAAATGTTCTATTAAGCAGGTTTGTTAATTTTCTAATTTTTTATCTAAACGAAGAATACAACCGACTTTCGAGAAGAGATTTTTCTCTCTACTGTTTTTTAAATTAAAAAGACAAACTGATCTCTCACGTTTCACCACTCAGAATTCATTTTGCTATCTTGATTGAAGTGATTAACCTTTAATCTTGAGACACAGGTGACCTGCTGGTGCTGGATAGCCGCGTAAAACAGTCTTTTCTTTTTAACAGCTGAGAATGAATAACAAGGAGTAAAAAAAAATGAATGTTTGAAAATAAACTTTTATAAATTTCTTGCTTCTTATATAAAATACTGGAGGTTAATGCTTTGCTGAGACCTCATATGGCAGCAAATAGTTTAGGTCCAAATTTTAACTATTGTTATTTAAACTTAATATAAATAATATTTGTTGAATTCGTAAAGAGTTTTATATTTGCCGAGTATTTATAACAAGTCTAAATTAAAATAATCAAATTAAAATCAAAAAATGAAAAGATCAAATTTAATTTTCAGCTTATTTCTAGGATTTACAACTTTACTTTTTACATCCTGCAGTGATGATGA
The DNA here is from genome assembly GCF_042677225.1 of Psychroflexus salinarum. NCBI lineage: Bacteria > Pseudomonadati > Bacteroidota > Flavobacteriia > Flavobacteriales > Flavobacteriaceae > Psychroflexus > Psychroflexus salinarum. Next base: position 245,078 of record NZ_JBHTIV010000023.1, read on the forward strand.
CACAGATATAATCAATCCTGGTGTAGAAGTTCCAGATACTTACAGCTTTGATCGTAATGGAAACTCTACGGTTAGTTATGACGGTCAAACTACCAGAATCTTAATGGCAGATGAATTTAAAGCTTCCTTGCTGGATAACAGTAAAACTGAAGCTGATTTACTTGCTATGTACGCACACCAGGCTGGTGATAATGATTTTTCTCAGGAAAGCTTAAATGCATCAGGTAAAAATTTAAGAAGCAAGACGGCAGCATCCAGGGATTATTTCTCGGCAAATTCAACGGAAGCAAATGAAATTAAAAATCAGGTGGATAGCTGGATCAGTGCTCAAGTTAATGAAGTGTTTGCCAACTGGAATACAATCGCTGAGCCAGGTTTGGCTGGACAAATACAGGAAGCAGGTGGTGGAAGCATTAGATATGTAAACGCTAAAGGACTTGAATATAACCAGGCTATTATCTTAACGCTTTTAGGAGGAGTTATGACAGATCAAATGCTCAATAACTATTTAAGTCCGTCTGTTTTAGATGAGGCTAACAATGTCGAAAATAATAACAGCGATGTAACTGCGGAAGGTGCTAATTACACTACCATGGAGCATAAGTGGGATGAAGCATTTGGCTATCTATATGGTACTGATAATAAAGATAACCCTCAGCTTGGCCAGGACCAATACCTGAATAAATATCTAGGAAGAGCTGAAAATGATCCAGATTTTTCCGGGATTGCTCAAGACGTATATAACGCTTTCAAATTAGGTAGAGCAGCTATTGTAGCTGAAGATTACGAACTAAGAGATGCACAAGCTGAAATCATCAGAGAAGAGATTTCTAAAGTAATAGGTATCCGGGCGGTATACTATCTTCAACAAGCTAAAACAGGTTTAGTAAATGACAAAGGTGCTGCTTTCCATGATTTGTCTGAAGGTTATGGGTTTATCAATAGTTTACAGTTCACAAGAATGCCAAACTCTGAAGCTCCATACTTTAGCAAATCTGAAGTTGATGCCATGCTATCTGCTTTGATGGAAGGCAATGGATTTTGGGATGTTACAGAGGAGACTTTAGATAATTTCTCAAGCCAAATAGCTGATAGATTCAACTTTACGGTTGAGCAGGCTGGAAGCTAATCTAGGATTAGTTTAAGACTAAACAAGTGCTTAGAAGCACCCTTACTTTTTATATTTTCAAAAAAATGAACGTGATGAAGAAAATCATTTTAGGTCTGTTTACTTTAGCAACTGTAGTTTTGATAGTTGCCTGTAGTTCAGACGATACTGATTCTGAAAATTCAACCAATGATGGGTTTGATCGCTCAGCTATGCTTAGCAACTGGGCAGACAATATCATCATTCCAAGTTACGCTAACTTGAATGTCCGGCTCAATGCCATGGTAGATGCTAAAAATAATTTTACTGCTGAACCATCACAGGTAAATCTTGAAACTTTGAGAGAATCCTGGAAAGATGCCTATAAAGCATGGCAGCATGTAGAAATGTTCAATATAGGTATGGCGGAAAGTACCAACTATATTTTTCAAATGAATGTATATCCAACCAATACGATAGATATTCAGCAAAATATCGTCAATCAAAATTATGATTTATCCAGCGTCAATAATAATGATGCAGTAGGTTTTCCAGCTCTGGATTACATGCTTTACGGTCTGGCCGATACTGATGCCGAATTGCTTGAGTTTTATATAAATTCAGCCGATGCAGAAGGTTACAGAGGGTATTTATCTGATCTGATCGATAGAATGCAAACTTTGACGCAAACTATATTAGACGATTGGAATAATGGTTACAGAGATAGTTTTGTAAATAATACAGATAATTCTGCTACAGGATCTATCAACTTGGTAGTTAATGATTTTATTTTTTACTACGAAAAAGGATTTAGAGCGAACAAGTTTGGGATTCCGGCGGGTAATTTTTCTCCAACTCCTTTACCAGATCGAGTAGAGGCTTATTATAATGGTCATTTGTCTAAGACCCTGGCACTTGAAGGAATGGATGCTATTCAGAATTTTTTCAATGGAATTGCTTTTGAAAGTGGCAATAATGGCCAAAGCCTGGACGATTATCTTGATTTTCTAAATACTATAAAAGAAGGTGAAGACTTAAGTGCTTTGATTACTAATCGATTTAATGAAGCAGAAGCCAAAATCGAGACCTTGAACGAAAGTTTTGCAGAGCAGGTTGAAACCAATAACGTAGCCATGACGGAGACCTTTGATACCATTCAGCTAGCAGTTGTGCTATTAAAAGTTGATATGCTTCAGGCATTAGACATCAGTGTTGATTTTGTTGATGCAGACGGAGATTAAACTATCATAATTACAATAATTTAAATAAGGGATTTTCAAAGTTTTGAAAATCCCTTTCTATCCTTATGTTGAACCGATTCACTGTTTACTTTAACCAACAAACTTCAGCTGCTCCCTTGTCTGTTTTCAGAATAGGATTTGGATTGATGATGCTTATCAGTATAATTCGATTTTGGAGTTATGGCTGGATTGAAAAATTATATCTCGATCCTAAATTTCATTTTTCATATTATGGATTTGAGTGGGTGAAACCCATTGGTGACTGGACCTATCTTATTTTCATTATCTGTGGACTTTCTGCATTATTTGTCGCTTTAGGTTTAAAATATCGCTTATCCATCATATTATTCTTTTTGAGTTTTACTTATATAGAATTCATGGATAAGACGACTTACCTCAACCATTATTACTTCATCAGTATTTTGAGTTTTCTGATGATATTCTTACCAGCCAATGCGTATTATTCTATTGATAATCTTATAAGAAAAAAGCAATACCTGCTTATCCCCAGGTGGACTATCGATTCTATAAAACTGCTGCTGGGCATGGTGTATTTTTATGCAGGCTTAGCCAAGATCAACAGCGACTGGCTGTTTAAAGCCATGCCGCTCAAAATTTGGCTGCCCTCCAAATATGATTTACCATTCATAGGGGAGAATCTGATGCAGCAATCCTGGTTTCATTATGCCATGAGCTGGTCTGGAATGTTCTATGATTTATTGATTCCTTTTTTATTACTGTATAAACGGACTCGACTATTTGCCTTTGTTTTGGTGGTATTTTTTCATGCCTTCACCAGAGTGCTTTTCCCTATTGGCATGTTTCCTTACGTCATGATTGTGGGGAGTTTAATATTTTTTGATGCAAAAGTGCATTATAAAATTATTGGTGTCCTTCGAAACCTATTTAAGCAGTTCAATATTAAATCGAAATCGATTGTAACTCAAACATTTTCTTACCACTATCAGAAGCAGGTAGTTACGGTGTTGGCGGTGTTTTTTATAATTCAATTACTTATGCCATTTAGATACGCCTTGTATCCAAGTGAACTATTTTGGAGAGAAGAAGGTTATCGGTTTTCCTGGCGGGTGATGCTGATGGAGAAACGAGGCTATGCTTATTTCAAAGTTGTGAATCCTGAAAAGGGAACTTCTTTTTATGTGGATAACTCAGATTTTCTCACATCGTTTCAGGAGAAACAGATGAGTACACAACCCGATTTCATTTTGGAATACGCACATTATTTAGCTGAACAATTCAAAGCCCAGGGTCACGAACCTATTGAAATTTATGTAGAAAGCTTTGTAGCTCTCAATGGCAGAAGAAGTCAGCCTTACATAGATCCTGATGTGGATTTATTAAAACAATACGAATCATTCAAGCCTAAGCCTTGGATTTTACCATTTAAAGATGAGATTAAAGGACTTTAGTATTCTTATGTTAGTGAGTTTATTTTCAGTACTAGGTTGGTCACAAACCTATCAAATTGAAGGTTATGTGTACGACCAAGCTCAAAAAAAGCCTGTAAATGAAGTTAATGTATACGACAAAGACAAAGGCATTTTAGCTCAAACCGATGCTTCCGGCTATTTCGAATTTGAAACTTCAAAAAAACAACTAACACTGGTTTTTTATGGGTTTCAGTTTCAAATCCTTGAAAAACATATCAATGCTGATGCAGATACCAATTTAACCATCAATTTGGAGCCTTTATCTGAAGAACTTTCTGAAGTTCAAATTATCGCTCAAAAGGAAAAAGTGTTTGAACTCAACCGACTCAAAGATGTAGAAGGCACTGCTATTTACGCTGGTAAAAAAACCGAAGTTATACAAGTAGATCAATCCATGGCTAATTTAGCCACCAACAACGCTCGCCAAATTTATAGTCAGGTGGCAGGCTTAAATATTTTTCAGAATGATGATGGCGGATTACAGCTGAATATTGGTGGTCGAGGACTCAATCCCAACCGAACAGCCAATTTCAATACGCGCCAAAACGGCTACGACATTAGCGCTGATGTTCTAGGCTATCCAGAAAGTTATTACACCCCGGCTTCTGAAGGTTTGCAACAGATACAAATTATAAGAGGCGCAGCTTCACTTCAATATGGAACTCAGTTTGGTGGACTTGTGAACTTCATTATGAAGGAGCCTAATCCAAATAAGCCACTTGAAGTTATTACAAGGAACACAGGGGGCAGTTATGGCTTGTATACCAATTTCACAAGTTTGAGTGGCACCAAAGACCAATGGAGCTATTACACCTATGTCAATTATAAAAGAGGGGATGGATTCAGACCCAATTCTGAATATGAGTCTATCAATATGTTTTCGCATTTGGGCTATGAATTCAATGAGAAAACCAAACTTACTGGTGAAGTGACTTATATGAATTATCTGGCTCAGCAATCAGGAGGTCTAACCGATCAAATGTTTGCAGAAGATCCTTTCCAAAGCAATCGGGAGCGCAACTGGTTTGAAGTAGACTGGTTGTTGTATAACTTAAAATTAGCTCACGAGTTTTCAGAACAGACCAATTTCACCTTCAACTTTTTTGGGTTAAATGCTAAACGAAGTGCCTTAGGTTTCAGAACCAACAGAGTTAACCAGATCGATCCCAATGAAGAACGGGATTTGATTGTAAGTGATTTCAGCAATTTTGGGTTTGAAGCGCGACTGCTAAGTGAATATGAAATTTTTGACAAAGACGCTACTTTTCTGATTGGTACAAAATATTACAATTCAGATAACCAGGAGCAGCAAGGAGCAGGTTCAGATGGCTTTGGGCCAGATTTCAGCTTCAGAAATGATGAATTTCCTGGCTATCCTAACCAATCTGAGTTTGATTTACCCAATACTAACATCGCCCTATTTGGAGAGAATATTTTTTATATCACTGATGAATTTTCGGTGACTCCAGGCTTTAGATTTGAATATATAAAAACGGAAAGCGATGGGTTTTTTAGAAGAATTAATACCGATGCTGCCGGAAATGTGATTGATGACCAGACGATTCAAGATCAACGAAGCTTTGAACGCTCCTTTGTTCTCTTAGGAACGGGGATGAGTTATAAGCCGAGCAGTGCGTTGGAACTTTATGGGAACATTTCAGAAAATTACCGTTCGGTGACTTTTTCTGATATTAATATCAGCAACCCTGCTTTTGCTGTAGATCCAGATATTACCGATGAAGAAGGCTTTACAGCTGATATAGGTGCAAGAGGAAACTTTAATAATTTCATATCTTATGATGCCAGTGCGTTTCTTTTGTCTTACCAGGATAGGATAGGTTTTGTTCAAAAAGTTCTGGACGACAATCGAGTCATAAGTGAAAGGGGAAATGTGGGGGATGCCGTTATTTATGGGGTAGAATCTTTATTCGATTTCAACTTAAAAAAGATTTTCACGCTAGGATCTGCTTATGGCCTTAATGTGTTTGTGAATACCTCTTTCATTACTTCAGAATATACAAATTCACAGCAGTTAGGCATCGAAGGAAACGAAGTAGAATTTGTTCCCGATCTTAATTTAAAAACCGGCTTTAGGTTTGCGTACAAGGATTTTACGGCTAGTATGCAGTACACCTATTTATCAGATCAGTTTACAGATGCTACCAATTCTGTGGATGGAAGCATAAGTGGTGTGATAGGAGAAATACCACAGTATGATGTACTGGATTTCTCCATGTCTTATCGCTATAAAAACTTTAAACTTGAAACAGGGGTCAATAATCTTTTAGATGAAGCCTACTTCACAAGAAGGGCAACGGGTTACCCTGGACCAGGAATTATTCCTTCCGCTCCACGAAACTGGTATGCTACATTTGTAATTGAATTTTGAGTATTAAAAACCAAAAGCCAGAAAACCAAGGAAAGAGAGAGTAGCGACTGAAACTCCTTTTCAGACCATGATATTCCAGCTTTTGACTTAAAGACTAGTAAAATGACAGCGTGTAAAAACGCCATCAGAATCAATTAAAACTCATACTTTACAAAGACAGTGAAATTCTGACCTGGATCGGTGAGGCGTTCCATTCCGCTTAAATTGGCATTGGCCTGATTTCTAAAAGCGAAATTCAAGTGATCGTAATACTGCTGATCAAATGCATTCAACACGGCACCACCCAGGTTAAGGCCAGGAAACAACTCATACCCCAATCGAAAATCAACCAGTTCGTAGCCAGGTGTTGCCTGATTTTCTCCAAAGGATGTTGCCAGTTCATCTTGCTGACTTACGACTCTTAAGTCGGTGGCAGCCCAGAATTTGTTTTTATTGTATTGCAAGCTGAATTTGCTGCGCAACGGAGGAGTGAGTGGGAGAGATTCGCTGAGGTCCTCGTTTCTGGCATATACATAGGCAGCTTCGGCATCAAATTGAAAGTTGTTTAAGAAATTCACGCCAAGACTGGCTTCAAAACCAGTTTTGTAAGCTTCATCCAGATTTCTGAAGACCTTTGGGTTTAATGGTTCCTGATTGGGCATAAACTTTCTGGTTTTGGTAGGATCTATAATGGCAACGATATAATTCTCGAAGTGAGAAAAATACACGGAAGCGCCCCAGTCTAGTCTGTTAATAGCGCCATCAAATGTTTTCTTACCTGTATAGGCAACTTCAAACTGATTATTCACTTCAGCATCCAGGTTGGGGTTCCCGATGTATTCAAACGGATCCTGACCCACCTGGAAGTGATTGATGAACCGTTCAATCATGTTGGCAGAACGCACTCCACGGCCAAAAGCAAACTCCAATTGATTATCTGCATCCAGTAGTTTCTTAAGCGATACAGTTGCACTGAAATTGTGCTCTGTTCTGCTTCCTAAACCTGGATAGTAAGCCTGAAAATCTGTTGCAGGATCCTGAATGTCTGAACGGACTAAATCATAACGTACTCCAGCATTAAGCACCGTTGAGGAGTTGAGTCTGTAGCGAGATTCTGCAAAAAATCCGTAGTCATTGATAAAGGAATCCTGCCAGATTTTATCTGTCAGTTCTAAAGGTGGGGTGATGGGCATTCCCATCATATTAAGCTTGATGAGCCGATTTCTGGTTCCATCTCTACTGATTAACAGGGCATCGGTTCCTGTGAATAAGGTCCAGAACTCATCGAGTTTCCATTCCAGTTCAAATCGGCCACCAGCAGTCGTCGCTTCGACAGGAGAAACGGCTTCCACTGTATTAAAATTGCTTCGTCTGCTATTGCTCATCAGGTGATCTACATAAGAATAGTAGGCTTTGGCCTGAATTTTTTGCAGGGTCTTTCCTGGTCTTTTTTTGAAATAATCCAGGGACAGCATAGAAGAATCGTCGTAATCTGAATCCATGGGTAAGGAAGCATGAAGCACATCTCTACCGAAGGATTGTCTCCAGTGCAGTTGTAAACGCTCCAAACTAGTAAAGTTATAGCCCATTCGCAGACTGTAATCTATGCTTCTAAAGGAAGAAGGGATTTCTCGACCACCTCCATCTTCGTAATTGCCAAAATCCCGGTAACCATACATGCCAACGACATCGAATTTTTCTTCTGCATACTGGAGACGAACCATGTTGACCAGTGAGTTACCATTGGTTTCATAACCAGTGGATGCACTTCCTGATAGGCCATATTTTCCAATCTCCGGCCGTTTGGAAACCATATTGATCAATCCGCCAAAAGTAGCGCCATATCTCATGGTGTAGGGGCCTCGAACCACTTCAATTTTTGCAATATCTTCCGGCATGACATGAGTGGTGATGGGATCCATTCTGTTGGGGCAGGCGTGCATCACTTTGGTTCCGCCATCGTACTGAATGTTTAACTGTTCATATTGTGAAGCTCTGAAAGATGGATCTATGGCATAATTCCCTCGCTTGATGAGGCCAAATCCGTTAATATCCCGGAAGAGGTCTGCTACATTTTTGGGCTGACTTACTCTTTCGGTTAAGTCTGGAGTGGTGATGTTCATCACTGGATCCTGGAAGATTTTCCCTGTAACCAAAACTTCTGTCAGTTCTGTGTTTTGAGCTTCCAGGTAAATAACTTCAGGAGTAAAGGAGTTTATTTTTAAAACTCGAGGACTGTAGCCTATATGACTGATGCGGTAAGTCTTACCGATGTCGAGTTTCAGAATCTTGTTTTCAGTGATGCGGTAATCTTCTTTGTTATTTTGACTGGTGGCATAAACCCCGGTAAGGGTTTCTTTGGTTTGTGCGTCCTTTACTTCTATGGTTTTAGTTTGTGCAAGAAGCATGACAGAACCAGCCACAAAAAAGATGACGCTTAATATTAATTTCATGTTTAAGCATTTGATGTTTAACTCTTATGTTTTAAATAAAATGTGTTGTTAAACATGAGCTGCGGGTGGCTTAAAACTGCTCTTCGGATAATGAAAGTTGTAAAGTGAAGTATAAAAATAGGAAGGTTTCTTTTTGGAAATAAGAGCATCTACACTAAGACCTGTTTCAAAATCAGTAGTTGTGAAAACAAGTTCACTTTCCAGAAAAACAGACGCATTTTTTGGAGTGTCGGGTTCTTTTTTATCGAGAACGTCCCCAAGAAAGCATTTACCATCACACTCGAGATCAGGTTGATCTGTATTCTCACAGTAGCTTTCTATAAAGTTATCGGTGAACACCATATAATAGGATAGCCAGAATGCGGACTTCACAGTGAATAGGAGCACAGTAAGACTTAATGCAAGCGCTATATGTAGTTTGAGGGTTTTCACAATGCAAAAATAAATAGAAGATTTGCTCTGGTTTGTGATTGAAGTCACATTTCAGAAAGTTTCTTTTTAATATGTTGAAAAAACACGCTAAAGCAATCAAGTGAATCCGAAGCTTTAAGTTATCCACACTATTGTAAACTGCAGTACCTGCTTATAGTTAAGAATATATCAGCGTATCTCAAGTTTAGAATTTCTTTTAACAGAGTATGGCCTATGTCATACATTATCCCTACTGTATCTACGGGGAAGCTATACTTATGCTCCGCTTTTATTCTAGGGCTACAATCTTACTAAAAAAGATATTTTACTCCATGGCGGTATTCCAAAGCGCTGTTATTCAGAAATGCATCGATGCCACAGACCAGGAAACAGGCTCAATGGGTTATGAGCTGTTGAATTTTACGGGTGAAGCTTATAAAGTACGATTAAGCACTAATTAGATCTTAAAATGAATAACAGGAATTCGATAAGCGTGATGAAAATATGCGTTTATCCCGTGAATATTTGAAATAAACGTGTATTTTTATCGACATATAACCAGTTGCATTTAATTGAGACGCCTTTTTGGAACGGCTGTAGTTCTGAAGATTTATAAGGATGATATAGGCACGTTAGTGCTC